>NZ_JALJRC010000001.1:0-860959 GCF_024519925.1 Cytobacillus sp. Bac17 | reverse complement strand
CGCTTTTCTTTTGTAGCGTCCCAGGCGAGATTCGAACTCACGACCTACAGCTTAGGAGGCAGTCTATAATCTGTCATTAATTAACTTTACCATTAGAACATCTTTATTAGGCAACTGTTATTTGTATTATTCAGGACTTGCAAGAGAGGTCTAAATTATGGGGTTGTTGACGAATTGTTGACGAAAACGGTCAACAACTGTCCGTTTTAAACCTACAAGAACATACTTCATTCCTGCTAAAGCCTTGATATGTAAGGGATTTTCTATAATAAATTTATTGCTTCAGTGACTGTTTGCCACTTTGACAGGGTAGAGGTCGCTGGTTCGAACCCAGTCGGAAATATACTTAAAGTGTCTGGCTGCCGATAGCCAGGCACTTTTTTTGTTTACAGGGGGTTGCTTTTAAAGTGGGAACCCCTGCAATGTTTTAACGAAACAGTGATAAGGAATCGTTAAAATATAAAAATTCACAAAATAATTTTTATTAAAAATCTATGCTATAATTTCATTGTGAAATTACAAGAGTTAGGGGATATTTCTATGTTGAAAGATCTGTTTATCGGCCTTTCCCAAAACGAATTTCTGAATAGTGCTGCAAAGAAATATGGGTTGAAATTGGGAGCGCAGAGTGTAGTTGCGGGAACAAATTTAGATGAAGCAATTCAAAGCATAAAAGAGCTGAACGCTCATGGCATCTCTTGTACTGTCGATAACCTCGGGGAATTTGTATATAAAAAAGAAGAGGCGGCAGAAGCAAAGAAACAAATAATTGAAGTGATAGAAGCCATTCATGAAAATCAGGTGGATGCACATATATCTTTAAAGCCTTCCCAATTAGGCCTGGATATCGACTTCTCTTTCTGTCTTGAAAATGTTAGGGAGATAGTAGAGAGAGCAAGCCATTATGGTATTTTTGTGAATATGGATATGGAAGACTCTAAGCGTTTGCAGCCTTCCTTTGATATACTGGATGAATTATCTAAAGAATATAATAACATAGGTACAGTTATTCAAGCCTATTTCCTGAGTGCTGAAGAAGATTTAATGAAATATAAGGATTTCCGCTTGCGAATTGTAAAAGGGGCTTATAAGGAGCCTGAGGAAATTGCTTATCAGGACAAAAGTGACATCGATGCTAACTTTATAAAATTAATAGAATGGCATTTGCTGAATGGCAAATTTACATCTATTGCAACACATGACCATAAAGTAATTAATCATATAAAAGATTTTGTAAGGGCTAACAATATCCCTAAAGAGAAATTTGAATTTCAAATGCTTTATGGCTTCCGCAAGGATATGCAGCTGAAGCTTGCTGGTGAAGGCTATAATTTCTGTACCTATGTACCTTTTGGGAATGACTGGTACGGCTACTTCATGAGGCGTCTGGCTGAAAGGCCGCAGAATTTAAACCTTGTTGCCAAGCAGGTATTTACTAAGAAAACCAATACTGTGATTGGTGTGGCCGCAGGAGCTTTCCTATTAGGCAGATTGACAAAGAAACGGAAGAAATAATACTGCGAAAGTCTCCCTGTTTTATTTAAGCAGGGAGGCTTTTTTGTCTTAAAAGGGTACGGTATACCGGCTATAAAACTTGTGATAAAGGAAATGAAAGAGCTGTATGCTTGTAATGAAATCTACATATCAGTCATCAAGGAGGATGAGCCGGCTATTCGTGTTTATGAGAAAGTTGGTTTCGAACCAACAGGTGAGCTCTTTCAGGCCTTCCATCCTGAGCCCATCTACAAGCTAAGAGTGTAAAAAGAGTCCCTGACAGAGTTGTCAGGGACTTTTGCCTATATTTCAATTTCAACGCCATAATGATCTGAAATGATGGGTTTGTGTATGCCGTTAAAAATAACCCGAGAATATTTCGGCTGTATAGGCTGAGCCGAAAGAATTAAATCAATCCGCATATCATGTTTATTGTTCTCCCAGCCGGCAATCTTTCCTCTAACAGTAACACCAGAATCCTTCCTGGAAGCTAATTCATAAGTGTCGTAGAGCCCATTGCCTGTCAGAAAGTCATAACCTTCATTGCGGACATAAGCGGAGCTGTTGAAATCTCCCATTAAAATGGCGGATTCATCCTTTGGGACTTTTGAAAGTAGAGATTCAACCTGGAATCTATAGGACTCTTCTTGATCGTGCCACCAGCCGAGATGACAAGAATAGAAGGAGATAGGCTTATCTTGATGAAGTAATTTAATACCAACTATTTTCCGTGTCTTCCAGTGTTTCTGGTCTCGGTTTTTTGTAATGAAAAATGATTGATCTTCTTTTATTTCATGCCTTGTTATGATTGCAAGACCTTCTTCATATATATCGTAGCCAATATGTGAAAAATCCCATTTAAAAACGTAATCTTTCACACCTATTTTTCTCAATTCTTCAATTAACAACAGTGCATAATTATCTTCTCTGATATGGCCGTCTATCAAAGGGGCTTTGATATGCTGGCTGACTTCCTGCAGAGCGATGACATCATAGAGGTTCTCTTTAATTGCCTCAGCAAGAATTTTTATTTTTTCCAGCTGCTGATCCTCCTGCCATGAGTGGCAGTTTAGAGTTAATAATTTCATTGTTAAGCTCCCAGCAAGTCCTGTATATCAGATTTAAGGACATCTGCTTTGGGCCCATAAATTGCCTGAACGCCTTTGTCCTTAACGATAAGACCTAAAGCTCCATTCTTCTTCCAGTCCTGTTCACCAGCAACTGATGAAGTGTCCTTTACAGTGACACGCAAGCGGGTCATGCAGGCATCAACATCTTCAATATTTTCTTTTCCGCCTAATAATTCAATTAACACTGGGGCTAGTGAATTCTTATTAACTGAAGTATCCGATGATGCAGCGGTATTTTCTTCTTCAATATAGTTTCCATTACGTCCTGGTGTAGGGAAGTTGAATTTTCGGATCATAAAATTGGCAACACCAAAGTTTAACCCGAAGAATATTAGACAGGCAATTACAAAGTTTACAAGATCCAGCCATAAGCCAGCTTTTAAAATCATTGGTGTTCTTGTAATCAATTCAATGATGCCGAAAGAATGGACACGGATATTTATAATATCAACAATTGCAAAGGCCAGACCTGTCATAACTGCATACACGATATAAAGAAGAGGAGCAGCAAACATGAACATAAATTCGATTGGTTCAGTTACTCCAGTCAGGAATACTGCCAAACCAGCAGATAAGAACATCGATTTGTATTTCTTCTTTTTTTCATGATCTACATTGCGGTACATTGCAAGCGCAATTCCCAGCAGGGCAGCAGCGGATAGAATCATTTGGCCTACTTTGAAACGGGCAGGAGTAACATCATTCAGCAGCTGCTTGTAGCTTTCTGTATCTCCTGCAGTCAAAAAGTTATTTAGGTCAGCAATCCATGCAAGCCATAGCGGATCTTGTCCAGCCACCGTTGAACCTGCATTAGAGCCTGTCAGGATTTTGTAAGTTCCGCCAAGCTCCGTGTAATTAATTGGGACAGTCAGCATATGATGCAATCCAAATGGAAGAAGCAATCGTTCCAGTGCACCAAAAACAAATGGAGCAATAACAGGCGCCGTATTTCGTGATGTAGCAATCCATTGTCCGAAATCATTTAATAATCCTTGAATAAATGGCCACACAATCGATAAGACCAACGCAGCTGCAACAGAGCCGACAATTACAGTGAAGGGAACAAAGCGCTTTCCATTGAAAAAGGAAAGTGAATTTGGCAATTTATCATAGTTATAATACTTGTTAAATAAATTGGCTCCAAGAAAACCTGAGATAATCCCGACGAATACTCCCATATTCAATGCTGGTGCGCCTAAAACAGAAGTGAAATAGTCCGGGACAATAAGGTCTTGTCCAAACAGGGATTTTACCGCGGCCTCAGGATTACCTAACATGTCGGACTTTACTCCGAATATGGCGCCTGTGATTCTATTAATCAGAATGAAAGCAATAAGAGCTGCAAACGCTCCGCCTGCACGTTCCTTAGCCCAGGAACCGCCAATTGCTACTGCGAATAAGATATGAAGATTTGTAATAATGGCCCATCCGATATCCTCCAGCACTCGTGCAATCGCTTGCACAAATGCGATGTCAGTACCCGTCATGCCAACAAGCTTTCCAAGTGAAATCATAATACCTGCAGCTGGCATTACGGCCACTACAACAAGTAATGCTTTCCCAAACTTTTGCCAGAAATCAAAAGAAAATAGTTTTTTCATCGTTCTTCTCTCCCTTATTGTATGGGCTTTCATTAAATGGTCTAAAAAAGTATTTTCATAATTTGACGAAAAAAATTTCGATATATGAATGAATTTATTCCGTGAAAATACTATTTAGCTTTATTATTATCTTAAAATAACACGGGTAGAAATATGATGCAACCGTTTGCGTAAAAATGTTTTTTTAATCTTTTATGAATATGTAAGGAATTTTCCCTTATATTTTCCCAAGTCATACATCTATAAAAAAATGCCCTAGAGTTTCTTTATGGATTAAATGCATAAAAATAAATTTCTTTTACTAAAAATACATTTTTCTCTTGCTAAAGAAGTATTTCATCCTTTAAAATTCTCTTAAAGAAGGATTCCCTTCATGTAGAAGAATAGATTTCTAAATAGATATTGATAAAAATAATTTTGAATAGTGGAAATTCTTCTTGTTAGAGAAGCATTTCATGCTTTATACTTTGCATAAGAAGTTTTTCCTTCACTATTCATGAGGAGCCGGCATGGATAAGAAAACAATGAGCCAGTTGATTAAAGAAAGCTATTCCTCACTCTCACCAGGACAGAGGAAAGCTGCTGAATTTATTCTGGAGCATGCTGATGAAGCTGTTCTATTAACAGCATTTCAAGTTGGGAAAAATGCAGGAGTCAGTGAGACAACGGTCATCCGTCTTGCGTATGCACTTGGGTTCAGCGGTTATTCCCAAATGCAGGATCGAATTAGAAAAGAGTGGCTTGCCGGGAAACAGATGGATTATTTTGAAGATGACTCTTCCATAGAAAATGCTGCGAAAGAGAATCTGTTTAGGAGAGTCATTGATCAGGAGAGGAAGATACTTCGGCAATTGCTTGATCAGGTTGATGAAAGGGAAATTTGGAAAGCGATTGATGCATTAATCCGTGCAGACAGGGTTTATGTTGGTGGTTTTGGCAGCTCTTTTGCCGCAGCATACTGGTTTTATTACACACTTAAACAAATAAGGGGAAATGTTTATATCTCAGGCCCTAACGGTTTTCTTTCTGAGGATGTGTGTGATTTAACAGATAAATCGGCCGTTGTCATTTTTTCTTTTCCTCGCTATCGGAAAGAAGCGTTAAAGCTTGCTTCTTTTGCTGAAAGGCAAGATTCCGGGGTTATTGCCATAACAGACCGCCAGCTGTCGCCTATCGGGCAGTTGGCAGCAGTTACGCTTACTACGGATGAGCTTATGGATTCAGGACATCATTCGGCAGCTTCCGTAATTAGTTTACTGGGGGTACTGATTGCAGGTATCGATGAACGGGATCATGAAAGAATTGCAAAAAGACAGCAGGAACTGGAAATCTTATATGCTGAACAAGAGCGGTTTTTTGAGTAAGTTTGAACAGCAGGGGAGTTAATACAAGAAATAAAGGGGGCAAAATGAATGAGCAGTTTATCAAAGAAGATGATTCAGCAGGAGGAAAGGCCATCCTACACAACTGGGGACTATTTAAAGTTTTTAATTCCTTCTCTAATCGGGGTTTTACTATTTATGGTACCGATTCAAGGAGCTGATGGAATTACCATCCCCGTTGCTTATTTAGCAAATCAAATTAATGGATTACTGGGAGATTCCATACCTTCAATTACAGTTTTGATCATGGCTCTTTCAGTAATTGGCTCACTGATAGCAGTAATTTTTAAACCGGGCTTTATCTTGGACAGTCCATATCTGAACAAATTACTGAATGTGAGCAAGTTTTGGGTGGCGGCCCGTTTATTTGGAACAGTTTTTGCTATTATTACATTATTTGAGTTCGGTTTGGAACCGATATATTCAGAGAATACGGGTGCGCTCTTAATCTATGATTTAATTCCTATACTATTTACTACATTTCTTCTGGCAGGTTTATTGCTGCCGCTTCTATTAAATTTCGGTCTCCTCGAATTTTTTGGTGCATTATTGATCAAAGTTATGAGGCCTGTTTTTAAGCTGCCGGGGCGTTCTTCGCTTGATTGTCTGGCATCATGGGTAGGTGACGGGACAATTGGAGTCCTGTTAACGACAAAACAATACGAAGAAGGATATTACACAAAGCGTGAGGCAGCAGTGGTGGCAACAACCTTCTCAGTTGTTTCCATTACTTTTACAATTGTAATTATTCAATATTTAAACTTAGAGCAATACTTCATTCATTATTATTTAACGATTATTCTGGCTGGTCTGGTGGCAGCTATAGTAATGCCTCGAATACCGCCTTTATCAAGGAAAGCGGATACAGCTTATGAAGGGACAGAGCTCAAGGCGGAAACGAATATCCCTACACACACTACACCTGTTAAATGGGGATTAAATAATGCTATTAAGAAAGCGCGTACAAATAATAGTGCAGCCGCTGTTGTAAAAGAAGGTGTTGAAAATGTTTTGGACATGTGGATGGGAGTACTGCCAATTGTTATGGCGATTGGAACGGTTGCCTTGGTAATAGCTGAATTTACCCCTGCATTTACTATTCTTGGCAAGCCGTTTGAACCGATCCTGGCCCTGATGCAAATTCCGGAGGCAGCTGAAGCAGCCCAGACAATGGTGGTTGGATTTGCAGATATGTTCCTTCCAGCTGTCATCGGCAGCGGCATTGAAAGTGAAATGACAAGATTTATTATTGCCTGTGTCTCTGTAACACAGCTGGTATATATGTCTGAAATGGGCGGCCTGCTATTAGGTTCAAATCTGCCTGTCAGCATTAAGGATTTAATTCTAATTTTCCTTCTGCGTACTATTATAACACTGCCAATTGTAGCAGTTGTGGCTCATATTATTTTTTAGAAACTTTATAGCATTCATAAAAGGCAGCATATAGACCGGAAAATCTTTGGGTATGCAGGAAAGGGGAAGGTTATGAAGCAAGAAGCATTAACATCACTGGTAATTAAAAACCTTCACACAGTTAAGGAGCTTGAAGCTGTATACGAACTTGAAACTCGCATATGGAGTGTGGAAGAAGCGGTGCCGGTTAATCATACGGTGGCAACGGTTAAAAATGGCGGGTTTGTGTTAGGTGCTTTCCTTGAAGAGGAACTGATTGGATTTCAATACAGCTTTCCTGGCTTTGACGGCACAAAGGTATATCTTTGCTCTCACAGCCTAGGGGTTCACGAGGAGTACCGGGCGTTCGGGATTGGAGAAAAGCTGAAACATGCTCAAAAAAAGACAGCGCTTGAGAAAGGCTATGATCTCATTTCGTGGACATATGACCCGCTTGAAACGGTTAATGCCAATCTCAATCTGCATAAACTCGGTGCGGTATGCACTCAATATATTGAAAATGCTTATGGTGAAATGTCAGACCATATGAATGCAGGCATACCATCAGACCGATTTGTAGTGGAGTGGCGAATTAAAGGGGAATGTCCTGAACGTCAATGGTCTGAAGAGGTTCTGCCGATGGCATTGGAAACAGGTATGGCGGATGGCTTTTATTTTCCTGATAATACACAGTTGTTTCATGAAAATGAAAAAATTCTTATCCCGGTTCCGGGGAATTTTCAAGATATAAAAAAGCGGGATTTTGAATTGGCTTTGAAATGGAGGGAGAGCACGAAAGAAGTATTCGTTCATTATCTCAGCAAAGGCTGGATTGTAACGGATCTGATAAGGGACATAACCGCGGAAAACCAATACTTATATCTCTTGGAAAAAGAAAAGGGATACTGCTAGGAGAATGGGAAGATGGACATTAAAAGCATCGTTTTAAGGCACGTCAAAATGGAGCTGCTGAATCCATTTACAACAAGTGTCGGAACGGAAGTGGATAAGGACTTTATTCTGGTAGAAGTAAAATCAAAAAGCGGCGAGTCAGGCTGGGCTGAATCGGTTTCCATTATGGAGCCGATATACAATGAAGAAACAGTTAAAACAAATTGGCATATAATGAGTGATCATTTAATACCGATCCTTTTTGCATCAGAAATCCGGCACCCTGATGATGTTTCAGAGGCATTCAGGCCTATCAGGGGAAACTTTAATGCCAAAGCAGCGCTAGAGGGTGCTGTCTGGGATCTTTATGCCCGGGAGAAGGGGATTTCTCTCGCAAAAGCTTTAGGCGGAGTAAAGGAAAAAATAGAAGTGGGCGTAAGTGTGGGCATACAGGAGTCGGAAGTAAAGATGCTCAAGCAAATTGAAGGTTATGTAAATGAAGGTTACCGGCGGATTAAGGTGAAAATCAAGCCCGGCTGGGATGTGCATATTTTAAAATCCATTCGTGCCCAATTTCCTGAAATACAGCTTATGGCTGATGCCAATTGCGCCTATACACTTAATGATATTGATCATCTTCAAAGGATGGAGGAGTTTAATCTAATGATGATTGAACAGCCTTTAGATCATGATGATATTATCGACCATGCCAAGCTTCAAAGTCATCTGAAAACGCCAATTTGCCTTGATGAAAGTATACATACCTTTGAGGATGCAAGAAAAGCGATTGAGCTTGGAAGCTGCAGAATCATAAATCTTAAAATCGGCCGTGTTGGAGGACTGACAGAGTCCAGAAGAATTCACGACCTTTGCGAAGATCATAACATTCCGATGTGGTGTGGCGGAATGCTTGAAGCTGGAATAGGCCGTGCGCACAATATTGCCATTACTTCGCTGTCCAATTTTACGCTTCCTGGAGATACAGCGCCATCATCTCATTACTGGAAGGAAGATATCATCGATCCTGAAGTCACTATGGAAGATGGATTTATATTCGTGCCTGAAAGGCCTGGAATAGGCTATGAACCTAATCGTTCTAAACTAGAGGATGTCACCCTTTATAGCCGTACTTATTCAAAATAAATGACATGCATAGCTGCGCCAGGGGGAACTCTGGCGTTTTTTTTTTTTCTTATGTTGAAAATTGCATTAGGGCCCGCTTAAATTTGTGATTCATATCACCGAAAGTTTGTCCTGCTTTTGATAAACTGATTGCAAAATTGTAAATGCTGCAAAATAAGGGGTGTGTGCTTTGAAGGTAAAGCGGCTGGCATTTTTAACAATTGTCCTTACCTATTTTCTGATTGTATTCGGCGGGTATGTGGCATCTTCGGAGTCAGGCATGGGATGCGGGCCGGAATGGCCTTTATGCAATGGTCTGGTAATCCCGATATTAGAAGGAGATACCTTAATTGAATTTGCTCACAGGGTTATCGGTGCAGCACTTGGAATAATGACGGCAATGTTGTATTTTAGTATTCAAAAATCAAATCCGGTGCGAGAACTTGATAAAGTTTCTAAGGTACTGATGGTGCTTTTAATAATTCAAATTTTACTGGGGGCTGCTGTGGTTTGGATGGATTTGCCTGCTGTAGTTGTCTCTGTTCACCTAATCGTAGCTATGCTTTTCCTGGCCGCACTGATCTGGATCTGGCGAAATGCTGATGAACAGCGATCACTTGCTGTATTCGGAAAAGATAATAGTTTGCAAAATAAATTTAACGGATTGCTGATTGTGACGCTTCTTACTTTATTCCTTGGTGCTTATATTAAGCATGAATCATTCGGATTGTCATGCGGATGGCTTGAATGTGCAAATGGTTTTATGCCTGTATCTATTCCTGCAATGGTCCAGACCGGACATAGGATTCTGGCTGGAGTTGTGGCATTTTACATATTTATTCTTACGTATCTTTCATTTAAAAATAAATGGGAGGCTGGGTTGCAGAATCGGCTCATGGCTGCCTCCTTGCTTGTTTTAATCCAAATCATTATCGGAATTCTTACCATTATAAGTTACATTGAAATATCCTGGGCCGTTATCCATCTTGCTTTTGGGACAGTGTTATTTGCAATTGTTTTTGAGGCAGGAGTTTTTGTATCACGATTAAGTAGGGTGATTACTCCAGGGAAAATAACCCGTAATCAGAAGTATTTTGGTTAAATTAAGAATGAATAACAACCACCCAAAAAAAGGCAGTCAAGTGACGTGCCTTTTTTGTGTGAGACTTTTTATTTTTGCAGATCTTTTTTTGTCATTTCGCTTCTGATATCTGCCTCTCTTGAGAATTCCGTATCCTGTTTTTGGTTTTTAGGATATTTGTTTTTTCTTTCGCGGTTATCATTTTTGTTGGTCATAAGTATGCCTCCGTTTGGTAATTAAGCTTTTGAGTGAAACCATTTTTTTATTAACCGGCCCATGGGCAGGGCCGGTTAAGTCCAGCAAAAAAACATCCTCTACTGATTTTGCTGGTTTTTAAGCTGCTGTTCTGCCATTGCGACAAGGCGCTTTGTCATCTCCCCGCCGACAGAACCGTTTGCTCGTGATGTCGTATCAGCACCAAGCTGAACTCCAAACTCATTGGCGATTTCCTGTTTCATTTGATCCAATACATTTCCTGCACCGGGTACCAATAGTTTGTTTCTTGCCATGATACATCACTCCCCACGATTATTTGAGCAAATTAATGCTCGTTTTTAACTTATCCGATTAATGAAAAACAGATGCAACTATAAAATTGCCAATCGTTATAATCTGATAATAAAATTCATGTCAGATTATATAACACAAAAATTATAAATTTTCTAAAAACAGATTGACTTCTATAAAATTTAGAGTAAAATAAGGATTAAATTAAATGATGTTAGATAATATAACATTAAATTTATATTAATTCTTACATCAAAAAATAACAGGGAGGAATGACAATTGGATTCCACATTTTTAATGAACAGTCTGTGGGTTATGCTGGGAGCAATTTTAGTCATTTTTATGCTTGGCGGTTTTATTATGCTGGAAGCAGGTTCTACCAGGATGAAAAATGCGGGGCATATTGCAGGAAAAACGATCTTTACCTTTGGTCTATCATCATTAGTGTTTTGGGCAGTAGGCTTTGGCTTCATATTTGGCGGTAACGCAAATATCCTGGTCGGGCTTACCAATTTCTTTTACTCAGGTGCTGAACTTGAGGGAATGGGCTTATCATCTTCGGTATTCTTCGTATTCCAGCTGGCATTTGCCGGTATTGCCATCACGATTGCACTCGGCGGATTTGCTGAACGTGCAAAACTATCCGTTTACCTCATTTTCACCGTATTATTTTCCGCAATTGTATATCCTGTTGTTGCCCATTGGATTTGGGGAGGGGGCTGGCTTGCAGAACACGGCAAGCAGGACTTTGCCGGTTCAACAGTTGTTCACTTAACAGGTGCTATGGCAGCCTTGGCCGCTACTATTTTACTTAAGCCCCGAATTGGAAAGTTTAACAAGGACGGTTCGGCTAACAATATCTATGGTCATAACCAAGTATATACAGCCTTGGGTGTGCTGATCCTGTGGGTTGGCTGGTTCGGTTTTAACGCTGGGAGTACATTGACTGTTGACGATGGGTTCTTTGGATTTGTAGCTCTTAATACAAATCTTGCTGCGGGAGCAGGCGCAGTATCAGCACTGATTATTTCCTGGGTGGTTATGGGGAAATCCGATGTGCCGACAATGCTTAATGGTGCTCTTGCGGGCTTGGTCGCTATTACAGCTTCCTGTGCATTTGTGGATACTTGGGCGGCTGTTGTCATAGGGTTTGTAGCAGGAATACTGGTATTCTACAGTGTGCGATTCTTTGAAAAGAGGAAAATCGATGATCCCATCTTTGCCCTATCTGTTCACGGTGCAGCTGGGGTTTGGGGAACATTATCCACTGGATTCTTTGCGACACCTGAATTGGCAGCAGTCGGAAAGCCAGGATTGTTTTATGGAGGCGGTTTTGAACAGCTGGGAGTCCAGTTCATGGGTGTAGCTGTATCCGGTCTTTATGCATTTGCTGTATCCTTCATTATTTTGGCAGCTGCCAAGAAAGTATTGGGAGGACTTCGGGTAACAGAAGAAGAAGAAATTATGGGATTAGATTTAAGTGAACATGGAAGCTACGGATATCCGGAAGTCTTCATGGCTGAGGAAAACAAAAGTTTAAGCTCATAAGCAGGACTCGAGCTTTCTTTAAAGGAAGTGCCTGGATGGAATCATCATTTAATTCTTATCAATCCCTGAAAAAGTGGAAAGAGGAACAGATAATATATCGCTATGATACCAGTGCCCTGAATGAATTTCACGACCTTATCATGAATGCTGTTATTAGCATAGCTTTGGAGCGATTGAAAATAGAAAGATCACCTTCATGGAAGTTTGCCTGGTTTACGATGGGAAGCGGCGGGAGAATGGAACAGGGCTTTCTGAGTGACCAGGACCATGGCTTGGTGTTTGAACCGGGTGAGGCAGAAGCAGAAGCGTATTTTTTGCAGCTGGGGGAGGAAATTTCAAAAGGTCTGCATGCAGCTGGATATCCCTATTGCGAAGGGAATGTGATGAGTTCAAATCCGCTGTGGTGCAAGTCGCTTTCTAAATGGAAAAGACAGATTCAAGCATGGATGCAGGAGGAGAGTCTGCAGACGATAAGAAATCTCCACATTTTCTATGACAGCAGAGTTCTTGCGGGCCAGGAGGAATATATAGGTGAATTGAAGTCCAGTATCCACACGAACATTCAAAAAAGCCCTCATTTGCTGACCAGGATGATGGAGACCAGTATGCATATAAAAAAATCAGTTGGTCCATTTGGCCAGCTTCTGACAGAGGAAAAGGGGAGCCATCAAGGAGAGCTGGATCTAAAATATGCAGCATTTATACCTTATGTAAATGCGGTTAGAATTCTTGCTGTCAAAGAAGGGATATTGGAGACATCCACTATTGCCCGAATGGGTAAGCTCAAAAAAATGAATGGCTATGATGAGGAAATGGGTAAATATGAAAGTAATTTTGCCGCTTTGTTAAAATGGAGACTTCAATCTTACAGGCAAACAGATACCTATGATGATACTCATTACATTCAGCTGAAATCCTTATCAAAATCTGAAAGAAATGAATTGAAAAATATTTTAAAGGATGGCAAAAAGCTTCATCAATTTGTAATCAGGGCCATTGAAAAGGGTGCAGGTTAATGGGATTCCATCCTTTTGTCCAATTTGTCAGAGGTATTCAAGGAAAACTTCAAACTAATATGTTTGGTGGGATGAATGGTCAAAATCCACAGCAAATGGCATTTATAAGGCAAATGCAGAGGGAATTGGAGAATACCGATTCAATGGCTATTCCATTCGGAAATTTGAATGTGGCTGTCTTTGATATTGAAACAACTGGATTTTATCCGGATAAAGGGGATCAGATTATATCGATTGGTGCGGTTAAAATTATTAAAGGGAAAGTCAGTGAAGACAATTTTTATTCACTCGCCCGATTTGAAAAGCCACTTTCAAACGAAATTAAGGAGCTGACGGGTTTATCTGAGGCTGATTTAGAAAAAGCCCCTCCTCTCTCGGAAGTATTGATTAGTTTCCTTGAATTTGTGAAGGATATGCCGCTTGTGGCCCATCATGCGAACCACGAGAAAAGCTTTATGCAGCACAGCTGCTGGAAGCTATTCCGTACGCCATTCAAGTATAGGATATTAGATACTTCCTTCCTTTACAGGATAGCTGATCATAATAAATCATTCTGGAGATTAGAAGACCTTTGTGAATTTTATAGCATCCCTGTTAAAGACCGCCATCATGCCCTGGGAGATGCAAAGCTTACTGCTCTCTTATGGTGCCGTTTGATCGAGGAGGTTCATAAATTAGGATGCTCCAACTTAAAAGAGGTTTACGAGCGAATAGCCAGGTTTAGCTAAACAGTAGATGCCCTAACACTGGCCGGACAGTAATTACAAAGTTTGCGTATAAACCAATAGGTAAATTAAAGCCCCAATCACTATGAGATTGGGGCAAAGTTGTTATTCCTAAGGCTCACGGCAGTAAGCACAAAGTTCTCCCTTAGAATTCCCCGTCAAAAGGAGTAAAAGGGATGTTAAGTCTATTCTCAACTGCCCTTAGCCTTTGGTTCAGCCGATTAAGCCTTCGTGTATGGCGGTCAACGGTCTGGTTCAGCATTTTAACCTGGTCAGTCAAATTTACCAGCTGCCTGTTCAGCCGGGTAATCTCTCTGGATTGCTCCTGATTTTGCCTTTCCAAAGCTGTAACCCTTCTTTCGAGCTGCTGGGGCTGTCTGTCATCATATTGTTCGTACTGCTGATAATCATATTCAGGGGTGAAGTGGGCTGCTGGCTGAGGAAGATAACCTTGATAATAGCCATATGGATACATTGGGCACTCTCCTTTTATGCAAAAATCCTATAACTCCTTATAAGGTATGCATAAGTGGGCGGAGAGACACGGCAAATGCCTATTTTAATTGCCGGCTGCTAATTTGTGATCGGTATCATCTGAAGGGAAGGTCTTTAAACAGCCGTATCTGTCTTTACATGAAGGGGGGAACACCTTTGCTGATTTCTGAAACAAGGGAAGTGAGTGATTGCATCTGCTGGTCATCGAGGTCAAAAGCAATTTTAATTTTATTTTCAAGATCAGCTGTTACTCTTCTCTTGCCTACCTCAACCAGAGCTATTAGAGAGAAGCTGCAGCTGACAACTCTTGCGAAATCACGCTGTGTCATGTTATAGCTTTTTCTGATTAGCTTAATAATCTCTTTGTTCATTCAAATTCATCCTTTGAAAATTCTCCCTATTTTTTATCAGGGCAAGATTTTTTTAGTATTATAGCTATTAAATTAGCATTGTGCTATAGGTTTGTCAAAGTAATTTAATTACAATGGAAAAGCAGTTTAATAGATTAGCTACATGTATAATTACTAAAATAAGGGGAGAAAAGGATTTAGAAGGGAGCTTTGCCTTTTGAATTTACTTTGGGATTTTGACGGCACTTTGTTTGATACATACCCAGCCTATACAGCGATTGTCAGGGAAGTAATGGGAGATGAAAAGATCTCGGGAGAAGAGATTTTTTGGCAGTTAAAGGTATCATTCAGTGAAGCATTTGAACATTTCGGCTTAAATGATGAACAAATTAAAGCAATCAGGAACATGGCGAGACAGTTGCGGCCCAAAGATTTAACGCCTTTTCCTGAGGTTGAGCATGTATTAAAGCAGGCTGATAAGAATGTTATTATGACTCACAAGGAAAGAGATGATGTTCTATCTATATTGCAGTTCCATAATTTGGATGGATACTTTACCGATATGGTAGCAGGTGACGACGGCTATCCCCGCAAGCCTCACACCGCTTCATATGAATTTCTGCATGAGAAGCATAAAGTGGATATAGCAATTGGAGATAGGGAAATAGACATTTTGCCGGCAAAGGAGCTTGGCATAAAAACTTGCCTCTTTCAGAATAATACTCCAGGAGCAGATTACTATTTGAGTCACTATAGAGATTTTAATAAGATAATAAAATAAAGCATTCATAGAAAATACGCTCCTGGCTAAAATTATGGAAGATACAATACAAGACGCCTGGCACGTCATTAGATGCCAGGCGTCTTGGTTTATAAATCAAGTGTTTTTGGTGAATTTTCTTTTGTGTTCATCAGCGTTATTTTAACCGGTTTAATTTCAAGAACAATTAAATTGGAATCGTTCGGACCATCGAACCAGGGTTCCATATTTTCATTCCATAGTTTTTCTTTTAAAGCATCCGAATCATTAATAGAGGCTGTTCCTTCAATTTCTACATAGGAATCACCAAACCCTTCACCTTCATATCCTGCTAAGATATGAACGTTTGAGTTGGCTTTAATTTCATCTGCTTTATCTGTCTGAATGCTGGTGGGTGTAAACAAGGTAAGATTATCGTTAAAAAATGTCATGTAGCGGGAATAGGGTTTGTTGTTCTTCACGGTAGAAAGGATGCCTATTTTGCTGTTTTCCAGTATATTTATGATTTTTTCCTTTAGGTTATTCTGACTCATAGTATCCAGCCTTTCTTATGTCCTTGTTCCATCGTCATATTTATCGCCAAACAGCTTTTTCTTTTTGATTGTTTCAAAGTCAGCTTTGTACTTTTCCTCTGTAGAAGAACTGCTCTTTATGTTTGAGCCGTTTTTTTCTTCTTCTTTTTCTTGTTTTAAGTCTTCCACTGGAATAGGATCTACATTCTTCTCACTTTCATACTTGTCAAATAAACTTTCTTTTTCGGTTTTATATTGCTCGGGGTTATCCATCTTTCCATCCTGAATGTTTTTGTCAGCCATTTTAGACATCCTCCTTAATTCGGCTTCTCTTCCTGAGGTTTTTCCGGCTCTCTTTGGGGCTCGATATCTTTGTTGTTTTCTTTCTTTTTTTCTTGTTCTATAGAATTATTTTTTTCTGAGTTGTATTTATCTGACATTGTAAAACCTCCTTTAACTGTTAGTATTCATTACCCGCTTCATGAAGAGTAAAACGCAACGGGCCAGATATCCAGAGTGCAGGACTAACAGAATAGAAAGACAGACAGCAACTAAATTTGAAAAAAGGGTATTGGTCTGAAGGATTTCAGCAAATAAAAAAATGCACCTTCATTCTTGTGAATGAGGTGCATTTACAGTTAGGCTGCTGTTAAGCTGGTACTATTTTTGCCAAGCTGTCTATGTTTTATTATCTGGTAAACATACCATACTGCAATAGCAAGCGTAATGACTGAACCGATGATCATCGACAATTGATAATCCATCTGAAAGCCTTCAGGTGCATAGAAGATATACGTCGATACTACACCTGTCATAAACAAGGCAGGCACACCGCAAATCCAGTGGAATTTCTTATTTTTCAAGAGATACATCGTGGCGGTCCAAAGCATGACTGCAGCTGTAACCTGATTTGTCCATCCAACATATCTCCATAAGAAAGAGTAATCGATTGTTGCAAGGTATAAAGTTGGAAGAGCCACTGGTAAGGTGGTGATGACAACCTTCCATCTGCCATCCGTTTTCATAAAAGAGGACAGCGATTCAGCCAGCATCATTCTTGAAGAGCGGAGAGCTGTATCACCGGTTGTAATCGGGAGGATAATAACGCCTAAGATAGCAAGTATCCCTCCGAATGTACCTAGGAGGCTGCTCGAAATTTCATTAACGACTCCAGCTGGGCCTCCTGCTGCTAAAGCTTCCTGAAGACCTCCTGTTCCCCCGAAAAAGGTCATGCCCGCTGCAGCCCATATTAAAGCGATTATTCCTTCTCCAATCATTGCTCCATAGAAAACCTTTCTACCGTCGCTTTCCTTTTTCAGCGTGCGTGAGACAATCGGACTTTGTGTTGAATGAAATCCAGAAATGGCACCGCAGGAAATGGTGACCATCAGTAAAGGCCAGATAGGAAGCTCTCCGGGATGAAAGTTAGAAAGCGTTACATTCGGTATGGGTTTTTCGCTGAATAGCAATGCGACTGCAATGGATACAGCCATAAAAATTAAAATAGCTCCGAGAAAAGGATAAATTTTTCCGATAATCCGGTTTACAGGCAACACAGCTGCCAGGATGAAGTAAGCAAAAATAATGAACAATGAAGCCATAAAACTTAATGGTGTTATGCTGGAAATAAGCTGTGCCGGTCCAGCAGTAAATGCAGCGGCAACCAGTACCATTAAGAGAATAGAAAATATATTAATGGCTGTTTTGGCCGGTTTTCCCAAATATCTGCCAACAATAGAGGGAAATTGCTCGCCTTTATGCCTCAAAGAGAGCATCCCTGAAAAATAATCGTGAACGGCGCCGGCAAAAACGGAACCGGCCACTATCCAGATAAAAGCAACTGGTCCATATAAAGCCCCCATGATAGCACCGAAAATCGGACCCAGTCCTGCAATATTCAATAATTGGATCAGGCTGCCTTTCCACCAGCTCATTGGAACATAGTCCATTCCGTCATTTTCTGTGTAAGCCGGTGTAGGAATGTTATCATTTATACCAAAGATTTTCTCTACTACTTTCGAATAAGTGGCGTATCCTGCCACCAGCAAAACAATCGATCCTAAAAAAGTCACCATGAAACAAGCCTCCTGTTGAAAATGAATTATCGTTAAAGTCTGAAACTTATGAATATGTGGAATATTGTACAAGTAAAATGGAAGGAAAAGCAAGTCTATTTCAGAAAAAAGATATTTTCCGATAATAAATAACGCTTCCATTTTCCGAAGAGTAGAAAAAGAGAAGAAAAATATTGAAGGAACCCTCCTGCAAAAGAAACCATAAGCTACTATAAGTCCATTTGAAGGGGGGAAGGCAATGATTATCCTTTCGAATAATCAAAATAAACCGGGGGTTTCCAGCTTTTTTGGTGTTCAGCGTGAAATTTATCTTGCCCTGGAGAGCAGTCCGGAGACTCATCAATATGATTCAATGCATGAACTGCTGTTTGATATCCTTCTAAGGGAGAACATCATCAAAGCAGCCAGGCAGCTTTATGCCAGCCGAGTTGAATTTGCACCCTTTAACACATCGCGTTTCAATCCGCGCATATGGAGAGGGACAAAATATGGATACCTGCTCGATCCATCCGTTTTACCGTCAGATGCGATTATGGATGTGTTTACGAACAGCTGGGAATATGCTTTTGAATGTACAACAGCCATTGTGCTGATTTTTTATAAAGCTGTCTTGGACTCTATCTCTGTCAGCCGCTTCAATACACTATTTCAGGGGCTTCTTGTTTGGGACTGGAATTATGACCATGATCTATCGATTGTTACAAAAAGAGGCAGGAATTTCATACCTGGTGATGTGGTTTATTTTTATAATCCTGATTATGGTCATCCAGTTTGGACAGGTGAGAATTCCGTATATTTGGGCGGAGGGATGTTCTTTGGGCATGGGGTTGGCATGGAAAGTGAAGCAGGGATGATAAGAGCCCTTAATACGTTAAGGAAACCAGGTGCTACAAGGGATGCTTATCTTATTTCACAGCACAGCCGGTTGAATGTGAAGTATTTATCCCAGTTTGCAAAGCGGCCATTGTCTATAGTCTAAAACGCAAGTAAGCTGGTATTTCAATAGGGTGAATCGCTTATTTTCCAGAAGCCATTCACCCAAATTTATCCTCAATTCAAGTATATTAAGACGATTTTCCGATCCCCCCGTTATTTGTGTCCTTTAGAGGCATATTTCCTGTAAATATGGGAAAACAAAAGATAATGAATATAGACTTATACACCAAATTACTTGATGTTTAAACATTAAAGGAGACAGAAATATGAAATTATCCCAGGTTATTAAGTGCCTAAAGGATAGTGGGGAGATGGATGTTTTTACAAACGATCCTGAAATTAGAGGGATTGAAATGGATTCACGCAAAGTGAGGAAAGGAAGCCTTTTTGTTGCGATTAAAGGCTTTCAGACAGATGGACATCATTTTATTGGACAAGCTGTTGAAAATGGGGCGGCTGCCGTGGTGGGTGAAGAAGCCCTTGAATTGAATGTGCCCTATATAAAAGTAACGGATAGCAGAACCAGTTTGGGGAAGCTGGCAAGCTGTTTTTATGATCGTCCATCAAGGAAACATAAAATAATTGGCATAACAGGAACAAATGGGAAAACGACCACTGCCTATATTTTAAAGCATATCTTGGAGACTGCAGGCAGGACATGTTCCCTCTTGGGAACTGTATCCAATATTATTAATAACAGGGAATATAAGACCAGCAATACTACACCAGATGCTTTACAGATCCAAAAAATGCTGAGTAAAAGCCTTGATGAGTTTGTCGTTATGGAGATTTCTTCACATGCGCTGGAACAATCGAGAACAGAAGGTCTGGAATTAGATTACGGACTATTTACTAATCTGGCTCATGACCATCTTGATTATCATGAAAATATGGATCAGTATTTTCTTGATAAAAAGAAAATCTTCACCTTACTAAAAGACGGCGGTAAAGGAGTTATAAATCTCTATAATTCATGGGGAGAAAAAATGGCAGAGGACCTGCAAAAAGAAAAGATTCCTTTGATTTTGCTTGGTGATGATCAGTGCTGTTCAATAAAAGACGTTGCTATTAATGGGAGAACAGTATTTATTTTGGAGATGAAAGGTCAGTCTTTTGAAATTGAATTTCCTCTTCCGGGACACCATAATGTCTATAATGCAGCAATGGCTTTTTTGACAGGCGTTGATCTGGGGATAGACACTGCAGATATTATTAAGGCCCTGGCTGGATTCCCGGGCATCCCGGGCCGTTTTGAAACTATAATCCACCCTTCAGGAGCTAAGTTCGTTGTGGATTATGCCCATACTGTGGATGCGTTTGAATATTGCCTGGAAGCAGCGAGGCAACAGGGAGCGGAAAGAATCTTTCAAATCTATGGATTCCGCGGAGGAAGAGATCAATCTAAGCGCATGGACATGATTAAGGCATCTGCAAAATACTGCCATAAATTTTACTTAACGGCTGATGATTTAAACGATGAATCTGAGGATGAGATGATAAGCCAATTGCATCGGCTGAATAAAGAATTTGGATGCGGTAAGGGGGAAGTGATTCCCGACCGTACTTTGGCTATTCAGAAGGCATGGCGGGAAGCTGGGGAGAGTGACTGGATTTTTATTACCGGAAAGGGGCCGGAAGCTTATCAAAAGCCATTTGCTCTTCCGGCTGAAAGTGATTTGGAAACCCTGAAGCTGCTCCTGGAATCTGGGAGAAAACAGGCGGTGCTATAAGAAAAGCGGAAGCGCCTTGCCCGCGAAGGAACGCAGACTAAGAACGCCATGTCCTCGCATGTCCTGGGGCCTCACCCCGAGGGGGGAGGCTGTTTGTACAGACAGTTGTCGGCCTTCGGAATTTTATACTTCCTTATCTTTCAAAATAAAGGATGCAGACCATTATTGGTCTGCATCTTTTGTTATTCAATAAGATCTAGATAATCGGCAACAATCCCATCCAGTGGATAATGCTTCAACTTTTCTGCCTCTTTCCTGGAACGCACAGTCCAGGCGATTGCTTTCATGCGATTTGAGTGAATCAGATCGATCACGCGTTTATTAACCACAGTCCATTTTGGGTTCAGGTAACTGGCATATTCAGCAATATTTTTAATCTCAACAGTGTCAGGCGGATAGTTAATTAAGATGGCGACAGGGATTTCCGGCACCAATTCATGGAATCTTTTCATTGATTCGGTTTCGAATGACTGAACAATAATATGGTCGTCCCCTTTTGTGTGAAAATTTCTTTTCTTTAGTTCCTCTGCAATCATTTTTTCAATGCCAGGGTATAGGGACGGTTTTTTTAATTCAATTAAAAGCCCGACGCGATCTGCATATTTGTCTAAAACCTCTTCGAAAGAAGGGATGCAGGCACCGCGGAATTTTTGGGAAAACCAGCTTCCGGCATCCATCTTTCTGAGCTCGTCAAAGGTAAAATCGGACACCTTGCCTTTATGGTCAGTTGTGCGGTCGACAAGTGAATCGTGAATCACAACAATCTTTCCATCCTTGCTTAATTGGACATCAATTTCCAGATAATCTGCACCCATTTCGATCGCACGGTCATATGAAGGGAATGTATTTTCAGGACAGTAGCCGGCTGCTCCCCGATGTCCGATTTTTTTCATTTTGTGAGTGGTGCTTGTCATTTTTTTTATGCCGAAAAATGAAATAACTGTAGCCAAAGCTGTAAAAAAAACATTTTTCATTACCTTCAAAGTCATTTCTCCTCGCCATTTTTTGCTCATCTTAAAGGATTTAAAAACATTTTGTCAACTGCCAGTGGATTTCTTCAAAATAAAATGACTCTGCCCCGGGATAAGGAGCAGAGTATCTTATCTCTGTTTATTCCCATTCTTCATAAACAATAGTACCGCCAGTCAGATCCAGAGTATTTCTTTCGCCCTTATAAAAAAGCTTTCCTTCTTCTTTAACAACCAGGTTCTCATATGTAAATACACTCTTTCCGGAAGGAAGCTGGATAATAATTTTCTCACCTAGTTCTTTTTTAGGGGCTTCTATATTAATGAGGCTTTGAGAATAAAAATATAATGCTGTAAAGACAGCAGCAAAAAAGCACAATAGGACAATTGACATCAGCATAAATTTGCTCTTTGGCTTCCCCATATGCAATTCAGATCTTGTCATGTTCCCTATCCCTCCGCTAACTAGATATATTCGTCTATTCCACCAATTTTCGGCATTTAATCCCCAGTGGCGAATTTTAGTCCCAAAATAAGGTATGCAGAAATAGAGATGAAAATGACAAAAACGGGCTGAAAGTTAGACAAGCTGAACAGATAGAAGTATGAATATGGAAAAAAACTGCGAAAAATGAAACAATTACAGGTTTTTGTCCGTATATAAATTAATCCGTTAAGGGAAAAGGGAAAGGAGGCATGGGATAGAATAGATGGACAATAAAATATGGATAGGGTGATGTAATGGAACTATTTGGTTTTCCTATTCAGACAATATATCTCTTCACACTTATTTTTTCGGGCATCTTAATTATTTTGTATGTGTTTTTTGGAGATATTGCTGACGGAATTGGGGAGGGAAGTTTTCTAAATCCTGTACTGATTCTTGCATTTATCACTTTTCTTTCCGCTGCAGGCTATATCTTTGAAACGGCAACCTCTCTTAATAGCGTGGTCATTCTCTTGATAGGAGCTGGAATTGCAGGACTGCTGGATGTACTGCTGAATATCTTTGTTCTTATTCCATTATCATCTGCTGAAGAATCTCTCGTTTACACAGATGAATCCTTAAGGGGAAGATTAGGTACGGTATTAATACCTATACCGGAGAATGGTTTCGGTGAGGTTTTGATTGAAAATATAAGCGGGAGAATTTCCAAGCCTGCCCTAAGCTATGAAAATACGTTTATAGCAGAAGGCAGCAATGTGCTGATCGTTGAAGTGGAAAATGGAGTTATTAAAGTTATCGATTATAAAGAATTATAGACAGGGGGACATATAATGCTAATGATTTGGGTTGTAATTGGAATTGCAGCATTTTTGCTAATTGCGCTTCTTGGTGTGTTCATTACAAAATATCGGACTGCAGGGCCAGATGAAGCGTTAATCGTAACAGGAAGTTATTTGGGCAGCAAAAATGTCCATGTGGACGAATCCGGAAATAAGATAAAAATAATTAGAGGCGGAGGAACATTTGTATTGCCGGTCTTTCAGCAGGCAGAGCCATTGAGTCTCCTTTCAAGCAAACTGGAGGTTACCACTCCGGAAGTATATACCGAACAGGGAGTCCCTGTCATGGCAGATGGTACTGCAATCATAAAAATCGGCGGGAGTATTGGAGAAATTGCTACTGCTGCAGAACAATTCCTTGGTAAATCAAAGGAAGATCGTGAAAATGAAGCGAAAGAAGTTCTAGAGGGGCATTTACGGTCAATTCTGGGTTCTATGACAGTCGAAGAAATATACAAAAATAGGGATAAATTTTCCCAGGAGGTTCAAAGGGTTGCATCACAGGATTTGGCTAAAATGGGCCTGATCATCGTTTCTTTCACAATCAAAGATGTCCGCGACAAAAATGGCTACCTGGACTCACTGGGAAGGCCAAGAATTGCTCAGGTTAAGCGGGATGCGGATATTGCCACAGCTGAAGCTGAAAAGGAAACCCGGATAAAACGGGCGGAAGCAGCCAAGGATGCCCAAAAGGCAGAACTTGAAAGAGCGACAGAGATAGCAGAAGCTGAGAAGGAAAATCAAATGAAAATGGCTGATTACAGAAGGGAACAGGATATTGCCAAAGCCCGGGCTGACCAGGCATATGACCTTGAAACGGCCAGGGCAAAGCAAGAAGTTACGGAGCATGAAATGCAGATCAGGATCATTGAACGCCAAAAGCAAATTGAGCTTGAAGAAAAAGAAATCTTAAGAAGAGAACGCCAATATGATTCCGAAGTGAAAAAGAAAGCTGATGCAGACAGGTACGCTGTTGAGCAGGCAGCAGAGGCTGAAAAGAAAAAGCAGATTGCCGAAGCGGATGCAAACCAATATCGGATTGAATCACAGGCCCGTGCCGAAGCTGAAAGAGTTAGGGCAGATGGGATGGCGAAGGCTGATTCACAGCGCGCTCAAGGTGAATCAGAAGCCGAAATCATCCGCCTCAAAGGACTGGCGGAAGCGGAGGCAAAGAGGAAAATCGCTGAAGCGTTTGAACAGTATGGCCAGGCGGCCATGATGGATATGGTCATTAACATGCTTCCGGAATATGCGAAGCAGCTTGCAAGCCCGCTATCAAATATTGATAAGATTACAGTGGTAGATACAGGAAGTGACAGCAATAATGGCGGGGCCAATAAAGTAACTGGCTATGCCACCAACCTGATGTCCACGATGCAGGAAAGCCTGAAAGCTTCGTCTGGCATAGACGTGAAGGAGCTTCTCCAAAATTTTTCTGGCAAAGGAAACGTCCGGCAAAGCCTGGAACAGCTGACTGAGGAAATTAAAGAAAAAGAACCCGTCCAATCCGCTAAAGGAATCCAAGCCACTCTAGCTCATAAAAAATAATAAAATTGCCTATTTTTTCAAGGAAGATAGTCTGGAAATACTGTTATATCAGCAAAAAGCAGAAGCCTTCACACGGAAGGCTTCTTTTTTGCGATGAAAACTGTGTATTCGTCTATCGCACAAATTGGGTGAATTGAATAGGATATATTGAATCAAACAAAGGAGGTAATTGACTATGTCAGACGGATGTGGATACGGCGGCGGTTTCGCCCTTTTAGTTGTTTTGTTTATTTTACTGATTATTATCGGTGCTTCTTGGGGTTATGGCGGATTCTAATAATTAAACATGGAGACAGAGTTTATTAGTAAGGGAGGGGATTCTATAATGTATGGCTACGGATATGGCGGCTGTGGATATGGTGGAGCTGGATATGGCGGAGCTGGATACGGCGGCGGTTTTGCGCTAATCGTTGTTCTGTTCATCCTGTTGATCATCGTAGGTGCTTCTTGCTTTAAGTGGTAATAGATTAAAAGAAAAGCAGGGGGACCTGCTTTTCTTTTATATGCATACATACCTTTGGATGTGAGTGTGAGAAGCCACGGCAAATTCCGCTTGAAAATGAAAATATCCACTCGCAAAGAGTCTGTCTCCGCGCAAAAAAAAAAGTGCGCGCAAAAGGAAAAATCCCGCGCAATACAAACAAATACCCGCGCATAAAAATCCGTCTCCGCATACAAAAACCTGAAATCAGTCAGCAAATTCACTAATTGCAAACTCGTGTTTCCTATTAAGCCAAATAGGGAAAAGAAGCAGCATAAACGAAAATGGGAGGTTTGCAAAATGGATGAACTTAAAACTCAGGATCGGGAAAATACGATGAGGGAAATATACTCGATATTGGAGGGTGGACTTCAGCGGGAAATGCATAAAAGCGAGTACAAGCTTGTTTCAGAGTGGGTAAGCGGTTTTAACCTGGAGGAAAGAGCAACGATATTAAATATGCTTAAGGAGCTAACCAACAAGCATATCAGGATTGATTAATGACAAGCAGGCAGATACTTGCATTAAAGCTGCTGATCATTTGCCTATTGACAATAAAAGCCAGAAGCTTATATACTACAATCAAAGAGTTTGAAAGGATGATTTAGGGGCATGAAGTTATAATCTTATTTTTTCTGGTATCTTTTTATATTTAAAAAGTTTAACCCGGAGAACATAGGATTAGTGTGCCCTTTTTTAGTCATCCCTTATCGGAACTGATGGTTACTATATTTGTCTGTAAGCGGATCAAATTTTATTTAGGCGCATGTTTTTTATGTATTTGCACCATTTCCAATGATGGGTGCACAATCCTCTCCGGGTATGGGGAGGTTTTTTTATGTGTGCAAATAAACGTATAATCAGCAATCAGAACAATAATAACCTGCCGATTCTCATGGCCAGGGGTCTTCAAAAGTCATTCGGTGATAAAACGGTGTTTTCTAATTTGGACTTCGATATTTATCAGCAGGACCGCATCGGCCTTGTTGGCTTAAATGGCACAGGTAAAACTACACTGGCCGATATTTTGTTCGGCAGTATTCAAGCGGATAAAGGCACTATCGAGCGGATGAAGGAGCCATGCAGAATTGGCTACCTGCATCAGTCGGCAGACTATTCTGTCAGTGAAATTCGCGATTTCAACCAATCTCCAGATGAAGAGATTCTTCAGCAGGCAAGCAAACTAGGCCTTTTAAAACTCCATGAATGGGAGCCGGATAGACTTGATTCTTTGAGCGGCGGTGAAAGACTGAAGCTTTCTTTAGCTAAAGTCTGGTCATCTAACCCGGATATGCTGATTTTGGATGAACCTACTAATCATTTGGACTTACAGGGCATCGAATGGCTAATTAGCGAAATCTGCAATTTCAGCGGCCCGGTTCTGATCATTTCCCATGACCGTCATTTCCTTGATCAGGCAGTCGGGAAAATTTTCGAATTACAGGAAGGCATTCTCACCATTTATCAGGGTAATTACACAGCATACCGGGAGCAAAAGCAGAAAAACTTTGATGATCAGCTACATCAATTTAATGTACAGCAGAAAGAGATCGAAAGAATCGAAAATCAGATGTCCAATTTAAAAAAGTGGTCTGAAAAAGCTCACAGGGAATCAACTAAAGGCGGAAGTCCTTCTGAGAATAGGCAGATGGGATTTAAAGAATATCACAGAGTGAAAGCCAAAAAGATGGATCAGCAGATTAAGTCAAAAATGAAAAGACTTCAGCAGGAGCTGGATAAAAATAAAGTTGAGAAGCCGGAAGAAGAGGGGAAAGTACATTTTCAATTTGATGCGTCAGGCAAAAGAGGGAAGAGAATCATTGAAGCTAAAAACCTTTCAAAAAGCTTTGGCGATCGGACTCTTTTCGAGGATAGCCAATTTTATATCAAGCACGGTGAAAAAATAGGGATTCTTGGAGCAAACGGGGCAGGCAAGACCACATTTATCCGAATGCTTTTAGATGAAGTACCGCCTTCTGATGGAGAACTTTGGGTCAGCAGCACTTTAAAGATTGCTTATTTAAATCAGGATATCAATGATTTGCCCTTAACCAAAAATGCCGTTGAGGCACTTGATCTCACCGATCGTGAAATGATTTACAAGGCAAGGACCCTGTTAGCGAATTTGGGGATGAAGGAAGCGAAGTTAAATCAGCCGATTGAACAACTTAGCATGGGAGAGCGAATTAGGGTCAAGCTTACAGATATGCTTTTAAAAGAATATGATGTGCTAATACTAGATGAGCCGACGAATCATTTGGATTTGCCGAGCAGGGAACAATTTGAAAAAACACTCAAAGAATTTTCAGGGACGCTCATCATTATTTCTCATGATCTATACTTTTTGGAGAAGTTAAGCTCAAGGTTACTTGTATTTAAAGATAATAAAATTACCAGATTTGAAATGGACCTGAAGGAATATCAGATTAAATCCAGGAATTCCAAACAGGAAAAAGACCATGACTCCATGAAAGAGCAAATTATGGTTATTGATAACCGCATCAGTGTGATACTGGGAGAACTCAGTCTGCTTGTTCCGGGTGACAGCAAATATGCGGAATTGGATAAAGAGTTTAATGGCTTAATAACTAAAAAAAGAAAATTATTAAATCAATAAGTGCAAAAAGGCGGGCCTTAATAAAAATGGCCCGCCTTTTCATCTGATTATTAATTCTTTTTAGTGCTGTTATTATTCTTTTTCGCATTAATCCACAGTTTGCCCTCTGCTGTCTTGCGAGTTTCATTGCCGTAGTCATCCGTTACTTTCACTTCAATTTCGGCACCAGGTGCCTTTACATTTGAAGTGGCAGTATAGTAGCCGACATAATGGCCAGGGGAAGTTTCCATCATTGGAAGTTCAGTAGCGTTATTCAGCTGTCCCCCTGCATTTGTTAAAGGCATTCTGATGGCAAACGTCGCTTTTAACCCTGGTTCGCTATCAAATTCGATTTTTACCGATTCGCCTTTTTTAAGTTCCTTGTCTTCTGCAGGAAGAAGATTTTCTATGGCTGGAGCGGTATACTTAGCTTCGACCGTGATCGTTTTTTCTTCGGTATTCTTCGCTTTATCCTGTGCTGTTACCGTAATGGTGTTTTCACCTTCATCCAGCAGGATGCGAAGAGAGTATTCACCATCTGTAATCTTTGCTGCCTGGCCGTTTACTTTAACCCAATTAAGGTTATCGTCTGAAACGGTTCCTTTAACAGTGACTGTTTCTTTATTTGTTTTGGATTTATCTGCAGGACTTGATATTGTCAATTCCGGCTTTGTTTTGTCATATATTACTTTTACAGATTCAGAGGCATCAGTAGACCCAGACTCTGTAGCTGCCTTCGCTGTAAGAGTATTTTCCCCTTCAGAAAGTGAAACTTCACTTGAGAATGTACCTTCTTCAGTTGTTTCTGCTGATGCGACTTCCTCTCCATTATTAAATACTTTTACAGTAGTTGTAGGAGCCGAAGTACCTTCAACTGTAACCTTCCCTTGGTTTGTGAAGGCTCCGTCAGCCGGAGAAGTGATGACTGGTGCAGTTACTTCATAGTTCACTGTGGCACGGATCATATAGTTTCCTTCATCCTCTGGAGCAGGAGACCATGCACCGCCTACAAGCTGCCAGCTGCGTCCTGCATTTTCTCCATCCTCATCTGTACCAAGACCAGGAGCATTAGGGTTTGGTGCTGATTGGATATATACCAGATAGAAGTCGCCATTTGTAACGATTCCTTCGTCACTAAGATCTACATGTGTCCATTCACCGTTTCTTAAGGCTGTTGCTTCAAATGGACCTGCCAGCTTTTTGCCAGGTGCCCCATCTGGTCCGCTTGCATCATATACTTCCACTTTGAAGTCTGTTCCGCCCGGAGTCGGCCAGCTGGTATCCCAGAAGCGGAATAAGCCGCCAGTAACCATCGCACTGTCATGGCCGGATGCAAGGGACATCTTAACTGCCCAGCCGTTGCCGGCATCGTAGAATGCACGTGCATTTTCAGCTGTACCATCATCATATCCGATTTCACCCGGGTATCCGATAAATGGCTTTAGCTCAATATTTTGCTCTAAAGAAGAGCCGCCTTCGATTGTGATGCTCTGCTCCTTGCTGTAGTAGGAAGGTGCCATAGCTTTTAAAGTGTATGTGCCTTCGTAGGCTGTGATTGTATATTCACCATTTTCATTAGTTGTTACTGGCTGTACTGCTGCATCTTCTATTAAAAGTAGTGAAGTGTTCGCAACAGGCTCCCCAGTTGCTTCATTTGTCACAACACCTGTGACTGTGCCTTTTGGTATTTCCTCAAGGACGAAGTTTGCAGTCGCTTCTCCATCCTGCGGGATATTTACGCTTTGCGTTTGAGAACGATAACCGTAAGCTTCCGCTTTTACAGTGAAATCTCCTGAAGCATGTGTCATTTCAAACGTTCCATTTTGAGGATTGGTAAATACGGACCTGCCTGATTCCAGCACACTTACTTCGGCAGTAAGCGGAAGCAGCACAGGCGCAGGCTGCTGCTGTTTATCATCATCTTTTGCAGGAGTATCCTTTTTAGGAACAATGCTATCCGGATTTACCTTTTCTTTCTTTAATTCTGCAGAAGGTTTATCTTTGCTGATGCCAAGCTGAGCTTTACCTGCAGGTTCAACTGGAGTATCAGATAATTGAACATCATCGATATACCAGCCTTGCTTCTGTACTGATCCATCTGTAGTCACATTGAATGCTACATAAATTCTTTGTCCTGAATACGCACTTAGATCCACTTCTGCATTAACCCACTCTGTTGTATTACCATTTACTCGAAGAACCTGTTCCCAGTTTTCCATGTCAGTTGAAACGAATACATGGCCGTAATCATAACGGTTTTCAAGCTCGTGCCATTGCTTGAACTGAAGGTAGGCATTGCCTTCCGGCAGGTCAATAGGAGGCATCTGAAGATTCATGTTTGCTCTATTTGCATAGTTGCCGTCAAGTTTAGTTGCATATACTTTTTCTCCGGATGCTGCATTGCCAGGACCTGAAGATGGGGTACCCCACTCCCAGCTGTTTTCCGCTCCATATGAAGTCCAGCCGACCGGCTGTGCTTCAAAGTCCTGAGAATAGCCGATGCTGATTCCAGGTCTTACTGCAACTTCATAGGAGTCAGTTTCAGTTAGATTTCCGCCAAAATCATTGACCTTCCATTTATAAGTAACTGAAGGCTCGGCGATGTCTTCTCCAGGAATCACTGCCTGGTAAGTACCATCTTTATAGTTTCCAGCTGTTCTTTCGGCCTCAATGGCTGCCCAGCTGCCGTCAGCTTTTAAGTATTCAAGATCAACTCTTGTGACGCTTACATTATCTGATGCCGTCAATTCAAGTGCCAGATCCATTCCTGCATATGTTTCCTGAGGTGCTTCGTGATTGGCTGCGGGAGCTTCTGAGTCATCTCCTTCTTTTGCAACCTGGCCTTTAATTTTTCCAAGACCGGTCAGTACGGAAGAAACCGCATCGAAGGCATTGACGAGCCCATATCCAAAACCATTATTTGGTGTCTCAGGATAAGTACCATTTGTCAATGGAGTAGAGGTAGTCAGTAAAATTTCCTCCATCTCTTCAACAGTCAGACTTGAATCAACCTGGCGGAGCAGCGCGGCAACCGCAGAAACATGCGGGCCAGCCATGGAAGTTCCATTCCAGCCGCCTTCATATCCGCTTCCGGGAACTGAGGAACGAATGTTGACCCCGGGTGCGGATACATCAGGTTTAATTTCATCGTATGGTGATGGTCCCAGCAATGAGAAGCTGCCTAAACCATTATTAATGTCTGTCGCACCAGTTGCGAATGATTCCGGGTAGTTAGCCGGTGTTGCAACGGAACCAGGTCCGCCTGGATTAAACAAAGTTGTGTTTCCGGCAGAGAACTCTGGGAAAATTTCAGCTGCCCTCCATGCCTGAACCATTGGACGATACCACTCATCCAGCCCAGGTCCGCCGCCCCATGAATTGTTGACAACATCCGGAGCTTTTTCAGGATGCGGGTTTCCTTCAGCATCCTTTGGAGCTAGAATCCATTCACCTGCTTCAAGCAGATCTATGTCAGTTCCGCCGCTTGCAGTGAAGGCTTTTACTGCAATCCATTTCGCACCAGGTGCAACCCCGATCTGATTGGCTCCATTTGGCTCGGAACCCACCATTGTTCCAGTTACGTGGGTACCATGTCCCTGATCATCATATGGTGCTGTCTGGCCTGCAGTGGCATCAAACCAGCTGAATTCATGCGTTGGTGAATCAGGTTGTGCTGGGTTATAGCCCCGGTATTTTTCTTTTAACGCCGGGTGGTTCCACTGAACACCTGTATCAATGGATGCAACGACAGTACCCGATCCGTCGATTCCCATTTCCCATACTGCAGGAGCACCGACACGGTCAATATTCCACTCGATTGAACTTGTTTCTGCTTGTGTTTTGAGAGCTTTTTCGGCTGCCTTTACTGGCTTATGAAGCTGTCTGGTTTCGTTTGGAAGGATTTTTTCTACTTCAGGAAACATGGCGATTTTTTCCATAACGTCCTTTGTAGCTGTTACTGCAATGGCGTTGACGATGTAGAAGGATTGAACATCTTTTGCCTTGCCGTCTTTTTCCTGCTTTTGAAGGAAATTTGTGACTTGGCCTTGAGTTTCAATAGCTGTAGATCTTAGTGAGGATAGGACTGCAGAGCGTTTCATGTACTTGGATTTAGAGGCTGTCAGTTTTTGGGATGCAGCCGCTTTTTGAGCTTTCTTGGCTGCTGCTGAAGTATCAGCTTGTTCTTTAAATTTTATCAGGAATGTTACTTTATCTTTTTTATCAAATTGTTTCAGCAATGAGCTGTTTATTTTGCTTTTTGCTGTCTGAGGTGCAGCTTGCTTAACTGAGGTATGCGGAGAGCTTTTACTTTCAGCTGATCCCATGCCTGGGAACATCAGGGGCAAAATCAAAAAAGCTGTCAGCATCACATAAAGAATGCGATTCAATGATTTTCTTTTTCTTTTCAAAAAATTCCCTCCTTGTTTTGTTTAATTCCTTAAATAGTGTTTTCCGGCAAAATGAACTCGATCACCTCCTAAGGGTTTCTTCCAAAAATGGAAAACCCTTCCGCTAACAAGAACTTTAGCTGAATAATCAGCTGGAGATTGTCGAAAAATGAAGTTTATTGCTGGGGAATGAATAAAATAGCTAGAAGGTTTTAGAGCATTCATAAGGTTACAGTCTTAAAGAATCAACTTAACCTGGTTATATCTAGATGAAAGGAATCATTTTTACCCGGAAATATTGGAATAATAATAATTTTTGGAAAAAATAAGAAAAAGGAGGGAGGCAGTATTTTTCCAGAATGATAAAATGAATAAAAAGAGGGGGAACTTTAAAAGATGCCTTTCGTCAATCCAATAGGAAAATAGCAAGTAAATTATATGAAAATGGGTATTTTGAAGTGTAACTTTCTTTGTATTACTTATGAATTCTGGCTGGAAGAATGGTTACAGTGAAAAGGACTCTTTCTTCGGAATTCGTCTTAATTAATACAAAGGAATCAGAACATTTAGGAAAAATAGGATAAATGAACAGAATTTGTATTTTGACCTGCATGAAATTTGATTTGATTATTTTACATAAATATTTGAATAGTGTTTCTTTTTTATTTTTCATTCGTCTAATAATACGCGAGGGGGCGCCAAAATGGAGAGAATATCGGCAGAAGCTTTTGAAGATATATACAGCGAATACAGCGATCGAATTTATGGATACATATTTCTTCTCGTGAATGATAAGGAAGTCGCCGAAGATCTGACACAGGACACCTTTATTAAAGCTTATAAATACATGAGCCAATTTAATGGGGAATCCCAGATCTTTACATGGCTGGTCCGAATATCAAGAAATGTAGCCATTGATTATCTGCGTAAAAAAAACAGATTCAAATTTTTCTCAATTGAAAAATTCCAGCTCCAATCAGATGAAGAGACTCCAACCGAGATTATGATTAAGGGTGAAAAAGTTACACTCTTATATGAAGCAATCCGACATTTGAAATTAAGCTATCAAGAAGTGCTGATTTTGAGAAAAATAAAGGAGTTTTCAATCAAAGAAACGGCCGAAATCTTGAATTGGAACGAAAACAAAGTTAAAATCACCACTTCCAGGGCACTCGCAGCACTAAAAAAAGAATTGCAGAAAAGGGGGGAAATCCATGAAGAGCTCATTCGGATTCGATAATTCTTTTCGTGAATTAGACCGTATTCCGCGATCGCAAAAGCAAAAACAGGATAGCCTGCAAAAAATATGGAGTGGTATAGAGGATAGGCCAAAAAGAAAGAAAAATATTTTTCCTAAATTTTTATCTGCTGCCGCAGTAATGGCTGCTTGTATTATGTTCGCTTTCATTATTTTTTCTGAGGATTCAACGACAGGGGGCAGCAGCAGTGCAGATATACTTGGAGATAGTTTTATCAGTCAAACAGCTATTGCTCTATCAGAAACTGAGAATTCCTTCTCTGCTGATGGAACGTATTCTGCTGAAACCGCGACTGTAAAAGATGAAAAGTGGGAAAGCACGGCAAGAACTGCCATAAATTCGGCAATGCCTGCAGAGGCCGTCATCGACTCCAAACCATTATATGATATCCAATTTATTATGAAAGGCAAAGAATCTGTAAAGGTGAAAGTCTGGAACGAGCGTGGTGAAGTATATTTCAAGTCAATGGACAGTGAGATAATGTATGCAGTTCCCTCTGAAGAAGGTGCCATATTCATTGAGTATTTGGAAGCCATTGCACACAGTATTCAAAAAACTCCTTAATTCAGACTCCTTTTTAGGGGTCTTTTTTTATTAGGCGTAAAGCCCTGAAAATTTACATATTACGAGAATTTTTTCAAAATAATGTTTTATCCCCAAATATCAGGGTAGTACTATCTTAGTTGTTAATTAATTTATTTGCTGGCCAGTATTTTTCCTTTGCGCAGGGGTTAGGCACAAGCTTAAAGCTGAAGATTAAATATGATTTAGGGGGAGCATCATGAAAAAGGGATTAATCTTTATCATTTCCGCCATCCTGCTTATTGGCACCTTGGCAGGCTGTTCCGGTGAGGAAAGTGTTCAGGCAGAAAAAACGAAGGATGGAAAAGTAATTGTTGATTTTTGGAGCTTCTGGGGTTCGGAAACGAGGCGTCCGATCATAGAAAAAATCATAGAGGATTTTAACAATTCACAGGATGAGGTTTTTGTAAAGCATACATATTTGCCCTGGGGAGATATTTGGACAAAGAACCTGGCATCCGTCGCAGCGGGAAACCCGGCTGATGTTATTATAAACGATATTAATTCAGTCGCCCAGCGAGCTGAAAACGCCCAATCAGAAGATCTGAGCAAGTATATCGATGAATCCTTCAAAAATCAATTTTATCCTCATTTATGGGAAACGGTAATGTACGGGGACAAACCTTATGCAGTTCCATTCAATACAGATACAAGATTGCTATTTTACAATAAAGATGCTTTTAAAGAAGCTGGACTTGATCCGGAAAAGCCGCCAGCAACATGGGCGGAACTGGAGGAGTACGCCGCAAAGCTTGATATAAAGGATGGAGACCGATATGAGAGAGTTGGCTTTTATCCGCTATGGGGCAGCATTGGTGCGGCCAGCTGGATGACAAGCGCTGACGGCGGAAAAGGATTCATTCAAGATGGAGAACTTTATATCAATACACCTAAAAAGCAGGAAGCGCTTCAATGGCTGCTGGGATGGAAAGAGCGTCTTGGTGAGAAGACAGTTCAATCTTTTGAAGCTGAATTTGGCAGTGAGCAGTCAAATCCATTCATAGCAGGCAAAGTGGCAATGTGGGTTGATATCGGCACGTTTTACACACAGATTCGTGACTACGGAGAGGATATGAACTTTGGTGTAGCTCCAATTCCTGCATTTGAAAAAGGTTCGGGGAATTGGAGCGATGGCGGCGGTTTCGTAGCTGAAATACCGAAAGGAGCCAAACATCCTGAGGAAGCTATGAAATTTATCAAGTATTTAACTGGCCCGGAGGCACAAAAATACTGGGCTATGAAAAACTATGATAATGTCGCAAACAAAGAAGCTGCAGAAGCAGTTGTTAATGAACTAAAGGGCGATGATAAGTACGTATATGAAGCTTCGGTGAAAAACCTGGATCAAACGCAATTGTTTCCGGTTCCAGTAAAGTATCCTGATTACCAAAACCGCATCAATCCGCATATAGACAGTGTGCTGCTAGGAAAAACGAAGCCAGAAAAAGCGCTGGCAAAAGCAGAGAAAGATGTTGAAAAACTAAAGAGAAAATAGAACAAAAGAGAGAAGGGGCCTCCTTCTCTCTTTAAAAATAAATAAAAGAAGGTGTATGGGTTGAAATCATATGATACAACGATTGCTCGCCGGGGAGCGGGTCTTGCGGAAAAAAAAGAAAAGACATCACGCAGACGGATGTCCCGCCAAACAAGAGAAAATATCTTTGGATATCTATTCATCAGCCCGTGGATAATTGGTTTCCTTGGACTGACACTTGGTCCGCTTTTATTTTCCTTATTTGCCAGTTTTACAGATTATAATATTACTTCAAGGATGAATTTTATCGGCCTTGATAATTTTAAACGCATGTTTACAATCGATGATCTTTTTAAAACGTCTTTATGGAATACCCTTTATTACGTTTTATTTTCTGTCCCGCTGACTACTGCAGGGGCGATTTTTCTGTCGGTTCTTTTAAATCAGAAAGTAAGGGGCATGAAATTCTTCCGCACACTTTATTATCTGCCTGCTATCCTCTCGGGTGTTGCGGTTTACTTTTTGTGGATGCAGCTGCTAAGTCCTTCGACAGGATTGGTAAATACGTTCCTTGCATGGATTGGGATTGAAGGGCCAGCCTGGCTGTTTGATCCTGAATGGACGAAACCAGCTTTGCTTTTGATGAAAATGTGGAGTGTCGGAGGCGGAATGCTGCTTTACCTTGCAAGTCTGCAGGGAGTTTCAGCTTCACTGTATGAAGCAGCGGATCTTGATGGGGCAGGTGTTATGCAGAAATTCTTTTTTATCACCCTGCCAATGATTTCACCAATCATTTTCTTCGATGTGCTGACTAGTACCATTGGTGCCTTCCAGATCTTTCAAGAAGCATATGTCATGACAGAAAACGGAAGCGGAGGACCAGGAAATTCACTCCTATTCTACAATCTGCATATGTGGAATAACGCGTTTGAAGTGTTTGACATGGGCTATGCATCTGCAATGGCCTGGCTGCTGTTTATTGTCGTAATGGTACTGACAATCATTAATATGAAACTCGGCAAAAAATGGGTCCATTATGAGGGGGGAGATAATAAATGAGAACTGCCGCAGCACCGAAGTTTTATGAGACAAAAAAATTCAAAGATAATTTAAAGCAGACGATTATTTTTATCGTTTTATTAGCGGGAAGTGTACTGGTATTATCTCCCCTGTGGTGGATGATTTCGACATCATTGAAATCTCCTGCTGAGATTGCGCAATATCCGCCTACCTTTGTGCCAAAGGAATTCCATTTTTCCAATTATGTTGAAGCATGGAAAACAGCGCCGTTTACCCGCTGGGCAATGAATACGTTTTTTATTGCCCTCTGTGGAATGGCTGGAAGTGTTCTTGTCAATTCACTCGTTGCATATGCGTTTGCGAAAATCCGTTTTAAAGGAAGAAATGCTTTGTTTATAGTTGTGTTATCAACCATGCTGATCCCAGGGTTTGTCACGATGGTGCCTCAATACATTTTATTTTCGAAGCTTGGCTGGGTAAATACGTACCTGCCGCTGATTGTTCCAGCTTTTTTGGGGAGTGCCTTTTTCATCTTCCTATTGCGCCAGTTTATGATGTCCATTCCTAATGAACTAATAGAGGCGGCAGTGCTTGACGGTGCGAATCATCTGCAGATCTGGTGGCATATTATGCTGCCTCTGACGAAGCCGGCTCTTATTACAGTGGCCATTTTTTCGTTTAATGGGGCATGGAATGATCTTCTCGGACCATTATTGTATATAAATGATGAAAGTCTGTACACACTGCAAATCGGGCTTCAGACCTTCAAGGGAACAGTTCAGACACAATGGCATTACCTGATGGCCATGTCAGTCATGGTCCTCCTGCCAGTTGTACTGCTATTCTTCTTCTTCCAGAAGCACTTTATAGAAGGATCAAATATCGCATCAGGTACTAAGGGATAATAAAACCGGCTAAGCATCTGCTTAGCCGGTTTTATAACTGTCCAGCTCAGGCGTCATCGGCTTATGAATGTCGATGATAAGCATAAGCGCTCCGCTTTTCTTATTGAATAGGGCAATATGTTCTCCATTCCCCGCTAACACATACTTTATGGCGGGGTACATAACAGTCAATGATTACCGAATCTGGATTTAGTCCGCTTTCTTTTAGCTGGGAAGACACTGAAACTTCAGGCTCAGTATTTGCGGATGAGCAAGGGTATCCGCCGCGCCATTCATATTTTGTACAGTAGTAGCATAACTCGGCTGCTGCAGTGATTTTATCGGAAGAGACAGCATTGCTTACTGCTGCTTCTTCAATCAAATGCGTTTTCTTCCTTTCTACCTCTGTCAAATAATCAGTAAAGATGCTGTCTTTCGATATATCTATTTTGGTTTCTTCATTTGACTTCAGGTCTTTTACATAAAAAGCCTGATCCTCAATTAACCTGCTGTAATCGACGAGCCGGACTTTTAATCCTTTTCCGTCGGACTCATAAGAAAATGATAGAAGTGACGAGAAATTTACGAGGGCTTTACTATCTAAGAAAACATTTTTTTCTTTGTATTCTATTTCATATTGAACTGTCCAGCCATATTGTTTTCCTTTTTCATCAACAAGAGCTCTTGGCTTGGCGGCCGCATCTTTTAAAATGGAGGATTTAAATTCCTTAAACTCATCAGCCTTTAATACGGCTTTCATGAAATCTTTCTCAGTCAAATCAGCAGAACGGCTTTTGGTTTCTGCAGAAACATTGCCTGAGAAGACTAGTAAAATAGTCAATAACAAGAAAATATACCTTTTCATTACATACCTCCTAAACGTATTGTCCAATATAAGATTAACCTATATTTCCAAAATTAGGAATGGTGCGAAATGATTATATTTATCTAGTATTTTTTATCTAATCTGAATAAAAAAAACAGCCTTATGGCAAAAGACTATAAGGCTGATTAATCAATATTATAGAAGCTTTTTGTATTATCATACAGCTTCTTAAGAGCGCTGCTGAAAGCTAATTCTTTTAGTTCAGCAAGGGCACTGATGGAATGGGCCATCATGGCTGGATGGGTAGGCTTGTTTTTAAAAGGGCCTTCGAATTCCCATGGACCATCCGTTTCTGCCATCAATTTATCCAGCGGGTAATCCCGTACAAGGTCCTGTATTTCTTTTTCGTACACGATATCTGGAGTAAAGGAGATGTAATAGCCATTGGCAATCAGCCTGCTTGCCGCTGCGCTGTCACCTTTAAACCAGTGAAAATGAGCTTTTTTAATCGAATGCTTTTCCAATAAATTGCACACAATCGGTGCATCATCATAAATTGCATGGAGGGCAATGGGCTTATCCCACCTTTTAGCGAGCTTAATGAATTCTTCGAGAAGTTCAATATATCCCCCAAGCTGCTTTCTCCCTTCAGACCTTAAATAGTATGGAAGGCCAACCTCGCCAACAGCAGCCATTTGTTCTATGTGAATCTTTATCCAGCTGAAAAGCTCTGAAATTTCATGATCACTGGGCAGAACCTGTTCAGGGTGAAAACCGAAGGCAGGTTTAACAAAGGAATAAATTTCTGCAAGAGCAAGATTTCTTTTGCAGGATGCTAAATCGCTTGAAACTGTAACAAGTGAAAGCTGAAACGGCAACTCATGAAACATTTTCTCTAATTCAATATTGCTGTACTTATCAAGATGAATATGGGCATCAATATACTTATCCATGCTGTTGCCTCCTAATGATTTTTCAGCGCATGATGGATGCTTCTTTTGCAGGCAAGGAAATTTTCATTGAGATAAAGTTCCTCCATTCTTGGCCTGTTAAAGGGTACCTTATATTCTTTAATTACTTTAGCAGGCTTGCTGCTCAGTACTAAAATTCGATCAGAGAGGTAAATGGCTTCTTCGATATTGTGGGTTACAAACAGAATTGTCGGCTTATGCTCATTCCAAATATCGAGAAGCCACTTTTGCATATCGTGGCGGGTAAGCTCATCTAAAGCTGAAAAAGGTTCATCCAGCAAAATGATAGGCTGCGGGCTTAATAATGCCCGGATAAAGGCAGCCCTTTGCTTCATTCCCCCTGACAATTCATGGGGGTATGCATTTTCATAGCCGCCGAGACCAGCTTTTTGAAGCATCTTTCTGGCCGCTTCCGAATCGGTTTTACCCATTAGCTCCTGTCCAAGCAGAACGTTTTGAAGAATGGTTCTCCAGGGCATCAGGGAAGGTGTCTGAGGCATATAGCTTATTGAACCGCGTTTGCCGTTGATTTTCACATTCCCAAGCGTTATGGAGCCTTCGTCCGGCAGAAGCATCCCGCCAATCAGGTTGAAAATGGTGCTCTTTCCGCTCCCTGAAGGACCTAAAATCGAAACAAATTCCCCTTCATTTACATGAAAACTCAAATTGTCTAAAACCTGATTAGTATCAAAACTTTTGGTTAAATGATTAACGGATAATTGTATCATTTCCTGGCACTCTCCCGTGACTTCCATTTAATCAGCAAACGTTCAGCCAGTAAAATTCCTCCAAAAAACAGCAAGCTTAACAGCATAATCGCAAAAATGGCAACAAAAACACGGTCTGTCCGAAATGAAGAAGATGCCAGAGTCATATAAACACCTATTCCTTCTTTAGCTCCGAGCCATTCGGATATTACAGCACCCATCACACTATAGGTTGCGGAGATTTTTAGCCCTGAAAATAGAGAGGGAAGGGAATAGGGAAGCTCCAGCTTCCAAAACAGCTGTCCTTTGCTGGCCCCTGCCATCAGCATATAATGCCTAAGTTCTCCGGGTGTCTGGCGAAAGCCGTCCAATGCAGCAACAGTAATGGGGAAGAAGCAAACCAGCGTGATGACAATCAGCTTTGGAAGTATCCCGAAACCAAACCAAACAACCAGCAAAGGAGCCAGAACAATTATAGGCACATTTTGTGAAAGTATGAGGAGAGGGTAAACCGACTCCCTTATAAAAGGCAATAAGTGCAGTATAACGGCTGTGATTAAACCTATGACGGTGCCAATGGCAAATCCCAATAGGGAAAGCATGACTGTCGATTGAAGGTGGTGGCTGAAGCCCTCCCAGCCCGAAATCGCTTCCAGAACGATTTCTGTTGGCGGAGGCAGGAGCCATGCAGGGACTTCTGCCAGATTTACTGCCATTTCCCAAGCAATGAATAAAAGAAGGAGAACCGCAGCCGGCCTCCATCCTTTTCTGAACAAATTTATCATGGACGATATTTCTCCGTTAAATCACTCATTTCAATACCGTCCGGCTGATATAGAACCTTTACCTGTGAGATTACATTGCTGCTTCCTCTTTCAATCATTTTTCTGTTCATATCAGCTATGATTTTCAATAAATGGTCTAAATCGCCTTCCATCGTTGTTTCGAGGGGATGCACTTCGTACTTAACACCGGATTGCTGAATGACACTAATTGCTTCATCAACGTAAGGTATAACATTTTCCCCATCTTTTGTTTTCGGTATGATCTGAATGCTTACAAGTGCGTTTGCCATATTTGAACTCTCCTTATTCCGGCAGGAAGTCATTAGTGAATGCTTTGCCTGCATCTAATTCTTTATCTAAAAGACCATTTTCATGCATCCAGTCTGCATAGTTTTCCCAGACTTCAAGCTTTTGTTCACCCCATCTTGAAGCATCATCCTGATAGCGGGGGGATAGCCATTCCTGGCTTTTTTTGACCAATTCGCTGTCCAGATCCGGAGCATTCTTTAACAAAATATCTGCTGCTTCGCCAGGTTGATCGATTGCAAATTCATATCCCCTTGCTGCTGCTTTTACAAATGCTTTGACAGTATCCGGATCATCTGCAATCATTTTTTCGCTGGTTGCGAGAACGGGCGTGTAGTAATCCAGTTTTTCTGAGTAGTCGGTAAGGTAGACCATATTAATCTTTTCCCCCCGAAGTTCTGCTTCTACACCTGTCCATCCATAATAAATCCATGCGAAGTCTATATCTCTTTTAACAGCTGTAAAAAAGTCAGCATCCCCCATATTAACAATTGAGACCTTATCAATATTAGCGTTTTCCTTCTTCATTAGGGAGTCTATTACCGATTTTTCTACAGGTGCCCCCCAGCCGCCATAAGTTTTTCCTTCAAAGTCTTTCGGCGATTTAATGTTTTTTTCGGCAGGGGATGCAAAACCGGAAGTATTATGCTGAATAACAGCTGCTATCGATACAAGGGGAACGCCCTGTACACGTGCTTCCGTGATGCTTTCCTGATAGCTGACACCAAAATCAGCCTTGCCTGATGCAGTCAATTGATCTGCACCTGCTTCACCTGGCATTATAATTTCTACATCGAGCCCTTCTTCTTTAAAATATCCTTTGTCCTTTGCGGCATATAAGCCGGTATGATTGGTATTAGGTGTCCAATCCAGTACAACAGTAACTTTTTTCAAATCTTGTTTGCTGTCTGAATCTTCGCTTCCAGTCTGATTATCCGGTCCATTGCCGGCACAGCCTGAAAGAAGCAGCAGCGAACAGATAGCTGCAATCCACTTTTTCATAAGTACTCCTCCTAAAAAACGTTATGTAATAAGGAAAGTTAATGATAGTCTGCCCTGAAAAATAAAAACGCCCCGGTATAAACCAGGGCGCATATAAAAAACATTTAGTATGTTTAAGAATATGTTCCCTACGCTGGTATGAGCCAGATCAGGTTCAAAGGGTCAGCATCTTAATGATGAAGTCTCAACCGGCATACCGGTTCCCCTACATTTCTTGCTATTTAATTTTGACAGCATAAATACTTTCCATCATTATTATAGCAAATAATATTAAAATGCACAGAAAATAATTATTTCATTCCAATCGTCCTGCTCTCTTTCCAAATTCTGAATTTTTCAAGTTCACCTGTAATTTGGCTAACGGCAAAACCAAGGACTGCTACATCATCTAAGATTCCCATTCCTATTAAAAAGTCAGGAACAAGGTCTATTGGGGAAACAAAGTATAGTATGGAAGCAATAATAAAGATAATCGATTTTTTTGAAATATGCCGGTAATCGCCTTTAGACCATGACTTTACTAAATCGATCAGAAGCTGAACCTTTTCCCATATATCACTTAATGAAGATTGGTTTTTATCTGCTTTAAGTGTAGCCTTTCTTAAAAGTCCTTTTGTTTTTTCAGGATCGTCCGCATAACGTTTAGCCCTGGATGAAAATTTTTTATAGCCGTCCTTATAAACTTTGGTTTCTATTTCAGGCATAGCTATCACTCCTATATTGATAATTCGCATAAACAGTTATAATCTAGTATTTACCGCATACCTGACATGACATAAACATTTCATTGGGAGAAATAAATGGAAATCAAATTTAACCTGTGACAAAACCTTATTGGGAGCTGATATATATGCTTGAGAAATGGCTGAAAGAATCAAATTATACAGTAATATTGACTGGAGCAGGAATGTCGACAGAAAGCGGACTGCCTGATTTCAGGTCTGCCAATAATGGATTATGGAATGGGAAAGATCCTGGGAAAATAGCCAGTACAAAAGCATTGAATGAAAATGTGAACGAATTTATAGAATTTTATCGGCACAGGGTAATCGGGCTTAAGGAGTGTAATCCCCATCAAGGGCACTATATTCTTGCAGATTGGGAAAAGAGAGGTATTATTAAGAGCATTATTACCCAGAACGTGGATGGATTTCATGGACTCGCGGGAAGTGAAAAAATATCAGAGCTCCATGGGAATCTGCAGACACTCCATTGCCGGAAATGTAAAAAAGAGTTCCCGAGCGAGGGGTATTTGCATGGTCAATTCCAATGCCGTTGCGGGGGTGTGCTCCGTCCTTCAGTGGTTCTGTTTGGGGAAATGCTCCCTGAGGAGGCCTTAGATTTCGCAGCAGATGAAACAGAAAAAGCAGAACTTTTTATTGTTCTGGGATCATCCTTGACTGTAACACCTGCAAATCAGTTTCCGCTGATAGCCAAACAAAAAGGAGCAAAACTTGTGATTATTAATATGGAACCTACGGATTTCGATATTTATGCTGATAAAGTGATTCATGACCGCAAAATTGGTGAAGTGCTGGATGAACTTGATAGAGCCTTCAAATAGTCAAAAAACATGAAATCATAGCACTCATGCTATGATTTTTTTTATCAATCAACTATAATGGACAATGAACATGATTACTACTGCCTCAAGCGATATGATATATAAGGAGTGTTCAGCATGTTATCAAACATCGGTATTCCAGGTTTAATTCTAATCCTGGTTTTGGCTCTGATTATTTTTGGACCTAAGAAACTTCCTGAAATAGGAAGAGCGTTCGGGGAGACATTAAAAGAATTTAAGAAATCTACCCGTGAACTCACAAAAGATGATGACAATGATAAAAGGAAATAACCTATTCAAGTGGTTTAGAACCGGCTTTGCAGACAATAGTCTCGAAGCCGGTTTTTTATTTTCTGGCTTTCGAAGCGAGTGAATGGGTATAGAAAAGAGAGAAATGAAAAAATGGTTGACTAACATGTATATACAAGATAAAATGAAAGCGTAAACAGTTCATGTATATACAAGTTGGTTTGCTAAATTGGATAGAGTTGTAAATGGCGAGAACAATAAATAAAAACCTTATAACTGTTTTTTTCTATAATATGAAAACGGTAACAGGAGGAGAGCGAAGAATGGCTACGAATAAAGAGTCAGCAGAGCAAATTGTAGAAGCTATCGGGGGCAAGGATAATATCGCAGCGGCTACTCATTGTGTTACACGTCTGCGTTTTGCCTTAAAAGATGAGGGGAAGGTCAATAAAGAAAAACTCGAAAATATAGATGTAGTGAAAGGTTCCTTTTCCACAAATGGACAATTCCAGGTTGTCATTGGACAAGGCCTTGTTGATAAAGTGTATAAAGAAATGACAGAAGCAACTGGAATAGGCGAATCATCAAAAGAAGAAACAAAAAGTGCTGCTGCTGAGAACTTAAATCCATTGCAGCGCGGCATTAAAACACTCGCAGATATTTTTATTCCAATCCTTCCAGCTATCGTAACAGCCGGTTTGCTGATGGGGATAAACAATATTATGACAGCACCGGATATTTTCTTTGATGATAAGTCTTTTGTTGAAGTTTATACTAACTGGGCTGATCTGGCTGGCATCATTAACCTGATTGCCAATACTGCTTTCGTATTCCTTCCCGGTTTGATTGGATGGAGTGCTGTAAACCGGTTTGGCGGAAGTCCTCTTCTTGGTATTGTGCTAGGTTTAATGCTAGTGCATCCGGATCTTTTAAATGCATGGGGCTATGGTTCTGCTGAAGAAGTTCCGAAGTGGAACTTATTCGGGTTAGAAATAGAAAAGGTAGGTTATCAGGGGCAGGTATTGCCTGTATTATTTGCTTCATACGTATTGGCTAAGATAGAAGTATTTCTGAGAAAAAGAATCCCTGATGCTTTTCAGCTTCTAACTGTCGCGCCGATCGCTTTACTGATCACTGGGTTTCTTTCTTTTATTGCTATTGGACCGATCACATTCATGATCGGCAGCTGGATTACAAATGGGGTTGTCGGAATCTTTGATGCTGTTCCAGCCCTTGGAGGCTTGATTTACGGTGGATTATATGCCCCTCTCGTTATCACTGGTATGCATCATACGTTCCTGGCAGTTGATCTGCAGTTAATCGGCAGCATTGGCGGCACGTTTTTATGGCCGATGGTTGCATTGTCTAATATAGCTCAGGGTTCCGCCGCTTTTGCCATGATGCTGTTAAGCAAAGGGAACGAAAAACTGAAAGGGCTTGCGCTAACTTCTTCAGTATCAGCGTGGCTGGGCGTAACAGAACCGGCAATGTTTGGCGTAAATCTTCGCTTTAAGTACCCGTTCTTTGCAGCGATTATTGGGTCAGCAATTGCAGGAATCTTCATCACTATTAATGGAGTTAAGGCACCGTCGATAGGTGTAGGAGGCTTGCCGGCATTCTTCTCTATCTTTGCGGAAAATTGGGGTTCTTTCTTTATCGGAATGGGTATTGCACTTGTCGTACCGTTTGTATTGACCTTAGCCTTCTCTAAATTTAAAAAAGCAGAATAGAAAGATTGATGCCATGGGGTTCTATGATTCCATGGTATCGCCATTTCTTGGGGCATGCACACAAATGTTAAAAATCGGAGGTCGCCATATGAAGAAGCAATGGTGGAAAGAAAGTGTAGTTTACCAGATATACCCGCGGAGCTTCATGGATAGCAATGGAGATGGAATAGGAGATTTGCAGGGTATCATCTCCAGGCTGGATTATTTGAAAGAGCTAGGGATTGATGTGGTCTGGCTTTCTCCAGTATATAAATCGCCAAATGATGATAATGGCTATGATATAAGCGATTATCAGGATATTATGAGTGAGTTTGGAACAATGGAAGATTGGGAAGAACTTCTCGGAGAGATGAATAAGAGAGAGATTAAACTCATTATGGATCTGGTGGTGAACCATAGTTCAGACGAACATATCTGGTTTGCAGAGTCCAGGAAATCCAAAGACAATCCATTCAGGGATTATTATATATGGCGCGAAGGAAGGAATGGAAAAGAGCCGAATAACTGGGGAAGCAATTTCGGGGGATCCGCCTGGAAACTTGATGATAAAACAGGAGAATATTATTTGCATCTGTTTTCAAAGAAACAGCCAGATTTAAATTGGGATAATCCGAAACTTAGAAATGAAATATACGACATGATGACTTGGTGGCTGGAAAAAGGCATTGATGGATTCAGAATGGATGTGGTCAACTTTATTTCCAAAGTAGAGGGACTTCCTGATGATGAACCAAAGCCTGGAAAGAAATATGCTTCTGGAAGCAAGTATTATCGAAACGGCCCCAGAATTCATGAATACCTGCGGGAGATGAATGAAAAGGCGTTAGCGAAGTTTAATGTTATGACTGTTGGCGAAATGCCCGGTGTGACTCCTGAGTGGGCCAGGCAATATACAGGGGAATCACGAAATGAGTTAAATATGGTCTTCCAATTTGAACATGTTAGCCTGGACAACGGGCCAAACGGCAAATGGGATCTTAAACCCCTTGATCTGTGTGACTTAAAACTAAACCTGACAAAATGGCAAAATGAGCTGGATAAAGCTGGCTGGAACAGCCTTTACTTTAATAATCACGACCAGCCCCGCTCTGTTTCAAGATTCGGCAATGACGGAGAGTATAGGGAAAAGTCGGCTAAGATGCTCGCAACATTGCTTCATATGATGAAGGGAACTCCTTATGTTTATCAGGGCGAAGAAATTGGAATGACGAATGTCCGTTTCTCAAGCGTTGAAGAGTACAGGGATATAGAAACACTTAATTTTTATAAAGAAGCACTTAACGATGGCTGGACAGAGGATAAGGCCCTTGAAAGCATATACGCAAAAGGGCGTGACAACGCCCGGACGCCGATGCAATGGGATTCTTCCGAGCACGGAGGTTTTTCGGATGGAACCCCCTGGATAAAAGTAAACCCTAACTATAAAGACATTAATGTGGAAAAGGCCATGAAAGACCCTGATTCTGTTTTTCATTACTATAAAAAGCTTATTGAACTTAGAAAGAAAAATGAAATTATTGTTTACGGCAGGTATAACCTAATACTTGATCAACATCCTGAAGTGTACGCTTATACAAGAACATTGGGCAATCAGATCCTTCTTGTCTTGTGCAACTTCTATGGAGGAAACCCTGAAGTAGAACCCCCTGCATACATCCAGGAAAAGAAATTTGAGGCACTGATTGGGAATTATAAAGATATACAAATTAACAGAACAATTAAGCTGCGTCCCTATGAAGCTCAGGTCCTTCTTTTTAACAGCTAAAAACTCAATTTCTAAAAAACTAAAACAGGTGTGATTCTAATGAAACAACCATGGTGGAAAAAATCAGTAGTATATCAAATTTATCCAAAAAGCTTTAACGATACGACAGGAAATGGGGTTGGAGACATTCCTGGTATTATTGCTAAGCTTGATTATTTAAAAGAATTAGGTGTGGACGTCGTCTGGCTGACACCAATTTATAAATCTCCGCAGCGCGACAACGGATATGATATTAGTGACTATTTCAGCATTCACGAAGAATACGGAACTCTAGCTGACTTTGAAAAGCTTCTTGAAGAGGCACATAGCCGGGACATTAAAATCATTATGGATATTGTAGTAAACCATACTTCCACAGAACATCAATGGTTCCAGGAAGCAAAAAAATCAAAAGACAATCCATACCGTGATTTTTATATTTGGAAAGACCCTAAGGACGATGGAAGCGAACCGACAAACTGGGAATCAAAATTCGGTGGAAATGCATGGAAATATGATGAAGCAACCGGCCAATACTATCTCCATCTTTTTGATGTCACGCAGGCGGATCTAAATTGGGAAAATGAAGAGCTTCGCCGAAAAGTGTATGACATGATGGAATTCTGGTTTGAAAAAGGTGTAGATGGCTTCAGACTTGATGTAATCAATCTGATTTCTAAAGACCAGGAGTTTCCCGATGATAACGGATCTGTGCCTCCGGGAGACGGCAGAAAATTCTATACAGACGGACCTCGTGTACACGAATTTATGCATGAAATGAATGAAAATGTATTTTCAAAATACGATAGTATGACTGTTGGCGAAATGTCCTCCACTTCCATTGAACATTGTATAAAGTATTCCAATCCTGAGAGGGAAGAGCTGAGCATGACTTTCAACTTTCATCATTTGAAAGTGGATTACCCAAATGGAGAGAAATGGGCAATCGCTGAATTTGACTTTAGAGCGTTAAAGCAGATTTTATCAAGGTGGCAGACTGAGATGCACAAGGGCGGAGGCTGGAATGCTTTATTCTGGTGCAATCATGATCAGCCCCGAATTGTGTCAAGATATGGTGATGACAGGAAATATCATCGTGAATCTGCTAAAATGCTGGCGACAGTCATTCATATGATGCAGGGAACCCCTTATATTTATCAGGGTGAAGAGTTTGGCATGACAAACCCAGGCTTTGAAAACATTGGAGACTACAGAGATGTAGAATCACTGAACGTTTATAATATCCTTAGGGAAAAGGGAATGAGTGAAGAAGAAATCATAAATATTCTCAAAAGCAAGTCTCGCGACAATTCCCGGACCCCGGTGCAGTGGGATAGTTCTGAAAATGCCGGTTTCTCCGATGGAACGCCATGGATAAATGTTGCAACAAATTATATGGAAATAAATGCCGAAAAAGCATTGAAGGACGGAGATTCTATTTTTTATCATTATAAGAAGCTGATCCAGCTTCGCAAGCAATATGATATTATCACGTACGGAGACTATGAACTGATTTCTGAGGAGCATCCTAAGGTATTTGCTTATGTTCGAAATGGCAATAATGAAAAGCTGCTGGTCGTGAATAATTTCTATGGGGAAGAAACATCATTTATCATTCCTGAACACCATCAGGCAGACGAATATAAAGATGAGATCTTACTGTCCAATTACAATCAGTCACCTCCGGCAGCACAGACCATTAAATTAAGGCCGTATGAATCCGTTATCTATTATTTAAAGAAATAAGATCAAAAAATCCTCCCGTAAATAGCGGGAGGATTTTTCACATGATATTTAAAAAAGCATTCCAGCTATGGCAGCACTTAACATAGAAGCCAGGGCACCTGCTGCAACTGCCTTCAGGCCAAGCCGCGCAATGTCCTGCCTGCGGTTAGGTGCCAGTCCGCCAAGCCCTCCAAGCAGAATGCCCAATGAAGAAATATTGGCAAATCCGCAAAGGGCAAAGCTGACGATTGCGACCGTTTTATCAGATAAATTTGGAATATCCGGTGCAAAAGCAGAATAAGCAACGAATTCATTCAAAATTAACTTCTGGCCAATATAATTTCCGGCCTGCACAGCTTCTGACCATGGAACGCCTATTGCAAATGCAAGAGGCGAGAAAACATAACCCAGAATGATTTCGAGCGTTAATCCCTCGAAGCCGAATAATCCTCCAACCCATCCAAGGAGACCGTTAATCAATGCAACCAGAGCAATAAAGGCAAGAAGCATCGCTCCGATATTCAAAGCCAGTTCCAGCCCGACACTTGCACCTTTTGCGGCTGCATCAATGACATTGGCAGAGTCGCTATCCACTTCCATATCGAATTCTTTAGGCTCTTCTTTATCCTCTGTTTCAGGAAGCATGACTTTGGCCAGTATTAAACCCGCCGGTGCAGCCATAAAGCTTGCAGCCAAGAGATATTCAAGAGGCACACCCAAAAGGGAATATCCGATTAAAACAGATCCTGCCACAGAAGCAAGGCCGCCGGTCATTACCGCAAATAACTCAGATTTTGTCATATTGGCAATATAAGGACGGACAACAAGCGGAGCCTCTGTTTGCCCTACGAATATATTTGCTGCTGCCGACATGGACTCTGCTTTTCTGGTTCCGAGTAGCTTTGACAGCCCCCCGCCAAGGATTTTTATGAAAAACTGCATAATCCTTAAATAATAGAGGACAGAAATCAATGATGAAAAAAAGATTACCACAGGCAGGACCTGAAGTGCGAAAACGAAGGTGATACCCGATTCATCTGTAAAAAGGCCGCCAAATAAAAAATTAATTCCCTGATTAGCGTAATTGATAATATCGTTTACCTTCATTGTTAGCCATTCTAAACCTTTTCTGCCGCCTTCCCACTTTAGAACGAGAAAGGCGAAAATCAGCTGAATGGCAAGCCCACCCGCAACAGTTCTTAAACTAATGGCCCTTCTGTTGCTTGAGAGCAGGAAAGCTAATCCTAAAACGACAATGATACCGAATATTCCCCAAATAAAATTCATATTAACACCTCTTAACTATGTAATTTTCCCTTAAAGGAAGCTCAAGGGAGGATTCTGGCAGTACTCCTATTCCCTAATGAAACTGCTTGTAAAGCTCAATAGTTGTATTATGTGCAAAAGGAATAAATTAATGAAAAAATCTATGCATGCAGCATACATGGTGAAAATAAAAAAGATGAGCAAGATGCTCATCTTTCTGTATTTTTCTCGATATATTCAAACAGAAAAGACTGACCGTTTCTGTAAAATCGGGGATCATAGAGGCCAAGCCTTTCATCATCATCAACAAGAACGACAAATGGGGACCATTCATAAAGGGTTCTAGCTTCAGGACGCTGAGAAAACAATTTATCTAAATCAGCAGTTTCTCTGGATTGAAGCACATATTGAGTTTCCTCTTTCTTAAAAAGGTTATCATTAAAGATGATTACTTCATCGTCTTTTTTGGTTATAACTGAAAAGGTCCATGGAATAAAATCTGCCGAGAGGGCAACTTGATCATATTGATCATCATACTGCTTATAAATAATAAATCCCTGAGTACTTTGGATGATAACATGCACCAGCAAAAAGGCCCATGCCATTCTAAAGTAGTAAGGTGATTTCAGTTTGTTTCTTCTAGAGTAAATAAAAGCAGTTCCCATGATGAACCAAATCACTAAATCAACAATAGGAATCGTGCCAAAGGTAATCCTCATATTTGAAAATGGCTCCAAGTATCCCGTTCCCCACGCATTGAATAAATCACTTGTATTATGTATGAAAACTGCAAGCCAACCCAGCAGGAAAAGCTTCTTATCCTTAACTTTGAAGAGCAGGAAGGATAGCAGAAAAAACAGGAGAGCCCAAACCGGAGTAAGAAAAACTGAATGGGTAATGCCTCTGTGCCACATCTGATAAAGTCCTTCTGTATCCCATAAGCGGGAGATGACATCAATATCCGGAATTTGGCTTGCCCCCACGGCGGTAAGCAAGTACGCTCTCTTGGTGTTCTTATCCATATCTCGTTTATTAACTGCACCGTAAAGGCCCAAGCCGAATAAAGTATGAGTAATTGTGTCCATTTGCAACCTCCTTTTTTATATTTTGTTTCACTATTATAAGCCTGAAAAAGATTTATAAAAAGAAATATGCAATCTTAAAATGCGTTGCAAACTTTACTTCGGAGCGATAAAATTGAAGGTATTGCAATAATTAAGTGTCACATTGATTGCTTGATAAAGTGAAACTTCAATCTGTGGGGGTTCATCCCCCGCTGATTGTAAGTTGAGGCCCGCACGATGTGGGTCACAAAGACGTTGCCACAGGATAAGGAAAGCTACAGAGCGATACATCGCACGACCGAAAGCGGCAGCTTTTGGGAGGACGTGGCATTCTTAGTCTTTGTGCTTCATTCGGGCCTATACGGGCAGTTTAGACTCCCGCTTACCCATTCTCAATTTGCTATGTGTACGACATGGGAGTCAAACTGACCGTTAGACTGCGATAAACAAATTTTCATATAAGTAAGTGAGGAACCAATATGTCCAAAAATTTTAAAGAAGAAGTTTTATCCCGCCGCACCTTTGCAATCATTTCCCACCCGGATGCCGGTAAAACGACGCTGACAGAAAAACTCCTATTATTCGGGGGTGCCATTCGTGACGCGGGTACAGTTAAAGGAAAGAAGACAGGCAAGTATGCAACAAGCGACTGGATGGAAATTGAAAAGCAGCGCGGTATTTCTGTTACCTCCAGTGTGATGCAGTTTGAATATGATGGTGCGCGCGTTAATATTCTAGATACTCCTGGTCACCAGGATTTCAGTGAAGACACGTATCGTACGCTGACAGCCGTTGATAGTGCTGTTATGATCATTGACTCAGCGAAAGGCATCGAAGAGCAGACACTTAAATTATTCAAGGTCTGCCGCATGAGAGGAATTCCGATCTTTACATTTATGAATAAGCTTGACCGCCAGGGAAAGGCACCGCTTGAGCTCCTTGCGGAATTAGAAGAGGTCATGGGAATTGAATCATATCCTATGAACTGGCCAATCGGGATGGGGAAAGAATTCCTCGGAATTTATGATCGGTTTAATAATCGAATTGAGCAATTCAGAGTAGAGGAAGAGGACCGCTTTATTTCACTGAATGAGGAAGGCGAAATAGAGGGAAACCACTCCATTAAGGATTCTGGTCTATATGATCAGACTCTTGAAGAAATTATGCTGTTAAATGAAGCGGGCAATGAGTTTTCAAGAGAGAGAATTGCAAAGGGAGAATTGACCCCTGTGTTTTTTGGAAGCGCGCTGACCAACTTTGGTGTACAGACATTCCTTGAGTCTTATCTCCAATTTGCACCGCCGCCGCAGCCGAGGAATTCTTCAGCAGGTGAAATTGATCCGCTGTCAGAAGAATTTTCTGGCTTCATATTTAAAATTCAGGCAAATATGAATCCTGCTCATCGCGACAGGATAGCATTTTTAAGAATTTGTTCTGGCCAATTTGAAAGAGGCATGGCTGTAAATATACCAAGAATCGGAAAGTCCATCAAGCTTGCGCAGTCCACACAATTCATGGCTGATGACAGAAGTACAGTCGATACTGCAGTAAGCGGGGATATCATTGGAATTTATGACCCGGGAACTTACCAGATTGGCGATACGTTAACGGCAGGTAAAAATAATTTCCAATACGAACGTCTACCTCAATTTACACCTGAGCTATTTGTAAAAGTAACTGCCAAAAATGTCATGAAGCAAAAACATTTTCATAAGGGCATCCAGCAGCTGGTGCAGGAAGGAGCCATCCAGCTGTTTAAAACAGTAAAAATGGAAGAATACCTTCTCGGTGCAGTTGGACAGCTGCAATTTGAAGTTTTTGAACATCGCATGAAAAATGAATATAACACAGAAGTTTATATGGAAAGGCAAGGCTCCAAAATCGCCCGCTGGGTAGAAGGCGATGAGGTCAACGAAAATCTTTCCAGCGGAAGAAGTCTCCTGGTTAAAGACCGTTATGACAAAAACGTTTTTCTTTTTGAAAATGACTTTGCACTCCGGTGGTTCCAGGAAAAAAATCCGGATGTAAAACTATATAATCCGATGGACTCAGAATAATCATGCGGCCTCTTTTAGGGGCCGTTTCTGCTTTTGGTCCCTGTAAATGATCAGCCTCTCTTCTCCTGATTCAATTCCTGTAAATTCCTCTGTCACTCCTATTGACATATTCATCAATAGATAATATAGTATTAACACATCCGCTTTAGTACTAAAAAGCGTTTAAGTTAAAAAGCAGGAAGTTCAATCTCGATAAAAATATAGACTTTGTCCGCAGAAGAAAGTAGAGCAGTTGCCGGCAGCAGATAGAAACTGAATGGGTGATGAAAATTCAGGCAGCAATTGGTCGAAATACAACTGCATTTCACAGGACATTCTTTTTAAGCGGGTAAGCATAAATGGCTTATCAATTAGGGTGGTACCGCGGAGCTCCTTCGTCCCTATAGGCGAGAGGGCTCTTTTTGTTTGCTCTCGAATTTCTTGTATTTTTTTAGGAGGAATACATTATGCATCAGGAACATGCAGCATTGAATTTGAAGCCGCTTGAGGCACTTATTGTCACTCTATTAATCCTTGGAGGGATCAGTTATTCTATTATTTTCGCAGGGGCAGTGCCTCATATTCCCGTTGTTTTCGCGATAATGGGGTTAATTGCTTACGGTTTAATAAAAAAAGTATCCATTACACAGCTGGAAAAGGGGCTGATAGAAGGTGCCCAGTCCGGATTAGGGGCGATTTTCATTTTCTTTTTAATCGGCATGCTGATAAGCAGCTGGATGGCAAGCGGAACCATTCCAACATTTATTTACATGGCTTTGGAAGCTGTTAATGGAAAGTTCTTTTATGCCATTGTGTTTGTGGTAGCATCAGTGATTGGCATGAGCATTGGAAGCTCGCTTACAACGGCTGCTACATTGGGAGTGGCCTTTATGGGAGTCAGCTCTGCTTTGGGTCTTTCGGATGCGATTACGGCAGGTGCAGTTATTTCCGGTGCTTTTTTTGGAGATAAAATGTCTCCGTTGTCTGATACAACTAATCTGGCATCATCGACAGTTAAGGTGGATTTATTTGAGCATATAAAGACCATGGCATGGACAACGATCCCTTCGTTTATTATTTCTTTGGCAATTTTTGCTGTGCTGTCACCAGGCGAGGCAGCATCTGATTTTTCAAAAATTGCCCAGCTGAAAAAAACTCTGCTGGATGAGGGGCTGGTACATTGGTACTCCCTAATTCCATTTGTCATTTTGACAATACTGGCCATTAAAAGAGTATCGGCTATCATCACGCTGTCAGCCGGAATTTTATCGGCTTTAATCCTGGCCATCTTTGTTCAAAACAGCTTCGGTTTCGAAAAAGTGATGTCATTGCTGTTTTCAGGATATGTCTCAAAAAGTGGTTCAGAGGAAGTAGACGCACTATTATCAAGAGGCGGCATGGAAAGTATGATGTTTTCTATTTCATTGGTATTGCTTGCACTTTCCATGGGAGGCTTATTCTTTAAGCTTGGCATTCTTCCAGCTTTGCTTGAAGGAATCAAAGGTGTTTTGAATCGTGTGTCCTCTCTAGTGGCAGCAGCAGCAGGAACAGCAATCGGCATTAACTTCCTGCTTGGAGAACAATATCTGTCGATTCTCTTAACTGGGAATGCGTTCAGAGAGCCTTTTGAAAAAGCCGGTCTGCACCCGAAAAATCTTTCAAGGATTCTTGAGGATGCCGGCACCGTGGTAAACCCGTTAGTCCCGTGGAGTGTTTGCGGAGTTTTTCTGGCAGGTGTACTAGGGGTGGAAACAGCAGCTTACATGCCGTTTGCGTTCTTCTGCATACTAAGTCCAGTTATTACTCTTATCTATGGATTCACTGGTTTAAAAATCGAAAAAATTGAGAAAAAAGCAGCTGTGTAATGCTGCTTTTTTCTGTGGGCAAAGGTTTAGGCAATGTCTTTTTTGGGGTGATTGAGCCCCTTTAAAGTCATAGATATTGTTCTCTATCACCATTCAGCAGCACACTGATTTCTTGCATAGTGATAGCTGCTTTAATATAGTTAAAATGTGTTTATATCTATCTTGCAGCCGTCATATATTTACTGACTTTGAAAGGAGCAGAATGTGTGCGAATAAGTGATTTTTCAATCAAAAGGCCAATCTTTACATTGGTTACGATGTTCTTAGTGCTTATTTTAGGGGCTGTCTCCCTTATGAATATTCCATTAAAGCTCATACCCGATCTGAATCCTCCTGTAGGAGTAGTAGTAACTTCGTATCCAGGAGCAAGTCCCGATGAAGTTGTGGAAAAAGTAACAAAGCCGCTCGAGGAAAATTTGGCAACATTGCCGGGGATTAAAACCTTAACTTCTACCTCGCAAGAGAGCGCAAATTTCATTCTGATGCAATTTTCCTGGACGACAGATATTGATGAAATACAAAATGAGGTTATTCAAAGACTGGACCAGACACAGCTTCCTGATGAAGCCGATAAACCGCGATTTATGAAGTTTGATCCTGCCCAGTTTCCTATCATACAATTATCCCTTAGTGCAGATGAAGAGCCTGAAGCATTGAGAAGGCTTGCAGAACAACTGAACCTGGAGCTGACCAAGGTTAAAGGAGTAGCAAGCGTAAATCTCTCCGGAACAGCCATTAAGGAAGTAAGGGTGGAACTTGATCAGGAAAAACTAAGAGATTTCAAACTAAGCCAGGCAGATGTTGTCGATGTAATTGAATCCAATAATATTACAATGCCGGGTGATCCGGTTTTGACTGAGGGAAAAGAACTGACAACCAGGATCATTAGTTCCATAGATTCCCTTGAAACGCTGAAAAAACTTACTGTAACAGTTGACCCTGCAACAGGCGATAAAGTAAGCCTTGAAGATATTTCAGAGGTTCAGCTGGCCAGCCAGGATGATCGCACTATCACGCGCACAAACCATTCTCCATCTGTCTTGCTGAGTGTCCTGCAGCAGTCAGACGCTAATACGGCAGAAGTTTCAAATCAATTCATACAGAAATTGGATGATCTTCTTGAGAAAGAACAGTTTGAAAATATTGAATCAGAAATTCTTTTTGATCAGGGGGATTACATAAAGCTTGCAATAGGGAATATCTCCAATTCACTGATTCTTGGCGGTGCTTTTGCGATGATTGTGCTATTTTTCTTTTTGAAGAATGTTAAAAGCCCGCTTATTATTGGCATCTCAATTCCTTACTCTGTTATTTTTACGTTTGTTTTAATGTATTTTTCAGATTTCACCTTAAATATTATGACGCTGGGCGGATTAGCGCTTGGAATTGGGATGCTGGTGGATAATTCCATTGTAGTTATTGAAAATATTTACCGCCATTTATCAATGGGGAAAGATCCTAAAACGGCCGCCAGCGATGGAGCAAAAGAAGTAGGCGGTGCGATTACTGCTTCCACACTAACGACTGTCGCTGTATTCCTTCCAGTAGTATTTATTACTGGAATCATCGGTGAATTGTTTAAGGAGTTTGCCCTGACCATTTCCTTTAGCTTATTTGCATCTCTAGCTGTTGCACTGACAGTTGTGCCAATGCTGGCGAGCCGGCTGCTGAAGTCTCCAAAAGCAAATATTGAGACAAAAAGGCAGGAATCAGGCTTAATGCGTTCACTTGAAAAATCAATTAAGTGGTCTTTGCGGAATCGCGCAGTGGTAATAGCGATCACCATGCTGTTATTGGCAGCGGGAAGCTTTGGAATGACCACCTTAGGCACACAATTTCTTCCAAATACAGATGAAGGCTTCTTTACGGTGCGTATGGAGCTTGAAAATGGCACTGCACTTTCAGAAACTGAAAAAGTTATATCTGCTTTAGAGGAAGAATTAAAGGATGAAGAAGAGGTAGATACATATGTCAGCCTCATCGGAACTACACAGGAAGGATCCTTCCGGGGCTCGAAGAATGCCAATATCGCTGAATTGTACATCAAAATGAAAGGGCTTGATCAGCGTGAAAGATCAACCTTTGAATTTGCCGATGATATCAAAAAGGATCTGGAAAATGCTGCATCAAAGGTTAATGAAACTGCCGAACTCTCATTTAACATGCAATCCTCATCCGGTACAGCTCCGAATACTCTGACTTTCAGTGTAAAGGATACAGATCCAAATCGCTTAACGGAAAATGCAGATAAAATCTATAATAGATTGAAGGACTTAGATGATGTAACAGAATTATCCACTGACCTTATGGATACAGTTGAAGAAATTCAAATTACTGTGGACCGTGAAAAGGCACTTGAGCAAGGCCTGGCTCCTGCCCAGGTAGCCATGGCAGTAAATGATGTAACACGTGGCAATCGGGCAACACAAATGATAGATGAAGAATCGAATATATATGGCGTTTTTGTTGAGTACGATCGGGAAGTCACACAGGATATTGATAATTTAAAAAAATTGCTTATAAAAAAGCCTGATGGAAATTATGCTGCTCTGAGTGACGTAACTAATATAGAACGCGGAGAAGGACCGGTCAATATTCAGCGCATCAACCAGCAGGATGCTGTTCAATTTACATTAAAGTACAAGTCTTCAACAAACATGGGTGCCATGTCAAAAGCAGTGGATAAAGAAATTGCTGATCTGGATTTGCCGGATGAAACGGAAATCGTTTTTAGCGGTGACAGGGAGTTGCTGGAATCATCCATTGATGACCTGATTCTGGCCTTTGTTCTGGCAATAATCTTTATATATCTTGTAATGGCAGCCCAATTTGAGTCGCTGAAGTATCCTTTAGTTATCATGTTTACTGTGCCTCTCATGGTGATCGGGGTGGCAATTGCTCTTACAGCAACCCAAACACCTATTAGCTTAACAGCAATAATCGGGATTATTGTGCTGGCAGGAATTGTAGTTAATAATGCAATAGTCATTGTCGATTATATTAACCAAAAGAAAGAAAATGGCCTTAAGACCTATGATGCCCTAATTATTTCCGTTAAGGACCGTGCAAGACCGATACTTATGACAGCTTTAACAACCATACTTGGGTTAGTTCCTCTTGCCCTTGGTTTAGGGGAAGGTACTGAAATTAACCAGCCTATGGGAATTGCTCTGATAGGCGGGCTGATCAGCAGTACATTCCTGACACTATTTGTGATACCTGTTGTATATAGTTTCTTTGACAAGGATACAAGGCGGTTAAATAAAATGTATGCAACACCGGATGGCCATTTAGTGCCAGCCTATCTGCTTGAAGAAAGAGTGGATAAAGACTGGAATCACAATAAAAGTCCAGAAGACAAAAATCAGCTTCAAACCTCTGAAGCCAATTCCTACAGCAGAGATGATATGTCAGCCATGCTGGAAGAGTTGTTAAAAATTGTAAAAGAAGATAACAAAGAAAAAAAAGAACACAACAAGGATGAAAATACTTAATCCGTGCAGGCTCCTTCGATAAGAAGGGGCCTTTTGTCATGGTGTTTCAAAATGGAAATAACTTCCTACTGGATTTTCAGGAAAATATCTGGAAAATTCATTGATAATTGACCTATAAACAGAGCACAATAAAAGTATCGACTTGTAGCTGGTGGTAATGAAATGAAAAAATTCAGTAAACTAGAAGCAGTTTTTTGGAGTATTGCATTGCCTGGTTTTAGCCAATTATTAATGGGGAAGCTGTGGAAGGGAACTTTATTTGTCGCGCTTGAATTCATCATTAATGTATACAGCCATTTTAATTCAGCCATCATGCTCAGTTTCATGGGAGAAATTGACAAAGCGGTTCATGTCCTAAATTATCAGTGGCTCATGTTTTACCCTTGTCTTTATATGTTTGCAATGTGGGATGCATATCGTACTGCTATGCCGGAAAATGAAGAATTATCTTTCCTTCCCTTTGTGTTCAGTGCCTACTTTGTGACAGTAGGACTTATGTACTCAACCAAGCTGAAATTATTTGGGATTTTTTTCGGACCGGTCTTTCTTCCTATGCTCTTTGTAATTCCGGGTGTATTCACCGGTCTATTGATCAGGTGGATCATTTTGAAATGTAGAAAGCACCCGGTGGAAAGTTAAGATGGCACATCATTTAATTAATGAAAAAAGCTTTGGCACACTAATCAATTTAGTGATGTTAAAGCTTTTTATCTTTTTTAAAAATAAATTTTTTAATAACCCCCAAAAATCTCTTTCATGAATCCGTACAGTTGTAATGAACAAGCGGCCGCTTTAATTAAATTTTGAGGTGAAATTATTGAAATTTTTATCCAGTAAAGAAATGAATAAAATGGCAAAAAGCACACTTGCACTGGTAATTGCGGGAACATTCACATTTTCAGCCGCAACAGCCTTTGCAAGTGAGAACAAGGAAGATGAAGAATTTGAAACAGTTGAAATAAAAAATGATCCTTCAGCTGAAGCAACTGCTGAATCAAAAAAAGATGCAGCAGAATCCATTGAAAATGATAAAGAAGAGCTTGATGAAGAAGCCCCATCTCTATTGCCTGGAAGCTTCTTCTACTTTGCAAAGATTGCATTGGAAAAAGTGAAGCTTGCTCTAACTTTTGATGACATTAAAGATGCAAAATTGCTTGCCGATTATGCTTCAGAGCGTATGGCGGAAGCAGAAGCACTTTTTGCTGAAGGAAAGGGAGAAGAAGCTTTAGAAGCAATAGAAAAAGCACTGGAACAGATGGAAAACGCTGAAACTATCGTTGATGAAGAAGCGAATGAAGACCTGGGAAAATCAATATCAGATGAGGAGGACAACGGTAATCTAGACGAATCAGCTGAAGTGGAAACTCCAGATGAAGACGATGCAGACCGTGAAGATTCTTCTGATAATGACACGGCCAACAAGGAAACTGAAGATGAAATAAAAGAAATCCTTGCCCAGAATATCATTGCCCTTCAGGCAAATCTTGCTAAGTTTTCAGAAAGATTCGATGAAAACCATCCCTCTGTTTTAGCGATGCAAAAGAACATTGCTAAGTTCACTGAAAAATGGTCTGAACAATTGATAGAAGAAAAAGAATATACTGGAATTGACCAGGCTGGGCAATCTTCAGAAATGGCGCCTGCTCCGATTAAATCTGAAGAAGCTGAAGCAGCAGAAGATCCGGAGAAAGAGATGGATGAATCAGCTTCTGAAGAGAAAACTGTGTTACCTGAAAATGCCGTGAAGGTGTCTAAAGAGGTAAAAGATGCAGCTAAATCTGAGAAGAAAAAAGAGGCAAAGGCTTTAGAGGCTAAAAAGAGAGCAGAAGCAAAGGCGGCACGAGAAGAAGCTAAAAAAGCAGAAAAGGAAGCACGCGAAGCAGCTAAACAAGCTGAAAAAGCAGAACGTGAGGCAGCTTGGAAAGCAGCAAAAGAACAGCAGGCAAAGAAAGTTCAAGAAAAGCAGGCAGAGGCAAAGAGCCATGCCGGCAAAGGAAAATTGAAAGCTGAAGAAGTAAAAGGTCAAGGAAAAGAGAATAAAGGCAACTGATTTATGCTGGAAAAGAAAGCTCCTCGAGGCTTTCATTTCCTTTGCCAATAAACAAACCACCCTAAAAAAAATAATCTGGACACCGTATGATATAATGTGTTTTGAAAAGAGGTGGGGCAATTGCTAAGTTTATTGTTTTTGGCAAAGAAGCGTAAAAGAACGCTCGAAGAAACGGTAGAGTTAATACAGCAGGGAGATACAGCATTAAATAATGAGCTAATAGAGTCATATAAGCCGTTTATTGCTAAAACAGTATCATCAGTCTGCAAGAGATACATACATGAATCAGATGATGAATTCAGCATTGGTCTCATCGCTTTTAATGAAGCCATTCAAAAGTATAGTCCTGATAAAGGGAGTTCATTGATCAGTTTTTCGGAAGTGCTGATTAAAAGACGGGTTATTGATTATATCCGTAAGCAATCCAAATTTCAGAATCTTAGTTTTAATGGAGGCTCTAATCTGGAAGATGATGATACGGGTTCTGCGATTGAAGACGAATTGTCCATTGAAGACTTCAGAAAAAAAACGGATGAAGAACTGAGAAAAGAAGAAATTCTCCAGTTTACACAGGTTCTGCAGGAATTCGATCTTACCTTCAGCGATTTGATCGAACAGTCTCCAAAACATGCTGATGCACGAAAAAATGCGATGACAGTAGCCAAGATTCTGGTTGAAAATGATGAACTCAAAAACATACTTTATGATAAAAAAAAGCTGCCGATAAAGCAGCTTGAGAGCTATGTATCCTTAAGCAGAAAAACAATAGAGAGAAATAGGAAATATATAATTGCCATATCACTGATATTAACTGGCGATTATATCTTTCTAAAGGATTATATAAAAGGGGTGTTGGAAACGTGAAAACAGGAATTATCATGGAAATAAACGAACGTTTTTTAACACTATTAACCCCGGAAGGTGAATTTCTGCGGGCCCGAAAACAAGATGGGGCATATACACTTGGCCAGGAAATTGAATTCTTCCCAATAGAACTGAAAAACGGAAAAAAGTCGTCGCCTTTAACTATTTTTAATCTATTTAAAGGAAAAGGATTAATGGCAGCAGCTTTTGCACTAATGCTCGCTATCGTTTCATTTCTGCCGTTCCTGCAAAATGACGAAGTGTATGCATATATGTCAATCGACGTTAATCCGAGTATTGAACTAGGGGTCAATCAAAAATATCAGGTAGTAAAGCTCGTTCCTTATAATGAGGAAGGAAAACTAATTATACAAAACATCAAGAAATGGGAAAAAAACAGCATTCATGATGTAGCTGACAAAATTCTTCTTCAGATAAAGAAACAGGGCTATTTTAAAGAAAATAAAGAAGTAGTCATTGCTGCCGTTTATACAGAACAGAGTAAAGAAGCGGATAAGCGTATTCAGGAGGAGCTGGCAGATATAAAACAAGCTGCACAAAAAGAGCAGCTTGAAGTAACTTTACTGGAAGCAAGTGAAGAGGAAAGAGAAGCTGCTATTGAAAAAGGGCTCTCACCTGGATTATATAAAGAAAATAAATTAAAAGCTGACGCTGACAAGATAGAAATGCCTGAACCTGCAAATCCTGTTAAACAGACAGATAAAGAAATTCCTGCTCCGCAAAAGCCGGCAGAAAATACGCAAATCCAATTAAAAAAGCAGGAGAAAATAGAAGATCATAAAGAAAAACCTGCTGTTCCAGGGCAAATAAAGAAATCTGGGAACCAGCAGAATAACAGCGGTAAAAACAATGGAAATAATCCTGGAAATAGGCATGATAATAAAGAAAAGATAAATCAAGAAAATAACGTAAAAGCCCAAAAACATCAAAATCGTCCAAGCGAAAAAAAAAATAATAAAGCTAATGAAAACAGAAAAAACCCCGAGAGAAATCCCAAAGAAAAAGATAATGGGAAAAACAGAGGCGGTAATGGTCCTGATAAGAATCAGAAAGACAGGAACAATCGAAATAATGCCAGCGGAAACAATCAAGGGAAGCATAATGACAGAGGGAATAGGTAAGAATAAAGTCCGGAGATGGCTCCGGACTTTTTCCATTTATATGAAGTTGTTATTGATTATTTTGGCCGGACATTTGTGCCTGTGCTTGCTGTACTAGTCGCTTAGTAATTTCTCCGCCCACAGATCCGTTAGCCCGGGATACAGTATCAGAGCCTAATTGAACACCAAATTCCTGGGCAATTTCATATTTTACCTGGTCCATGTATTGTTCAATCCCAGGAACTAAAAGCTTATTGCTGCTTCTTGCCATTGTATTCAACTCCTTTTTATTGGTCTTACAGAGTTTATCTTCCCTCTGTATTTTTAGTATGAATTAAAAAGGGAGTTTCATAAGTGGTAATATTTCGGCATAAGCAGTTTCTTTATGTTTCTTTATGAACAGCAGCTTCCAGAAGAATATCTGCGATATGAACGGCCTTTACGTTTCCGGATAAACCTTCACGTTCTATCCCCAGCTTCATCTGCAGAAGACAGCCCGGATTAGAGGTCACAATTACTGCTGCATCTGCCGACTTGGCCTGAATCATTTTATGATCAAGTATTTGCATTGACATGTCAGATTCAACAATATTATAAATACCGGCAGAACCGCAGCATCTGTCTGCATCCTTCATTTCCCTGAATTCGATGCCTTTAATTGAATTCAGAAGAGTGCGCGGGGCTGCTGAGGTTTTCATGACATTGCGCAAATGACAGGAATCCTGATAAGTTAGGATCTGCCCTGGCAGCTCAAGATTAACTTTTTTGTGGAATTCTAGTTCGTATAGAATTTCGCTGATATCTTTGAGCTTTTGCGAAAACTTTACAGCTCTTTCATGCCATTCCCGGTCATCTTTAAGAAGATGGCCGCAGTCAATAAGGAATGCTCCACATCCTCCTGCATTTGTAATGATATAGTCTGCGTCCAGCTTCTCAAAAGCCTCTATGTTCCTCTTTGCCAAGTTTTTAGCCGCCTGTTTTTCACCGCTATGGCCATGAAGAGCACCGCAGCAGGCTTGATTTTGAGGAATATGGATTTCACATCCTGCAAGCTGCAGAAGTTTTATTGTCGCATTATTGGTTTCCAGGAACATCGTATCCATTAAGCACCCAGTAAAAAAAGCGGCTTTTTTTATAGGTTTATCTGCTGAGAGATATGATGGCCTATTTTTCATTTCTTTTAATTTTGGCACTTGAGGCAGTACCTTTTCCATGGCCGTGAGGTTTTTTGGAAGCCAATTCAGCATTCCTGTTTTTCTGGCGGCCGATTGGAGACCTGAACGCTGATAAAAGCCCAATAGCCCGGCAGCTGCCCTCATTCTGTTCTGGTGGGGGAACAGCCCATTAAAGACCAAACTGCGAACCGCTTTGACCGGAAGCGAATGTTTCTTATTCTGATTTATAATATCTCTTGCTTCTTCCAGCAAGTGCCCATATTTTACTCCTGAAGGACATACAGGCTCGCATGCCCGGCAGCCCAGGCAAAGATCAAGAGATCTCTCTACGTCTTCATCCGGTTCAATTAATCCGTCAGCAACAGCTTTCATTAACGCGATCCTTCCCCTTGGAGAGTGTGTTTCTTTAAAGCCTGACTCGACATAGGTGGGGCAGGAAGGGAGGCAAAAGCCGCAGCGCATGCAATTCAGGAGTTCATCTTCATTCATTCGGTTCTTAAATTCTTCCTGAATGATTATTTGTTCTTTTAATGTTGTCATTGGGCAACCACCACTCGTTTTCTGTCATCCTTGGCAAAAATTTTGCCGGGATTAAGAATGTTATTGGGGTCTAAAGCAGTCTTAACAGCTTTCATTGCATCAATGCCAGCCTGGCCAAGTTTCAGTTCAAGATAGGGAGCTTTCATGACCCCCACTCCATGTTCGCCTGTTATAGTCCCTCCAAGTTCAATCGCCTTGATAAAAATCTCTTCAAAAGCGTTTTCAACCCGTTTCATTTCATCTTTATCCCGGGCATCTGCAGGGCAGGTCGGATGCAGATTTCCATCACCGGCATGGCCAAATGTACAGATGGAAAGTCCGTATTTTTTGGAAATTTCATTTATTGCTTTTACCATGTTGGCAATTTCAGATCTTGGCACTGTAGCATCTTCAAGAATGGTTGTGGGCTTAAGGCGTGCAAGGGCCGATAATGCGGCACGCCTTGCAGTCCGCAAGGCTTCTGCTTCCATTTCGGAATTTGCGAGCTGTACAGATACAGCCCCTTGTTTCTTGCAGATTTCAGCCATATTCTGCATATCTTTTTCCACCACCTCAATCGGACCATCCTGTTCAATAAGAAGTACTGCTTGGACATCGGTTGGCAATCCAATTTGGGCAAAATCCTCAACTGCCTTTAATGTAGGCTGATCTAAAAACTCAAGGGTGGCGGGTATGATTTTGTCAGCGATGATTTTTGAGACTGATTTTGCAGCTTGTTCAAGATCCTGATATAAAGCAAGCATTGTCTTTTTTGACTCAGGAAGCGGGATTAATTTTAATGTTGCTTCCGTAACGATCCCCAAAGTTCCTTCAGATCCAACCAGCAGTCTGGTAAAATCATATCCTGCCACGTCCTTCGCAAGCTTGCCGCCCGTTCTAATAATGTCTCCGCCCGCAAGTACAGCTTCCAGCCCCATTACATAGTCCCTTGTAACTCCATATTTCAATCCACGCAGTCCGCCGGAATTTTCATTGATGTTTCCTCCGATTGTGCTTATTTTCATCGAACTTGGATCTGGAGGATAAAAAAGCCCTCTTGCTTCAACCTGGTTAATCATGTCAAGCGTGATGACACCGGGCTGTACTGTAACCGTAAGATTTTCTTCATCGATTTCAATCACTTTATTCATATGCTTAAACAGGAGTACAATTCCGCCTTCTGTAGGACAGGTGCCTGCACATAAATTGGTGCCCGATCCCCTTGGTACGATTGGAATTCCTGAGCTGCTGCAAATCTTGAGGATACTTGATACTTCCTGTGTATTTCGCGGACTGATCACTGCGTCGGGCATCGATTGGAAATTTGGAGTAGCGTCATATGAATAGACGAGGCGCCCTGCTTTTGAGTCATCATAATTTTCTGCGCTGACAACGGCTATTAATTCTTCTTTTATTTGAACGTCAACCAAATGGATCCTCTCCTTTAATGGAAGCTGTCAATATCTATTTCTTTAAGTATAAAAAAGCAGGGAATGCCCTGCTATGGTTAACTATACAAATATTCATGGATATTTTAATTGTTTTTTGTACCTTCATCTAAAAGTTTTGCCGCAATGAATAATTTCATTAAATCATTCAGATTTGATGTGTATAGGCCGGAAAGATCCGATATTTTCTTGAGTCTGTAATGAAGGGTGTTAATATGTATATGCAATGCTTCAGCAGTATTTTTCAAAGAGTGATTTTGCCTGAAAAGTTCCTGAAGGGTTACCATAAGATCCTGTTCATTCATGAATGTCCCAATTGTTCTTTCTACAAAGTCCTTTTTAGTTTCTGGTGAGAGGTCATCAAAAATCATTTCAATGGTCAAGTCCTGGTCAAAAATTATGGTGCCACGGTCTTTTGCAATTTTTAAAGCACGTTCTGCCTGCATAAACGATTCGGACAGGCTGAAGGGAGGCAGTGGTTTACCGGTGCCCATACTTACTTCAGCGGCCAGAAGGTTCTCAAGAAAACGATGAAAGCGAGTGACCTTTTCTCTTATCAGGTTCTCTTTTTGTGCTGAAGAAGCTCCAGCTAAAAGCACTATCCGGTTATTGCCCCAGCGGATTAGAATATCATGAGGGCCAGCTTCCTTCCAGGATAATATCCTATTCCAAAGATCCCTATGAAGCAATTGGCTATTTTGCCTGAATTCTGCGATGGAAACCTGTCTGTCCACAGCCAGATTAATTTTCAGAAGATGAGCCCGTTCTTTGAATGCGGGATCCCATTCTTTTGCCTGCAGCCAGTCAAACATAAAACCTTCCAGTGCACGAGCCTGCCAATCGAGCTGCTCTGCAAAGTAACTTTCACTGATAAATAATTCTGTAAGCTTGCGGATGATTTCTGCGAATGGGGAAATTTTATAGGGATTTCCGGTTATGCCAATTACGCCAACTGTTTCTCCTTTAAAAAAGATCGGCAGGTTAATGCCGGCTTTTACACCTTGAAGGCGAGACTGATCCTCCCTGGTAATAATCAGCTTTTCTTTATTTTTTATGCAAATCAGTGCGCCTTCATGAAAACTGCCTATTCTGCCTGCATCTGTACTTGCAATGATTACCCCGCAGGTATTGGCAACTATGATATCTTCCTGAAGAAACTGACGCACTTCAGCTATAATTTTTTCAGCCAGGTCAGGCAACAACATGTTATATCTCCCTTTGATTTTTTGACTTTATTATATATAAATAAAAAACTTCCTGCGAATTTTCTAATATCCCTTTTAAAAACCGGGTATATTCATTATGATAAGGGTTAGAAAAATTTTGAAGGGGACAGGTATGATATGTGGAAAGACGTAAGAAATTGGCTGGATAAACTGACACCTGCCCAAGTAATATCCGGATATTATTTATTGGCAGTATCTGTATCGGTACTTTTATTAAGAATACCGGCTGTACATAAACCAGGAGTGGAGGTTGCATTTATTGATACAGTTTTCACGGCTGTCAGTGCAGTGAGTGTAACCGGTCTGTCAGTGGTTGATATATCGGAAACATACAGTGTTTTTGGTTATTTTGTCATCATGTTCATCCTTCAGTTTGGCGGGATAGGGATCATGGCGCTAGGCACATTCTTTTGGCTCCTGCTGGGCCGTAAGATTGGATTAAGAGGGCGTCGCCTCATCATGGTCGATCATAATCAGTATGCCTTGTCCGGCCTAGTCAATTTAGTAAAAGAAATCATTAAAATTATATTGGTGATTGAAACGCTTGGTGCGCTCATATTGGGTTTTCATTTTCTTAAATATTATCCTGCATGGGATGAAGCATTCCTGCATGCGCTGTTCGCATCTGTCAGTGCTACAACCAACGGGGGCATGGATATAACAGGAGCCTCTCTAAAACCATATGCCGGCGATTATTTCGTGCAGCTGATCAATATTATTCTGATTACTTTAGGAGCTATAGGTTTTCCTGTTCTTATCGAATTAAAGCAATATCTATTTAGGAATAAATGGGACCAGGAACCATCTTTTCGCTTTTCCTTATTTGCAAAATTGACGACCGTTACATATGCCGCCCTTCTTGTGTTTGGTACCGTTATTTTGCTCATCATGGAGTTTAATCAATATTTCAAAGGCATGAACTGGCATGAAAGCTTCTTTTATGCATTTTTCCAATCCGCTACCACCCGGAGCGGCGGGTTATCAACCATGGATGTTAATGAGTTTACAATGCCTACTCTCATTATAATGAGTATTTTAATGTTCATTGGGGCATCACCAAGTTCTGTCGGCGGGGGCATCAGGACGACTACATTTGCTGTGAATATCCTCTTTATATATCACTTTGCCAAAGGAAATCGGGATATAAAAATATTTAAAAGAGAAATTCATGAAGATGATATTCTGAAGTCCCTTGCTATCACTTTGCTTGCTATTGGAATGTGTTTTTTCTCTGTTGTTATTCTAAGCATTACAGAAAAGCAGATGGAGCTTATTGAAATTATTTTCGAGGTCTGTTCAGCTTTTGGTACCACGGGTCTGTCGTTAGGAATCACACCGGAATTATCAATGATCGGGAAATGTATCATAATGGCCTTAATGTTTATTGGAAGAATTGGATTAACTTCCTTCTTATTTATTATAGGCGGCAAAGAAAAACAGCCGAATTTTCATTATCCTAAAGAGCGCGTTATTATTGGCTAAAAAAGCAGACCGGAAGATTATTCCGGACTGCTTTTTTTCTTGTCCCCATCGCCTATGCGCAAGACTTTTCTTATTAATCCGTACCGCGGCTGACATCTTTAGTAGGATGCATGAATGGGTAGGCTTGAGGCGGCTTTTTGCTTTCAAGGAGTTCTTTGTTTTCCGATGTATTCCAGCCGATATCATTTGTCGGATGAATCCAATCCTCACCTGCCATCACTGCAGGATCTGTTTCATCGCTCCAGTTTTCCAGCGGTGAACTGTCAGAAGAATAATAACTGTCCCCAATGGTTACGCCAAAAGAATTCTTGAAAGGCGGCTGAAGTTTCATGCCTGTGTCTTTAAAGCTCGGTGCTTCTATTTGATGTGGAAGTGTCTCATCAATGCCAATGCTATTGTTATCTTTATTCTTTTTATTAGTCATATCGCTCATTCCTTTTTACTCTATTTTTTGCACCGCAGTAAAATTTATGATTGTAAAATAAGGAAGACTCAGATAGGAATGAAACCATGTTTTTTACTAAAAATAAAGCTGTGTTAAACCTTAAAATGGATTTAGCACTATGAAATATTTTTTCAGGGGGAGATTGGGATGGCCAAACGAAAAGCTGAGTATAATGCAGTTGAAAAATACAGCAAGACGCCTAAGAAGAACCTTCAGGAATCAGAGTTTTCAGCAGAATTCAGCCAGGGAGAAAATCCCATGAAAATGGCTAACCGCAACTCCAAGCATGGGGAAGAGGGAAGAGCCTAGTGGATCATAATAAACAACGAAAAAAAGGACGGCAAAATGGCTCGGCCAATGTTGAATTCGGTATGGAGTTTGGTGATATAAATGCCGGAAAACTTTATGAGCTGCCATTTATGAACCGTGATAAAGATAATAAGAAAGATCGGGATAAATGCTAAAAAAAAAACCGGCAGATTTCTGCCGGTTTTATCAATCATGTATAGGGCCAGTAAAGATGGAAACTTTTTCTGAGCTTGAGTCGAAATAGGCAAGCAAAACTGAGTCTCTCTTTTCAATTATTCCATCCTTAATATATTTTTCAATATCAAAAGATAATCTTTCACTTAAGGTATGTTTGTATATTTCTTTTTCATTCAGCTGAAGGCTTAAGAAGTCTTCTCCCAGCTGGATTGGATTTTCAAGCAGAGACTGGTAAAGCTTTGATCTCTCGGATTTTTCAAAGCTTGGCTGCCACCAGGGTTTTCTTGGCTTGTATTTTTGTTTTGAAATATAGTCAAGCTTCATAAGGCCTTCTGCTATCTCCAAATCAGCAATGTTTTTTGACTGCAGGAATTCAAAAAGCCGTTTGAAAAGATCCTCAAGCTGATGGCCAATTCTGGACCATCCTTTTTGTTCCCAATAACTGCCGAATTCCTGGAAGAAATCGAATGGAGTCGGAAATACTTTTGTAACTAAATATTCAACAGTCGCATCCATTCTATGATCATTCCAATATTTCTCTAATACATCTTCAACCTGTTTAATGCGAATGATGTCATCAAAGGACAAAACATTATTTCCAAGTATTTCATATGGAGAATGGTCCATATAAATATATTGATGTTCTTCTGCTCTCAAGCGAAGCCCGGTGCCTCTCAGCATTTTTAAGAAGCCGAGCTGGAGCTCTTCCGGCCGCATTGCAAATACATCGTTGAATGTTCTTTTGAATGAATCATAATCTTCCTCAGGAAGTCCGGCAATTAAGTCAAGATGCTGGTCAATTTTCCCTCCATCCTTTACCATTGTGACTGTTCGGCAAAGCTTGTTAAAGTTCTGCTTCCTCATGACCAATTCATTTGTATAGTCGTTTGTAGATTGCACACCAATTTCAAATCGGAATAATCCTGCTGGAGCTTCCTTGTTTAGAAATTCAATCACTTCAGGTCTCATGATGTCGGCAGTGATCTCAAATTGAAAGACAGTACCAGGCAGATGTTCATCAATTAAAAATTGGAACATCTCCAAGGCATAACTGCGGCTTATGTTGAATGTGCGGTCCACAAATTTAAGGGTTTTTGCGCCATTCCTCATTAAATATCGGATGTCGTCCTTAATTTTTTCCCTGTCAAAGTATCGCACGCCTACTTCAATAGAGGAAAGGCAAAACTGGCAGCTGAATGGGCATCCCCGGCTGGTTTCTATATAAGTGACCCGTTTAGAAAGGTGGGGAATATCTTCTTCAAAGCGGAATGGCGAGGGCAGCTCGCGCAAATCCAGCTTATTCCGCTGAGGATTAATACGAACCTGGCCATTTTCCCTGAAAGCAAGACCATGCACATTTTCCATATTCATTGTGCCATTCAGCTCTGTAAGCAGCTGTTTGAACGTTTCCTCACCTTCACCGATAACAATGTAATCAAATTCTTTTACATTGTTCATCCAATCCGCAACATCATATGTTACTTCAGGTCCTCCGACTGCAATATGAATGGAGGGGTCAATCTTTTTAATCATTTTAATGACCTTAATGGTCTCTTCGATATTCCATATATAGCAGCTGAATCCGATCACATCAGGTTTTTTGCGGACCAGATCTGTAACGATATTCATTACCGGATCTTTAATTGTATATTCGGCTAATTCCACATCGAAATCAGGCTGAGCATATGCCTTTAGATAGCGGATCGCTATATTTGTATGAATGTATTTGGCATTAAGCGTACTGGCGATAACTTTCATTTATTTTTGAACTCCCTTTTTAGCTACTTAAACATCATATAATTGTATCATATTTTTTAATGAAAAAAAGGAAGTAAAACATTGACATATAATAAGGAAAATAAATTATACTAATTATTATAATATTTATAAAAATTCAACAATTTGTATTATAACTATAGTAAGATAGTAGAAAAATATAATATCTAGCTGGGAGAGGGAATGAATGAAGGTAAGTCTTTTTGCAACATGTCTGGTAGATATGTTTCAGGGAAATGCAGGCAAGGCAGCTGTTGAACTGCTAGAACGCCTGGGATGTGAAATAGATTTTCCGGATGCACAGGTCTGCTGCGGCCAGCCTGCCTACAACAGCGGCTATGTGAAGGAATCAAAGGAAGCTATGAAAAGGATGATCACAGCATTTGAACATGCAGAATATGTTGTTTCCCCTTCTGGATCTTGCGCTTATATGTTTCAGGAGTATCCTCATGTTTTTAAAGGTGACTCTGTGTGGGAACCCAGAGCAAAAAAGCTTGCCGAAAAAACATACGAACTTACTCAATTTATTGTTGAAGTTCTAAACGTTGACGATGTAGGTGCAAAATTAAAAGGAAAGGCCACCTTTCATACATCCTGCCATATGACCAGGCTTCTTGGAGTGAGAGAAGCACCTATGAGATTATTAAAAAATGTGAAGGGTCTGGAATTCGAAGAGCTTCCCGGCAAGGAGCAATGCTGCGGTTTTGGCGGTACTTTCTCCGTGAAAATGGCTCAAATATCTGAACAAATGGTAGATGAGAAGGTTGGACATATAGAGGAGACAGAAGCAGAAATTCTCATTGGAGCTGACGCGGGGTGCCTGATGAATATTGGAGGCAGGATCGGTAGGCAGGGAAAGCCAATAAGGGTTATGCATATTGCTGAAGTGTTAAATTGCCGCTAAGCAATTAATGGACATGCTTTCTTAAAAAGCAGGATAGACAGATTTGAAAGTTGATCATTGTCTAGCATAAGCAGCCTGGCGCCTCGTGTGACACTGGCGGGTAAGGCGCTTGCGCTTAAGGGGGAATAGAAATGGCTATGAAAATAGGAACAAACGACTTTAAGGATCGTGTAGATTCCGGAATAAGCAATTCCTTTATGAGAGGGGCAGTTTCAGGTGCACAGGAAAGGCTTCAGACAAGAAGGCTAGACGCTGCAGCAGAACTTGGAAATTGGGAAGAATGGCGGTCGCTTTCAGAAGAAATTCGCCAGCATGTACTGGAAAATCTTGATTTTTACTTATACCAGCTCAGCGAAAATGTAGCTAAAAGGGGAGGGCACGTTTATTTTGCTGAAAGTGCTGAAGAAGCCTCTGCCTATATACGGGAAGTAATTGAAAAGAAGAATGCAAGAAAAGTAGTTAAATCAAAATCGATGGTAACCGAAGAGATTCATTTAAATGCCTCACTGGAAGAGGCCGGATGCCAGGTCATTGAAACTGATTTGGGGGAATACATCCTTCAGGTAGACGACCATGATCCCCCTTCACATATAGTGGCGCCTGCCCTTCATAAGAATAAAGAGCAGATTCGGGATGTTTTTGCAGAAAAATTGAACTATCAGAACACAGAAAAGCCGGAAGAACTTGCGTGGCATGCGAGAGAAATGCTGCGCCACGAATACTTAACCGCCGATGTTGGCATTACGGGCTGCAATTTCGCTGTTGCTGAAACCGGTTCAATCACATTAGTGACTAATGAAGGCAATGCAGATCTTGTCACTGCCTTGCCTAAGACGCAAATTACGGTAATGGGCATGGAAAGGCTGGTCCCGACTTATGAGGAAATGGAAGTGCTTGTAAGCATGCTGACAAGGAGCGCTGTTGGACAAAAGCTTACGAGCTATATTACTGTTCTGACAGGTCCAAAAGAAGAACTCGATGTCGATGGTCCTGAAGAATTCCACCTGGTTATAGTGGACAATGGCCGCTCTTCGATTTTAGGAGGAGAGTTTCACTCCATTCTCCAATGTATCCGCTGTGCTGCTTGTGTAAATGTTTGTCCCGTATATAGGCATGTTGGCGGTCATTCCTACGGATCCATCTATTCAGGCCCGATTGGAGCGGTCCTGTCCCCCCTTTTAGGCGGCTATGATGATTATAAGGAATTGCCTTATGCATCAACACTTTGCGGAGCCTGCACGGAAGCCTGTCCAGTCAAAATCCCTCTTCATGAACTTCTTCATAAACACCGGCAGGTAATTGTCGAAAAAGAAGGAAGAGCTCCCATATCGGAAAAGATGACCATGAAGGCTTTTGGACTGGGAGCAGCTTCACCGTCCCTTTACAAACTGGGGTCAAAGCTGGCACCGGCAGCCATGAATCCATTTACCGCAGGCGACAAAATTACAAAGGGACCAGGCCCATTAAAGGCATGGACAGAAATCAGGGATTTTCCAGCTCCTAATAAAGAAAGATTTCGCGATTGGTTCAAAAATCGGCCGAAAGGAGGCGGACAGCAGTGAATGGAACAATTCAGAATCGAGATGCTTTTTTAAGTAAAATTGCAGGCAGATTAGGCAGAGAAAAAAGAGTTACTGGAGTGGAAAGACCAAAATGGAGCTTTAACCCGCAGGATGCAGTCTTGAAAGAAGCAGATGCTGATGAGCTTCTTGAAGCATTAAAGACACAGTGTACGAAAATCCACACTGATCTTGTTGTAACCAATGCTGACAATTTGACTGAAACGCTCAAAGAAATTGTAGCCCAATATGGCGGGGGGCCAGTTGTGACCTGGAAGGATGACCGCTATAGACAGTTTGGGCTTACACCGCTATTTAAGGAAATTTGGCCAAAAGAGAAAGTAGAGGTATATGAGTGGGATTTTTCTGAAGAAAGAAGAAATATTGACTACGCAGAACATGCTAACATCGGAATTACGGTCAGTGAGATAACTCTGGCTGAATCCGGCACAGCAGTCTTGTTCAGCAGCAAAGATCACGGGCGGACAGTCAGCTTTCTCCCTGCTGCTTCTATCATCCTTATTCCGAAGAGCACCCTGGTCCCGCGTATGACACAGGCTGCAAGGATCATTAGGGAAAGGGTAAACTCAGGGCAGCTGGCACCTTCCTGCATTAACTTCATTACTGGACCAAGCAACTCCGCTGATATTGAGATGAACCTCGTTGTTGGTGTACATGGGCCTGTAAAGGCTGCGTATATTGTTATTGAAGATTTATAATGCCTTTGACACCTGGCATTCTGGTTTGTTAGTACGAGAAAAAAACGCCAACTTTTGTTGGCGTTTTTTTCTGAAAGCGTCCCAGGCGAGATCAGCTTCTATAAGAGGAAGAAGGTTTAGAATATCAGTAGCTAGTTTATTTGAAATGTTCACATTTTCTATGATGGAATGACATTTAAAAACATAAACAGAGGGGAATTTGTTTTCAAAGATAAAGTTTGGATTGGAGCCGACAGTGATTTATTGCAGCTTTATGGGAGAACGAATTGTTATATTGAGTTCTTTAAAACCGGTACTACAAGAAGTGCATATTTCGGATTTGGTAGCGCCAGCAGCGAAGGTCTCACTGTAAGAAATGAAAGGCCAGGCGGTGAACTAACCCTTGTAGCCGGATCTTGTGGGAATGTTAATATTCTGAGGAATGATTTGAAAGTACGTTCAACCACTTATACTTCTGATGAAGAACTAAAAAGTGAAATTGAATTGTATACCAAATCTGCACTAAAAGAAATCCTTGCAACTCCTGTGAAACAGTATTACTTAGAAGGTGATATTCCGGGAGTAGATAAAAAAGGCTTGGTCTTACCTATCAGGAAGCGCCTGTTGATATTGTAACACCACAAAAGGCGCTTGTGGGTATGCAATAGACGTTATGGAATGGAAAGCCATTCAGGAATTATCCCCAAAATTAGATGTGGCGCTTACAGAATTAGAAAATCTAAAAGCCCAAATAGGAGGAGAAATTACATTATGAGCGGAGATAATCAAAAAATTTCTATAGACCCTTATCTTCAAAATGAACTTGGAAAACTAAAACACGAAAATATTATCTTGAAGGCACAATTTAATGTGGTTTCTCAAAACAAAGAATTGCAGCAGAAAATCCAGGAACTTGAAAATAATCTAATTGAATCAAAGGAAGCAAATGGTACAAAAGAACCTAAGATTTAAGGGTTCTTTTTATTACCTTCAAAGGAGGTATTGTAAGTGACAAATGAGGTGGAAACAATGGATTTATGGAAGACATCTGTAAAGAAAGACATTGAAGAAATGAAAGGTGATATTCGCCGGCTACAGGATAAAACACTCTTACAAGACCAAATAATCCAGAACATCCAAGGTGACCTAAAGGAAATTAAAGAAGATACTAAAGAACAATTACAAATGCCATTATTATGTCCGTTTTCACTGCTATAATTGGCGGCGGTATTGCAATTATCTTTACAGTGTTTAAAGGTTAGGGAAAGTAAATTACTTTGTAGAAGAACTATTAATGCAAAATGGAGATAGTTGCCGTTACTTGATGCAGAAGGTTTTCATTTACTACCTTATAGAGTGCTCAATGTGGAAAAGAATATAAATTTTAGCCACTTAAGTCCATATAGCTGGACAAGCACAAGATATCCTTATATGGAGGTTGGTTATCTTGAAGGAGACGGTTAATGAAAATATGTACGACAAAGAAATTGCAGAAATAAAAGGGGATCTTAGAGATATTGAGAATCGGGTGAACAATCTTGAAAAAATTACAACTCGACAGGATCAACAAATTATTTCAATAAATGAAAAGCTAAATAAAATTGACGAAAATACAACATGGATAAAAAGAACAATTACAGCAGCCATTATCACTGCAATCAGTACTGGAATCATTGGGGGAGCGATTGCAATTTTTTATAATGTTTTAAGAGGGGGACAATGAACATGATCAACTGGAAGATTCGCTTTAAAAATCCTGTATTTCTAGCACAGTTATTTCTAGCTTTTTTTGCACCAATACTAGGATACTATGGTTTGACTGCACAGGACCTCACTACTTGGGGTTCTGTTTTTAATTTGCTGGTCGGAGCTTATTCTAATCCATATGTTTTACTGCTGATAGTGGTGAGTGTGTGGAATGCTTTAAATGATCCTACAACAAAAGGAATAGAGGATAGTCAACAAGCAAAACGCTATCAATGGCCTAAATAAGCTGCCCTTTTGGGTGGCTTTTCTTATTCCTTAAAGGGGGTGAGGGTCATGTGAGTTAAGGACAGCAGTACAAGCAGTTAATAGATTTGTGAATAAAAATATTATTAGAGGTGATTTAAATATGGTAAAACTTTTTATTGATCCAGGTCACGGCGGCACTGATCCAGGTGCAGTAGGAAATGGTCTTCAGGAAAAGAATTTAACACTTCAAATCGCTACACGTATAAAAGATATTCTAACCCTTGAATATGATAATATTTCCATCCGTATGAGCCGAACTGGAGATCAAACAGTATCTTTATCTGAGCGTACAAATGCTGCCAATGCATGGGGAGCTGATTACTTCTTGTCAGTTCATATTAATGCAGGCGGGGGAACAGGATATGAAGACTATGTTTATCCAGGAGTTGGAGCACCTACGTCCACCTACCAAAACAATATTCATGCTGAAGTAATTAAGTTGGTAGATTATTATGATCGCGGTAAAAAGCAGGCAAACTTCCATGTACTTCGTGAAACATTGATGCCTGCTTTGTTAACTGAAAATGGATTTATTGACAATGCCAATGATGCAACAAAGTTAAAATCAAGCACATTTATTGAAAATTTAGCCCGTGGACATGTTAATGGAATTGTGAAGAGCTTTAATCTTCCCAAGAAGAGTTCAGCGGTCTACCACACTGTTGTATCTGGAGATACTGTATATTCTTTAAGCAGAACCTATGGGAGCACAATCCAGCAGGTCCGGGATTGGAACAATCTTGATGCAGACTATACTATCTATGTTGGTCAGCGCTTACGTGTCAAATAATAAATAAACCCTTTTTCGATCGAGAGTGGTTATGGAAAATCAAGCCCATCATGGTTTAGCAATTGATGGATTAGTAGGCAGGAATATTTCGTGCAAAATAATCTAAAGGTCAGCCCAGGATGAACAATCCGGGGCATTATTTTTTTCATAAACAAAAAGTTCCACTTTGGAACAATCAAATTATTCAAGAACCCTTTGTGTTATTTTTAGCGTATTAGTTGTTTATAAAGGAGGAATGAAAGATTTTATATCTTTTATATATAGTTACTTGCCTGGCAGTTACAGTTTTCTTCAGCGTTCTGGTTTGGTATTTAATCTATATAGGTGCAGCTGGCGTCGCGGTTGTGGCTTCAATTATATGGTTTGGGTTCATTGTTGGGTTCTTGACAGAAAGAGAAAACAGGGAAAACGATAGGTCGCTTTTTAGCAATCAATATTAAAAACCCTACTCACTCGAGAGGGGCTTTAGTATATTACATCTTTAATTTTCTCCCCGGGTACTCCATAATATCTCGCCAACTTTTCAAGGTCCTCCAGTGAGGGATTAATTTTGTTACATTCGTAGTAACTGAGTTTTTAATATAGATCCCAGTAGCTTCTGCTACTTCTTTTTGAGTCTTGTTCTTTTCGAACCTTAACATTCTTAAATTGATACCTATACTTCCATACATGTTATCACCCAATAATTATTTCGGCAAGAATTACCTGACTTTAATCCAGCAGGCAATATAAAAAGCCCCATCCGAAGAAAGGGCTTATCTAGTCATAGCAACTTTACAGTTGCAAAACTCATTATAGAATATAAGTATTAAAACGGCAAAGCAGCCTTCAGGATTGATTTCCTTCACATTCTCAGTAATATCATTCTTAAATAGGGAAAAAAATTATCTATAAAATTAAAAGGCGTTTGGAAAATGAGGACATTTCCAAATGCCTTTTGTCTACACTGTAAACCAGTTATATAAAACTGGTTTTTTCATTTCTCAGTCAATTGTTTTTTTTATTTCATCCAAATAACTGTATACGGTAACTTTTGAAATACCAAGCTTTTCTGCCACTTTATCTACAGATCCTTTGATTAGAAATATCCCTTTCTCATCCATAAACTTGATTAATTTAATTTTTTCTTTTCTTTTTAACTCTTCGGTTCCGTAATTGGCAATAATGCGATCTATTAAATCGTCTGCAATTTCTACTACATTTTCCATAAGTTCCACATTTTCTTTTTCTTTTTCTTCCTCATCTTGTCCAATACCCATAAAATCATCTAGAAATTCCTTAAAATGAATCATGCTTTCCAAACTATAATTAACACAAAGTGCCCCAATAACTTTTTCGTTCGAATCTCTAATTAAAGCTGTAGATGATTTTATTTCCTTTCCATCGTCGGTACGTATTTTATAATTTGCCAAATAATCGTTCTCAAATTTACTAGATAGAAGCACTTGCTTCACTAGGTGATCGAAAGCCTGTCCAACTTTTCTTCCTGTTACATGATTATTAACAGCGTAAATCACTGAGTTTTGAGGAACGGTTAAGTCATGAATGACGACCTCACAATTCCGTCCAAAGGTCTTTGCGATTAAATTAGCGATTGGGATGTACTTTTTTAATTCTTTATTATTGATATTCATAAGATGGTCCCTTCTTTTTAAACGATATCTATTTATTTGAATCATTTCTAACATGAAATATATATATTTTTATATAAAAATCTTTATTGTGTTGACTTTTGTATAACTTTTTATATAATTTTAATAAATAATAATGATTTAGTTCTATTTTATATAATTTTTTATGTGTTTTCAATTTAAAATATATAAAAGTTTCTTTTCTTGAATTGAATAGTTAATCTCCTTTGTAATTTTTACAATTAACTTAAACTAATTACTACTTTGGTCATCGGTTAGTTGATAAAAAAGTTTTTTAAATCCTACCTACTCAATTGCAACCATGAAAATACTCACTCCCACAAGCTTATCAAAAAAATAAAAAGGAGCCGATAAAATGAAATATGTTGAGTTAGATACACCAGCACTTTTAATTGATAGAGAAATAATGATGGATAATCTTCGCTTCATGCAAAATTACGCTAATGAACATAAAGTACATTTACGTCCACATACCAAAACTCATAAAATGCCTAAGCTTGCTAGATTACAAGAAGAATTAGGCGCAGTTGGAATTACAGTAGCAAAAGTCGGTGAGGCTGAAATTATGGCTAAAAACGGCTTGAAAAACATCTTTATTGCCAATGAGATTGTTGGAAAATCAAAAATTCAACGAATTAGAAAATTAGCTGAGACCATCGATATCTCGTTTGGTATAGATAATAGTTACCATGTAACTGAAATTGAAGAAGTATTCAAAGGAGCAGAGAAAAAAGCCCAGGTTCTAATTGAAATTGAAGTAGGAGAACAACGCTCAGGGATTATGGAAGAAAGTGATTTCAGAACATTATTAGAAAACGTAAAGGCTTGTAAACATGTTGAACTTAGAGGGATTTTTTCACATGATGGGCATTCCTATAAAGCTGAAAACATTGATGAATGTAAAGAGCTTTATCTTGAAAGTGTAAACCGAACCTTGCACTTTGCAAGAATAGCAGAAGAGATGGGAGTTAAACCTGAAGTAATAAGTATTGGCTCGACTCCTCCTTTCATGCTCAATTTCGAGATACCGGACGGGGTTACTGAAATTAGGCCTGGTACCTATATTTTAATGGATTCCTCACAGGCAAACGTTATTGGCACATATGAGCGATGTGCAGCATCGGTCCTTACAACAATCATCAGTAAACCTACTAATGAACGGGTGATTACAGATGTTGGGGCAAAAGGAATTACAGCCCAAACACGAAGCGAGGGACATACAACCACAAATGGTTTGGGGCGTATAAAGGAGTTTGAAGATGTCTATATTCACGGTGTTTTCGACGAACATGCGATCATTTACAATAGAGATTTCCGTAATCAAGTAAATATTGGAGATAAAGTACAAATTATCCCAAACCATATTTGTCCGGTTTGTAATTTATATGAAAAAGCTTATTTGCTTTCCAAAGGCGAAGTTGTTGAAGAAATCCCTATCGACTGCCGGGCAAAACTGCAGTAAATAATTTTGTATTCTCAGTTTCAATTATAAGATCTCTTATAGAGTTTGGACTGATTGAATCAGTTTATTCACAAATTTGATAATGGAAAGGATGAGTTACAATGATCGATTTAAGTGCAATGGGAAACACTGAGTTTCTACTTCTTAGTAGGTCTGAAATTGCCTCCATGATTTCATCTAATGATTACTTAACGGCAATGGAGAGTGCTTTTAGAAAACGGTCTGAAGGTCGAGCTCTAGTTCCAGGATTAATGCACGCGGATGTAGAAGACGGAGAATTTCATATTAAGAGTGGCGGACTTAAAATTGACAAGACGTATTTTGCGCTGAAAGCAAATGGCGGATTTTTCGGAAATTGCACCAAATTCGGCTTACCAAACATTATCGGATTGATTATACTGTTTGATGGTTCGAATGGGAGACCCTTATCCATCATGGACTCAACGGAAATCACCTCAAAGCGTACTGCTGCAACAACAGCAGTGGCAGCAAAATATCTTGCCCGTTCAGACTCATCAACAGTCACTATTTGTGGCAGTGGAAACCAAGCGAGAGTTCAGCTGAAGGCTCTTATGAATGTCATTTCTTCTATCTCTCAAGTATACGTATGGGGAACTAACCAGAACAAGATAGAAAAATTTTCGAAAGAAATGTCAGAGGAGCTTAAAGTGAACATTGAGGCTACTGATAATTTAGCCGATGTTGCACCTAAAAGCGATATTATTATTACTTGTACTTCTGCAAAAAAATTCTTTCTGCACGAAGAGTATGTTCGCCCTGGGACCTTCATTTCTGCAGTTGGTGCAGACAGCCCAGATAAACAAGAACTTGACCCGCAACTTTTGGCAAGTGGAAAACTAGTTGTGGATATTCTAGAACAATGTGCACATGTAGGAGAGCTCCATCATGCTATGGATGCAAATCTAATGTCTACTGGGGATGTTTATGGAGAATTTGGGGATATTGTTACTGGTAAAATTGATGGACGAACAAATTCTGAGGAAATTATTATTTTTGATACCACAGGTAGTGCGATTCAAGATACAGCTGCTGCAGTCGCTGTATATGAAAAAGCTATATCACTTGGCAGAGGAAAACTTTTAAATATTTACGAATAATATTTAATGGAAAATAAGAGCTTTAGTAGTTTCCAACATTAAAACTGTTTATAAGAAGGATCTGTTGAGAAGGTCGCATCTAAGTTAGGCATTTCCAAAGTAGTTATTTGGATGAAATCAAAAATAAGTCAAGTTAAGGGGAATCAAATGAAAAGCATCTTTGAAGTAGGAAATTTAAAATCTAATGGACACTATGCATTAGCAACAGTTCATCAGAACACTGTCTATGTATCAGGGCAATTTGCCATTAATCCAGAAACCGGTGAAAAGAAATTTGGCACAATCGAAGAAGAAACATTACAAGCACTTAAGAATGTGGAAATGATTGTAGAAGCAGCTGGAAGTAAAAAAGAGAAGATTTTGCGTATGACATTATATACTCCGGACGTGAAATTATGGGATAAAGTAGATGCTGTTTATAAGGAATTTTTCGGTGAACATAAACCAGCACGTACCGTTGTACCAACTAATTAATTACATTTTGGCTTCAAAATTGAAATTGATGCCATTGCATATATTTAGTCATATTTTTTTCCTGTTTTGTATGAAAAAATCTAGTTAATATCATTTAAAGGGTTGATTAACGATGAAACAATTTATTTGTAACAGTTGTGGGAAAAAGCATGATATTACACCAACTATATGGAAATGTGAATGTGGAGGAGTCTTAAACATAGTAAAAGATACCCCGAAAGTTGATATTAAAGCTTGGAATAACTATCCAAACTCATTATGGCGTTATTTTGAAACTATGCCATTCGCAAAAGATTCTAAGACATGGGAATCCGTGACAATGGGTGAAGGTCAATCACCATTAATCGTTCTAGATCCTATGGAGCCAAATACGTATGTAAAAGTTGATTATATGATGCCTACATTATCCTTTAAAGATCGAGGGGCCGTTGTTTTGATGACGAAGGCTAAAGAATTAGGGGTATCAAAGGTCATTGCTGATAGTAGTGGTAATGCAGGTACGGCGATTGCAGCTTATGCAGCACGTTGTAATATTGCCTGTGATATTTATTTAAGCGACGAAACATCCCCGAAAAAAATTGCTCAAGTAAAAGCTCATGGTGCAACGATTAAAGAAATTCGTGGTACACGAGAGGACATTGCAGCTGCTGCCCAAAAAGCAGTAAAAAATGAAAATGTATTTTACGCAAGTCATGTGTATAATCCATACTTTTATGAAGGAACAAAAACATATGCTTATGAAGTTTTTGAACAATTAAAAGGTGCGCCTGATGCATTAATAATTCCAGTTGGTAACGGTACACTTTTACTTGGTGCATATTATGGTTTTAAAGAGTTATTGGGAAATGGATTAATAGAAAGAATGCCGAAAATCATTGCTATCCAAGCAGCGAATTGTGCGCCTCTTGTAAATGCCTACAAACATGGTGAGGTAACAGCGAAACCTATTATGAACGAAGGTACTTTAGCGGAAGGGATCGCCATTGCAGCTCCAGCACGTTCAAAACAAATTTTAGAAGCTGTAGGGGAAACAAATGGTACATTTATTGAGATTCAAGAAGATGAGATTCTAAGAGCACGGGAGAAGCTTAGTGAAAAAGGTTTTTATGTTGAAGTGACATCAGCGACCAACTATGCCGGTTATTTAAAATATGGAAAAAAATCGGATGAAAAAATAATAATACCTCTTTGTGGTGCAGGTATAAAATCGAAATAAACCAAGAGGAGCTAGTTGGATGTAATAGAGAATATAGGAGAGAAGCATGAAAAGTAAGCCAACGATAAAAATTATTGGAACCGGTGGAACAATTGCAGGGGCTGGAACTTCGAGTACAATGACCACAGGCTATCAACCAGGAGCTTTGTCTATTGATGACTTATTAAAAGAAGTACCGGATTTAGTCAACATTGCAAATTTAAAAGTTGAACAATTGTTTAATATTGATAGTGTTGATATGACAACAGAACGACTATTGACACTGAGTAAATATATCAATGACATATTATTAGATGAAGAAATAGATGGTGTTGTGATCACACATGGTACAGATACACTGGAAGAAACCGCCTATTTTTTACATTTAGTGATTAAAAGCCATAAACCAGTCGTGATTGTTGGAGCAGTAAGACCTGCAACAGCGATAAGTGCAGATGGTCCGTTGAATATCTACAATGGTGTAAAAGTTGCTTGTAATCAAGAAGCTCATGGAAAAGGTGTATTAGTTGTCCTTAATGACCGAATTGGTTCTGCACGTTATATCACTAAAATGAATGCTACAGCAGTCGATTCGTTTAAAGCTCTCGAACAAGGTTATATCGGATCAATTGTTGGTGGGAAAGTTTATTTTTATTATAAAGATATCACCTATCTTCATACGACTGAAACCATATTTGATGTTAGCTCCATTAGTAAGCTGCCTAAGGTTTCAATTATATATACTCATCAAGGAGATGAACGATATTTATACGACGCAGCCGTTCAAGCAGATACAAAGGGAATCATTGTAACTACTGCTGGGGGCTATACAATCTCTAAAGAAGCAGAGGCTGGAATTCATGATGCGATAAACAAAGGGGTTATCGTCATACGATCATCTCGACTCAATACGGGAATTGTTAGCCGTACTGATATGGATAATCAACACGCATATATCGTATCTGAATCATTAAATCCTCCAAAAGCAAGGATTCTTCTTATGCTAGCATTAAACTTAACAAATGATAAAAATGAGATTCAACAGTATTTTCATATATACTAATTTTTTGAGTGTCCCTTAGAAGAATGAAAAAAAAAGATTTGATTTTTCACGATTTCATTCAACGAATGATTTTTGAAGGAAGCGAAGATTCACGGTGTGAAAAAAATGGTGTAATGCCAGAAAGAATAAGGTGGATTATTATAAAAAGTTTGGTTTAAGAGACCAACTCCAGTTTTATAGGAGAGGGGAAATGCTAGAGTTCTAAAAAATTTAGTAGAGGAGATCAAAGATGGATATTATAGCTTTAAGGCGAAAGTTTCATATGCACCCTGAGGTTGGATTTACTGAATTTCGAACGGCTTCAAAGATAGTGGAGCTGTTAAACTCGCTTGGATATCATTTAATCTATGGGAGAGATGCAATGGACGGAGATTTTATGAGAGGAGTTCCATCCAATGCGGTTTTAGAGATGGCATATCAAAGGGCATTACTGGATGGTGCTAATCCGAATATACTTCAGAAAATGAAAGGTGGCTATACTACTGTAATTGGAGTTTTAAAAGGTATAAAACCGGGTCCTACCGTTGCATTTCGTTTTGATATGGATGCCTTGCCAATTGCAGAGAGTCAGGATGAGAACCATTATCCTAAAGTAAATGGTTTCCGTTCAAAATATGAAGGGAATATGCATGCTTGTGGGCATGATGGCCATACTGCCATAGGCTTGGGGCTCGCTGAAAAACTGGCGGATGGTCAGTTTGCTGGGACAATAAAGCTGATATTTCAGGCAGCAGAGGAAGGAGTTCGCGGAGCATATGCAATTGTACAGAAGGGGTTATTAGATGATGTGGATTATATGTTTTGTCATCATCTAGGTGCAGATGTTCCGACTGGTGAGTTCCATGGTGGTTCAACGCACTTCCTTTCCTCCACGAAAATGATAGCTCACTACTATGGTGTTGCTGCTCACGCAGGCGGTAATCCGGAAATGGGTAGAAATGCTTTGTTGGGTGCTAGTACCGCCTTATTAAATATACATGCTATCCCGCGCTTTAGTACAGGACCCACCCGAGTTAACGTAGGAATCTTAGAGGGTGGAACAGCAACTAATATCATTCCCCAATATGCAAAAATGAATATTGAGACTAGGGCTCTTACCGAAGAGGAGAATAAAGATTTGGAGGAGAGAGTTAGAAATATCATTACTCACAGTGCATCTATGCATGAGCTTGATCATCAAATTGAAGTTATTGGTGCCGCTATCCCAATTACCTGTGACAATGAACTGGTTGAGTTAACTATAGAAGAGGCAAAGCAAGCAGAAGGATTTACATCATTTGGAAATGGTGAAGGTAAAGGACTCGGGAGTGAAGATGCTAGCTTTATGATAAAACGAGTCCAAGATTTAGGGGGAAAAGGGACTTATATGATTGTAGGTTCCACTATACCCGCACCGCATCATAATCCAAAGTTTGATATTGAAGAAGAAATTCTTCCGCATGCAGTTGAATTGTTTAACCGAATTGCACGTCGAATATTAAAATAATTATTATTTGGATTTAGGTTATCGGTCACAAAGTGAATAATCATAACTTATTTGAAGTGTTTATCAGCATAAATTTGAGAAGTCCCGATTAATGTGATTCCTCTATTACACTTTTTTATGTTTAATATATTCATGTGTTATTGAAGATGAATGTAATTAACTAACGGATTCTTAACTTCAACATTAGCTGCTAATCAGGCAGCTTTTTCTTTTTAAACAACACTGATGTCTTAACCAACAACAGGGGCTTTAGTGGCCGATTAGAGGTATGAAATCATAAATAAAAATCGGTTCGACCCCAAACCGACCCCAAACTTGGTATTCTAAGGATTAGGAATAAACATATTGAATAAAATAAAAAGCGCAAAACCCTTGATATAAATGGGTTTTGCGCTTTTCTTTTGTAGCGTCCCAGGCGAGATTCGAACTCACGACCTACAGCTTAGGAGGCTGTCGCTCTATCCAGCTGAGCTACTGGGACATATTGGCGTAAGTATATTTTTTGTAGTGCAGATAAGACTGGTATATCCTGTTTCTTCCTCTGCAAGCCCAATACAAGGGAGCAAATGCGTCGAAACAGAGCTACAGGGATGTAATTCAGGGATGTTTACGCTTAGCTGAGCTATTGGGACAAAATAATATAACACAGTTATTTATTATAATCCCATAATCAAAAATGGTCAATAGTTATGACTAAAGTAAAAACCGGCCATTAATACATGACCGGTTTCTGTTCTAACTTGTAAGTTTTTTACGATAAAATCTGGCATATGCCTTTGATCTATCTTTTAGCTTCTTTAGCTGTGATGTTCTCAGTTCTATAATAGGCTGCGCAAATGAAGTAATCAGTTTGCTTGAGAGAAGCAAAGTCAGCAGCAGCGATATTCCGGCAAGCAGCAGGAAGTTTTCCGGTTTGCTGAAAAAGCCCTGTACATCACTTTCCCTGAATACCCGTACAAAGAATCCGTGAAGCAGATAGACATAAAGTGTATTTTTTCCTAAATCAGTAAAGAAATATTGTTTGCGGGGCACAAAAGCAAAGAAGCTAAATACCATTATCAAACTTAGGACATAAAAGCCCAATCTCGTTAAGACTGCCCCAATTGAAGCTGCCCCCATTTCAGTATATGGCTTTGAGCCAAGCAGCCACTTATAATCCACTTCAGGATAGAGGTAAAAGCCTATAAAGACTACAGCAAAGATTGCTAATGCACTAATTCTGAACTTTGGCTGGAATAGCGCATAGAAATGCTCCTTCTTTAAATAATAACCCAATAGGAATAAAGGAAAGAACACAAATGTTCTCGATAAACTTAAATAGTTTGAAATCCAATCGGCATATCCGACAGCAAGCCCAATGATAAAAGCAGCTACCAGGGAATAAACCGCTTTATACTTTGCAAAGAATAAAAGCATGATATTCCAGCAAAACATACTGATCAGGAACCATAAAGACCAATGCGGGTTAAAAGGATCCAACTCAAAGGTGCCTTTATTATATAAAAAATAATAGAAGATCGAATAAATAACCTGAAAAATAATATATGGCAGTATGAGCTTTTTTGCAATTTTCTTTATATAGCCTTTTTTATAAAAGCCTTTTGCAAAAAAACCGGATACCAGTATAAATGCTGGCATATGGAACGTGTAGATTACCTTATATAAAGTATAGATTGTTTCATTATCTTCAATAAAAGAGCGGAGTAAATGTCCGAAAACGACAAAGAAGATTAAAATAAACTTCGTGTTGTCGAAGTAATAGTCACGTTGTTTCATAAGTCCTCCTCTATTAAAGACCCCCATAAATACTCTTTCTTTCTTTACCCACTTTAACATGAAGCAAACTTCTTTTCTCGTGTAAATAGAAGGTTTAATTTACAGAAAAAGTAAAAACTTCTAACTCTGAAAATGCTGTCATACTAATTAGAAATTACTGTTATACAAATAAATATTGCTTGTTACTTCATATATTATATGGCTTGAATGGATTTAATTTAAATCTGTTTCAAATTTTATTTAAAGAAAATCATTTTTGTCGCAGATAAAAGGGAGTAGTCCGATTAGTATGTCATGACTGATGCTGACGTGAGAAAATCAGGTTTTTTAAGGTAAGAATTTAAAGGGAATAGGTGCAGGGAAGGCTTTATTAAAATGAAAAATTGGAAAAATAATCTTCAAATGTCTTTTTTGTTCTATTATAATGAATTGAAAGAATAGTAAAAAAGAATTAGGTACATACTAGTTCAATTGTTCGCATCTGGTTCAATCATAAAGGGGGAAGTTATGTTGAAAGGGGTAAGAAAATTTATACCTGGCAATAAGGAAAGAAAAGAATCGTCCAGGTCAAAAAAGTTTAAAATAGGCAAGTATTTAAATAAAATGGCGAGCACGAAATGGTGGAGGAACCTGAAGCTTGGCCAGAAATATGGGGTTGCGCTTTTTGTGACCATTGGACTATTCACGGTTTCCACCGTTCTAACTTTCTTCTTGCTGACAATTGCCAATTCAAAACTGGAGACTGTTAAGGATTCTGGGGAAAAAGCCATTAAGATTACAGAATCAGCGGCCACTTTTCATCATAAAGGGAGCACGATTGGAAACTTTATCATTGACTCCAACCCCAAACATTTAAAAACATTTGATGAGCTGACAGAGGATTTTAATAAATTGAAAGAGGAAATTTCTCCGGAACTGAGCGATTCAAAATCAAAAACCCTTTTTAGGCAAATCGATGAAAATGATCAAAAAATCACCAGTTTATTTCATGATGTCATCGAGCCAGAAGTAAAACTGCAGCATGCAAGAGAATATAGGCTGGGGAAATTGCAGGCAGATAATATTATTTCTGAAACGGTTGATAAGTTAAATACCCTTGGCAGAATGATGAAGGAGGATCAGCAAAAGGCTGTGTCTTCTGCCAAATATGGTCTTATCCTTACTTTAATAGTACTTGGTATTTCAATCATCATTTCTGCTATCCTGGGAATCGCGAGCATCCTTTTTATTGGAAGTATAATTTCTAAAAAACTAACTGCCATTGTCCAATTCTCAAATGAAATTGCAGGAGGAAACCTCAATGCAGATTCAGTGGAATATGAAGGTGATGATGAAGTAGCACAGCTTAGCAGAGCCATGAACTCAATGAAAATGAAGCTGCAGGCCATGATTCAGGAAATCAATGCGGTTTCTGGGTATGTGACAGAAAGAAGCGGTGAACTGAATATTGCTGCAAATGAAGTGAAAGCAGCCAGTCAGCAGGTGGCTTCAACCATGCAGGAACTGTCCGGAGGAGCCGAGGATCAGGCGGGTTCTGCAACGCGTTTATCTTTAATGATGGACGAGTACCTGGAAAAAGTAAAAGAAGCTTCATACAGCGGTAATGAAATAAAGAGTGCTTCCACAGAGGTGCTATCACTTACTGAGAATGGAAACAAGCTAATGAAAGAATCCCAGGAACAAATGAGATTAATTAACCAAATAATGAAGTCTTCTGTTGACAAGGTAAATGGACTTGATGGTCAGACAAAACAAATCTCCAGATTAGTTAAGGTTATAAAGGAAATTGCAGACCAGACCAACCTTCTGGCATTAAATGCAGCAATTGAAGCTGCCAGAGCCGGTGAGCATGGAAGAGGCTTTGCAGTAGTGGCAGATGAGGTGAGGAAACTGGCTGAGCAGGTATCATTCTCGGTTTCAGATATCACTAAGATTGTCGGGGGTATTCAAACGGAGTCAAGCAGTGTGGCCACATCCCTTCAAACAGGCTATGTTCAAGTTGAAAAGGGAACCGAGCAAATTCAATTGACAGGACAAACATTTCAGAAAATTTATGAGGCAGTTAACTCAATGTCCAATAATGTCAGTGACATTTCCCGCAGCCTCGAGCAGGTATCCATTAATTCTGCCCATATGAACCAGTCCATTGGCAGTATTGCCGCAGTGTCTGAGGAATCTGCGGCAGGCATCGAACAAACGAGTGCATCAATGGCTCAGACTAACCAATCAATGGAGGAAATCTCAGACAATGCACAGTCCTTGTCGGAATTGGCAGAACAATTAAATGAGATGATTGCAAAATTCAAATTGTAAAATCCAGGCATACTCTCTACACAGGGTATGCCTTGTCCTTTCTCCAGACATTTGAGATGAAAAATTAATAAGACAGTTTTCTCGGAGATTTAAAGGTTTTAGTCAGATATTGTAGAAATATTTAATTAATTGCATATCCCAATAGGAGGAAATAGAGTGGTCATTATGAATCAGGAAATCAGGAGACTCTATGCCAGGATTGAGACTTTGGAAAAGGAAAATAATATTTTGGCCAATAATCATTCACTTAAATATAATATATTCTCACGCTCAAATGATGGAATTTTAATTTTTGATAGCCAGGAGAGAATTGTTGATGTCAATCCATCATTTGCTGAAAGTATAAAGACGGATAAACAACACCTGATCGGCAGGAGACTGTCTGATATCGTGCCGAAAAATAGACATTTCAAGCTTGAAAAGCAAAGGGAATTATTAAAGAAGAAGGAAAGTGTCAGGGGCATTCTGCCAATATATAACGGCAGAACGATAATAGAGTTTGATTTTACTACCAGCATCCTTAATGAGGACGGTCTTTATATGTGTATATTAAGAGATGTAACGAGTAAGCGGCTCCTCGAACGAAAAGTGAAAAAGAATGAAGAGCTGTATGCTGACCTATTTATTGAAGCCCTGGATGGGATCATTTTTTGGCGTGGAAATGGTGAGATCATTGATGCGAATGAAGCTGCTTGCCGAATTTTTGAATGTACTCATGATGAGCTTCTCAATAAAAAGATCAAAGATTTTGTATATGAAAAATCGGAAAGATACAAAAGCATTGTTAAAGAGATGTTCGTTAAGGGAAGCATACGGGATGAGCTAGTTTTTCTTATGCCAAATGGCCAGTTCAAATCTTTGGAGTTTACAGTGAAATTGAACTCCGTTGAAGGCTACCATATGACAATCTTCAGAAATGTCAGTGAGCGTCACGCTATGGAAAAAAGCTTGAGGGAAAGCGAACAAAAATTTCGCATGATATTTGAAGGTGCCCTTGAAGGGATTCTGCTCTGGAACAATCAGTTTGAAATAGTCGATATTAATCAATCAGGTCAGAGAATGCTTCAGATGACAAAAAAGGAGCTTATTGGTGTTTCGCTGCATAGTATTTTAAATGACTGCAATATAACCGATGATGAATTAAAAGAGCAGATAAAAAACATACACTCTGCGGGGCAATCAGACGGTAACCTTTCCATTACTCTGAAATCAGGCAGAAAGAAATTTTTTGAGTTTTCCAACAAGCTGAATATTTTTTCTAATATCAGTATGACAACATTTAAAGACATTACTGAGAAGCTGGAAATGGAAGAACAGCTTCGGAAATCAGACACTTTGCATGTGATTGGAGAATTGGCAGCAGGGATTGCCCACGAGATAAGAAACCCCATGACAGCACTTAAAGGCTTTATACAGCTGCTGGAGGACAGTGTGAAGGAAGATCATACTATGTATTTCAATGTGATTACCACTGAGCTTAGCAGGATTGATTCAATTATTAATGAATTTCTCATACTTGCTAAGCCTCAAGCTGTCAAATTTGTGGAAAAAGACATATCTCAAATCATGAAGGAAACAGTCGATCTCCTTAGTGCTCAGGCTGTGCTCCATAATGTTCAATTCAGGACTTATTATGAAAAGAATTTGCCCAATGTTTTCTGTGAATCCAATCAAATGAAAAAGGTCTTTATCAATATTATAAAAAATGCCATTGAAGTCATGCCTAAAGGTGGATATATTACTGTATCCATCCAGAAAGGGTTTGACCATAAAGTTCACATATCCATTAGGGACGAAGGGACAGGAATTCCTGCACATAAAATAAAAAAGCTTGGTGAACCTTTTTATACTACAAAGGAAAGAGGCACTGGACTTGGCTTAATGGTTACATATAAAATTATTGAAGAACACAAGGGAACAATTGAAGTGGAAAGCAAATTGGGGGAAGGAACTGTATTCCACATCCATTTGCCCTATTCTTTAAAGGCGGGAATGAAATGAAAGGCAGAGTTTATTCTAAAACATACACACCGGCAGGGGACATTTACATTGTCATTGAGAATGGAATCCTTTCGGCTTTATACATGGGGGAAGAAGATTTTCTCGAAGGGGAAGACGTTTTATCATTGAAATTGGATCCCTCCGACTCTTTAATTAAAAGGTGTACAAATCAGCTTGAGGAATACTTTGAAGGGCATAGGAAAGAGTTTGACATCCCCATTGAACCTCATGGCACTGAATTTCAAAAGGCAGTCTGGAAAGAGCTGTGCCTAATCCCATTTGGAGAGACAAGAAGTTATCAGGACATTGCTTTTAAAATAGGGAAAGAAAAAGCAGTGCGTGCCATTGGTCAGGCAAACAAGGCCAATCGCCTTCCGATCATTATCCCATGCCATCGCGTGATTGGAAAAAATAAATCGTTAACGGGTTATGCAGGAAACAGGACTGAAATTAAAGAAGTACTGCTAGCACTCGAAGGGTCTAATTATATAAAATAGCTCAAACTTAACAATCACCTCTTAGGTGATTTTTTTATGGGGGTTATTATATATATGGTTGACTGAATGAGTAGGATTCGATTATCATCTAATTAGATATCGATCGAAATGAGGGCGCTGAAAATATGCAATTAAATCGTTTAGTAGCTTTTTATAAGACAATGGGAGACCCAACCAGAATCAGGATTGTTTTTCTCCTTGCCAAAGGTCCTTTGCATGGACAGGCGATAGCGGGGAAGCTTGGTTTAACTCCGCCAACCATTACTCATCATTTAAATAAACTGAGGGAAATAAACCTTGTTTATCAGAGAAGAGATAAAAATACTGTTTATTTTTATTTAAATGAATCCGTACTGAAACATCAATCAGGTGTTCTTGCAAAATTGGCAGATAAAGAGGAGGTTAAGAAAATGGAAGAACAAAATATAGAAAGCCAGAAGGTTATTGAAAATTTCTTTACCAAAGATGGAAAGCTGAAGAATATTCCTGCACAGAGGAAGAAGAGACTCATGGTTTTTGAGTATCTAATCAAAGGATTGAAAATGGGGAAAAAATATGAAGAAAAAGAGCTTAACGAATATATTCAACAGTATCATGAAGACTATGCTACGATACGCAGAGAATTTATTATAAATCATTATATGTACAGGGAAAATGGCATTTATGAATTAAACCCTCCGGAAATGTGGGCGAAAATAGAAGGGTAAAGCAAGGCAGGGCCCCAGTTAGGGCCCTGCATGCCTTCAATAGTAATAATCCGGTTTGCGGTCGGTAAAAATCGGAATCATGCTGCGGACTTCTTTCACTTTATCCAGGTCTATCTCAGCATATAGGATTTCTTCCGTTTCAGAACCTTCTGCAAGCACTACTCCCCAAGGATCTATAATCATCGAATGGCCAGCAAAGACATTGTCAGGATCAGAACCGGAGCGGTTGCATGCAATTACATAGCACTGGTTTTCAATGGCACGCGCAATCAAAAGTGCCCGCCAATGTGCCAGCCGGGCCAATGGCCATTCAGCTACTACAAATAAAGCTTCAGCACCTTCCGCTGTATGGGTCCGCACCCACTCAGGAAAACGGATATCATAACAAATCATCCCTGCAAACTTCCTATTTTCCAGTGAAAAAACTCCCTTGGCTGTCCCTCCGTTCAGATAGAGATGTTCATTCATCAGCTTGAACAAGTGCAGCTTGCTGTATTCATGTATAAGGTCACCTTGGTTATCTACAATCAGCAGAGTGTTGTAAATGCCATCGGGTGTTTTCTTTGCAACAGATCCGCCAATCATATGAACCCGATTGCTCTGTGCGGCCTCTTTCAAAAAGACTAGCGATGATTCTGCATCCTGGTCTGCAATTTCACCCAATCTGGTCAAGTCATAACCAGTCGTCCAAAGTTCCGGCAGCACAATAACATCCGGTTTATCCCTAAGCGCCTTTTTAATCATGATTTCGGCTGCTTTAAAATTATCCTCGGGTTTTCCAAATGCAATATCCATTTGCAAACAGGCAATCTTTAATTTCATAAAACTCCCCCGCAATCATCATATCCTTATGGTAAAATTAGTCCGATAGATGGAAATTTTCAAAATTTTACTTTACATCTTACCATTTACGTTATATCATTTGTGACTATATTTTCAATCTTTTTTTTAAGCAGGTGAACAATTTGGTAAATTATCCGCAATCAGATCTTTTGAAAAGTCTGCCTAAACAGTTTTTTGCATCTTTGACAGCCAAAGTGGGGAGAAAACTCCAACAAGGGCATGATGTCATCAATCTTGGACAGGGCAATCCTGACATGCCTACACCAGAGCATATTGTCAAGAGTCTTCAAAGTGCAGCCGATAATCCGCAAAACCATAAATATTCCCCTTTCCAGGGCTTCCCGTATTTAAAAAAGGCAGCTGCTGACTTTTATAAAAGGGAATTTAATGTTGAATTGGATCCTGAAACCGAAATAGCCATCCTTTTTGGTGGTAAAGCAGGATTGGTTGAAATCCCTCAATGCCTTTTAAACCCTGGGGACAGCGTATTGGTTCCGGACCCGGGATATCCTGATTATTGGTCAGGTGTTGCACTTGCCAAAGCAAAAATGGTGACAATGTCTCTAAGAGAAGAAAATAACTTCCTGCCAGTATACAGTGAATTGTCAGCAGACCAGCTTAATGCAGCTAAACTGATGTTCCTTAATTATCCAAATAATCCCACTGGAGCAGTGGCAAACAAGGACTTTTTTCAAGAAACAGTTGATTTGAGCAGGAGCCATGGTATTTGCATCGTCCATGATTTTGCATATGGAGGAATTGGTTTTGACGGCATAAAGCCTGAAAGCTTTCTTCAGGCAGAAGGGGCAAAAGAGGTCGGAATTGAAATTTATACACTTTCAAAAACATTTAATATGGCAGGCTGGAGAGTTGGATTTGCAGCTGGAAATGCAAGTGTCGTCGCAGCACTGAACCTTATGCAGGATCATCTATACGTCAGCTTGTTTGGTGCTGTTCAGGAAGCTGCAGCAGCTGCTCTGTCAGGACCACAGGATTGTGTTAAAGAATTGAATTCCATATACGAATCCAGACGTAATACATTCATCTCTGGCCTCAGGGAAATCGGCTGGAATGTTCAAGCTCCTAAAGGCTCTTTTTTTGCATGGCTCAAGGTCCCTGAACAATTTACATCGGAAGAGTTTGCTGACTATCTCTTGGATAAAGCGCATATTGCGGTTGCACCAGGCATCGGATTTGGTGATTTTGGAGAAGGGTATGTGAGAGCGGGTTTACTGACATCTGAGGAGAGACTTAAAGAAGCAGTGGGCAGAATAAAAAAATTAAATTTATTTTAAATTTTTCTCATAATTCAATTGACAAAAATATTAAGCACTGTCATAATTCTAATTAAATTTTAATTCTAAATTAACTGAATACTCGTTTCGTTTTCTTATCAAGAGCAGGCGGAGGGACTAGCCCTATGAAGCCCGGCAACCGACTTATACATGAGCACGGTGCTAAATCTTGCAGCTTATAGCTGAAAGATAAGAAGATGTTAGATTGCTATCCTAACCTCTTCTTATTTGAAGAGGTTTTTTATTGTTTTCATTCTTTGATTTTTGAAAGGAAGAATATACATGAGTGAAATTATTGCAACGTATCTGGTTCATGATGAAAAACATAACCCGGAGAAAAAGGCCGAGGAGATCGCTTTAGGCTTAACGGTCGGGTCATGGACCCATTTGCCGGAACTAGAAAAACAGCAGCTGGAAAAGCATAAAGGCAGGGTCGTTTCTGTTGAAGACTATACTAAAGATGAAGAAAAAAAGGAAACAGCCGCAGTCATTAAGATTGCCTATCCAACTGTTAATTTCAGTCCTGATTTACCGGCAATATTAACAACAGTCTTTGGAAAACTATCATTGGATGGAAAGATTAAATTGTTAGATTTACAGTTTTCCAATGAACTTAAAAGCTTTTTTCCTGGGCCACGATTCGGGATTGACGGACTGAGGGAAAAACTGAATGTATATGATAGACCCCTTCTGATGAGCATCTTCAAAGGGGTGCTGGGCAAAGACATGGATTTTTTAACTTCGCAGCTGAGGGAACAGGCCCTTGGCGGCATCGACCTTGTAAAAGATGATGAAATTCTATTTGAAAACCGCCTTACACCTTTTGAAGCCCGGATAACCGAAGGCAAAGAAGTGCTAAGGCAGGTTTATGAGGAAACAGGCCACCGTACCCTATATGCTGTGAATTTAACAGGCAGGTCTTTTGATTTAAAAGATAAGGCAAGGAAAGCATCCAGACTTGGTGCAGATCTTCTTCTCTTCAACGTATTCTCGTATGGGCTCGATGTTTTGCAGTCATTAAGAGAAGATGATGAGATAGGGCTGCCTATCATGGCACATCCTGCAGTTAGTGGAGCTCTTTCTGCTTCAAGTGTTTATGGGATTTCCTATCCTTTGCTTTTAGGCAAACTCCTCAGGTATGCAGGCGCAGACTTGTCTCTATTCCCTTCACCTTATGGATCGGTTGCCCTTGAAAAAACTCTGGCCTTATCAATTGGGGATACCCTGACTAGGAATGATTTCTGCAAAAGAACCTTTCCGGTTCCATCAGCCGGCATCCATCCGGGTCTTGTACCTTTGCTTTTCGAAGACTTCGGAATAGACAGTGTAATTAATGCCGGAGGTGGCGTACATGGGCATCCGGATGGGGCAAGAGGAGGCGGTTTGGCATTCCGCCAGGCAATAGATTTAATTTTAAATGGGGCTTCTTTAACAGATGCTCCATCAAACTTCCCTGAATTAAAAAAAGCGATTGATCTGTGGGGGTACAAAGAGGTGGCTGTAAAGAATGGCTAAAGTGGCGGTATTTTGTGATTTTGATGGAACTATTACCGAAAACGATAACATCATTCATATCATGAAGCACTTTGCTCCTTCTCAATGGGAGGGGATAAAAAATCAAGTTCTGGGACAGGAAATTACCATTCAAGAAGGAGTAGGAAAGATGTTTTCCCTTCTGCCAAGCAGTCTGAAAGATGCTATCACCGATTTCATCTTAGAAAATGCAAGAGTAAGAGAGGGATTTCAGCCATTTATCGATTATCTGGAAAAAGAAAAAATACCGCTTTATATAGTCAGCGGAGGAATAGATTTTTTTGTGGCTCCTGTACTGGATAAGTATGGACCCTTTGAAGAGGTGTTCTGCAATAGTTCTGATTTTAGCGGAGATACAATTAATATCTTATGGCCCCATAGCTGCGATGAAAAATGCAATAAGAATTGCGGCTGCTGCAAGCCTTCTATTATGAGGAAACTGGTGGATGAGAACACCTTTAAAGTGGTGATCGGAGATTCAGTAACCGATCTGGAGGCTGCCAAACAGGCAGACTTTGTCATTGCCAGAGATCTGCTCCTGGAGAAAAGCAAAGAGATGAACCTAAATCATTCTGCCTTTGAAACATTCTATGATTGCATTGAGCTTTTAAAAAGATTAAATGAGGTGAGGGTATGAGCAGAGTTGGGGAAAAATGGAATGAGCTTGCAGATATTAAGGAAGAGCTTGCAGAAAGGGACTGGTTTATGGGAACAAGCGGAAATCTGGCCATTAAGGTCAGCTCACATCCCCTTCAATTCCTCGTAACAGCAAGCGGAAAGGATAAAAGGAAACGCACTGATGAAGACTTTCTCCTTGTTGATGAATATGGACACCCGGCAGGGGAAACACATTTAAAGCCTTCTGCTGAAACACTTCTGCATTCTGAGATATATCGAAGAACGAAAGCTGAATGCAGTCTTCATGTACATACTATTGACAATAATGTCATTTCAGAAATTTATGGTGATCAGGCGGCGGTTACATTTAAAGGGCAAGAGCTGATTAAAGCATTTGATAAGTGGGAGGAAGATGCTGTTCTCGAGATTCCGATTATTCCGAATCATGCGCATATTCCAACGCTGGCAAAGTGTTTTTCTTCCCATGTATATGAAGATTCAGGTGCCGTCTTGATAAGAAATCATGGAATTACAGTATGGGGCAGAACCTCCTTTGAGGCTAAAAAGATCCTTGAGGCTTCAGAGTTTCTGTTCCGTTATCAGTTAAGGCTCCTGGCATATAAGCCCGATCAGCTAATTAAAGTAGTTTAATATATGAACTGCTGTTATTAAATCATGCGAGAAAAAAATTATAATAGAGAGGAATGATTAGATTGGCATATATCGTACTGAAAAATTCAAAAAAAGAAATTAGGAATCAGGAAGAGGTTGCTGCTTTTCTGGAAAAGCAGGAGGTTATCTATGAGCAATGGGCAATAGATAAATTGCCTGAAAATCTGCAGGAAAAATATTTACTTTCCGATGATGAGAAACAAGAAATTCTGGCTGCATTTGCTGAAGAAATTAAGGATATTTCTGATCGAAGAGGATATAAGGCACAGGATGTAATTTCCCTTTCAGAGAATACGCCGAATTTAGAACAGCTTCTTCAGAATTTCCAGCAGGAGCATCATCATACAGATGATGAGGTGAGATTTATTGTCAGCGGTCATGGAGTCTTTATTATACAAGGAAAAGATGGAGAGTTCTTTGAAGTATTCCTGAATCCTGGCGATTTAATATCCGTACCCGAAAACATCCGTCATTATTTTACTCTTCAGGAGGATCGAAAAGTAGTAGCCATCCGGATTTTTGTTACCGCAGAAGGATGGGTGCCAATTTATGAAAAAAAGGAAGTTCATCAATAATTTAATGACCCACCCATTGCCCCCGGCATTGGGTTTTTATTTTCCTGCTATAACAATTGGATATTTTTTTAACATATTATGGTCTTGCGATTTTTTTATCAAATCCCGTTGATGCCACATAATAAATTTAGCAGAATGTGTCGAAACCCCATGAGGGTGAATTGAAATTGATGTCGATAAAAATAAATTCGGAAAAAGATTGTCTAATATTGCGAATCTATTTACATTTATAGAAATTCTTGTAATAATGCTTCAAGTAGACACATTTATATCGGATAAAGGGATAGGAGTAGGAGGAAGAAAGTTGCGCTATAAAAGAATACAGCTGCTGACTGAAATTCAGCAAAAAAGGGAAACAATGATAGAAACGGCCAAGAAAAATGGAATGGCGAGCCAGGAAACGGTTCGCTGCAGCCAGGAACTTGATCAATTAATTTTTGAATATCAATGCGTCGTTAAAAGAGAGAAGGAACAAAAGAAAAGAATGAGGATTTCCTTCCGGGAAATGATTCTCTTATGGAAGAAAGCTGTTGTATAATTTTAAAATTCCAAGCACATAGATTGAACATATAATAGGGAAGAAAAAAAAGGATCCGTTGAGGATTCTTTTTTTTAGTTGGCGCCAGTTCTCGCTTTTCTTAGTAATGAACTGCACAATTCTTATTAATTCTTCATAGCAGTACTATGCATGTATCGAGAATCATATCGTAATACAAAGCTTTTTTATCTATCTCTTAAAGCGAACTATACTTATAGAAGCTTTAAGTTTAGAGGGGGGAAAGTAAAAAATGCACATAGTAGTGTGTGTCAAGCAAGTGCCTGATACAAAAATTATTAAAATCAATCCCAAAACCAACACTCTTGACCGGCGCAGTGCACCTGCCATTTTAAATCCTTATGATGCCCATGCAGTACAGGAAGCAGTGAAAATAACAAAGACCATAGGAAAAGGCACCATTTCGGTTTTATCCATGGGACCTCCACAGGCTGTTGCTGTTATTAAGAAAAGCATCGAAATAGGAGCAGACCGCGGCTTTTTAATCTCAGACCGTGCATTTGCCGGCGCAGATACACTGGCAACAAGCTATGCTCTGTCTAAAGCATTGGAGCGTATTTCAAAAGATATGCCTGTGGATTTAATCATATGCGGAAAACATGCCATTGATGGAGATACCGGCCAGGTGGGACCAGGAATAGCAAGAAGGCTGGATATTCCGCCTGTTACAAATGTTATAGAGGTATCCGAACTTAATGAAGGTGAAAAAACGATACTGATCAAAAGGAAAATTACAAACGGATATGAATTAATACAAGCTCAAGTCCCTTGCCTGCTGACCGTTGAAAAAGAGATTAATAGCATAGAATACTCCCCTATGCCAAACATGATAAAAGCTGCCAGGTATGAGCCGGTTATCTGGTCTGTAAATGATCTTGAGGAAGTAGATCGTACACAGCTCGGGTTGAAAGGGTCTCCTACGATAGTGGGAAAAATGTTTACTCCTCCCAAGCCGGAAGGCGGAAAGAGGCTTGAAGGGAATGCGGAAGAACAGGTTAAGCAGCTGATGGAGCTGCTTAATGATAAGAAAGAGCTGTTTGTAAGCCGATAATGGGAATAATTAGGGGGGATTTACATGATGGATGAGTACCGGGGAGTGTGGGTATTCATAGAACAAAATGATGGGAAAATAGAAGGGGTTTCCCTTGAATTGCTCGGTGCAGGCAGAAAGCTGGCAGATAAGCTGGATGTGCCTCTTTCCGGTGTTCTGCTTGGATATGAAATAAAGTCTTTATGCCAGGAAGTGATCGCTTATGGAGCTGATCAGGTATATGTTATTGACCATGAAGTGATGAAAGATTATCGGACGGAGTCTTATATGAAGGCAGTAATCAATCTTGCAGAAAAGTATAAACCTGAGATATTTCTCTATGGGGCCACTTCCAATGGTAAAGATTTGGCCAGTGCTGTTGCTACAGATCTTAGCACTGGATTGACTGCTGATACAACCATGCTGGATGTCGAAGTGGATAAAAGGCTGCTTGAAGCTAGCCGCCCGGCGTTTGGGGGAAATATAATGGCAACCATCCTTTGTAAAAAGCACCGGCCGCAGATGGCTACTGTCCGTCCTAAGGTTATGAAAGCCCTGGAGCCAGATCCAGATAGACAGGGCGAGGTTATAGAAGAAGCGATTACCCTAAGTGAAGATGATATGCGCACAAAGGTAATTAAAATTGTGAAAGATGTCACAAAAAAAGTGAATTTAGCAGATGCGCATGTTGTTGTTGCGGGCGGAAAAGGAATGGGGGATTTTCAGAATTTCCAGCTGATCCATGACCTGGCTGATGCAATTGGAGCAACTGTAGGGGGCACAAGGGATGTAGTGGAGGCAGGATGGCTGCCGCATGAACAGCAGGTAGGGCAGACCGGAGAAACCATTACCCCAAAGGTCTATTTTGCTATTGGGATTTCAGGGGCAATCCAGCATGTCGTAGGCATGAAGAATTCAGAGTTCATTATTGCGATTAACAAGGATCCAGACGCACCTATATTTGATGTAGCAACCTACGGAATCGTGGGTGATGCACTTGAAATTGTGCCGAAGCTGATTAAAGAGTTAAAGGAAGCAAGGGAAAGAGGGGGTGAAATGAGTTAGGTCTGAAAAGTTTGATGTCATCGTGGTGGGGGCAGGGCCTGCAGGAACTTCCTGTGCTTACACATGCGCCAAAAACGGTCTAAAAGTCCTTCAAATTGAAAGAGGAGAATATCCCGGCAGCAAAAATGTAATGGGTGGAGTTTTATACCGTAAGCAAATGGAGGAAATCATTCCAGAGTTTTGGAAAGAAGCACCGCTGGAGCGGCCTGTCGTAGAGCAGCGGTTTTGGATGATGGATAAAGAATCGACAGTGAGTTTTGGCTATAAAGGTCTTGAGTGGGGGAAGGAACCATATAATAATTTTACAGTACTCCGGGCGCCATTTGACCAATGGTTTGCAAAAAAAGGGGTTGAACAGGGCGTTCTATTAATAAATGAAACAGTCGTACTTGAGTGCCTGACTGAAAATGGAAAAGTGGTTGGTGTAAGAACTGACCGGCCGGATGGGGAGGTATATGCAGATGTAGTGGTTTTGGCAGATGGTGTAAATTCACTGCTGGCAAAACAGCTGGGCTACCATAAAGAATTTCGCCCTGATGAAGTGGCACTGACGGTAATGGAAGTCATTAATCTTTCTAAAGACAAAATTAATGACCGCTTTAACCTGGAAGACAACCAGGGCTGTACGATTGAAATATTCGGGGACTCCACGAAAGGCAATCTGGGAACTGCCTTTATTTACACCAATAAAGATAGTATTAATATTGGTGTGGGAACCACGCTGTCAAGTATGATTAAGGCGAAGCTTAAGCCTTATGACCTGCTGGATTATTTAAAAACACACCCTATGGTAAGACCCTTAATAGAAGGAGGAGAATCTGCCGAGTATCTGGCTCACTTGATTCCTGAAGGGGGCTACCATTCAGTGCCTAAAGTGGCCGGGGATGGTGTCCTTCTTGCAGGTGATGCTGCACAGCTGGTTAATGCCATACACCGCGAAGGCTCCAATATGGCAATGGCTTCCGGAACAATGGCTGCAGAAACCATCATTGATGCCAAAAAACGGGGTGACTTTAGCGAAACAAGCTTGAATCAGTACAGGGAAACACTTTACCAAAGCTTTATTATTAAAGACCTGGAAAAATATAAAGATGCAACTCACACGTTTGAACACTACCCTCAGTATTTTAAAGAATATGTTCCGATGCTTAACAGGGCAGCGAGCAAATTTTTTACAGTTGATGGAACTCCTAAGAAAGAAAAGCAAAAAGAAATTATGAAGAGCTTTACCAGTGAACGCGGGACCATTCGTGTGCTTCAAGACATGTACAGGGCATGGAAGGCGGTGAAATAATGTCAACGAAAACGATCGAAGAAAAGCAATATTTAGTTCGTTTTAAGGCAGACACCAAATCACATCTTACCGTATTGGATCATGATATCTGTATGACAAAATGCCCCGATAAAATATGCACTATTTTCTGCCCGGCTGAGGTGTATAAGTGGGAAGGATTGAGAATGCAGGTGGGTTATGAAGGATGCCATGAGTGCGGCAGCTGCAGGATTGGATGCCCATATCAGAATATTAAATGGGAATACCCAAAAGGCGGCCATGGTATAGTATTTAGGCTTGCATAAAGTTAACCCTATTTCATACAAAAACCGGCCGCATTTGGCCGGTTTGAAAAGGGGGGTAATGAAAAAGGTTTTATCTTTCGGTACATTTATATTATAGATAAGAAATATTAACAAACTGTTAACAACATATATCAAAACTATTAATCCTGCAGCATACATATCATTCTGTTTTTTTATTATAAATTACCGCGTTAAAGCTTTTAAGTAATAGTACTTTAGTATCTTAATTTTTTAGGCAGGATTTGTTAAACTAAATGTGGTCGGACTATTATAGTTGACCCCCTATAATCTGGAGAGCTTAGAGAAGTCTAGGCTCTTTTTTTGATCTGAATTAAGAATTCACTTTTTGGGATTTTGATTAAAAGTAGAAATTACCTATATGTATGTTATTTCACATTCGAGGGTAAAAAAAGAGTAACGCATAGGGGAATGGATTTTGAGGTTAGCTGATTTTCTCTTGTCTCTTTAAAAAATTGAACTGGGAGTCCTTTACATTGGCTTCAAGTTCTTTAGCATGTTCAAAAGCTTTATGGATGCATTCGTACAGAGATGAAGAATAAAGCGCCTTATTCCATATAAAACTTCCTTCTGAATTGGATGGATATAAGGTTACTTTCCAGAGGTAATATTCTTTTTCCTGTTCCTTAAGCTGTCCTTCCAGAGCAATTAGCCAATGGGTTTGCCCGGCCGGAAGGAATGTATCAGCTCCATTTGCAGGAATAAGGCATTTTTGATAAAAATCAAAGTAGTTTGGCAGATGCATAGTTATCCCTCCTAACATTTTACAGGGTATTTAGCTGCGCCAAAGAGAGCTAATATCTTACCTTTATTATATGGCAAAAAAGAAGAAGATTGCACACAATTATTAAAATTTTTAGAAAATTTTAATAAAAATAATCTATATCCTTTATAAAAAGGAGGGACACCCCCTCCTCCTTACCTATTTATTCCATTCTGAAACAGTTTCATCCGGTGGGAGTAATAATGTCAGCAACCCCAGTACGGGAAGAAAACCGGTAATAATAATCATATTTACCAGACCAACAGTGTCCGCTATATAGCCCAGAGCGATTGAGCCTATTGCCCCCATACCAAAAGCCAGACCCACTGTAAGTCCCGCCATAGTGCCGATTTTGCCGGGAACTAATTCCTGAGCGTATACTACCGTCACCGAAAAGCTTGACATCAATATGAATCCGCTTGCCACCAGCATTATAAATGCAATAGGAGATGGAACGAAAGGGATCATGGCGGATAGCGGAACAGTCAGGATCATGGACAGAAAAATAATTCTTTTCTTTCCAAACCGATCTGCGAGCGGCCCGCCAAAAAATGTGCCCAATGCACCTGATACTAAAAATGCAAATAAGAAGAGCTGCGCCTGACTAATGGAGAAAGAGTATTTTTCTATCGCATAAAAGGCATAGAAATTTGTCATACCCGAAATATACCATGAACGGGCAAATATCAAAAAGAGAACCAGGATCAGTGCACTCCATATTTTTTTTGATATCCTTTTATTATTATGGCCACCAGCTTGTTTTTTTGCTCTGCCGGCAATCAATTCCTCCTGAAGGCGTCCAGTATACCAAAACGCTATATAAATCAGCAGCCCGACTGCAATAGCAGCAACTGCAGTAAACCAGGCAGCACCCATTTGACCTAGCGGAACAAGAATAAGGGCCGTAATGATAGGAGCAAGTGCCTGTCCAGTGTTTCCCCCTACCTGATAGATTGATTGGGCCAGACCTCTGCGCTGGCCAGCTGCCATATAAGCAACCCTAGATCCTTCCGGGTGGAATACAGCTGAACCGAGACCAATGAACAATACTGATATAATAATCCATTTATAATCCGGGGCAAAAGCCAATCCTAATATGCCAAATAAAGTTGAAGTCAGACCGATTGGCAAGGCGAAAGGGAACGGCTTTTTATCAGTGGCCATTCCAACAACCGGCTGCATGATTGAAGACACGATATTAAGTGAAAAGGCAATCATACCCAGCTGTGAGTATGAAAGCCCCATAGATTTTTCTAAAATGGGAAACATGGCTGGAATGACAGATTGAATAGAGTCATTTAATAGGTGGCAAAGGCCAATAATGAATAAGATCCGATAGGCCGTTTTTTGATGTGGCTCATATCTTGGACTGACTGAAGCAGCGGTAGTACTCATAGTATAGTCTCCTTTTTCACTGAACATTTCGTAAAACTAAATATAGTTTACCTTATTCATTAGCCTTTCAAAATAGTTATTTTGGAAATCTATTAAATATTATATAATTTACATTATTCAGATTAAATAAGAGGGCAGGGAAGCCAATGGAAAAAGCAGTTGATGCTTTAATGACGGACGATATTCTCACTAATTTCCTTAGAATCTATTCTTTAAATATAGGAAATTATAAAAAGCTGGGTGACTTTGAAAACTATGTTTATGAGGTTTATAAAGATGAAAAAGCATATATTTTGAGGATTACCCACTCATCTCACCGCATGCTTGAGGAGCTTTTATCAGAAGCAGACTGGATGAGTTATCTGATATCGAAGAGTTTAAAGGTTCCAGAAGTTTTTCCATCACAGAATGGGAATTTGGTTGAGCGGTTAACAGCTGGGGACGATTCTGCCTTTTACGCCTGCCTGTTTTCAAAAGCAGAGGGAAAACCAATAAGTGTTCGGGCACCGGAATTCAATAAGGAGTTATTTCATGCGTGGGGAAGTGCGGTAGGGAAAATGCATGCAGCCACTAAATCATATATGCCATCAGCTGGAATTGTACCGCGGATGCAATGGGATGACGAAGAATTGCTTAAAGTTGAGAAATATATACCTGAAGAGGATCAATTGGTCATTAAGCATACAGAAGATTTGTTGAATCTGCTTCAAAATTTGCCAAAACATATAAACAATTATGGCCTTATTCATACTGATCTCCATTCCGGAAACTTCTTTTATGATGGGAAAGATATACAAGTATTTGATTTCGATGACTGCTGCTATCATTGGTTTGCATCAGATATAGCCATACCGCTGTATTACTCACTTTTATATAAGTTTAAAGAGGCGGATCAAGCGGAAATGGAAATATTCGGCAAGCAATTCCTTGACTCCTTTTTGGATGGCTATCGGCTGGAAAATGAAATTCCCGAAGATTTGGGAAGGCAGCTGCCCTTATTTCTGAGACTGAGAGATATCACACTTTATTCTGTCCTGCATAAAAAAATCGCACCTGAGGAAAGGAATTCGCAGCTATTATTTATGATGGAGACGATCAAGAAAAGAATTGAAAGAAATGCTCCAATCTATGTGAGTTAAAAAAAGAAGGTGCCTCCGAGCGAGCACCTTCCTTCTTATGCGTCGTTTTTGATGGGCAGAAAAATATCTACATGCGTTCCTTTAGTTTCTTTGCTTGTAATAAAAATTTCACCGCCGAAAGAATGCAGAATGCGCCTGCAGACTACGAGGCCAAGGCCCGTGCCCGTTTCCTTTGAAGTGTAGAATGGATGGAAAATCTTTTCAATTTCATCTTCAGAGATGCCTGAACCTGTGTCCGCAATTTTAAGCTGACACTTAGAATGCATTTTATTTAGTTTAATTGTCAGCTTTCCTCCGCCCTCCATCGATTCAAAAGCGTTTTTCGTTAAATTCAGGATAACCTGTTTCATCTGGTCTTTCGTACATTCGACCATGACAGGTTCATCTGAAATAGCAGATTCAAAAGTGACATTGTGTAAATTGGCTTCGGAGAATATCAACGGTTCCAATTCCTTTATGATGTTTCTCAAATCCAGGGTTTCCATCTTTTGAGCTGCAGGTTTACCCAGAATTAAAAATTCACTTACAATTTCATTAATTCTGCTGATCTCATCATTTATAACTGAAAAGTAATACTGGTCATGTGTATTCGTATATTTTTCACTTAATAGCTGTATAAGACCTTTTATTCCTGTTAAAGGGTTCCTGATTTCATGGGCTGTGCTGGCAGCCAGAGTACCCACCAGTTCCAGTTTTTGGAGCTCATTTTCCTTTTTTTCCTCTTCATTCTGCTTTTTAAGCCTTAAATACTTAATAAAGAGAAATAGAATATGGCTTATAATCATTAATACAAGGATAGCCTTAAAAGCATCTTTGACAATTGCCAGCATAACTCTTGGCGGCAATTCTACTTTTACACTCCAGGGAAGCCTGTCAATTGGAATTGAGATGCTATTCTGGCTGGAAAATGATGAGTCACCATTCATGTTGATATCCATAATCGTTTCCCTTTCAGAATTAAGGACAGAAAGTCTTGCTTCTGGAGTAAGAAGTCTCATGATATTTTGTACGTAATCCACCCTCATATGTGCCACAATAATAGAGATTACATCTCCATTGTCATTGAACACGGGTTTTCCTATCCCAACGACTGTTTGCCCATTGGTTAGTGTTTCAGGGGAGTTAGAGATTACAATATCTTTCGTGCGCGAAACCTCTTTAAGATATTTCTTATTAGATAAATCGGAGTTCGCTAAGAATTGATTGGACCCTGTAAGAACCTTTCCGCTGGGATTAAGAAGGTAAATTCCGCCATATCGCGGATCCAGCTGATTGGCTTTTTGGAGCAGAGGCTCCAGTTTATCAGAGGGAGTGTCAGCACTTCCTGCAGTCAGTGATAACATATCAAGTGTGGTCACAGTTTCGGAAATAAACTGGTCCCAGCTTCTTTGGTGTATGGAGCCAATCCATTTTGCTTCTTCCAGCCTTTCCTCATCATTTTGTTTAACAGAGTCCATAAAGAAAAAGATGCTGCCGGCCAAAGTGGGAATAATTACTGCGATTAAATATAGTAGTAAATTTCGTTTTCGACTTTTCATCAGGTTAACTCCAGCATAATTAGGTTAATTTATTCATATCTAACTGACATTATCAATATTATACCATTTTGTGTTAAAAGAGGTTTATTTCTAACAAAGGAATGATATTTTATATGTAAGGAGGGGTTTGATGAAATCAGAAGTTTTTCTCACGGTTTTGGCTACAAGTGATGTCCATGGACATGTTTATCCATATTATTATGGAACTGGTGAGCATGCTGGTCATGGGCTGGGCAAGCTTGCAGCAATAATAAAGAAAGAAAAGGAACAATCTGAGATCTCAATACTTATTGATAACGGGGATCTGATCCAGGGAACTCCTCTAACTTATTATTATTCCAGATACTTAAATAACCAAAAAAATCCCATGATTCAAATATTAAATGAACTTGAATACGATGCAGCTGTAATCGGAAACCATGAATTCAACTATGGAAAGAACACACTTGCAAGAGCTGTCAGTGAATCCAATTTCCCATGGCTGTCAGCCAATATATTATTTAATTCAACAAAAGAAACGTATTTCGGGCTTCCCTATAAAATAAAATCCTTCCCAAATGGCTTGAAAGCAGCAGTTATAGGTGTTACAACCCAGTATATTCCCAATTGGGAGAAAAGGCAGCATATTGAACATCTTGTTTTTGAATCTGCGGTGATCAGCTTAAAAAGGTGGGTTTCATATATTCAGGAGGAAGAAAAGCCGGATGTGATTATTGTCTCTTATCATGGCGGCTTTGAAAAGGATATCAGAACTGGTGAAGAGACGGAAGAACAAACAGGAGAAAATGAAGCATACCGGATCTGTACAGAAGTTCCTGGAATCGATGTTCTGATTACCGGGCATCAGCACCGTTTTATTGAAGGAGAACAAGTAAATGGTGTGGCTGTTGTTCAGCCGGGATTTAATGGTCAAGCGCTTGCAAAGGTCACCGTTAAATTCAGAAAGAAACATAATGATTGGCTGATTGATGATAAACACTCTGCGTTAATCTATCCCGACGGAATACCGTCTGATAATGAGGTTCTGCAGCTGGCTGGGTATTATGAATCCAAAACCCAGAAATGGCTGGATACGGAGATCGGTGAAATTGATGGTGATATGCTGATTGATGATATATTTGAGGCACGTACAGGGGAGCATCCGCTGATTGAATTCATTAATAAAGTGCAGATGGAAGCCTCAGGTGCTGATATTTCCTGCACTGCCTTATTTCATGAGGGGGCACCAGGATTCAAGTCTAAAGTAACGATGAGAGAAATTGTTTCTAACTATATTTATCCAAATTCATTATGTGTCCTCAGAGTTGCAGGAAAGGACATTAAAGATGCTTTGGAGCGGTCTGCAGCTTATTTTGAATTGAACAGTGACGGAAAAATTATAGTGAATCCTGATTTTTCAAATCCAAAGCCACAGCATTATAATTACGATATGTGGGAAGGTATTGAGTATAAAATAGATGTTTCACGACAAAAGGGCAGCCGGATTACAAAGGTTTTGTATAAAGGGCATCCAATCAGGGAAGATGACGAGTATCATGTAGTAATGAACAATTACCGCGCTGCAGGCGGGGGAGGCTACAACATGTTCAAGGATAAGCCAGTGGTGAAAGAGATTTTAACCGATATGACCGAATTGATTGCAGACTATTTTTTGGAAAAGAAAAAGGTAATTCCAACTCTTAATCACAATTGGGAGGTTGTTTCGGGCAAATGATCCGGATGTGTTAAATTGACAGCTTTCTTCCTGTTTTCTATAATGATTGAGAATTGAATTTATGTATACGCTACTAATTAAAAGGAAAAGGGATTGGATAAAATGGGGTCTGAACAAATTGACCAATCGTTGAAATTGTTTATTGTCCTGTCCAGGGCATATAGGGCAATAAATGAAAATGTAAATAAACTAATACAAACATATGGAGTGAATCCAACTGAATTTGCTGTTCTGGAACTGCTATACCATAAGGGTGACCAGCCTTTGCAGCAAATCGGCGGGAAAATACTATTGGCCAGCGGAAGCATCACTTATGTAGTGGACAAGCTTGAGCAGAAAGGCTTGTTGAAAAGGGTCGCATGCCCTAATGACAGAAGAGTTACCTTTGCGCAAATAACAGATAAGGGAAAAGACTTTATCGAAAACATATTCCCTGACCATGAAAAGCATATCCATTCTTTAATGTCCGAGCTTACTCCAGAAGAAAAAGGAACAGCCATTGAGTTATTAAAGAAGCTTGGACTATCTATCTCCAATGATAAAAATAGCTTACAATAACTAAAACAGCCTTGACCGGCTGTTTTTTATTTTGTGCTTTATAGATATGTTCAGGGGAGGAATTAACCAAATATTGTCGAAATAGTTTAGTGGTTTAATTAAAATCGATTTACATATACACGAGGGGGCAATAATGTGAGATTTGAAGACTATACATACGTTCGTCCGGATCTTGATACAGTACAGGGGAAATTCGAAGCAGCGCTTGAGAAATTTGAAAACGCAGCTTCTGCAGACCAGCAAAATCAAGCTATGAAAGAAATTAATGATATTCGCAATGATGTCGGCACTATGTTCAACCTTTGTTATATCCGCCATTCAGTCGATACGAATGATGAATTTTACAAAGCAGAGCAGGATTATATGGATGAGATTCAGCCTGAAGTAGAAGGGTTTGTTACAAAGTATTATCAGGCTTTGGTTAATTCCAGGTTCAGGGCAGAGCTCGAAGAAAAATGGGGGAATCAGCTTTTTGCACTTGCGGAAGCCCAATTGAAGGTGTTCTCGCCAGAGATTGTTCCGCTTTTGCAAAAAGAAAATAAGCTCTCATCAGAGTATACTAAGTTAATTGCTTCAGCCAAAATTCATTTTGAAGGTGAAGAACGCACTCTTGCCCAATTGGAGCCATTTACTGAATCTACAGATCGGGAAATGCGCAAAAAAGCAAGCGAGGCACGCTTTGGTTTCCTGGCAGATAATGAGAAAGAGCTGGACCGTATTTATGATGAGCTTGTCAAGGTTAGAACAGAGATTGCCCATAAACTTGGATATTCGAATTTTGTTGAACTGGCTTATTTCCGTATGTATCGAACTGATTATAACGCCGAAATGGTTGCAAATTTCCGCAAGCAGGTGAAGGATTTCATCGTCCCAATCGCCACAAGGCTAAAGGAACGGCAAAGAGAGAGGATTGGCGTTGACAAGCTGAAATTTTACGATGAAGGATTTGAATTTAAAACAGGAAATGCTGTACCCAAAGGCAATCCTGAATGGATTATTGAAAACGGACAAAAAATGTATGATGAGCTTTCCAGAGAAACCAGTGAATTTTTCTCTTATATGAGAGAAAATAATCTTATGGACCTGGTGGCCAAAAAGGGAAAAGCAGGGGGCGGCTATTGCACTTATATTGAGAACTATAAATCCCCATTCATTTTCTCAAACTTCAATGGGACGTCAGGAGATATTGATGTTCTTACTCATGAAGCAGGCCATGCATTCCAGGTGTATTCAAGCAGTCATTATGAGATACCTGAATATAACTGGCCAACTTATGAAGCTGCAGAAATTCATTCCATGAGTATGGAATTTTTCACATGGCCATGGATGGAGGGCTTCTTTAAAGATGATACTGAGAAATACAAGTTTTCCCATTTGAGTGGAGGACTGCTATTCTTGCCTTATGGCGTATCAGTTGATGAATTCCAGCATTGGGTATATGAAAACCCGGATGCATCACCTCAGGAAAGAAAACAGGCTTGGAGAGAAATTGAGAAGAAATACTTGCCGCATAAAGATTATGATGGCAATGAGTATTTGGAGAACGGCGGATTCTGGCAGCGGCAGGGCCATATCTACAATTCACCTTTCTATTATATCGATTATACATTGGCACAGATCTGTGCATTCCAATTCTGGAAACGGTCCCGGGAGAATCAGGAAGCAGCATGGAAAGATTATTTGAAACTGTGCCAGCTTGGCGGCAGCAAACCTTTTACCGGACTGGTAAAAGAAGCTGGGTTGATTTCTCCTTTTGAAGAGGGATGTGTCGAGTCAGTTATCGGGGAAATTGAGAATTGGCTGAATTCAGTGGATGATAAAAGTTTATAAACAAATAAAAAAGAGCCGGAAGTTATTTAATTCCGGCTCTTTTCGTTCTTTTTAGCGGATGGGTTTAATAACAATTGCTTCGTCTTTGAGATCGGCCTGTAATTGGCTATTTCCGCCATGATCAATGATGAAATCAGCAATCTTGTCTTCAAGTTCATCCTGGATGATCCTTCTTAATGGCCGTGCGCCAAAAGCAGGATGATATCCTTCTGCTGCTAATTTCTCCTTGGCTTCCTGGGTAACAGTCAATTCTATATCCTGCTCATTTAATGTTTCCTGAAGGTCATTGAGCATTAAGTCGACAATTTTCAATAAATGCTCTTTTTCCAAAGCTTTAAATTCAATAATGCTATCAAAACGGTTCAGGAATTCAGGCTTAAAGAAGCTGCCGAGTGATTCAAGAATGTTTGACTCCATGACGGCGTCAGCTGTGCCAAATCCAACATGGATTTCCTTTTGCCCAGCTCCTGCATTGCTGGTCATGATAATGACTGTATCTTTAAAGCTGACAGTGCGGCCTTGGCTATCTGTCAGGCGTCCATCCTCCAGTATTTGAAGGAACATGTGCTGTACATCCGGATGTGCTTTTTCTATCTCATCAAGCAGAATGATGCTGTACGGGTTTCTGCGCACCTTCTCAGTAAGCTGTCCGGCTTCTTCATGACCCACATATCCTGGAGGGGAACCGATAATTTTTGATACGCTGTGTTTTTCCATATATTCACTCATATCAAGCCTTATCATGCTTTCTTTTGAGCCGAATAGCTCTTGGGCAAGTGTTTTGGTTAACTCAGTCTTTCCGACCCCTGTTGGCCCGACAAATAGAAATGATCCAATTGGGCGGTCCTTTGATTTAAGTCCTGCACGGCTTCGGCGAATTGCCTTTGCAACTTTTTGCACGGCTTCTGCCTGTCCGATTACTTTTTCAGCAAGGCTTTCCTCAAGGTTCTGCATTTTTTCCTGTTCATCTTCTGCTAATTTGCCGACAGGAATCCCGGTTTTCTTTTCGATAATCTCCTGAATATGGCTAACGTCAATAACTGGCCGTTCTGCCTTGTTGTCCCCGTTTAGTGCCTGCTGGAGTTTTAGTTCCTTTTCACGGAGTTTTGCAGCCTCTTCATATTTTTCTTCATTTAATACAAGTTCTTTCTGCCTGCTGATTTCTTTCAGCTGATTTTCAATATCATCTGCAGGTATATATCCTGATTGAAGATTCATTTTAGAACCTGCTTCATCCATTAAATCAATGGCTTTGTCAGGCAGGAACCGATCCAGAATATAGCGGCTTGACAGCTGCACACATGCCTTGATGGCATCTTCTGTAAAAGAAACATCATGATAGTCTTCATATTTTTGTTTCAGTCCAAACAGGATATTAATTGCCTCATCAGGTGTCGGCTCATCTACATGTACAGGCTGGAATCTGCGTTCTAGTGCAGGATCTTTTTCAATTTGGCGGTATTCTTTCAAAGTGGTTGCTCCGACCACTTGAAGCTCTCCTCTTGCAAGTGCTGGCTTCAGAATATTGCCTGCATCCATTGACCCCTCAGCTGATCCTGCTCCGACAAGAAGATGAATTTCATCTATAAAGAGAATAATGTTCTTCCGTGACTGAAGCTCAGAGATCAGCTGCTTCATGCGTTCCTCGAATTGGCCGCGGATGCCTGTGTTTGCAACCAGAGACGCCACATCAAGCAAATAGACTTCTTTATTTTGAAGTTTCTTTGGTGCATTTCCCTCGGCAATCTTAATGGCTAGCCCTTCGGCAATAGCTGTTTTTCCTACTCCTGGTTCACCGATTAAGACCGGATTATTTTTGCTTCTTCTATTTAATATTTCAATCACACGATATACTTCATCGTCCCGTCCGATGACTGGGTCGATTAAACCAGCTTTGGCAAGCTGTGTAAGATTTTGTCCGAATTGATCTATAAAACCGCCGTTGCCATGACTGTATCCCGGTGCTTCGTTTAGAGCATAGTTTTCATTCCCTTGGGATGCAGCCATTTTCTTGAAGAAATCCTCTAATGGCATTTGGCCAAAACCTGAAAAACCGCTCAAAGCAGGCCCAAGGGAAGTAAGGCTATTTTGCTTTTCAGTTTGATAACAGTTATGGCATAGGTGTAGATTACGCTCATTTCCATTCACATTCAGTCTTAATTGTACATTTGCTTGTTTTGTTTGACATTTTTGACAAAGCATTTTGCATCCCTCCATTAATAGTTTGGTCTGACTTTGACTATATTTGACCTAATATCCACATTATAATTTGACCTTCTTTGACTTTCAAGTGATTTGTATTGTTATTTTTAACCAAAACTGAAGTTTAGCCATAATGCAAAAAAGCTCGTCTTTGTTTGTACTAGCCTACATATATTGGAAAGGAAGGAGGAGATTAAGTGAAGACAAATTGGGGGGCAGCTTTCCAGATCGCTGCCGTTTATGTGGGAACCGTGGTGGGAGCGGGCTTTGCCACTGGCAGAGAGATTGTGGAGTTTTTTTCCCGATTTGGTTTTATCGGATTAATTGGGATTATAATGAGCGGCTATATCTTTATTTTTCTCGGTTCCAAATTAATGAGAATCTCTGCACGAATAAAGGCTGCATCATATCAGGAATTGAATGAATATTTATTTGGAAGATTTTTTGGTTCTGCCATTAATATATTGATGCTGTTTATGCTGCTGGGCGTTTGCGCCGTCATGCTGTCGGGAGCTGGTGCAGTGTTTGAAGAACAGATCGGCATCAGCAAAACTGCAGGGTTGCTCATAACGATAGGGTTAACGATTATCACAATGATAGTGGGCATTCGCGGATTATTCGCTGTGAATACGTTTGTTGTTCCAATGATGATTGCATTTAGCTTTATTTTATTGTTCATAAGCATGAAGCTTCCTAGTTTTGCAGATCAGGTTCTATTTATCCCATATGCTGAAGATGGATGGAAAGCAGTTGTGGCTCCGTTTTCATATACGGCTCTGAATTTGACATTAGCACAAGCAGTCTTAGTGCCTGTGGCTTCAGAAATAAATGATGATCGGACAATAAAGTGGGGTGGATACCTTGGTGGAGCCGCACTGACTCTTATCCTGCTTTCCAGCCATTTGACACTGATGATGCTCCCAAATCTGCAGGCTTATGATATCCCAATGGCCGCAATTGTGAAGACATTGGCATCATCTTTCTATTGGATATTTGTTTTTATCATCTATGGTGAAATTTTCACTTCTGTTATTGGGAATGTGTTTGGGATCGAGAGGCAGGTAAAAAAATATATTTCCGTGCCGAGTATTATAATTGTGGGCTTTATCTTTATAGTTTGTTACTTTATCAGTTTGATCAATTACGGAACCTTGCTTTCCTATTTATATCCGGTTTTCGGATATGTAAGTTTGACATTTATTATTCTTCTGTGGATGAAACCATTTGATAATGGAAGTAAAGGCAAGAAAGCTTAAAAAAGCTAAATAAAGAGATCCGTTTTGCACGGATCTCTTATTCACTCCATTATTTTTGCGGCTCCTCTTTCATAATGGTTTTCGCCATCTGAAGGAAAGCCTCTTCATGATCAGCTTCTTCCTTATTGAATAGGGTAAGCTTCAGTGAAAGATCTTCGTTTTTCACTAGATAGGCTGAAACCTTCTCGCCGTTTCCTTCAGCCTTCATAACATTAGCATCTTTGTAAAAATCATCTGAAGGAGCATCAGCTGTCTGCACATTTTCGCTAACAGCTCCTAATTGTGCTTTTGTGTTTTCTTCGACCATGTTCCAATCTGCATCATTCGGAAGAAGTTCAATACGCATGAATACCTGATCATTTTCTGAAAGGTATAAAACATCCTTATTAGGCTCCTCGGCAGTTAGTTCATAGGCGGGCAGAACGTACATAGAATAATTCTGATTATCACTATGTTTCAGGAAGGCAGTCTCTTCCTTGGCTTCACCCTCAACCGTATAAGTCATGTTCTGTTCAAGGATTCTGATTACGCTCTGTCCTTCATCCACAGTGCCCTCTTCTGCTGGATCCTGTTCTTCAGTTTGCTCTTGTCCATCCTGTCCATCTGAAGCTGTTTCTTCTTCATTTTGCCCAGGATCTGATCCATTGCCGGAATCATTCTGAGACGTGCCGCAGCCTGCCAGGATAACAGCAAATAAACCCAGAATTAACATAAATTTCGCCATGAATTTCATTAATGTTCCATCCTCCCGTTGTTACTTCTAGCGCTTTTGCATAATTAGACGTAAGTGGAATAAAAGGGTTACATATAAATTCCTATTAATTAGTACATTACCATTTATGTAAAACATCGACAAGACTCAACAAAAACTTTAAAAAAAGACAATCCATTAAGGATTGTCTAATCAACATTGAATCTGCACGTGGCCATTTAATAAAAAGGGAGCAGGACAAACATCAATAAATCAAAAATCAGGTGGGAAACGATTACTAGCGGAATGCTTCTTTTCCATGCGTAAAGCCATCCCCAGAAGAGGCCTGCGATTAACGCTGCAAAGGCCAGCATCCAGTATCCTGAATAAAAATGAACTGAAGAATAGAGGAGAGACGATAGGATGATGGATAACTTAACAGTCGTAAGTTTCATCAATCTCTTTTGAACGAACCCTCTCCAAAAGACTTCTTCTCCTGGAACAATGATTAAAATCAGCACAATATAGTGCCAGATAAAGGAAGGCGAAAAACGGCCATATAGTTTTTCAACCTGATTAACAAGGGGAAGATTGAGTATTTCAAATAAACTGTAGCCGGCCCAAAAAAGACCGTACAATAGAAAACCTGAAAGGGCCCCATAGGTAATAAATGTCCCAAATGAGGCCTTGTCTTCCACTTCCTCCATTATGATGGAATAACTGATTAGAAGCAGTAAAGAGGCAGAAAAGATATACCAAAAAATTGATTTATCCTGAAATGTAAAATACATAAGCAGATGAGCGAGTAATATCCCGCCAATAAAGCGGAGATCTGCGGCAACACTCTTCAATTTTTAATCTCCTTTCAATAAGAAAAGCGGAAGCGCCCTGCCCACCCCCAACAAGCTTATGAACTCGAGGGAGCAGGCGCTGCAGCTGGACAGTTCTCAAAGCAAAAAAACTTTCTTATCTATTAAAAATAACCAAACACTATTCTAACAAAAAACAATCCTAAAAAGTAAGGAAAAGATTTCTTTGGAAACGATAAGATAAAATAATGCAGAAATGCTAATCATAAGCCCATGAGAAGGGAGGTATGTATAATGACGAAATCAAAAAGAGAAAAAGAGCGTGCCTGGACGGTAAGAAAGCAGGATCAGCATCCTCATGGCAAAGTGAAATCCTTAAAAGAACTGTCAGGGGAAAAGGAATAATATCATGGCCTCCTATTCAGGGGGCCGCGAATGTGCAGAATTCCAAGGCTGCGCCTGTTTAATTTGCAAACTAAAAAGAGGACGGTGGAGCAAAAAGCATCAAAAGGCTTGAATGGCAAAGATAAAATAAAAAAATAAAAAAAGCAGCAAGAGAGCTGCTTTTTTTAGACTCCGAAAGAATACGCTTTCATTTTTTCTTTTATACTGCTGATTCTCTTACTACCTTGTAATTTTTATGATTGACAACTGTTCTTTGATCTAATTCCAAATCACGGTAGTTATCCATATACGTTAAATCAACAATAACAGAATTCTCATTTACTTTTTCTACAATTCCCTGTAATCCGTCACGAAACTCAATAATATTGCCAACCTCTGCTTTCTTCAAAAAGCATCTCTCCTTTTGTCCATTTCTTTCGCTGGTAATAACAGTTTGCACTATATTATGAAATGCGTAAAGAATTTTGCAATTCCACTGATGCTTAGGTAATTTATTACAGCATTAGGTTGGTAATATTATACCAGATAAAAAAAATTTGTACATTCAAATTATTTAATATTCAGAAAAAATGATTGGTATGCAAATATAATATTAGATACTTCAAAATTGACAGCACTTTATTTATGATAAGGAAAGAATAGAAATAAAAGGAGTTCTGAGTAATGAATCATGAACAAATCCAGGAAGTGCTCGATCAATTAAAAAATGGAATCATTTCTGAATATCATGTGTCAAAAGATGACTTTCTTCCATTTCGGAGTGTCATAGTGAACAGGGAGGATTTTAAACACTTCCGCGGAGTTGCCCAAAGAGGCGGACACGTTATATATCAATATTTAGATTCGCCCCGGAGCTAAAAAAGGAATGACACTGAAATATAAAGCATAGGAAAGACACCTGAGTGTCTCAGGTGTCTTTCATGCAAGCCTTTATGAAAAATTGAATAGAAAGATAAGCAAGCAGGGTATAAAAGCAATATTGCAAGTTTGAAGGGAATGAAAAGGTATGAGCAAATTTAAAGGAAAAACAGTCATCGTTACCGGAGGAGCCAGCGGAATTGGCAAGGGAATTGCCGAGACGTTCGCAGCGAACGGGGCCAATGTAGTCATCGCAGACTTAGATGAGATGAAGGGGAAAAATTTAGAAGAAAGCTTGAACAAAAATGGACTTATAAGCATGTTTATCAGAACAGATGTTAAGAATGAAGCAGAAATCAAGGGACTTATAACAAAGGTTTATGATTCATTTGGAGCAATTGATGTTCTAATAAATAACGCTGGCATCTCAAAGTTTCATTCATTTTTTGAGCTGACTGTGGAATTGTGGGATGAAGTGATCAATACGAACCTTCGAAGTGTCTTCCTGTGCAGCAGGGAAGCTGCCAAATTGATGAAACAAGGATCCTGTATTATTAATCTCTCATCTACGAGAGCTGTAATGTCTGAAAGCAATACAGAAGCATATTCAGCATCAAAAGGAGGAATTATGGCGATCACCCATGCTTTGGCCAGCACGCTCGCTGAAAAAGGGATCAGAGTTAATTGTATAAGTCCCGGCTGGATTGAAACAGGAGATTATGAAAGTCTCAGGAAGATTGATCATAAACAGCATTTTGCCAACAGGGTTGGAAAACCCGGGGACATTGCAAGGACCTGCCTATTTTTAGCCGATCCAGAAAATGATTTTATAACAGGAGAAAACATAACGGTAGATGGAGGCATGACAAGGAAAATGATTTATGAACCATAATAACTGTCTATTTTCTTAATAATACGATATTCAGCACAAAAACTGCACCAATGAAAATAAGGCATAGCAGGATGTTAATCATTATTCTCGCCTCCTGTCTTAAAGACATTGTAAAATAGCCTCGTTAAATCGCGTTGAGTTCTTTGTAAATTTACTGTGAAAAATGATAAATAAGTTATAAACACGAACAGGCTCATATCCTTTAAATGCTTTAGAACAATTAGAGCGAGTGATTCTAGTGGGAATTACTATGATTATGATTTCATCCGTTTAATTTGCGGTGGGAATTTTGCTTGGGTATTGTATGTCAAGTACTCATTCATACCTATTAACGCCTGTCCATGTCCATATAGGTTTACTTGTGGCATTTCTGGCTTTATTATATAGAGCTTCCAATCATCCTTGGTCCTGGTAACGGAGATTAATGCCTTTCTTCCTGGTACTGCTATTGGAGCCGCTATTACTGCTGCCGGAATTTTAATTTTCGTATGGAACAAACTGAAAACTTTATAAGCTGATTAGTCAGGAATTAGCGTATTGGATTTATTATTCATGCGTTTTTCTTTTTGTCAGGCGAACTATCAGATAATTGTAAATAATAATATTTTTTAGTAAAATTATACCAGTCAATCTAAAACGCAGAGAGCAGCATGGAAGTGAACAGGAGGGCAAAAATGAAATATATGGACAAGCTTAAAACAGAAATTGGGAAAGTAATATCAGGGAAAGACCTGGAAATTGAATTGATGGCCATTTCCTTAATATTCAATGGCCATATCTTATTGGAAAGTGTGCCTGGAACTGGAAAAACAATGCTTGCCAAAGCATTTGCCCGCACCATTAATGGGGATTTCTCACGCATTCAATTTACACCGGATGTTTTGCCGAGTGATGTCACGGGCATACGTTTCTTCAATCCGAAAAATCAGGAATTTGAATTTCATCCTGGGCCAATTATCTCGAATGTTGTACTTGCTGATGAAATTAATCGTGCAGCACCAAGAACGCAGTCAAGTCTTCTCGAAGTTATGGAGGAGCGCCAGGTCACCATTGATGGACACACAATTAGACTTGACCCACCTTTTATGGTTATAGCTACACAGAATCCAGCTGAATCTCAGCAGGGGACATTTCCGCTACCTGTTGCTCAGCTTGACCGTTTTTTTATGAAACTTAAAATGGATTATCCTAGCAGGGAAGAGGAAAAGGCGATGCTTCAAATGTATCGAAGCGGTGCCGCTCCTTCGGAAGTCAATGCCATTTTCATCTTAGATCAAATCATTAATTTAAAGAAGGATGCCGGCAAAATTATTCTAAATGAGCCTGTTGAAGCTTATTTGCTGGATATTGTAAGGAAGACACGTGAACATGCGGATATTGTATTGGGGGTAAGTCCCAGAGGAATGCTTGCCTTAATGAAAGCTTCCCAAGGCAAAGCGCTTATGGAGGGAAGAAACTATGTGATACCTAATGATATTAAAGAAATGGTTCCATTTGTGCTTGGTCATAGGATTTTCCTTTCCACTGAAGCTTCTATGACAAAAAGCCCTGAGTCGGTTCTGAAAGAAGTGCTGGAATCTGTGCCAGTTCCTGTAGAGTCAGGTGCTCTCTAGTATGGAGTGGAAAAAGTATCATGCTGAAGACGGGTATTTGTCCCTTTCAAGTGTATTCTCCGTATTTTTATTAATAGCAAGCTTTTATTTAAAATCATGGGAAGTATTTCTGGCATCAATCCTTTTTCTGCTTATAATATCTGCCAATACATATTATATGAAGCACCTGGGGGAAAAGCTGAGTCTGCAAAACACGAAGGTCAGATACAAATTGTTTGCCGGACAAGAAGCAAAATGGATTTTGGAATTTGATAATAAAGGGCTTCCCATTTTAAAGGGAGAATTAAGGATTTTATTTGACGATTGTATTTGTCCGGTGGATCAAAATCTGGAGCCCAGGCTGGGGAATTTTGAGCTTTCTATCCCTTTTTCATTAAATCATAATGAAAGAAAAATAATAACAATCCCCATTTCTGCAAGGAAAAGGGGAGTTTCAAAAATAAGAAAATTGGAGTTATATATTCCTAACTTTATAGGTTTTGGAGAAACCATTCTTGAATATCGTGCTCAACTGCTGCAGGATGCATTGGTCTATCCAAGTCGTCTGCCAGTTAAAAATATCCTGTCACTCTTTACAGACCGCCCAGGCACTTTTCTTTCCGCCTATTCACTTTTTGAGGATCATTTTTCGCCAGCCGGAACAAGGCAGTATGTTTCATCTGATAGTTTTAATCGGATCAATTGGAAGGCAAGTGCGAGGAAACAGAGTTTGCAAACAAAGGTCTTTGAAAAAGCTGCGGAAACAGGCTGGAATATTTCGCTTAATGTTTCAGCTGGACATTCAATATCTGCACAACTGGAAGAACGCATCAGCAGCGCAGCAGAAATTGCCTATATTTGTGTTAAGGAAAATATCCCTTTTTCCATGTGTATAAATATCCGGACTGCTGGCAGCACTCCCTTTTATTTTATATCTGCTGCATCTGGAAAAGATCATCTGCAAAAGGTGCTTGAAATGCTGGCTGTTGTAGATAATCATTCTTCTATTTACCCTTATGAAAAAATGCTTTCCTTTTATGAAAGACATTTGACTAGTCAGCCTTATTTCCTTCATGCAGGAGAATTGAATCCAGCGGCTTCCAGCGCAATAACTAATATCAGCCGAAAAGGAGCATTTTTATTTGAACTGCAACTGCTTAATGAAGAAGCCGAATTGAGGCCGCTTCAAGTGAAAGCGAAGGAAGTGGCAATACAATGAAAAAAATGTTTGAAGTGAGTTTTCTTCTTGGCATTGAAATCATTTTTGGAGCACTAGTGTTATTCCCTTTTTATATGGCTAATGAAGCGGCTGTTCCTCTCACTGAATATTTTGTGCTTGTTTTTCCTGCAGGAATGGCCTTTATAATTCTGCTCATCAGATTTAGAGAAAAAGGGAAGGTTCTTTTTTTTCTTTTAGAGCTTCCTTTATTATATGTAATCGGAAATTTTCTCTCTTTTTCCTGGTTTTTTATAGTACTGATGAGTTTTTTGGTTTTTTGGAGAACTTATGTTCATTTCAATGAACATAATAACCGGCCTGAGGGCTGGTGGATTCTGCTTACGGTTTTCTTCGGAACTTTCCTGGTTATCTTTTCGGCCATAAAGGACGGTGCTTATACTGGAGAAATTGTGGGATTAATGATATTTGAACTGTTTTTTATCATCTCTGGAGGGTTTATAAAACGTATAATTGAATCGGATGCAAATGCGAAAGAAAAGAAAAGGTTTTTAATTTATTTCTTGTCACTGACTGCTTCAATTCTTGCAGTTGGCATGGTAGTTTCCTTCGGTATGGGAACTGTCAAGTTCCTATTCTTTGGTATCCTAAAATTAATTGCTTCTGCAGCTGCCATCATTGCTTCACCGCTGTTTAATTGGGCAGAGAAACAGGATTGGGCAGTGCATATGAAGTTCTTATCTGAGAATGAAAGCCGTGATAACGATGTACTCTTCAAGGAACCTGCTGATTTGGGGGAAAGCGGGCAATACATAGATCCTGCTGCCTTAATATCTATCCTGTTTATTATAGTTATCATTTTTCTGTTCATTTATATTTATAAAAAAACTATAAAGGTAAGATTCGTGAAAAATGGAGCTGTATTTGCCTCTTATAGTCAGCAGATTGAAGATGAAGGAACATTGCTGTCAAGGAGGTTTCAGCATATTGCTCCTGAAAATCAAATCCGTAAAGAGATTTTTCACCTGGAAAGACATGCAGCTAAATTTGACCTGGGAAGAAAAGAGTCCGAAAGCTTGCCTGAATGGTTTGATAGAATAGGGCTCAAGGACCCCGAAAAGATTGTAGATGCCTATGAAATAGTCCGATACAGCAATAACATGTCCACTCAAAGCGTTGAGAAATATAAACATGCAGTGGATCAAATAAAAAAAGAAATAAAAAGGATTCATAAGGAAAATTTGAAAAGGAAACAGGCAAAGAAAAACTCTAAATAAATAATGTGTATAGTCTTTTCTCATATGGGAAAGGGCTTTTTTAAAACCAATACAAGCTATTGCGATTAAAGGGATAAGCTAGAGGGTATACGGAAACTGGAAAAGGAGCTGCATATGACAACAGATTTGCTATTCGCAATAAGAGGAGTAAGGGTTAATAATATTTTGAATGTGGATCATCTTGACATAAGAAAAGAAAAAGTAACTTGTATTACGGGTGAAAGCGGCGCTGGAAAGTCAACTCTCATGAAATTGCTGAACAAAATGATTTCCCCGGATTCTGGTGAAATCTTCTATGAAGGCGCCCCGCTAAAAGATATAGATTCTGTCCAGCACAGAAGAAAGGCAGTCATGCTATCGCAGGTTCCATTAATATTTCCTGGCACAATAAAAGATAACTTGATGATGGGTTATATGCTCAACGGATCTAAACCTGATGGTGATGAAGTACTTAAGCAGGCACTACATAATATGCAAATGACTAAGGAGCTTGATGAAGATGCAGGGACTCTTTCCGGCGGGGAAAAACAGCGGCTGGCATTGGCAAGAATTCTGCTTCTTGCAGCTGATGTCTATCTGCTGGATGAACCGACTGCTGCATTGGACGAAGACACCGAAATGATGGTTTTGGGTCATTTTATCGCGGAAATTAAAAAGAAGCATGCTTCATTAATCATGATTACTCACTCCAGGAAAGTCAATGAGCAATATGCAGATGAAAGGATTGATTTATCCCAGCTGCCGTTCAGGGAGGAGATGGAAAAGAATATCTAAGGGGGATTATGATGGAAAATAGCTCCATTATTGATATTGAATTTTGGCGGCTAATATCAGCTTATTTATTTGTGCTTCTTCTTATCATTATCTTTAAAGTGAGAGGAATCGCCCGTGAGAAAAAGCTGACTATTGCAGCTTTCAGAATGACACTTCAGCTCGTAATTGCAGGCTATGTATTAACTTGCTTGTTTGAATTTTCCAATCCGCTGTTGACATTAGGTGTTATCTTGATTATGGAAGGTTTTGCTATTTATACAATATATAAACAGGCTGGAACCAGGCTTTCAGTAAACCTTAAGAAAACCATTGCGATATCCATGATAGCCGGTACATCCTTTTGTCTTGTGTTTTTTAATTTTGTAGTTATTCATTTTGAGCCGTGGTATGATCCACGCTACTTTATTCCAATAGCAGGGATGATAATTGGCAACTCCATGACAGGCATTACTTTAAGTGTAAAGGAGCTTCTAAATTCCTTTACAACTCAAAAAGATATGATTGAGGGTGCACTAATGCTTGGCGCTGATCCAAAAGCTGCAGTTAAGCCATATGTTAATCATGCTTTTGATTCTGCTGTTCTGCCGACTATCAATAATATGCTGGGAATGGGCATCATATTTTTGCCTGGGATGATGACAGGGCAGATTCTATCAGGAGTCAGCCCATTGCTTGCGATTGAATATCAGATTGTTATTCTGCTGGGGATATTGGGAAGCGTAGGTTTATCGGTAATCTTATTCATCCTTCTGGCTCATAGGAATTTTTTCAATCTGGATGCCCAATTTTTTCCGGAAGGAAAGAACTAGATTGCTTAATAGCCTAAGCTCACAGCATTTCACTCTTCTGGCCCGCATATAATGAAAAAATCAATCAAAAAGGCGGGATAAAATAATGAAAGTTGAATCCGAAAAAGCATTAAGAGTGAAAAGTTTATCTCAAGATATTTTAGAGCATCTGATGGAAGACAGCACTTCTTATAATCATGAAGACTTGAAACATGTCATAGAAATGCTTTCGCGATCCGTATCGGATCTTGCCACATTGTATACGGACCGGGAATGCGATCATGAAACGGCTCTAAAGGGAACCATTTCAAAAATGCGAATCAGCTATAATGTACTTCAATACAAAGAAACTTCAAAACTGGTTAGAAAACAAGATAAGTATCATCCACAGCCATAAATCAAAAGGAATATTGGATCTGAAACATTAAGTAGAAATCATTGGCAAATGAAAGCGTTTTACTCAAAAAAGTGTGAACAAACGTGAAAAATTAAGGGTTTTTCATTGTCTAAATGAATGTGAAATGCTATTCTTTTGTCTGAGATGTAAGTTGTCCGATGACTTAATTGCAGCCAGGTAATATTTCCTGATTTTATGGAAGTTTTCAAAGTGCAGAGAAGCTTCGAGACGAAGTGATTTTATTAATTTTTCTCAGCCTTTTTGAACAACTATATACATGAATAATAGGGCGTTGGAAAAAATAAAACAGCATATAGGACGAAATATCCGGCATCATTACTGTTTCATCCTGCTGCTGATTTGCAGAATAAGTTCCAGTTCCCGTCTTTAAGTTCGTGAGGCAACGCCTTGCACATCTTAATACAATCATTAATAAGAAGGAGATTGATCCCATATGGTTCAAAAACAATTTAAAGTAACTGCAGAAACAGGAATTCACGCTCGTCCAGCTACAATGCTTGTACAAGCTGCCAGCAAATTTGACTCAGAAATTCACCTTGAGTACAAGGAAAAGAAGGTAAACCTAAAATCAATCATGGGTGTTATGTCTTTAGGTGTTGGACAAGGTGCAGATATAACTATTATTGCTGAAGGCAGTGATGAACAGGATGCCCTTAACAGCCTTGAAGAAACACTGAAAAAAGAAGGTTTGGCTGAATAATGAGCTTTTTAAATGGAATTGCGGCGTCAAGCGGTATCGCAATAGCGAAAGCATACCGTTTGGTTGAGCCGGATCTCTCTTTTGATAGAAAGACAGTAGAAAATGCTGAACAAGAAGTGGAACGCTTTCAGTCGGCATTAGCTGAATCTAAAGGTGAATTGGAAGTCATCCGCGATAATGCCCATAAAGAACTTGGGGCTGATAAAGCTGCTATTTTCGATGCTCATCTTCTTGTATTAAGTGATCCGGAATTAATTTCTCCAATTGAAGATAAAATCAAAACAGATAAAGTAAATGCTGAATCTGCTTTAAAAGAGACAGCAGATATGTTCATTACAATGTTCGAACAAATGGACAATGAATACATGAAAGAGCGTGCAGCGGATATCCGTGACGTAACAAAACGCGTACTTTCTCATTTGCTTGGAGTGCAAATTGCGAATCCCAGCATGATTGCAGAAGAAGTAATCATTATTGCTGAAGACCTGACCCCTTCCGATCCTGCTCAGCTGAACCGCCAGTTCGTAAAAGGGTTTACAACTGACATTGGAGGCAGGACATCTCACTCTGCCATTATGGCCCGTTCCATGGAAATTCCAGCAGTAGTGGGGACAAAGGAATCCACAAAGCAAATTAAAAATGGTGACCTGGTTATCGTGGATGGATTAAAAGGTCTGGTACATATTAATCCGACCCCAGAGGCCATCGCCGAATACAAAGAAGAACACCGCAAATTCGAGGATCAAAAAGCTGAGTGGGCAAAGCTAGTAAACGAAAAATCAGTTACTGCTGATGGCCATCATGTTGAATTGGCTGCCAATATCGGCACTCCAAAAGATCTGAAGGGCGTAGTTGAAAATGGCGGAGAAGGAATTGGCCTTTACCGCACGGAATTTTTATATATGGGAAGAGACCAGCTTCCAACTGAAGAGGAGCAGTTTGAATCCTACAAAGCTGTCCTGGAAGGAATGGGCGGAAAACCGGTTGTAGTCCGTACGCTTGATATTGGCGGGGATAAAGAGCTTCCTTATCTAAATCTTCCTAAGGAAATGAACCCATTCCTGGGCTTCAGGGCGATTCGCCTATGTCTGGAAGAACAGGATATGTTCAGGACACAATTAAGGGCTTTGTTAAGAGCAAGCACTTATGGAAACCTGAAAATCATGTTCCCTATGATTGCAACTCTCGATGAATTCCGTCAGGGCAAAGCAATCCTTGAAGAAGAAAAACAAAAGCTTATAAGCGAAGGCTCACAGGTTGCTGACAACATTGAAATTGGTATTATGGTTGAAATTCCTTCAACTGCTGTTATGGCTGAGCAATTTGCTAAAGAAGTTGATTTCTTCAGCGTAGGCACAAACGATTTAATTCAGTACACAATGGCTGCAGACCGAATGAATGAGCGTGTTTCTTATCTTTACCAGCCGTATAATCCTGCAATCTTGCGTTTAGTTAAAATGGTTATTGACGCAGCACACAAGGAAGGAAAGTGGGCAGGCATGTGCGGTGAAATGGCTGGGGATGAAACTGCAATTCCATTGCTGCTGGGATTAGGACTTGATGAGTTCTCCATGAGCGCTACGTCGATCCTTAAAGCTCGTTCTCAAATCAGTCACCTAAACAAAAAAGACATGGAAGCACTGGCTGAAAAAGCGCTTCATATGAATACAGCAGAAGAAGTAGTCCAAGCTGTAAAAGAAGCAGCGAAACTGTAATTAAATTGAAATAATTAAAGAGTTTTAAATATAATTTCCCGGGTAAATAAGAAGTAAGCACTTAGGTCAGTCTTAAGTAAGCTGATCATTCTCATTTTCCCCCCTTTTTAAGCCGGCCAATAATGGCCGGTTTATTTTTTATCCTTCTCCAGTCGAAACTGCCATTCAGCCTAAAGGATGACGGCAATCACATCTTATGATTGTTATCCGGAATCTGAAACTCTCCTATAATAAAGCTACAACATAAAAAGGAGAGATGGAAAATGGTTACCATGATAATCAGCTTTCTCTTTCATGACCGATATAGATGTATTAAAGATAAGCAGAAAAACGACTTATATGAGAAGCAGAGCTCATTTTTAAGCCGTGTCCTCCACTAAAGAAGCCCGGAAGGGTTTCTTTTGTATTTTGTGAGCTTAAATTAAGGTAACGTTTTAGTTTTATAATTGGGGTTTATCTTAAGGCGAGAATGGAAAAGGTGATGAAAAAGGAGGAATTCTTATGAATAAAAAGCTCATTTGCCTAATCCTTACCGCCATATTAGCCCTGTCTTTGTCAGGCTGCATGCAGGGTCCCCAGGACTCAATCGTTAATAGTCATGCTGAAGCCTTGCTGACTAAAAACAATGAGCTGCAGTTCCGGTTTAAAATTAATGATAAAATCCTTTCAGAAGAAGAATTATACAAAGTAAAAGTTTCCATACATAATGAAAAACTGGCAGCTGCCCTGGGTACGGATGAGTTTGTATATGGGGAGGACACGATAATCGACGGGGAATATATAGAAGTCAATAATGAAAAGGGAAACTTTATTTTTATGAATCCCATTCCTCTTACACAGGACCTGCATGTTTTCGAAATAGAAGAAATGATCGTGAATGAAGATGCGGTATCTGTAGAAATCTTAAATGAGGAGGTAGTAATCGCTAGAGCATTCTTAAATAATTTTTCATCACAGCTTTAAATAGAATCAAATGTGATGACAGGAGTTTTGTTTTTATCTAAATTGGGTAATATTTATTACGCGCATAAAATTGGGGATGGACCAGGTATTTGCCTGGTCTTTTGTCTTTATTGGGACATCTAATATTTTTAATATGAGAAAAGGAATGGTAGAATTAATATAAAAAATTCATATTTAAAGGGAGCGGGTACGTTGATTTCACCTGAAAATACAGTTATCGGTTTTGTGGGAACAGGGGTTATGGGCAAGAGCATGGCGGGACATCTGCTGAAAGCAGGTTATCCATTAGTTGTTTATACAAGAACCAAAGAAAAAGCTTCTGAACTAATAAAACATGGGGCAGAGTGGGCTGAGACGCCGTTGGAAGTTGCAAAGAAGGCAAATGTCATAATTACGATTGTTGGTTATCCGGCAGATGTAGAGGAAGTGTATCTTGGGGAAAATGGCATTATCACAAATGGCAGAGAAAATACATATGTAATTGACATGACCACCTCGACACCTACATTGGCCAAAAAGATATACGAAGAAGCAGGCAAAAAAGGAATGCATGCAATAGATGCCCCTGTTTCAGGGGGAGATATCGGCGCCAGGGATGCAAAGCTTTCAATAATGGCCGGAGGAGACAGGGACGCATTTCTGGCTGTGGAGCCGATTTTCAACCTTCTCGGAACAAATATCGTTTATCAAGGAAAAGCAGGAGCCGGACAACATACGAAAATGTGTAATCAAATTGCGATTGCATCAAATATGATCGGGGTGTGTGAAGCGGTAGTTTATGCTGAAAAAGCAGGTTTAGATCCAAGGACGGTGCTTCAAAGCATATCATCTGGTGCAGCAGGCAGCTGGTCACTATCAAACCTTGCACCTAGAATAATTGATGGCAACTTTGAACCCGGCTTTTATATAAAACATTTTATTAAGGACATGAATATCGCCTTAGATGAAGCAGAAGCAATGGACATGATGACTCCAGGGCTTGCTCTTGCAAAAAAAATGTATGCCGAGCTTTCTGAAAAAGGGGAAGAAAACAGCGGTACACAGGCGTTATATAAATATTGGGATAAGTAATTTGCGCCCGTTAATGAATAAAGCCCCTTTTTTCACTTCAAACTAATAATGAAAGTGAAAAGGGGGTTAGACAGGTGGCTAAAAAAAATAAGAAAAACGATCCTCAGCAAAAGAACAAAAAAGGCTTCGATTCCGCTGTCATTGATTCTGAATTCTCCCACGAATTTGGAAGTGCTGACACAAATAAAATTCATAAGGATAAAGCAAAAAAGGAAAAAGCATCAAAAAACAACGGGCACTATCAGGGGCAGTAAGGGTGATAAAGGCAGGCAGGAAGCCTGCCTTTTTGCTTTGATTGAAATTAGAAGCAATGAATATACAAACAGCGCCATTCCTACTAAAAAGGAAAATGGCGCTATTGACTGAGTGATTCGCTACAATATACCCTCCAGATACTTTTCAATCCGGTCAAGCCCTTCTTTTAATGTATCCATGGAATATGCAAAGGAAATCCGGAAATAACCTTCTCCATATGAGGAGAATGCACTGCCTGGAACTACTGCAACTCCTGCTTGTTTAACGAGAGAAAGGGTAAATTCAAAGGAGTTCATTGATACATCTGGTATTTTTATGAAAAAATAAAATGCACCATCCGGTTTGACTACATCCAGGTTCATTTGTATTAATCGTTCATATACATAATCACGGCGTTTGGCATATTCATTCCTCATTGGCAGGGCGTCGTTGATTCCTGTTGTCAGCGCATCAAGAGCTGCCATTTGGGAGACAGAAGCTGCACATGTCACATTATACTGATGCACCTTCAAGATATGTTTAGCCAGGTTTTCCGGTGCGAATAAAAGACCAATGCGCCAGCCTGTCATTGAATGGGATTTTGAAAGTCCATTAATTACTATAGTTTGCTCCCGCAAAAGGGAGGCGATTGAGTGGTGTGTTTGATCATAGATCAGTTCGCTGTAAATTTCATCAGCAAGGATAAAGATATCTTTGCCTTTAACAAGAGCAGCAATTTCCTCAAGCTCCTCCAAACTCAGACTGACACCTGTCGGGTTCGAAGGATATGGAAGAACAATACACCTTGTTTTATCACTCATATGTTTTGCAATTAAATCCGCAGTAAATCTAAACTTGTTTCTGGAAATATCAGTATGTACCGGAACTGAACCGCAAAGCTTTATGATTGGCTCATAACCGGGATAAACAGGACCAGGCAGAATTACTTCCGATCCTTCATCCAGAATTGTACGGAATGCAATATCGATAGCTTCACTTGCCCCCGATGTCACAATGACTTCTAGTTCAGGGTTATATGTAAGGTTATATTTTGTTTTTACAAAAGAAGCTGCAGCTTCCCGCAATCGAATATCGCCCGCATTGTGTGTATAGGAGGTAAAGTTCTCGTCGATTGCCTGTTTAGCTGCTTCTTTAACATGTAATGGCGTCGGGAAATCAGGCTGTCCAATTGTAAGAGAAATCATGTCCCTGGTGCCGGCAACCATATTGAAAAACTTTCTGATTCCGGAAATTTCAATGTCCTTCACTCTTTGGTTAATTAAATGTTCCAATGTGTTCACCTCGCATAATCATAATGTATATTCTATCACTTTGATGCGGGAGCAAACAGAAAAAAATAAAACAGGCTCTGAATTCTATTCAGAGCCTCCAAAAATAAAATTAGTATCCGTAATCCCAATCGACTTCGTCTTCATGCCATAATACCGGGGATACAGCACCAAAATCGATTACTTTATTTTCTATATGGCATCGGCAATGTTTGTCGCCGCATTGATCTTTCATTTCCTCAAACACAGAATGCTCCACATTTTCCAGGATTGTAACTTTATGTTCATCATGGTAAAGGATTGCTGTACCTTTCATGCCTGATCGCACCTCTTTTTTAATTTATGTAAAACTTACTTTCAGCTTTACAAACTTATTTTATGACTTGGTAAAAACAGTGTCTACACTGTTATAAGACTGTTCACAAAAAAGTCAAGATGAAAACGTTTTAGAGGAATTTTTGTAAAAAATAAATGAGTGTAAAAATTTACAAATAGTTGAATATAATTCATTTAGAGATTAACATTAGTAGATAGTGGAAACTGCATTTTTAGTTTGTTAGTTTTCCAGCTGAATAAATAAAGGAGGTTTTAAAGTGGAGACATCTTTAGAGAAGCAGCCTTATGAAAGCACTAAGGAATATGAGGAGTATGGCGGGTTCTGGCTCCGATTTGCGGCCTATTTAATCGATTCTATTATTGTTGGAATTCCGCTTACAATTCTAAGCATTGTTATCTTTATGATTTTCTTTGGCACTTCTGACGCTTTTAATACGATGATAAGCGACCCATCTTATATGGAAACAGAAATGACCAATGAAGAAGCTTTTGCATTCATGGGATCTTATTTTGGCGCACTTGGAGTAACCTTTCTTGTCAATCTTGTCGTTGCTGTTGCCTATTTTGCAGGCCTGCACGCATCCAAATGGCAGGGAACTGTGGGCAAAAAGCTGCTGGGATTAAAAGTGACTGACTTAAATGGTAACCGTATTTCTTTCTGGAGGGCGCTTGGAAGATATTTGGCCATGGCCATTCTGTCTGGAATTTTCCTTATCGGCTATATCATTGCGGCCTTTACAGAGAAAAAACAGGCATTGCATGATTTAATTGCAAGCACAGTCGTATTAAAAAAATAAGGTATTTGGTAAAGTAGTTACTTTATTACTGAATAATAAGTTTAAAAAACGAGTTGATCTTCGCTGTGGGCACTTGATCCTCGAAAATGCTGACGCATTACCTTCGTGCGGGATTCATACAATGAAGCTTAATCAAGGTCCTGCGGGAAGTGAGGGAATCCCCGCAGACGGAGCCAAGGAGGCTCTCATTCCTCCCCTCGGGTTCGCTGAATGTCCCATGCTGAAATCAACGGGCAGTATTCATAAGCAAAACGGTATTCTATGCAGATAGACCAATAATAATTCTTAATTAAGCTGCTGGGCAACTGAGTTGCAACGCAGCTTTTTTTGGGGTCAGCAATAGGAAGGATTTATTATCTGCATGCAGAATATATTTTTAGGAAGGGAGGATGAAAATGAAGAAGCAAGATATTGTTACTCACTACGAATCATATTCTGTATGGCTTGAGTCGATAAAAGATCTTGGCCGTGAAAATTGGGTAAAGCCTGTCTCGGATGGAAAATGGCCGGTTGCGGCAGTAGTTGCCCATCTGTTATTTTGGGATAAATATTCTCTTGAACAGCGTTTTCCATTTTTTAAAGAGGGTGCAGTACTTGAGAACTATCCTGATTTTCAAAGTGTGAATGACGCTGCAGGAGAATACGCTAAAAAGCATGCACAATTAGAGATTATTGAAGAACTTTTATCAGTACGGAGTCAATTTCTTCAGATGCTTCAAGGCATGTCAGAAGAAAAACTGGATACAGCTTTTAAAATCGGCCGCACCAGCTTAACTGTGCGCGATTATTTTGCAGACTTTATAGAACATGACATTCACCATAAAAAGCAAATAATGCATGCAGCCGGCATCAGTGTATAACACAGGCTGGCAGTCCGATTTTACTGTAAAGTAAGATGCTATAACGTCATGCAGCAAAACAGGCAGAGGCTCCTGATCGGGATGATGCACTCAATAAAACAAAATGCCCAAAAAAGAAGGCACCATCATTGCGGCAATACGGGAAGATTCTGCCTGTTCATTTAACTCCTCCCCTGTTTTGGCCTTCACAAATCAGACAAGTAGATTAATTGCTTTTTGTTCATTTCTTTTCGCTTTTCCCCTCTTTAAATTAATTTCTGCCATTATTGCATAACAAACTTATCTGAATATTCATAAAAATTTCAAAAATGTTGCATTGAATAAAATTTGGTAAAATAAAAGGGTTTTAAAGAAAGGTCTTGAATAAGGATTAAGGTATTTTTTACCTGAAGGAGCTGATGACATGGAAATAGAAAAAACGGAGCTGCAGAAACAGGGGAATTTCAATTCCTGGCGGCTGTATATGACACTGCCCATTGTATCATGGGCACTTTACGATTTTGCGAATACTATTTTTTCCTCAAATATTAATACCATTTTCTTTCCTTTTTACCTGCAGGAAGTAATAGGAGAGAATGAAGTTTTGAATCAGATAGCGAGCACCTTTATTTCTTATTCAAATGCGCTGGCAAGCTTTTTTCTTGTCCTGTTCTCTCCATTGTTTGGGGTTATGATAGACAGGACAGGAAGAAAAAAGAAATATATAGTAATCTTTACGCTTATTACTGTAATGGCGACCATTTTAATGGGGGTTTTTGCATCAAGCCAGATTAGCGGGAAAATATTTGGGCTTCCAGTTTATCTTGCACTCGTTATTATATGTTTTATTATTGCAAAGTTTTTTTTCCATTCCAGTCTGGTTTTTTACGATGCCATGATTTCCGATTTGGGAACAAAGCAGGATATACCGCTGATTTCAGGCTTTGGAGTGGCTGTTGGCTATATCGGAACCCTTGTAGGGCTGACAGTTTATTTATTTGTAGGAGATGACGGTTTTCACGAATCTTTTATACCAACTGCTATATTATTTCTGCTGTTTTCTTTGCCGCTGTTTTTCTTTGTAAAAGATAAGCCTTACCAGGCAAAAGAAAAACAAAAATTTTTATCAGGCTATAAGGAAATTTGGCAGACCTTTAAAGATATGAAACATTATAAGGCGATTTTCACTTTCATGATTGCCTATTTTTTTTTAAATGATGCAATTGCCACAACGATTGCCATGATGGCTGTTTACGCAAAAACCATTGTCGGCTTTTCAACTGGCCAATTCATTTTGCTATATCTTGCTTCAACGGTGTCCAGTATAATTGGTTCTTTTGTATTTGGATATATTACCAAGGCGAAAGGGCCCAACAAAGCGGTTAAATACGTTGGGATCCTTCTTCTTGTTGCTCTGGCAATTGCTGTTGGGGCTGTCAATGAAATCATGTTTTGGATTGCGGGCAGCATGTTTGGCGTCGCTCTGGGGTCCATGTGGGTTACCACAAGGACTTATATTGTGGAATTGACTCCAGAAGATAAAAGAGGGCAGTTTTTTGGTTTGTTTGCATTTTCAGGGAAAGTATCTTCCATAATCGGACCCGTTATTTATGGAAGCATTACTTTGATCTTTGCCAGCTATGGAAACCTGGCAAGCAGACTTGCTTTAGGTTCATTGATGATATTAACTATAATTGGACTGCTTGTTCATTCAAAAATTAAGGATGACAGCATTCCTGAATAGGTATGCATCTGTATCGCATGTAAGAAGCAAGCCGCCAATGGCTTGCTTTTTCTTGTTTTAGCAAAGCAGCTGACTTCCAGTCTCAGAAATAAGGACTTTTTTCATAATGAACTGAAATTTTTATAAGAAATTTTATCCATTCATGGTATATTAATAGAGAAAAAGATTCATAATTCATATTCGGTGTCTTGCTGCTCATAAAACAAGTGTCATACAAACAGGAGCCGCGAACTTAGATATAAGCATATGAAAAAGGAAGGGCGAAAAAAGTGGAACAGAAAAAAGGCATTTTACTGGAAAGCGGAACGAATGAACTGGAGATTGTTGAATTCTCAATAGGAAGGAATAAATTTGGGATTAATGTTATTAAAGTGAAGGAAATTATTAATCCTGTCCCTGTCATTCCTGTCCCGCATTCTCATCGTAATATTGAAGGGATCATTGAACTGAGGGGAGAGGTTCTTCCAGTAGTGGATGTAGCATCATCATTAAATATGCCGGCCTCAGAAAGCCCTCAGCAGGATAAGTTTATTGTGACAGAGTTTAATCAGCAGAAAATTGTTTTTCATGTTCATAATGTTTCAAAAATTCACCGCATTTCCTGGAACCAAATTGAGAAGCCTTCTGAAATGTATCAGGGTCAGGAAAGCCAGATTATCGGAATCATAAAGCTTGAGGATGAGATGGTGCTGCTCCTTGATTTTGAAAAAATGGTCACTGAGATAAATCCTGATTCAGGGATTAGCATCCAGAAGGTGCAGAAACTTGGAAAGCGTGAAAGGTCTGACAAGAAGCTGCTTATTGCTGAAGACTCTCCACTCCTAAGAAAGCTTTTGAATGATACTTTAAATGAAGCTGGCTTTTGTCAAATTGAATTCTTTGAAAATGGATACGATGCTTATAGATATTTGCATTCCTTAGCCGAGTCGGGGCGTGATGTCACTGAGGAAGTGCAAATCATGATCACTGATATCGAAATGCCGCAAATGGATGGGCATCACCTTACTAAAAAAGTTAAAGATCATCCTGTGCTTGCAAAAATTCCAGTTATTATTTTTTCTTCATTGATTACCGAAGATCTTCGCCACAAGGGTCAGATGGTTGGAGCCAATGCGCAGGTGAGCAAGCCTGAAATTGCAGAATTGGTGCTTTTGATAGATCAGTATGCATTATAGAACCACCACAAAGAAAAAGCTGGAATACTCCAGCTTTTTCTTGTTAGGTAAGAAAGTATAACTTTGAACTTTGATAATTGTCTAGCTCCAGCGCCTGCCCCCTCGAGGTCACAAGCCTGTCTAGTTGCGGCTCCTAGGGACGAAAGCCTAGCCAAACCCTTCCAGAAGGAAAGAACACCTTCTTGCATGGCTCGTCTCATGCTTGTCGTCCCTGTGCAGCCGCCTCCACATTTCGGCAATCCTCCTAAAAAGGCAAAGGACGCCTTTCCATGAGGCCCGTCTTAGGCTTTTCGGGGGTGAGCACCTAGGGAAAGCTTCCTTGGATGTTCTTCGCAGGAACAAGCGGTTTCGGCTTGTTCCGAAGGCGCTTGCGCTTTTCTTGATTAAAAGTAACTTTCTCCTAATTTCTTAAATACAGGTTTTTCATAGCGGTGCTTTTTTGCATTTGGCTTGCTATTAAGCTCTTTTAGCCCTGTATATGACATAAGCAATTTTTTCGCCGCATTAAGAGATAGAGAAGATTTTGGATTTCTGACGAAGGAATCGAGTTTGCCCAAATGGGGAAGCTCTGAGAAATCCTCTTTAGAAGGCGGAAGATGGAAAGAATAATTCCCGCATTTTACGAGAACATCTGACTGCTGCTGGCTGTTTTTTGGATTGCCAGAATAGTGAAGGCCTGCTTTCTGGGCTTTTCCTTCTCTAATTAACTTTTGAAGTGCATCGTGCTTTAATTTATACAAAAATTTAGGGTTTGGTGCTGTCTTTGCATGGCGGTTAACGGTGAAGATGGCTTGAGAGAGGTTTTCAACCGTTGGTTGCAGATGGGGATATTGTTTCTTATCAGAATTCAATTTCCAATCTCCTTTCAAATTATAAAGGGGTATAAACAATATTATACCCTTTTTAGTCAATAAAACCAACTTGGATAAGGCTTTTAATACAAAAGCTTATCCATCCAGCTGCTTTCTGCTTATAGGTTGTAAGGATCCTGACTTTTTCCATATAACCATCAGCATTGATGAACCTAATAATGTTGTTGCCAAGCCAGCGCCAATCATAACAAAAGAGGTACCTAGCTGTTTTGCAAGAAGAGCTCCTGCAGCAGGTGCAATAAGCATGGAAAAAGTCTGCAGGGACATGGCGGCAGCCGAAACTCTGCCCATCATTTGCTTTGGTGTTTCAGATTGGAGCACATAGCCGTAAGGAACAGATTCACCAGCTCCTAAAAGACCTAATAGACATGCACCGATTATCCAGACCAGTGGAGGGAAATTAAGAAGACCTAAGCCTCCAAGTCCAACAGCTACAATAAAAGTGCCGCTTAATATGGCCGAAGAACTCATTAAATGGACGGGTTTTCGGTTCCACCCTGTCCAATGGCCCAGCAAAAGTGAGCCAGCAACACTGCCTGCTCCCACTGCACTGATCAGTAATCCAAAATTGCCCTCATTAAATCCAATCTGCTTTGCAATAAAAATAAATAACCCATCATAAAGGAAAATGATGAAAAATGCTGCAGAAGAAAGAATAATTGAGACCCTTAAAAGGGGAGTGTGGAAAATATGTTTTATTCCCTCTGAAAATTCTTTCCAATAACTTGTTTTGACAGTATAGTCTTCTGCCATTCTTTTATCTGATTCCTCAAAAGAAGTTAAGCTGGGAAGAAATAGAAGGAAAACAATGGCTGCAATGAATCCTGCTGCTTCAAATAGAAAGGGGCTTTTTGGTCCGAAAACTGCTATTATCCCTCCGCCTAATGCTGGCCCGGCAATTTTCATGGTATTGACTGAAAGCTGGCTTAGAGTTACTGCTTCAGGCAGCATGCTGTCAGGTACAATCATCCGGATAGCACTCTGCCTTGCCGGGTCGTAAAGGGCTGATACGGTTCCCTTTAAAAAAACAAATAATAGCAGAATGTATAGGTTGGGAGCGTAAAACAAGCCTCCGACAAAGACAATTCTTAAAAGGAGGCAAACGATCATAACAGCTTTTTTCGGTAATCTATCCACAAATACACTTGCAAATGGACCGATAATGACCCAGGGAAGGCCGAGAACAATAATAACAGAGGCAATTGCCGTTTCATCAAGCCCCCAGTGATAAGCGACAATAACCTGCAAAGCAATAAAATCGAGCCAGTTACCCAAATCGGAAAATAACTGGGCACCAAATAGAGAGCGAAAGGATTTCAGCTTGAGTGGTTTAAAAATGCCGGGTTTCATTGGCAATTCCCCTTATCCCCCCCAATGGCCCTCCTTCGCCTGTTTAGCAGCTTTTCAGTATTGCCATGAGGGTCCTGGCCATCTGGCAGATTATTATTTTGCAGCGCTTCAATTGATTCTTCAATCCATTTAATTTCTGTTTCCAGCTTCATTTCTGCATATCGAATAGAGAGGCAGCCAAGCTTGCTGACATAGGAGTATCCATTTCGCGGCCATTCTTGTACAAATTTTAGAATATCAGAGGTTTCTTCTTTTCTTTTTAATAAATGGCTAATTAACACTTCATTATCCATATCTTCATGCCATGTTGACATTTTCATTAGCAATTCATCTTTAATAACCGGGAAAGAAGGAGGAATCTTCAGCCAGTTCTCAAACTCTTTCCAGCCTTTTGCAGTGAGCTCATACATTTTTTTCTTTCTTCCTTCATCTTCCTGCTCGATTGCATAGATAAATCCTTCTTCCTCCAGCTTTTTTAATTTCGGGTAAATGCTCCCATAGCTCATTCCCCAATAAAGGCCAGCAGCTTTGTGTTCAAATTCAGATTTAATATTATATCCTGTGCTGGGCCAAAAGCTTAGTACAGCAAGAATGGTATGTTCTATAGACAATTATAAAACTCCTTTCAATGTATCATGCTGATATATCAATATGATATGTTGTGTTTAAAAAAATATCAACTAAAAAATAAAAACTTTCGCAATTTTTCAGCGAAAGTTTTGTTGAAAGGACGATTGTAAGTAACAGCTAAGGCTGTATCCGTACCCTGGTGCCATTTGGCACTATGCGTGACAATTCGAGCACATCCTGGTTATACATGCGTATACAGCCTTGGGAAACAGATTGGCCAATTGAGGAAGGATTATTAGTTCCGTGAATTCCATAGCCGGCTTTCGACAGGGAAAGCCACATGACACCATATGGGCCGCCGGGATTAGGTTCTCTGTTCACAATAACAAACTCTCCAATTGGGGTCTGTGTCAGCATTTTTCCGACGGCAATGGGGTACACTTTTTGAATGGCACCGTTATATAAAAGAGTTAAGCTTCTTTTACCTCTTGAAACAATGATGGTATACGGAATGGAATCTGGTTCCGGCAGCCCTGGTATTACTAATCGCTGGCCGGGATAGATCAGGCCTGGGTTTACAATGGAAGGGTTTGCCCCCAGAAGCTCGCTTAAAGGGCGGCGGTAATTCTTTGCGATTACAGACAATGTCTCACCAGGTTTTACTATATGGTACATAACAATCACCTCTTTCTGAAAGGTCTATTCAAATATATGCCTGCAAAAATGATCTTGTAACTTATTGAATAAATTGTGTCACGAAGGCAGCAAAAAAAGGAAAGCTGCAAAGGTGTGCTTTCCTTTAATTCCCGCTGTTTGATTGTAGGGTAAATACCGTCAGTTCAGGTTTGGATAAAAACCGGAAGGGCAGCCGGGTTGTACCAAGCCCTCTGTTTACATAAAGAGTTAAAGGGCGTTGGCTGCCGATTTCATAGAAGCCTTCATAGTATCTTTCAGCATGCGGCGGTTTAACTAACGCTCCAATGAACGGCAGTTTTATTTGTCCTCCATGACTATGGCCGCTCAACTGCAGATTGATGTTGAAAGCTGAGGCTTCATCTGCTAAATCCGGTGCATGGGACAATAAAATGTTATAGGAAGAATCGTCCAGACTTCCGCTGGCAAGCTTTATGTCCGGTTTGCCGAGCATGGCATCGTCAATGCCGATAATCTGGATGCTGCTTCCGGAAAACTCGATTTTCCGATTTTCATTCAGCAAAAGAATAAACCCGGATTCTTCCATAATAGATTTATAGATATCAGAACCATAGCCCCCGTGATCATGGTTTCCATAAATAGCAAACCTTCCAAGCGGCGCCTGAATCCTTTTCAGGAGGGGGGCGATTTGGTTTGCCTCTTTATATTTGTTGGGTTCATCCATCAGATCACCTGTAAAGAAGACAATATCAGGCTTCAAGCTGTTTATCTTTTCAATCAATTTTTCAAGCTGTTTCAGGTCATAATGAAATCCTAAATGGGTATCGCTGAATTGGATGATTTTTTTATTATGGAACGCTTGTGGAATAGCGTTGTCAGAAATTTTGTAGTTTGTGATTTCCAAGAGCCGCGGCTCAATATCCCGTGCATAATAATAGCCGCCTGCACTAATACCAAAAACAGCAGCAAAAAAGCCGAGAGCTCTTTTTAAAAAAGATCTTCTGGACACTTTTTCCGGCATTTAGCATACCAACCTATCTATTAAAATTTTTTTTGAAGTATTGAGCATGAGTAAAGGCAATGCTTCTCATAGCAGTATCTTTAATACTATCAAACTATCCTATTAAAAAGAAGAAATAACTATGCTTGTTTTTTATCCTTCATTTTCCTTAAAATTATTAATTAATTTGTAAATAATAATTCGAAAATTCTATATTTAATGGTAAAATATAAATGAATGATCATTCATTTTTTGAGAGGGGAATTAGAATGAAGAATAAAACAGTCATTGTTACTGGCGGTTCCAGCGGTATGGGAAAATATATGGCAAAGAGGTTTGCTGAAGCCGGAGCGAATGTGGTGATAACAGGAAGGAATCCGGAACGCCTTGAGACAGCAAAAGCTGAAATTCAAACCTTCCAGGGTCAAGTTTTGACAATTCAAATGGATGTCCGTGAAATTGAACATGTTAAACATATGCTCAACGAAACACTAAATGTATTTGGACAAGTTGATTTCCTTGTTAATAATGCAGCGGGAAATTTTATATGCCCTGCAGAGAGCTTGAGTGCAAATGGATGGAATTCTGTTATTAATATTGTCTTGAATGGAACCTTTTATTGTTCGAGTGAAGTCGGTAAACACTGGATTGAAAAAGGAGTTAAGGGAAGCATCATTAATATGGTGGCTACATATGCATGGGATGCTGGAGCGGGTGTTATACACTCGGCAGCAGCAAAAGCAGGTGTATTATCCATGACAAGAACCTTGGCTGTAGAATGGGGAAGAAAATACGGAATTAGAGTGAATGCAATAGCCCCAGGTCCGATTGAAAGGACAGGAGGGGCTGACAGGCTTTGGGAATCAGAAGAAGCTGCAAACAGGACACTCCAAAGTGTGCCCCTTGGCAGGCTCGGTAAGCCGGAAGAAATCGCAGAATTGGCATTCTTCCTTTTCTCTGAGCATGCAGGTTATATTAATGGGGAGTGCATCACTATGGATGGAGGACAGTGGCTGAATCAATTTCCATTTTAATCTTATGAATACCGGCTGAATTAATTTCAGCCGGTTGCCATTATCTATTGGTAACTTACTGCTCTGGATTGCAATGCTTTCCATGATGAGATGAATCGTTCTTTAGAAACCTTCACCTGTTTTTTCCCTGAGAGGGGATCGTTTAGAATAACAAACTGTTCATCATAGCCTACCAATACGACTGCATGAAGATCTAAAGGAGTTTTAATGGTTTTGCCGGAGTGAGTCCAGGACTCCCAGCGGTCAGGAAGCCTATAATCTCCTGTTGTCCAGACCACAGCAGGATATCCCTTGGATACATGCATAAGAATCGCTTCAAAATTTTGGCCGGATAAATTTACGGCTCTTCCGGGAAGATATTTATTCACTAATTCTTCAATTGGTTTATCAAAAACAGCGTAGCCTGCACTTGTCCCGGTCATATCTCCTACAAATCCTTCTGCTGGATTACCCCATTTTAAAATATCGCCTTTTGAACGTATCAGCGGATCATTATCTTTCTTTACTGCATTATACAAATCCATTTTCCCTACTTGCACACCTGCATGCCGCAGGACCATTGTCAGGCTGGTTACTTCGCATCCATACTTCAATTCGGGGTTTTGTCTGATTAGTGGAACATCAATGATGACAGATTCCTTTTTCACAGCCGCAGGAGTTTTCGGAGATTGGGCTGTTGCTTTCTGCTGTACCTTCTTTGCCTTTACTGGTATTTGTGCATCCAGATCTTTTGAGGCCATGTCAGGCTTTTGCAAAGGACTGGCAGGTTCTGAATGGCCGCAGCCAAGCAAAGGAATAAGAAGGGATATAAATAGGAGATTTCTCATGAAATACCCTCTTTCTTTGATGTCCTGATATTAGCTTGTGAGAGAAGGCGCGGCAATATGATGCAAAGCTTTTGCCAAACAATGCTGTTTTATCAAAAAGTGGAATCTATATTTTGAATAGTAAAAGTTTTAAGCGAATATGGTATAATAACTCATTAATATACATAGGGAGGCTAGGACATGGATGCATTGGATATCCTTACAGATTTGGATAATGTATTTCCTTATTTCCAGCCAATATTCAGTGCAGATGAGCATCGTGTCATTGGTTATGAGGTTTTAGGCCGATATAGAGGATCTGATGGAGTAATAAGTAGTCTGGGGCCGTTCTTCCAGGATGAGAATATTCCTGAAGAATACCGGATTGAAGTAGATTATGAAGTATTAAAAAAGGCTTTGGATAAGGCCCGGGACCTGGATAAGGATATTTTGCTTTTTGTCAACAGGGATGCTGACTTGCTCATGTATAATGACGGGGAACAATTTTTAAATACCCTCCAGGAATATGAAAAACAAGGAATAAGCCTTGACAGGATTGTATTGGAAATTACAGAACGGAATTATAAGGGAGATATTGACCATCTGGACCATCTATTGAATTATTACAGGACTTATGGAATTAAATTAGCAATAGATAAACTTGGAAATGAAAGCAGTCATCTCGATAGGATCGGGCAATTGGCTCCCGACATTTTAAAGGTGGATCTGGAGTCCATGAAATCAAATGCTTCTGCTTATAATTTTAATGATATCCTCTATTCTTTATCCATGCTTGCCAGGAAAATAGGAGCGAGCATGCTTTTTGAAAATATTGAAATGGTTTACCAGCTTCAGTTTGCCTGGAAAAATGGAGGCCGTTATTATCAAGGTTATTATTTGCAAAAACCGGCTGAAAATTTCACTGATAGAGATATTTTAAAGGAAAAATTTCGAAGTGAATGCCATCGGTTTATTGTACATGAAAAGAAAAAACTGGAGTCCTTGTATCAGGTTACACTTGAGTTCAACGAAAAGATGATTGATTTTGCAAATAAAAATAAAAAGGTTTTTGTATATGAAGAAACCTTGGAGCAGATTGCGGTTCTTCTGGATGGTGCAGCTTTTCGCCTGTATATTTGCGATGAAGATGGATTCCAGAAATCTGCGAATTACTTCAAACGGGATGGGGAATGGATAACCCAGGAAGAATATCTTCACAAAAACTGGAGCTGGCGGCCATACTTTCTTGAAAATATCATGAAAATGCGAATAAATAAAAAAGGTATCCTCTCTGATTTGTATACTGATATTGAGACAGGTGAAACAATCAGGACGTTTTCCTTTCCGCTTAATACCAATGATTACTTATTTGTGGATCTATCGTATGTATTTTTATACAACCATGATGGGTTATTATAAGCATAAAATTTTAAAAGTATAAACAATCTTAATTTGAGGAAATGTAAGTGTAGAACTTTCCTTGAGGAGAGATTAGACATGAGCATGTACACATTGATCATTTTACTAATTGGAGTGGGTATCCTTGGATACTCCTTAGTTTACACTTTGTTTGTTGCAAAAGAGCGAAAAGCCGTAAAGGGCGATATTGATGCAGAATTGCCGGATAATGTTCAGAAGCATGCATATATTAGAAATCCGATTTTTCTAACGTATGTGATTTTCTTTGGAATTGTTCTTGTTATGATTATCTATTTTGCACTTACATGGAATTGGTAAAGACCCTCATAGGCAGGGTCTTTTTTTATTGAAATGGGTACATGCTGCTGATTAACAATATTTACATCATTATTTATATACACTTTTCCGCTTATTGCGTTAATTCTTTGTCAATTCGGGTAGATTCATAACAAGAAAAGAATTATTATGTCAAAACGTAAGAGAATTTCGGGTGCGAAAACCGGCAACAGCAGCTTTATTTGCTGGTAAAATTGATGGTACACAATAGTAAACGATTAAGAAAGGGAGAGTGGAATGTACAAGCACTTAGCAGGAATTATTATAACAATTGCAGTCATGGCAGCAGCGATTCCTTCCCATACAAATGCCGAGAGCCTTAACAATAACCAAGAGGTATACAAATTCTTGCAAAATGCATTTCATACACAGGTTTCGCTGAGCGAGGAAGAGCGAAGCATGAAGGAAGTCGATGAATTGCTTGACCCATATTTTTCTGAAGAGCCTAAAGCTGAATTTCTGAATGAAAACCTTGTTTCAGAGAATGGCAAGTATTTTACCCTTGGATCTGATGCTGCTGCATATTACATTCCCTTCTTTACGTATTCAGATAGTACAAAAGTAGTTAAAGAAGGAAGCAAAATTTATGTGTATGAATACTTTCCGGAAAATAATGAAGGCCCAGTAGAATACGAAGGTCACTATGAGGGACTTTTACTTGTGGAACAAGAAGGGGAATTTAAAGTCGCCAAATTCCTGGGTGAAAATATACCCGAGAAAATTTTAAAGAAAGCCGAGAGTAATGAAGAAGCAGCAACACAAAGCTCATTTAAAACACCTGAAAATCCAAATTGGATTAACAAACCGTCGTATCAATTCGGTTTCCTGCTGAATCCATTCGACGCTTTGTTTCGTTCCGGAAGTATGGTTTTAACAGATAATAAACAAGGTATAATTGCTTTATTTGAACATCAGGAATTAAACGGGCAGCTGGCATCCAATTAGATGATAGGAGCTTAAAAGCTTAGCTTTTAAGCTCCTATTTTTATTATTGCAGCCTGACAGGCAGGAGATCCATGCAATTGAAGTTTCACTTTATGCCATCATCTAATACAGATTGCAGTCTTTCCGGGTCAAATCCCCTAATGACAGTATCTCCGATGACAATTGTTGGAGTGGAAAAAGATTTATATTGTCTGGTCAGCTCTTTGTGGGCTGCTGCATCTTTTTTAATATCTTTTATCGTATAAATATATCCTTTTTCATTCAAAAACATCTTCGTAATCTCACAGGGCGGACAATCAGGCTGTGTGTATAAAACAATTTCTTTCAAAGTGCTTCCCCCTGAGTTTTTTGTTATTCCATCATAATGCAGGATATTAAAGTAAGCAATCAATCAGTTTGTTTTTTGCATATAATCTATCAATCCCATAGAGCAGACAGCGATATCCACAGAAAGGATCTTATATACAGGGTGGTCAGATGGGATGCCTCTGCCATTTAGATTGGCTTTAATTTTTTCTTCAAGCATGGCTTGCGCTGCCTGTGTCTGCTGATCAATAGAACCGCCTTCAGATACGGCAATTCTGCCTGTATGGAGGAATATCTTAAGCCAATCCTTAATTTGCCTGTAGACCTCTTTTGGGTTTGTACTCATTCCATAATGGCCAAAGAAAATAAAATCAAGATCCATTTTTTCATACATGCCAATGGATTCGAGCATTTTGCCTGGATCGAATTGGTTTGGTGAAGTAGAGGGCAGATACATTTCAATTCCATTTTCTTTTAATTGAGGATAAGATACACCAGCCGTGTCTCCTGTGAACATTCCATTTAAAGCAGGATGAAAGATACTGAAGTGGTGATTAGCGTGCCCAGGTGAATGAAAAAATTTCAGAGTGCAATTTGGTCCTATTTTAAGCTCTTCTTCATGTTCTTTTGTGATAATTTTATCCTCTCGAACAGGCAAAATAGGATTAAACAGTCCATCAAATTTATCTCCGTAAACAGCTTTTGCACCAGCAATTAAGCGTGAAGGATCTGCTAAGTGCCTGCCGCCTTTCGGGTGGACAATAACCTTTGCATTGGGACAATGGGTTAGTAAAAGGCCTGTGCCGCCTGCATGGTCAAGATGAATATGGGTAACGATGATATACTCAACTTCCTCAGGCCGAATGTGAAGCTGGCTTAGCCCTTCCAGTATGTAGGGAATTGAAGGGCTTGCGGAAGTTTCAATCAAAGTCAGCTTTTCCTCTGTTAAGACATATGTACCGGTACGTTTTTCCAGTGAAAGATCAAAATCGTCAATTAAATATAGATTTTCCGCTAATTTTTCAGGTTTTGCCAAAAAAAATCACATCCTTTATAAAGCTTTTGCTTGTACAAACACCTGACAATATTTTATTCTGTTAATATTGGTATGTAAAGCATCGAGCTTGAATATTCTGAATTTATTTCTTTAGGATAGAAACATGCCAAAAGAGAAACCTAAATGTAGAATTATGGGTTTTGTTTTGGAAAGGAGAGAGAGCATGTCACAGCTTCAAGGTATATTAACACGCTTAAAGAGCTTACAGGAACAAGCAACAGGCGGAGAGCCAATGCAAAGATTTTTTGAGGTGAATGGTGAAAGGAAATGCCAGGTAACTTTTCATCCGAAAAATGAAACATTTGAACTGGAAGTATATTACGATAAAGAAAAGCCAAAAAGATATCAATTCGACAACATTGATATGATTACGATCGAAATTTTCGATTTGATTCAATAATCCACCATATACATAAGGGGCCTTTTGGGCCTCTTTTCTTATTAAAAACAGCTTGAAGAAAAAGCGTGCTATAATATGAAATATCAATCTTCCAGAGGTGTGAAATGTATTATCTGCTCATGATTTTGCTGTTTTTTACAGTTCTTCTTTTGCTTGCAGATTTAATTAATACAAAAAAAGAAGTAATCCGGATCAGGAAAACTCTTGAAGAAATGAAAGAAATTTTAAAAGATAATAAGGACTCGAAAAAATAGGTATTGAGAACAATAAGTAATAAAGGACCCTTTGATTTGAGGTGAAGCAGAATGATGCCAATTGTAACATGTCCAGGATGCATGGCTGAAAAAGACATCGATGCCGTTTTAACCGCACAGTCCAATCAAAATGTTATTTTTCGCTGTCCTGACTGCGGCTATGAAGTAAAAGACATTCAAACGAGCAAAGGTTAATAGGGGCAAAATGCCGGAGACTATGATAAAATGGGTAAGAAGTATAACTAATTTTTGAGGAGTTTTCGGCGATGATCAGTCTCCATAGCGAGGAATTTTTAGAATTTAACATAAGTGATTTCATGATTCCTTCTGAACGGGTAGCACATGTACAGGTTGGCAATAACCTGGAGCATGCCCTCTTAGTGTTAACAAAAAGCGGATATACAGCAATACCTGTACTAGACCCGCAATATAAGCTGCAGGGCTTAATCAGCACACCCATAATCATGGATTCTATTCTCGGGCTAGAGCGGATCGAATTTGAGCAGCTGGAGCAAAAAAGGGTTGAAGAGGCTATGAACAGAAATATCCCGCGGCTTGATGCTGAGTCCTCTATACAGCAATCGATCGAGCTTTTAGTTGACCATCCCTTTATATGTATAGAAAACAAGGAAGGCTACTTTGAGGGAATACTGACTCGCAGAACAGTTTTGGATCAATTAAATAAGCACATCAGACGATTAAATAAGCGATAAACATCATTCAGCTCCCAGCAGTGGGAGCTTGCTTTATTTTCAATGATGAGAGTACCGGTGTATTTATTTCCGCTACTTGCAGGCGTTATTCATGTTTTTATTCATTTTGGAGGGGAAATGCTTGAGTCAGACTTTACATAAAAAAATGCCGGAAGGAAAGAGAAAAGTTACGAAAAAGCCTTTTGTGCTTGCTTCAGTTATGCTTGCCATGTTTATGGGAGCTATAGAGGCAACCATTGTTTCAACCGCAATGCCTGCCATTGTAGGGGATTTAGGCGGATTTGCTTTATATAGCTGGGTGTTTTCAGCTTATCTGTTAATGAATGCTGTGACTGTTTTAATTTATGGCAAGCTCTCAGACTTATTTGGGCGGAAGCCCGTTTTGACATTCGGGATTATCATATTTTTAATTGGTTCCATTTTATGCGGTTTTGCTGAATCGATGACAGCACTGATCATTTTCCGATTAATCCAGGGGGTTGGAGCTGGAGCAGTCATGCCGATAGCAACCACCATAGTCGGGGATATCTATACAAAAGAGGAAAGGGCACAGGTTCAGGGTTATTTATCAAGCGTATGGGGTATTTCAGCCATAATGGGTCCTGCAATAGGAGGGCTTCTAGTTGAATTCGTCAGCTGGCGATATGTTTTTTGGGTGAACATTCCGCTTGGCATTATGGCTATAGCAGGCTTATGGCTCTTCCTTCATGAGAATGTGGAAAGAAAAAAGCATCAGATCGATTATGCAGGGGCTGTGCTATTAACGGTTTCCATCTCATCTCTGATGTTTGTGCTTGTTGAGGGAGGAACAAATTGGGCATGGAATTCCATCGAAGCAATCAGCCTTATAGCGGTTAGTGTGATTTCCTTTATTTTATTTATCCTGCAGGAACAAAAAGCTGCAGAGCCGATGATGCCTTTTAATATTTGGAAGGAAAAACCGATTTTAATTGCTAATTTAGCTTCACTGACAACTGGTGTGATGCTGATAGGGATTTCCAGTTTTCTGCCGGCATTTGTCCAGGGTGTGATGGAAAGGTCGCCGATTGTTGCAGGTTTTACACTTACGACCATGTCGATAGGTTGGCCAATAGCTTCTGCAGCTGCAGGCAAGCTTCTTTTGAAAATTGGTTTTAGAAGCACCTCTGTAATAGGGGGAGTATTCTTAATTGCAGGGAGCATATTATTTGTCACACTCACTCCTGAAGCAGGACCTGTATGGGCGGCGGCTGGAAGCTTTCTGGTCGGGGCCGGCATGGGATTAACTAGCACTGCTTTTATTGTATCCATTCAGAGTACAGTGGAATGGAAGCAAAGAGGAATAGCTACTGCTGCCAATATGTTTATGAGAAATCTTGGCAACACTATAGGAGCAGCCTTGCTGGGCGGGATTCTGAACAGCCAGATAAAATCATATATACAGAATAATGGTGAAGGCATAGATTCCAGCCTATCTTTAGATTCAGCAAATGTACTTTTAAATGAAGAAGCGAGAAACAGCCTGAATACGGGAGTGAAGGAAATCCTGCAAAATGGTCTCACCATTTCACTTCATTCAGTGTATTATGCGGTACTATTATTTGCTGTTATAAGTTTCTTACTGGTAATTGCTCTGCCAAAGCATGAAAAGGAAGCTGCCGATTAAACGGCAAGAGATCTCTGCATTTAATTTGCAGAGATTTTTATATTCTTAAAGAACTGTAAGCTTTTAAGGTGCTGATGTCCTTTCTAATGATAATGAAACTCTAATTCAATTAAGATATACTATAAGAAAAAGTTATGAGGGGAAGATGTTTATGTCTTCACTTACGGAATTTCACCTTTTATCAGTGCTGGCACAGGAAATGAATATGAGAAAAGCGGCTGAACGTTTATTTGTTTCGCAGCCAGCCCTTTCACAGCGTCTTGTAAATATTGAAAAGGAATGGGGCAGCAAACTATTCCTCCGCTCACAAAAGGGTTTGTCACTGACGCCCGCTGGAGAAATCGTATTACAATTCATTAATGAAGTTCTTGCGAAGGAAGAAAAGGTCAGGGAGTCAATTACAGCCTTGAATTCAGAGGTCCATGGCACCTTAAAAATTGCAGTTGCTTCAATCGTAGGGCAGAATTGGCTGCCTCAAGTTCTTAAGAAGTTTGTCAGCCGCTATCCCCAGGCAAAAATTTCACTGATCACCGGCTGGAGCAGTGAAATATTAAAATCGCTCTATGATGATCAGGTTCACATTGGAATTATTAGAGGGACTCCGGACTGGAAGGGGATTAAAATCCCTTTATTTAAGGACAGTCTTTATCTAGTGGATACAGAGATTACAAGGCCGGAGCAGGTCCTTGAAACAGACAGGCCCTTCATTCAGTTTAAGAGTGATTCCAACTATTATCAGGAAATTCAGGACTGGTGGCTGCGGCAGTTCAAAACGTCTCCAAAACGGACAATAGTAGTTGATCAAATTGAGACGTGCAAGCAAATGACTTTCAATGGAATAGGATATGCCATTCTTCCAGCCATTACACTGAATGGTGCGGAGAAAAATATTTTTAAAATCCCGCTGCTGGATGAAAATAATTTGCCGATTAAGCGTGATACATGGCTGCTGGGATATGAATCCGCCTTTCAGCTCAAGCAAGTTCAGGCATTTGTTGAGTTAATTAAGGAGCATATTGAAGAAGAAGGAAAAGGATATCACCCATGACTTCTATTTTCATTTATTTTTCTTGTTTTCAGCGCTTTTGTTTGTTAAAGTAATGCTAGTTGCAATGTTATACATAGAGGAGGATTTTTAATATGAAAATGATGGATGCCAATGAGATTATTTCATTTATCCAGAACAGCACAAAATCAACACCTGTAAAGGTTTATATTAAAGGTGAATTAGAAGGAATCGACTTCGGTGATTCAGCAAAGGCCTTTATAAATGGCAGTACCGGTGTGGTTTTTGGTGAATGGTCTGAAATTAGCCAGGCAATTGAAGCAAATCAGTCACAAATTGAAGATTATGTTATTGAGAATGACCGCAGAAACTCAGCGATTCCACTGCTTGATATGAAAAATATTAAAGCCCGCATTGAGCCGGGGGCAATCATCCGCGACCAGGTTGAAATCGGTGATAACGCTGTAATCATGATGGGGGCATCCATTAATATTGGTTCAGTGATCGGAGAAGGTACAATGATTGACATGAATGTTGTCCTTGGCGGAAGAGCAACAGTCGGCAAGAATTGCCATATTGGAGCAGGAACTGTGTTGGCTGGAGTTATTGAGCCTCCTTCAGCAAAACCTGTTGTTGTAGAAGATGATGTAGTTATAGGAGCCAATGCAGTGGTTCTGGAAGGTGTAACTGTTGGTAAGGGTGCAGTAGTTGCGGCAGGTGCGATTGTCATTGATGATGTGCCTCCTTACACTGTGGTGGCAGGAACACCAGCTCGTGTAATTAAAGAGATTGATGAAAAGACTAAGTCTAAAACAGAAATTAAGCAGGAGCTTCGCCAATTATAAGAGTTTGAAAGCGTGGATTGCGATCCGCGCTTTTTCTAAAGGTGAAAGCCTTTTGGTTACCCAAGACTGCTATAGCGTTAATGAAATATAAGGGGCATTTTTAACAAGGGGGAAGAAAGTTTGGACACAAACAATCCATTCGTTGCATTACGGCGGGAGCTGCACAAAATACCGGAGTTAGGGTTCCGTGAATTTAAAACACAGCAGTTTCTATTAGATTACCTGTATTCTCTTCCTCAGGACAGCATGGAAATTAAAACTTGGAAAACAGGTATTCTTGTGAAAATCAGCGGCAGGAATCCGTCCAAGATGATTGGGTATCGTGCTGATATAGACGGCCTCCCAATCATTGAGGAAACAGGCCTGCCGTTCAAATCCGTGCATAGTGAACAAATGCATGCCTGCGGACATGATTTTCATATGTCGATTGCACTTGGCCTAATAGCAAAATTTATAGAAGAACGCATTAACGATGATTTACTGTTTATATTTCAGCCAGCAGAAGAAGGGCCTGGCGGAGCAGAACCCATGCTTAAATCTGAAATAATGAAAGAATGGAAGCCGGATATGATATTGGCTCTCCATATTGCTCCAGAATATCCCGTCGGAACAATCGCATTGAGAGAAGGGCTGCTGTTTGCAAATACCTCAGAACTTTTCATTGATTTAAAAGGAAAAGGGGGACATGCAGCATATCCGCATAATACCAATGATATGGTTGTGGTAGCATGTACTTTGGTCAGCCAGCTTCAGTCCATCATTTCAAGGAACATTGATCCTTTGGACAGCGCAGTCGTTACAATCGGAAAAATTACAGGTGGCACCGTTCAAAACATCATAGCTGAAAAAGCGAGGCTTGAAGGTACCATCCGAACGTTATCTCCTGAATCAATGAAAAAGGTAAAAAGCAGGATTCAGGCGCTAGTAAAAGGAATTGAAGTTGGGTATGAATGTGAAGCTTCAATCGACTATGGAAGCATGTATCATCAGGTTTACAATGAGACAGCCTTAACGAAGGAATTCATGGAGTTTGCGCGTTCCAACACAGACATAAACGTTGTTGAATGCCGGGAAGCCATGACAGGTGAGGACTTCGGATATATGCTTGAAGAAATTCCAGGCTTCATGTTTTGGCTTGGGGTCGATTCAGAATACGGACTTCATCATGCCAGGCTGAATCCAAATGAAGCGGCAATCGAAAAAGCGATTGAATTGATTGCAGCATATTTAAGGTATAAAGGATAAGTCAGCTCATTTTGCAATAAGTATTTACTAAATAAAGTGGAAATGTTAAAAAAGCTGATTTCGCAGCACCTTTTTAGGTTCTGCGAAATCAGCTTTTTGCTTACGGTTTTATCCGGCAGCACTTTCTGATCCTGCGTGTTTTTGAATGAGCACCTGATGAGGGAATGGAATTTCGATTCCGTTAGCTTCCAGGGCTTCCTTCAGTGCTTTTCTCAGCTGCCGTTCGACAGCCCACTGTTCCATGTTTTCTGTCTTTGCAATAATTCTTAATACAACATCCGATGAGCCTAATGTTTGTACGCCAATGACATTAGGTCCTTCCACAATCGCCTGGTTTACTTCGGCGATTTTGTCGCAGGTTTCCTGAAGTACTGTGATAGCTTCATCAATATTGTCATCATAGGAGATTCCTATATCAACCAGTGCGCGCATATTGCCGCGGGAATGATTGCTCAGACTGGTAATCTCCCGGTTCGGGATATAATGCAATGTACCGTCAAAACCGCGGATTTGAGTAGTTTTTAATCCAATTTGCTCCACTATTCCTGAGTAGCTTCCGGTAGTAACATAATCACCGACATCAATTTGCCTTTCCAGCAATATAAAAAATCCTGTTACTACATCGCTGACAAGGCCTTGAGCTCCAAAGCCGACCGCCAATCCGACTACCCCGGCACCGGCAAGAATGGCAGTTGCTTTTATACCGAAAATCTGAAGAATCGTAACAGCAAAAATAAAAATAAGTACGTAAGAGAAAATGTTTTTAGCAAGACTTTGCAGTGTCTTCGATCTTCCCGGAGATATTCTTTCCTTCCTCCCGATTCCCTCAAAACTTTTATGTATTATTTTATTCCCCGCAGACTTAACGATTAAAAATGCAAAATAGATAGCTGCCAGCTTTAATAGAATAAGTCCGGCATCAATCAACAGGGCTTCCCAATTTATTTGCGATAAATTTAGATTCTCCATTCTAACGCTTCCTTTCAGTATGATTAAAGTCATCATTTTATCGCAACAGCACTTTATATGCAAACGGTTAGCCTTTCTATCATTCGGGCAGCTCTATATACTGGCTGGATGTGAAAAACTAAATTACTGATATGCAGGATTTTAGATCGAAAGCCTTTTAGCGATTTCAAAGGGTATTAATAAAGATTAGGAGTTTGAATAGACTCATTAAGAAGATAAGCTTAAAAAAAGTGGAAAAATCAAACAAAAAGGGGTGGAAAAATACTTCGAAACTCGATATATTTAATATTACGTTCTAACTTTTCTAATTTTTCCGCAAATTAAAGGGGGCATGCAGATGGAAACATTTAAAAAGTTAAAGCAATATTACTGGCCATATAAACATTACTTTCTCTGGTCCATATTCTTTCTGTTTATTGTGACAGCGATTACGGTTGTGTATCCAATGATCCTTCAGCTGACAATTGATGAGGTTGTCATTGGGGGAAATTATGGGTGGATACCTTATTTGGCTTTAGGCTTCATTGCCATAATGGGTGTAAAAGGGGCAGCGACATATATCCATCAGTACACTGGTGATTTGTTTGGGATCACATCGGTCTATAAACTTAGAAATGTACTTTATGAAAAGCTGCAGTTCTTGCCGTTTCGATATTATGACAATGCAAAAACAGGCGATTTAATGTCTCGGCTTACTGCTGATGTTGAGGGGTTCCGTTTTTTTCTTTCATTCGGATTTTCTGAACTCATACGTTTTGTTTTACTGATCTTTATCAGTGTTTCGGTCATGTTTTATTATTCTATTCCACTGGCGATTGTCACTCTTATTACGCTGCCTTTTCTTGCGGTAGTCACCTTTAAATTCGATAAAGCTGTGCATCCGGCATTCCGGAGCATCCGCAAATCATTCGGACGGCTGAATACAAAAGTTCAGGAGAATATAAGCGGAATTAATACAGTGAAGTCATTATCACGGGAAGATTTTGAGATAAATAAATTCAATGACTCTAACAGTGACTATAAAGATAAATATCTCTTTACATCGGATATTTGGGCTAAGTATTTTCCTTTAATGGAGTTTCTGGGCAATTTAAGTGTTGTATTGCTCCTGGCTTACGGAGGTTATCTTGTTATGGCTGGCAGTCTGAAGCCAGGGGAGCTTGTCGCTTTTTACAGCCTTCTCTGGTATATTATGTGGCCTATTATGAACCTTGGATTCATCGTTAATCTCTTTTCTCAGTCCAAAGCTTCCGGAGAGCGGCTTATTGAGATCCTTGAGGCAGATAATGAAATTGAGGATATAGAATCATGTGTTAAAGCAGAACGTTTGCTGGGTGAGGTGGAATTTCGCAATGTTACGCTGAAATATACCCAGGATGATAATGACGCTTTATCCAACATCTCTTTTCATGCTGAGCCAGGAAAGGTAATTGGGTTAATAGGCTCGACAGGATCAGGAAAAACGAGCTTAACACAGCTTATGACAAGATTTTATGAGCCAGTTGAAGGTCATGTGATTATAGATGGTGTAAATGTGCAGGAATACTCTCTTCAATCTCTGAGAAGAAATATCGGCTTTGTTCTCCAGGAATCCTTTTTGTTTTCTTCTTCGATTAAAGCAAATATTGCATTCGGAAAGCCTGAATCCACTATGGAGGAAATCATTGAAGCTGCCAAACGTGCACAGGCACATGAATTTATCATGGAGCTTCCTGATCAATACGATACCGTTCTTGGCGAAAGGGGCATGGGGCTTTCAGGCGGCCAGAAGCAAAGGATTGCGATAGCAAGGGCCATCTGTGCAGATCCCAGTATTTTAGTATTGGATGATGCAACAAGTGCGGTGGATATGGAAACAGAATTCAGAATACAAAAAGCCTTGAAAGAAGTAATGGCTGATCGAACTACCTTTATCATTGCCCACCGGATTTCTTCCCTGAAGCATGCAGATGAAATACTTGTACTAGAGAACGGGAGAGTGGCAGAACGGGGAACACATGAAAAGCTTCTTAAAAATAATGGCCCATATCAGCGGATTTACGATATTCAATATCAGGACCGCGATAAGGTTCTCCAATCAAATGCAGGCTAGGAGGTGCCTCCTTGAAAAAAAATAAAACAAAAAATGAAAATGTGTTAAATAGATTTCAATACTCAGCCGACGAAATTATTGAGAAGCCTTTTAACTGGAAGCAAATGCTGCGCTTATTCAGTTATATGGAGCCATACAGAAAAAATTTACTTCCGCTCTCAATTATTATGGTATTAATAAATACAGCAGTCAGGCTTATAATTCCCATCTTAATCGGTGTGTATACGTTAGATAAAGCTTTGATTGAAAAGGACGGCAGGCTGCTCGCCATTCTGGTTTCAGTGATTGCAGTACTCTATACCATTTCATATGCTGCAAACTATTACAGGATAAAATGGATGAATAAGCTTGGCCAAAGTGTAATTTATGATCTTCGGAAACATTTATTTACACACGTACAGACGCTTTCGCATCGTTTTTTTGATCAGCGTTCAGCAGGATCCATACTGGTAAGGATTATGAATGACATAAATTCGCTTCAGGAGCTGTTTACCAATGGGGTCATAAATCTGCTGATGGATCTGATTATGCTGGCAGGGATTTTTATTATTTTATTTACACTAAGCCCAGAACTGACTCTGGCAATCATGGTCATTTTGCCCATCATGTTTTTTATCTCGACCAGCTTGCGCAGAAATATCCGTAGATCGTGGCAAACGGTCCGGTTAAAACAATCCAAATTGAATTCTCACTTAAATGAAAGCATTCAGGGGATAAGGATTACCCAGTCTTTTACACAGGAAAAAGAGAATATGGCATTCTTTGATGGTGTGAATACTGAGAACTTTGAAAGCTGGAGAAATGCATCTCAGAAAAATGCAATGTTCAGGCCGCTGGTTGAATTGACCAATGCCCTGGGTACCGCTGTACTGATTTGGTTTGGGGCACATCTGATTCAGGATGGGTCAATCTCAATCGGTGTATTTGTTTCTTTTGCCTTTTATTTAGGGATGTTCTGGGAGCCTATTTCCCGTCTTGGAATGGTTTATAACCAGCTTCTCATGGGAATGGCTTCCTCTGAACGAATCTTTGAGTTTCTTGATGAGAAACCAATCGTATCAGAAAGGAACGATGCATTTCATTTACAGGAGATAAAAGGGAAGATTGAATTTGAGAATGTCACATTTTCCTATGATGAAAAAAGAACAGCCTTAAATGGGGTTTGCCTTGAGATAAAAGCAGGGCAAACCGCGGCGCTTGTGGGGCATACAGGATCAGGTAAAACGACCATAGCAAATTTAATCAGCCGCTTTTATGATCCTTCGGGAGGTTCTGTAAAAATAGATGGCTATGACCTGAAGGATGTATCCTTATCAAGTTTGCGCAAGCAAATCAGTGTGGTGCTGCAGGACACTTTCATATTTTCCGGAACAATCTATGATAACATCCGTTTTGGCAGACCTGATGCAACTGATGAAGAAGTAGTGGAAGCAGCCAAAGCTGTTGGTGCACATGGGTTTATTGCAAAACTTTCAAAGGGATACGAGACGGAAGTGGAGGAAAGAGGAAATATATTATCGGTGGGTGAGAGGCAGCTCCTCTCCTTTGCCCGTGCTTTACTTGCAGACCCTCGTATTCTTATACTAGATGAAGCTACTGCCAGTATTGACACTGAGACAGAGGTCAAAATCCAGCAGGCTTTAAAAACACTCTTAAAGGGAAGAACGGCCATTATTATTGCCCATAGGCTATCCACAATCCGTGAATCCGATCAAATCTTTGTGCTCGATCATGGAAATATTTTAGAAAAAGGAAATCATGAAGAATTAATGAATGCAAAAGGTGAATATTATCATTTGGTAAAAGCACAATTCAATATGCTTGATGCAATGTGAATGAACAAAATAACCTCCGAGCGTCCGAGCGGAGGTTTTATTTTATCAGGAAGGAATATCTAATAGCTATACTTCTGTTTATGCTAATATGGTATTATTGTCTATATTGCTAACTATGCTGGGGGAAGATAGGATGAAGAAAGAATTTGCTGTTATCGGACTTGGACGTTTTGGAGGAAGCATCTGCCATGCTCTGGCTGAAGAAGGAATGGAAGTAATGGCGATTGATGTAAATGAAGACCGGGTGAACGAATTCGCGAAAATCGCTTCACACGCAGTGGTTGGCGATACCACGGATGAATCCGTTATCAAGAGTTTGGGAATACGCAATTTTGACCATGTTATCGTAGCAATTGGCGATAATATTCAAGCCTCCATCCTGACGACTTTAATTTTAAAAGAGGTAGGAGTTAAAAAAATTACGGTTAAAGCTCAAAATGATTATCATGCAAAGGTATTGAGGAAAATAGGGGCAGATCATGTTGTTCATCCTGAACGGGATATGGGCAGAAGAATAGCCCATAGTATCGTTTCAAATAATGTTCTGGATTATCTGGAACTATCAGATGAGCATAGCATAGTAGAAATTGTTGCTAATGAAAAACTTGCTGGCCATAGCATTATTGATCTTGATATCCGTGCAAAGTACGGAATCAACATTGTTGCCATCAAAAGAAAAAATGAAATTATTGTGTCTCCGCAGGCGAATGAAAAAATACAATTTGACGACATCCTTATAGTTATTGGAGCAGACGTAGATATCAACCGTTTTGAAAAGAAAGTGATGTCTTAATTTGAAAAAGGCTGTATCTCTTACTAGAGAGATACAGCCTTTTTTTCTTATACTAAATACATTATCGATCCACACGAGCCCATGAAGGTTATTAAACTTCCATGATAATCGGTAAAATCATTGGACGGCGCTTTGTTTTTTCATAAAGGAAGGGTGCAAGTGTGTCAGTGATTTCATTCTTGATTTCTGACCATTGAGTTGTTCTGCGTTCCATAACTTTGCTTAAGTGTTTTGTAATGAGTGCCTGTGCATCATTGATTAAATCTCCGGATTCCCTCATGTAGACGAATCCGCGGGAAATTAAGTCAGGGCCAGCAGCAATTTTGAAATCCTTCATATTGATGCTCACTACGACAACCACTAAACCTTCTTCAGATAGAATGCGGCGGTCCCGTAAAACTATATTTCCGATATCACCAATTCCGCTTCCGTCAATATAAACAGAACCAGACGGTATTTTACCTGCTACTTGAGCAGAATCTTCGCTCAGGGCCAGGACTTCACCATTATCCATGATGAAGCAGTTTTCTTCATCTACTCCACAATCCACAGCTAATTTGGCATGCATTTTCTGCATTCTGTATTCACCATGAATCGGCATGAAGAATTTCGGCTTAATTAAACGAAGCATTAGTTTTTGTTCTTCCTGGCCGCCATGACCGGATGTATGAATATCGCTTAATTTGCCATAAATGACTTCTGCACCTGCACGGGAAAGTCTGTCAATAGTTCTGCTGACACTAATTGTGTTCCCGGGAATGGGTGAGGAAGAGAATACAACAGTGTCGCCAGGAATGATTTGGATCTGGCGATGCGTTCCGTTAGCAATTCTTGATAGGGCTGCCATTGGCTCTCCCTGGCTTCCTGTACATAGGATTGTCACCTGGTTGGCTGGAAGTCTATTAATTTGATGCGCATCAATAAAGGTGTCTTTTGGTGCCTGAATATAACCCAATTCCTGTCCAATATTTATAGCTGCTTCCATGCTTCTTCCAAAAACAGCAATCTTTCGGCCATTCGTGACGGCCGCTTCAGTCACCTGCTGAAGACGGTGAATATTAGAAGCGAAAGTGGCAAAGATAATCCGTCCTTCAACTTTGCGGAAGATGTCATGTATGCTGTCGCCAACTCGGCGTTCAGACATGGTGAATTCAGGTATTTCACTGTTTGTGCTGTCAGAAAGCAGACAAAGGACGCCTTCCTTTCCGATTTCAGCCATTTTTGTCAAGTTGGCCGGCTCTCCCACAGGAGTGAAGTCGAATTTGAAGTCCCCAGTGTGAACAACTTGTCCAGGCGGCGTTTTAACAACGATGCCATATGAATCAGGGATACTGTGAGTCGTCCGGAAAAAAGTCACGGAAGTTTTCCGGAACTTAATGATATCGTCTTCCTTGATTTCATGAAGAGTGGTTTGTCTCAAGAGTCCGTGTTCTTCAAGTTTATTTCTTAGTAGGCCAAGGGCCAGCTTTCCGCCGTAGACAGGGATGTTAACTTCTCTTAGGAGATATGGAATTCCACCGATATGGTCTTCGTGCCCATGAGTGATAAATAATCCCTTAATCTTATCTTCATTTTTCACTAAGTAAGTGTAATCAGGAATAACATAATCGATTCCAAGAAGCTCGTCCTCAGGGAATTTAATTCCAGCATCAATCAGGATAATTTCATCCTGGAATTGGACAGCGTAAGTATTTTTTCCGATTTCACCCAGTCCGCCCAGGGCAAAAACGGCTGTTTGATCATTTTTAACAAATTTCATAAATTACTCAATCTCCAATACTTTAAAGTCTTCATTTTGTCTTTCGTATTCCAGGAATTCTCCTTGGACAGATGTTACAAATTCAATATTATAGTTGCGGTCAGCCAGCTTTAAGCGAACGTCTCTCTCAGAATCGCCTTCCACAAAAATGGTTTTTGTTTTTTCTCTAACCGGTACCTCTGTCTTAGAATCCTGATAATATACCTTGAAAATCATTTCTATCTCTCCTTAATCCGATAAAAAACTTTTATCTAATATATAAAATAATAACATGTATTACATGTTTTTTCCTGCCGGATATGAATAATAAATTCTTCTCAGTGCTAATATGCTCCCGAATCTATGTAAAAAAGTATACTGATAACCAATTTACAATAAGGAAGGAGCCCTTCGCAAGTTTGAAGGGCTCAAATTTGTCAGGCAATTGATTTTTTTCGAAGCATTTCATTCCACTGTTTTAAAAGCTTCTTTCTCAGCTTCTTTAACATAGTGGATCAACTCCTTACTTTCTATTTTAAACGATCCTTGTCCAAAGTAAAGGCAGCAAGGACGTTTTAAACAGATTTTTGTAAATAATGAGGTCTCTTTTAATAACTGTCTAGCGCAGGGAGCCTACCCCCTTGAGTTGTCAAGGGGCTGGGCAGGCGCATCTGCTTTTCTTAATTATATTATATGGTAAAATAGTTAAATCTCTCATGGGTAAAAATGGAAATGTTGTCTGTTAATAGCATGGAAATTGACTTTTTAACTTTATGGGTTTAGTGTTTTATTACGATAAATCATGTCATAGCAGCCAGTAAAAAAACGCTTGAAAGGAAGTTAATTTTAAAATGAAAAAGATTGTTTTCTTTGATATAGATGGGACCTTATTGGATCACGATAAAAACTTGCCGGACAGTACGAGAGAGGCAATAGGCAAGCTGAAAAAGAACGGAACTTTCGTGGCAATTGCCACCGGCAGGGCGCCTTTCATGTTTGAAAGTCTTCGCAGAGAACTTGATATTGATTCATTTGTCAGCTTTAATGGCCAATATGTAGTATTCGAAAACGAACCCATTTATCGTAATCCTCTTAAATCATCTGAGATTGAAAAGCTATATCTTCATGCACAGTCAAATGGGCATCCATTGGTGTTTATGAATGAGAAAACGATGAAATCCACAGTACACCACCATGCATTTATTGAAAAAAGCATGGGCAGCTTAAAGTTTCCGCATCCTGAGGAAGATCGTGAGTTTTACAGCGGAAGGGAATTATATCAATCGCTCCTGTTCTGCGAGGAAAAAGATGAGGAAAAGTATATTTCTTCTTCTATATATCCTGATTTTGGCTTTATCAGATGGCATCCATACTCCGTTGATGTTTTGCCTGCAGGCGGTTCTAAAGCTGAGGGAATAAAACAAATGATAAAAAGGCTTGGGTTTGATTTGAAGGATGTATACGCGTTTGGAGATGGACTAAATGATATAGAGATGCTAAACGCTGTAGGAACCGGAATAGCAATGGGCAACGCAGAAGATGTGGTTAAGAAGGCTGCAGACCATGTAACCTCCGGTGTTGACGATGAAGGAATTTGGAAGGGGCTAAAGGAACTTCAATTAATATAGGAAATGAAGGAAAGCATCCGAGTAATTAGCTGGAGGCTTTCCTTTTGTCATGCTATGGATCAGCAAGCTACCGCTCTATAGCAATTGCATTTTCAATTGGATGAAACGGATTTTGTTTATTGATGTGATCGTAAAACATGATTCCGTTCAGATGATCAATTTCGTGCTGAAATACAATAGCTGGCAGCCCTTTGAGCCTGAGTTTTACTTCATTGCCCTGCAAATCGGTACCTTTTACTGTCACTTTTGCATATCTGGGTACAAAACCGGGTATGGATTCATCAACAGATAAACAGCCTTCTCCTTCAGCCAGATAAGAAAGCTGCACAGAATGGCTAATGATCTTAGGGTTGAAGAGAGCATAACTGTATAGATCCTGGTTATAGGTTACATGAACAGCGATCATCCGCCTGGAAACATTAATTTGAGGAGCAGCTAAACCAATACCTGCCCTTAAGCCATATTTTGCAGAAAGCTCTGGATCCTGGCTGTTTTTTACATATTCCATCATTTCTTTTAAGATTTGGATTTCTTCTGCAGATGGTGGCATGTTCACTTCCGCGGCAATTTTCCTTAAAGTTGGATGGCCGTCGCGAATAATATCTTTCATGCTCAGCATGATTATCACTCCCGCTAAGTAATAAAGAATAGAAATATGGCTAAATTATTGGCAAGAAGATCAAATGAAATTGCCAAAAAAAACCATGAGTCTATTTAATTATATTCAGTCTATCAGAGCGGGGCAAAAAAGTTAATAAGAGAAGGCGCCTTTGGCACCTTCCCAAATAATTAAAACTTCCAGCAAGCGCAGCCAACTATGATTAAGAGAATGAATAATACTACTATTAACGCAAAACCTCTGCCGCAGCCGGCTCCTGCTGCTGGATATCCGCATCCCAAACCGTAACCGCCATATCCGTACATGAAGGATAACCTCCCTAAAGTAAGATTATCGTCCATTTTTTTGAATTGCCGCATCGGACGATTAATATAGCCTATGTTTCTAATGATGTTTGGTGTAGGCCTATGCCCAAGTCATAAAGGAAAAATGGAGTGAATAGATTTAAATTATACTTGTAATGAGGACAAGCTTCTGCAATGATGCGAAGAGTGTCAAACCAAAGGGCTATTGTCAAACCGGGCAGGTACCTTTATAGTTAAAAATGTTATAAGTAAGGAGGTTTCAAGGTGTTGATTTTGAACAAAAGTAGACTGCTGCTTGTTTTTATCATAGGGGCTTTCATCCTCACAGGCTGTATGAACAGTCCGGATCCCGAGGAAAAAATATATGATGTGCTGGAGAGTGTTGTAGCTAAAGAAAAGGATTTTGAAAAGCAGCAGGAACCGCTCGTGAAGCTGGAGAAAAGAGAAAAGGAATTATACGATAAAATTATCAACCTGGGAATGAAGGATTTCGAGGAAATTAAAAAGTTGTCTGATGAAGCTTCCGCCATTGTGGATCAGCGGGTAGCTCACATGGAGAAAGAGCAGGAAAGCATCCAGGCGTCGAAAAAAGAATTTGAGACATTATCTCCGACCATAGAGGAGATAGAGGATCAAAAATTGAAAGATAAAGCTAAAGAGCTGTATGAGATCATGATGGAAAGGTATAAAATCCATGACGCTCTTTACAAGGATTATTCTAAAGCGACTCAATTAGATGAAGAGTTGTATGCCATGTTTAAAAAGGAGGATCTTACTCTAGAACAGCTGGAAGGCCAAGTGAGCAAAATAAATGATATGTATGAAAAGATACTGGCTTCAAATAAACAGTTCAATGAAAAAACAAAAGAGTATAACGAAGCCAAACTGGATTTCTATAAAGAAGCAGGACTTGAAATAAAAACAGAAGGATAATATTAATGCCGGCATATTAATGCCAGGCATTTTTTTGCTTTTGCTATTCTTAAAAGCAATTGAATGAGAGGAAACGGCGCTCGGGATGAATCCGCTTTCTTTTTGAGGGCGGTACTTTTTATTTTAAAATAATGACGGGAGGGTTTTCTTTACTATAACACATCGAAATATAATAGTTTTTTATAGTACAGATGCGATTCAGTCGATAATACAGTTTTGATTATCAATAAAAAATATAAAAAGTATGGAAACTGTGAAAAACAAAAAGCAAGGTAATTGACTAAGGTCTTGAAGGTGTATTAAACTAAATCTCGTAATTAATTCTGTATCAATTATGTTGCAAAATAAATTGATACAGAATATGATAGTTAAAGATGAACAGAAAGACGTTTTTTTAGAAGTGATCTGTGGAACACTATTTAAAAGTATGCATATGGCAGAAACGAATGTTCTGCTTTTTAGAGATGCTTAATAAAACATGCCGGAAAGAGAAAACTTTTTGCCTTTGGAAAGAGTATCTAATATGGCTTCGTTTTGGGTAACCTAAATTTTGTGTATAAAACTCTATAAACGTCTTTTTATGAAAGGAAAGGGTGACTGATATGGCTTCTAAAACAAAGAAGGCACAATTCGATGCTAAAAAACAGCTCGAAACAGTTGAAGAACAGTTCCAAACTCTACAAATTTTAAACGAAGAAGGCAAGGTTGTTAATGAATCAGCAATGCCTGACTTAAGCGACGAGCAGCTTCAGGAATTAATGCGCCGTATGGTTTATACTCGCATTCTTGATCAGCGATCCATTTCACTTAACAGACAAGGCCGCTTGGGCTTCTATGCTCCTACTGCCGGACAGGAAGCTTCTCAGCTAGCATCTCATTTTGCATTGGAGAAAGAAGATTTCATTCTTCCAGGATATCGTGATGTTCCTCAAATCATTTGGCATGGCCTTCCGTTATACCAGGCTTTCCTATGGTCCCGCGGACACTTTGAAGGCGGAAACATCCCTGAAGGTGTAAATGTCATTTCACCTCAGATTATCATTGGAGCTCAATATATTCAGACTGCAGGGGTTGCCCTTGGAATGAAGAAGCGCGGCGAAAAGAAAGTTGCCATCACTTATACTGGAGACGGCGGTGCTTCACAAGGTGACTTCTATGAAGGCATCAACTTTGCAGGAGCATTCAAAGCACCTGCTATCTTCATTGTTCAGAATAACCGCTTTGCAATCTCTACTCCAGTAGAAAAACAATCAGCAGCAAAAACAATTGCACAAAAAGCAGTGGCTGCCGGAATTCCTGGAATTCAGGTTGATGGTATGGATCCTCTTGCTGTCTATGCAGCTGTTCGCGAAGCGCGTGAACGTGCATTGAATGGTGAAGGTCCTACACTAATCGAAACTTTGACTTACCGCTACGGACCACACACAATGGCCGGTGACGATCCAACGCGTTACCGTACTTCTGACCTGGATAATGAATGGGAAAAGAAAGATCCGCTTGTTCGTTTCCGCAAGTTCCTTGAGGATAAGGGCATCTGGAATGAAGACATGGAAAACGAAGTAATTGAACAAGCAAAAGAAGATATTAAAGAAGCTATTAAAAAGGCTGATGATACACCTAAACAAAAGGTTACTGACCTTATGAACATTATGTATGAAGAAATGCCTTATAACCTAAAAGAGCAGTATGAAATATACAAAGAAAAGGAGTCGAAGTAAGCCATGGCGCAAATGACAATGATTCAGGCAATTACTGATGCTCTTCGCACAGAATTGCGCAACGATCCGAATGTATTGGTATTCGGTGAAGATGTGGGCGTAAACGGCGGCGTTTTCCGTGCTACCGAAGGCCTACAAAAAGAGTTCGGCGAAGAGCGTGTATTTGATACACCTCTAGCTGAATCCGGAATCGGCGGTCTGGCAGTCGGTCTTGGTTTACAAGGCTACCGTCCGGTGCCTGAAATCCAATTCTTTGGATTCGTCTATGAAGTAATGGATTCTATTTCCGGCCAGCTGGCACGCATGCGTTACCGTTCAGGCGGAAGATATAATTCACCGGTTACAATCCGTTCACCATTCGGGGGAGGGGTACATACTCCTGAAATGCATGCTGACAGCCTGGAAGGCTTAATGGCTCAACAGCCTGGGCTAAAGGTTGTAATTCCGTCAACTCCTTATGATGCAAAGGGACTGCTTATCTCTGCAATTCGCGATAACGATCCTGTTATCTTCCTTGAGCATATGAAATTGTACCGTTCTTTCCGTCAGGAAGTGCCTGAAGAAGAATATACAATTCCTCTTGGTAAAGCAGAAGTTAAACGTGAAGGTTCTGACCTGACTATTGTGACTTACGGAGCAATGGTTCATGAATCTCTAAAAGCGGCTGAAGAGCTTGAAAAAGAAGGAAAATCTGCAGAAGTTATTGACTTGCGTACAGTTGCTCCTCTTGATATTGAAACAATTATTGCTTCTGTTGAAAAGACAGGAAGAGCAATTGTTGTTCAAGAAGCACAAAAGCAGGCTGGTATTGCAGCAAGTGTCGTTGCAGAAATCAATGATCGTGCTATTCTCAGCCTGGAAGCACCAGTTCTGCGTGTAGCTGCTCCAGATACTGTTTTTGCTTTCCCGCAAGCTGAAACTGTTTGGCTTCCAAACTATAAAGATGTTATTGAAACAGCTAAAAAAGTTCTTGAATTTTAATCGCATATAACTGATGACACAAGGGGGAAAATATCCCCCTGACGTGTTTTATAATGAACGATCGAAATAATAGGAGGGTGAATTCCATTGGCATTCCAATTTAGATTGCCTGATATCGGTGAAGGTATCCATGAAGGTGAAATCGTCAAGTGGTTTGTAAAGCCAGGTGACGAAGTACAAGAAGATGACGTGCTTTGTGAAGTTCAAAACGATAAAGCGGTTGTTGAGATTCCTTCCCCAGTTAAAGGTAAAGTTGAAGAAATCCTTGTTGAAGAAGGTACAGTTGCAACTGTAGGTCAAGTATTGATTACTTTTGATGCTCCTGGTTATGAAGACCTTAAATTCAAGGGAGATCATGAAGATGAGGCTCCTAAAGAAGAAAAAACAGAAGCGCAAGTTCAGGCAACTGCTGAAGCTGGCCAGGATTTGAAGAAGGAAGAAGCTCCTGCTCAAGATGCACCAAAAGAAGGAGTAGTTATTTCTGAGACGGAAGTAGATCCTAATCGCCGTATTATTGCTATGCCGTCTGTTAGAAAATACGCTCGTGACAAAGGTGTAGATATTCGCCAGGTAGCTGGAAGCGGCAAAAATGGACGCATCCAGAAAGATGATATTGATGCATTCCTGAATGGCGGAGCAAAAGCTGCTGAAGCCACTGCTAAAGAAGACGCACCAAAAGCTGAAGCAAAAGAAACTGCACCCGCAGCTGCACAGGCGATTCCTGCTGGACAATATCCAGAAACTCGCGAGAAAATGAGCGGAATCCGTAAAGCAATTGCAAAAGCTATGGTAAACTCTAAGCAGACAGCTCCACACGTAACATTAATGGATGAAATTGATGTTACGAAACTTGTTGCACACCGCAAGAAGTTTAAAGAAGTTGCAGCTAATAAAGGAATTAAGCTTACATTCCTTCCTTATGTGGTAAAAGCATTAACAAGTGCATTGCGTGAATTCCCAGCTCTAAACACTTCAATTGATGATGCAGCAGGTGAAATCATCCATAAGCATTACTACAACATCGGTATTGCAGCGGATACTGAAAAAGGTCTACTTGTGCCAGTTGTTAAGGATGCAGACCGCAAGTCGACATTTGCCATTTCTAATGAAATCAATGAGCTGGCTGGTAAAGCCCGTGATGGCAAGCTTGCTCCAGATGAAATGAAGGGTGCTTCATGCACAATTACAAATATTGGTTCTGCCGGCGGTCAATGGTTTACTCCGGTAATCAATCATCCTGAGGTTGCCATTCTTGGAATTGGCCGTATTGCTGAAAAGCCAGTAGTGAAGGACGGAGAAATTGTTGCTGCTCCAGTATTGGCATTGTCACTAAGCTTTGACCACAGAATTATTGATGGAGCAACTGCACAAAATGCATTAAATCACATCAAGCGTTTACTGAACGATCCAGAACTATTGTTAATGGAGGCGTAATAACAAATGGTAGTAGGAGATTTCCCAATCGAAACAGATACTATAGTCATTGGTGCAGGTCCTGGTGGATATGTTGCAGCGATTCGTGCAGCACAGCTTGGACAGAAAGTAACAATCGTAGAAAAAGCTAATATGGGCGGAGTTTGCTTAAACGTTGGATGTATTCCTTCAAAGGCTTTAATCGCAGCAGGCCACCGCTATGAAAATGCAAAGCACTCAGATGTAATGGGTATTACAGCTGAAAATGTAAAAGTTGACTTTACAAAAGTACAAGAATTTAAATCCGGTGTAGTTAATAAGCTTACTGGAGGAGTAGAAGGTCTTTTAAAGGGCAATAAAGTTGACATCGTACGCGGGGAAGCTTATTTCGTTGATGCGAATACCCTTCGTGTAATGGATGATAATTCGGCACAAACTTATACATTTAAAAATGCAATCATTGCTACAGGATCGCGTCCAATAGAGTTGCCAACGTTTAAATTCTCCAATCGAGTTCTTGATTCAACAGGTGCACTGGCACTTCAAGAGATTCCAGAGAAAATCGTCGTTATTGGCGGCGGTGTTATCGGAATCGAACTAGGCGGAGCTTATGCGAATTTTGGTTCTCAAGTAACAGTTCTTGAGGGTGCTGATGATATCCTTGTCGGTTTTGAGAAGCAAATGACATCACTTGTTAAACGGAACTTAAAGAAAAAAGGCGTTGAATTCATTACGAAGGCACTTGCTAAAGGTGTTGAAGAGAATGAAAATGGAGTTACCGTTAAGTTTGAAGAAAAAGGCGAAGAGAAAACTCTTGACGCAGATTATGTATTTGTAATGGTTGGAAGACGTCCAAATACAGATGAACTGGGCTTAGAACAAGCCGGCATTAAGATGACTGAACGCGGTGTTATTGAAATCGATAAACAATGCCGTACGAATGTAAGCAACATTTATGCAATTGGTGATATTGTTGCAGGTCCTCAATTGGCTCATAAAGCTTCTTACGAAGGCAAGATTGCTGCAGAAGCAATTGCAGGCCATAACGCAGAAATTGATTACTTAGCAATCCCAGCTGTGGTATTCTCTGAACCTGAATTGGCTTCTGTAGGATATACTGAGCAGCAGGCTAAAGAAGAAGGAATCGAAGTAACGGCAGCGAAGTTCCCATTTGCAGCTAATGGCCGTGCCCTTGCACTTGATTCCACTGACGGCTTTTTAAAGCTAGTGACACGCAAAGAGGATGGCCTTGTAATCGGGGCGCAAATCGCTGGTGCAAGTGCATCTGATATGATTGCTGAGCTTGGATTGGCTATTGAAGCAGGTATGACTGCTGAAGATCTTGCCATGACTATTCATGCTCATCCAACATTGGGAGAAATCACAATGGAAGCAGCAGAAGTTGCTATTGGAAGCCCAATTCACATTGTAAAATAATTAAAAAAATCCTCCCTGCCAGGGGAGGATTTTTTTGTATATGATGACTATTTTTCGTCTTTTTCATCCATTGCATCAGCAAGCGGATGAATGATCTTCTCTTTAGGTACCGTGCCATTAATTTCTACAATCACTTTATCTTGATAGACCAGCAGCATGGCAGGGCAGTTTTCTACATTATAATTGCTTATATGGCTGGATTCAGATGCTGTTATGATTTTCATATTCTTGATCAGATCCGGATAGCTTCTCTTTAATTCGATGATGGCATCATAATAGGATATTTCCTGTTCATATTGTTTTTTATCCGTGAAAAAAATGAGCTGTTTAACACTATCGTCTATCTTCAGCTCTTTTTTTACTTCCTTATGATTGCATGAAGAGGTTACAAACAAGAGTGCAGTAATTAAGATCAGCGGCAGACCTTTCATCATTTTGCCCTCACTTTATTATAAATTCCACCGTATGACATAAGATTGTTTTATCTAAAGCGGTATAGAAGTCTCGGTGATTTTCCAGTCTTCTGACAGTTGATGAGCAATTCATAATAATCTCCTAATATTTATGAGTATTTTATCATATAGTGAAAGAAAATTTTGGCTTGTCATTCAAATGTTACAGAAATGAAAAATAAGAATATCCTTTTCAACATATATTACATACACAAGTGTTTCTTCTATTAAAAAAGCGGGTAAGGATTAAAAAATTTGGTGGTGGAGTGCATGAAGATTTATACAGCTCTTTTGCTGCAGATGTTAATTTGGAGCGGATATACTTTTATTGAATGGCTGTCAAAATATGACCAGCTCATATATAAAGTCATTATGTTTTTTGTTTTTTTCTATTTGGCAATAAACATTGGAAATTGGGTAATTAAGTCTGCAAAAAAAACATTTATGGTAACTGTTATGAGCTTAAGCTTATATGCATCTTTCCATTTTGCAATGTCCTACCTGTCCCATTGGTAAAGATAAGTATAAGGATAAAAAAATCGGCACCTTTTGCAGGTGCCGATTTTTTATTTGGCTTTATCAGCTGTTTTTTTCAGGATGTCCTCTTCTTTAAACGATTTAACCAGCGATGCCACAATTAGTAGCATAATGATGGTAAAAGGGAGTGCAGCTATAATGGAAGCTCTTTGGAGAGCTTCAAGACCTCCTGTCCATAAAAGGATGGCTGCAGATGCTGATTGAATAATGCCCCAGACAAATTTCACTTTTCCCGGAGGGTTCAGGCTTCCGTTAGTCGTCTGCATGCCAAGAACAAAAGTAGCTGAGTCTGCAGAAGTAATAAAGAATGTACTGATTAAGAAAATAGCCATTGAGCTAAGAACAGTGCTGAAAGGGAAGTTATCAAACACAGTAAATAGTGCTACCTCCATTCCCTGCTGCTCGATTGTTTCAAAGATAGGCTTCGCCTCGAAGAATTCAAGGTATATACCTGTTCCTCCAAAAACAGAGAACCAAAGGGCTCCAAATAGGGTTGGAACAGCAAGCACACCAATGACGAATTCTCTTATTGTCCGTCCACGGGATATTCTTGCTATGAACGTACCGACAAATGGCGCCCAGGCAATCCACCATGCCCAATAAAAAATGGTCCAATCCTGAAACCATGTCAGCTCCTGATCAAAAGGGCTGAGCCTGAAGCTCATGGATGGAAGGTTTTGAATATAAGACCCAATTGTCGTTGTGAACAGGTCCATAATAAAGTTAGATGGACCTACAAACAGCAGAAATAATAATAAGGATATTGCTAAGATAATATTTAAGTTACTTAAATACTTTATTCCCTTGTTTAATCCGGTTTGGGCTGAAAACATAAACAAGACCGTCACAACGACAATAATAATTAATTGAGTGTTGAAATTATTACCGATACTGTCGAATATTCCAGAAAGTCCTCCGGAAATCTGAATGGCACCCAGACCTAGTGATGTTGCAACTCCGAAAACAGTAGCAAAGACGGCAATAAAATCAATTAATACGCCCAGCGGCCCGTCCACTTTCCTTCCTAAAATTGGCCTCAAAATGGAGCTGATAACTCCCGGTGCTCCTTTTCTGAACTGGAAATACGCCAATGCAAGCCCAATGACAGTATAAATAGCCCATGGATGAAGACCCCAATGGAAAAAGGAGTACCTCATGGCTGCCCTGGCTGCTTCAGGTGTCTGTCCTTCGAGAAAAGGGGGGGCATAAAAGTGATACATAGGTTCCGACACTCCCCAAAAAACCAGGCCTATTCCCATCCCGGCACTAAAGAGCATGGCAAACCATGATAAATAGCTATATTCGGGCCTATCTGCATCCTTGCCCAGACGAATATTCCCGTATTTGCTGAATGCTAATAGGATAGAAAAAATTAAAAAGATAGAAGCTGATAAAAGGTAAAACCAGCCGAACTTCTCCAATATGAATCCTTGAACAGATGCTGTAACAGAATCAAGATTGCCTTTTGGCAGTATAGTCTTTGGGACAAGTCCCCATAAAATAAAAATTGCTGTGAATATGACTGAAACCGTAAATACTGGTGTCAGTTTCTTCATCAAATCCCTCCAAATCTTATTATAATGAACGTAAATAAAATAATTCCGTAAAACTCCCAATCCTAAAAATGCAGGAAAATAAGAATTCCGCATTCCTGACAGTTATAGCTTGATTTTTAAAGCATTTTGAAGCTCAGCAGGGGAGAGCAGCTTCCCGAAAAAGATCGACTATGTAAAATCTAAAGGATGTATAGATCCTCACAGAAATTCTAAATTTTACTTTTTGAATGTTCAAAACGGATCTATTTCGGGTAAAATCAGTAGGTAATGGTAAGGTGTCAAAAAGGGGGACAACTCCTTTAAAAGGCCATTTCACATACTAACACTAATTGGAGTGAGATTAAAGGGATATGCACTGTAGGGGGGGCAATATGAAAATAACGGGGCTTATCATAGGTGTTTTTTTTCTAATGATTTTGGCTTCTTGCACGGATCTTACTGCGGTTCAAAAGCCATCAGAATTGGAAAAAGAAGAGTATAAGCAAGAAGAAAATAATTCGGATGACCATTCCAAAGTTCATGAATCAAAATTGCAGAAGAACAAGGGAGATGACGAAAGAGAGCCTAAAGAAGAGGCAGTATCCTTATCAGAGCCGCAATACAAGATAAATGCAAGTAATTGGACAGTAGAACCAATGAATCATGCAAACTCAAAGGTTGTATTACTGACTATTGACGATGCTCCAGATAAAAATGCATTGGAGATGGCCAGGATCTTAAAAAAACTTTCAGCACTTGCAATCTTCTTTGTTAATGGACACTTCATTGATACTCCGGAAGAAGCAGAAGTTTTGAAGGCAATTCACGAACTTGGTTTTGCTATTGGTAATCACACATACAGCCACTACAACTTAAAAACCTTATCCGAGGCACAGCAATATAATGAGATTGTTAGTCTTAATGATCGAGTAGAAGAGATTATCGGAGAGAGGCCAAAATTCTTCCGGGCACCATTTGGATCCATTTCAGACTACAGCCGAAAGGTTGATAAGGATGAAAACATGATTCTCATGAATTGGACATACGGATATGACTGGGAAAAGGAATATCAATCAAAAGAAGCTTTGGCAGATATAATGATTAATTCACCCTTTTTAGTGAATGGTGCAAACTTATTGATGCATGATAGGCAATGGACAAAAGAAGCATTAGAGGATATTGTGAAAGGGTTGCGGAATAAAGGATTTACACCTGTCGATCCTGCTCAGATCAGCCAGGAAATAGAATGAGAACAGCAGCCGCTGTTCTCAACGTTTTTTATAAATGAATTATTTTCTTTTATAATAGTACATGATTCTTCCATTGAAGAGATGCAATTCACCTTGCAGCTTTTTAGCAAGAAATTTGCAAAATTCATTAGCTTTACCTTTATCTCCAAAAGTTGCAGTTTCCGGCAATGTAACCTGTATGTAGGCCTGCTCCCGTTCAGAGCCGTCTTCCTCAATAACTTTTTCTTTATCAATGCCAAGCAATATGGCATTATATCGGTCATGGTCTGAATATAGGTAAAACCAGGTTCCTTTTGCTTCAGGCTTCTCTTTAATCTCATAAGGAAAAGCGGCATCATTATATTCCCATTTAATCTGGCTGCCTGTTTTGCCTGTAATATCCTTATAATATAAGAAAAGTTCTTTAAGCTCTTCTGTTGAAATATTTTCCTTAGCTGATGAAGGAACCAGCTTGATAAAAGAATTAGCCGCCAACATCTTTCCCCCCATTATCCCCATAATTATGGTAATGAACATCTTCCTTCATTCTAGCATTAGATAAAATCTTATGACAACTTAAAATAGTAAGGTAAATTTAAATTACTTGTCAAAGCGCTTAAAATAAATTATAATAATATTCTAAATATTTATTTAAAAGGGAGGTATTTTATGGATTATTTTGAGAAGCTCTATGATGAGCATGAAAACGTGAATGTCCGTTTTGTTGGATTTACCACCGAGTCAACACGGTATGATTTTGGAATTGTTTATACAAACCTCTTCTTTTCTAAGCCTCTGGTTATTTGTATGCAGACCGGCCGCTCCACTCTCCTTGACCCAAAAGATCTCGAAGACATCGAATACTTGCAAAAGGCATTTAAGCTTGATTTATATGAACAGGCAGCTGATTTAAGCGAGTTTTTCATAGAAGCGATCCCTGGTGCACGTTTCGAAGAACAATACGATTAAACAAAAAAAACAGGCCGAATTGGTCTGTTTTTTTTATTATGTCATACTATTAATAAAGGTTTATAAATGTTGTCAACGTAAATACCAATAAAAAACAATAATTATGTTATACAATTAGGCTTGATAATTTAATAATGTTATATTATTATTGATTTATAGATAAAGCGCTTTCAAATGATTCTAAAACTCATTGAAAAGGAGAATGAAAAGATGGGTACAATCGTATGCCAGGCTTGCAATTCAACTATTGATCACTTTGAGGATGAAAAAGTAACAGTACTATATTCAAAAAAATGCAATTGCTGTGATGGAGAAAAAACAGAGAATACAAAAAATAATCGTTAATAATAAAAAGAGCCTTTCCTAAAATGGAAGGCTCTTTTGCATTATCTGATGGCCCGGTGCTCTTCAATGACACGAAGATATTTGAAGTCGTAATCTTCCGGCCCTTGAACTGGAAGTCCCGCTTCCATATTCGTTTTAATATAACGCAGGTTTTCCTTAGTAATGATTTCTCCTGGAATAAATATAGGTATTCCGGGAGGATAAACCATAATGAATTCGGCGATAATTCTTCCTTCTGATTCGTCAAATGGAACCAGTTCTGTGTCAGCATAAAATGCGTCACGGGGAGTAAGCGATAAAACGGGAATATCAGGCAGCAGCACTTGAGTTTCAAGCTTTTCAGTATTTCCTTTACGCTCATTAGCGAGTTCGGCAAGAGCGGAAACTAAAATATCAGCTTCTCTTTCCGTGTCACCGGGGGTAACAATGCAAAGGATATTATATAAATCGGACATTTCTACTTCAATATTATGATGTTCCCGAAGCCAATTTTCCACATCGAAACCATTCATGCCAAGTTCTTTGACAGAAATAATCAATTTGGTCGGATCGTAGTCATGCGCCGCTTTTGTTTCCAGTATTTCTTCACCGACACAATATAGCCGGTCAATTTCATTGATGCGGCGGCGAATGGACTGGGCCAAATCAATAGTCTTTTGAATGAGTTCCTTTCCTTCAGTGGCAAGACGTTTTCTGGCAACATCCAATGAGGCAAGCAATAAATAAGAAGTGGAAGTTGTTGTCAGCATGCTTAAAATGGATTGTACCCTTTTGGCAGAAACAAGATTCCCTTTCATATTTAAGATTGAACTTTGTGTCATGGACCCGCCCAGTTTGTGGACTGATGTTGCTGCTAAATCAGCTCCGGCCTGCATGGCGGATAATGGAAGCTCGTCATGGAAGTGAATATGCACACCATGGGCTTCGTCCACAAGGACAGGCACATTGTATGAATGGGCTATTTCAACAATTTTTTTTAGATCGGCAGAAATACCGAAATAGGTAGGATTAATTACTAATACCCCTTTGGCATCCGGATGAAGTTCCAGGGCTTTCGAGACGGATTCAGTTGTTATTCCGTGAGATATTCCCAAGTTTTCATCAATTTCAGGATGTATAAAAATAGGGGTTGCCCCTGAAAACACAATTGCAGACATGACGGACTTATGAACATTCCTCGGAACAATGATTTTATCCCCTGGCCCGCAGACAGCCATAACCATGGTCATGATGGCTCCGCTCGTTCCTTGTACAGAGAAGAATGTTCTATCCGCCCCAAAGGCCTCTGCTGCAAGATCCTGTGCTTCTTTTATAATGCCTTTGGGCTGATGAAGATCATCAAGAGGACCAATGTTAATCAGGTCAATAGCGAGTGCATTATCACCTATATATTCCCTGAATTCCGGATCAATCCCGGCACCTTTTTTGTGGCCGGGTATATGAAATTGTACCGGATCCTTTTTTGCGTGTGCAAGCAAACCGCTGAACAGCGGTGTTTTGTATTGAGACAACTTATTCCCACACCTCTTTAAAATAATATTTCAATATACTCATGCTGTTATAAAACATTTGCATTATAGCATTATTCAATCCCTTTGCATAGAAAGTTTTATTGCATACTGATTCTGTTAATGCCTGTCTAGTTTCCGTCCCTAGGGAGGAAAGACCTGCCAATTCCTTCCGGAAGGAAAGAATACCTCCTCGCATGGCTCGTCTTGTGCTTGCCGTCCGTCCCTGAGCAGTCGCCTGCTATTTCGGTTTGCCATTAGTTTTAGAAGTTAACAGGAATTTAAACCTTACAAATAGAAATAAAAGTTAGGAAGAAATGGAGGTTATATAAATGAACTGGAACACACGTGTGACAGAATTATTGAAAATTAAATATCCAATTATACAGGGCGGTCTTGCCCATCTTGCCTATTCAGATTTGGCTGCAGCTGTTTCAAATGCCGGAGGATTAGGGCAGGTTACCGCAATGTCTCTCAGCAGCCCGGAAAAACTTAGAGATGAGATACAAAAGGTGAAGAAATTGACAGACAAGCCGTTCGGGGTTAATTTTGCTATTGGACAGCATGGAAGGCCATTTTCTCACTACCTGGATGTTGCGATTGAAGAAGAAGTCCCTGTTATTTCTATGACAGGGGGAAATCCTGCTCCTATATTTGATCAATTAAAGGGTGTAAATGTTAAGAAACTTGTACTTGTGGCGGCAAAACGGCAGGCGGTAAAGGCGGAGGAACTTGGGGCCGATGCTGTGATGGTTGTCGGTCAGGAAGGCGGCGGACATTTAGGCAGGGACGATATTGGAACCTTCGTTCTTGTACCTCAGGTGGCTGATGCTGTATCAATTCCTGTTATAGCCTCAGGAGGAATCGGAGACGGCAGGGGCCTGATGGCAGCATTAAGTCTTGGCGCAGAGGGTATTGAGATGGGGACAAGATTTGTTGCAACAAAAGAATGCGTACATGCTTCTGAATTATATAAAAATCGTTTAGTCGAAGGCACAGAAAATGACACAGTAGTCATAAAAAGAACTATAGGAGCACCCGCAAGGGTTATCGCTAACTCATGGTCGGAAAAAATACTCGATATCGAAAAACAAAACGGCGGCTATGAGCAGTTAAAAGACTACATTAGCGGGAATGCTAATAAAAAATATATATATGAAGGGAAAGACCATGAAGGATTTGCATGGGCTGGACAAGTTATGGGATTAATTAAGGATATCCCGTCTGTTGAGGAATTATTCCAGCGGATCATTGCAGATGGAGAATCAATCAGAGGGAAATGGATTAAATAATTATGATAAAATAATGTGACAAAGCACCATGAATTATCATAAATGAGGTGAAGTGAAGTGGAATATCAATACCCGATTGACCTGGATTGGTCAACAGAAGAAATAGTTGACGTCATCAAATATTTTGAAAGCATTGAAATGGCATACGAAAAAGGAATTGAGCGAGAACAATTCATGAATGCATATAGACGCTTTAAGGAAATTGTTCCGGGAAAAGCCCAGGAGAAAAACATCTGTGATGAATTTGAAGAACAAAGCGGCTATTCCTCTTACCGGACAGTTAAATTGGCCAAAGAACTTTCACCTGGGGATAAAGTAAGAATGCAGAAATAGACTTGGTAAAAAAACAAACCTTCAAATTGAAGGTTTGTTTTTTTTTGAGCTGCCTGATCCACGTTATGCGAAACATGTTTATGCCATTTTGTATAGGGGTAATAAATTTCTAAATACAGATTCAGCTTTTTCAATAAACTGATCAGGTGACATGAGAACGGCATCTTCTCGAGAAATTTGATAGCCGCAAAGAATTTCAGCTTTTTTAACATTTTGCAGGCGCTGAAACATGGATCTCAATTCTTCTTTGGAAAGTTCATTATGCATAACAGCATCTGGTTTTGTGTGATCGCCGGACCAGACATAATCTTTGGGTATTTCTTTATAAAATTTATCCAGGCTGTTCTCAAAAGACTTGCCTGCGGCAGCTTTATTCGGTGCTTCATAGATGATGGCAAACCAGATGAATACATGCGTTTCCCATAAACCTATCTGGAAATGAGGAAGCATTTTGTATCCCCTTGCATTGCCTGCAAATGCGACCCAAGTATCATTTGGCGGATTCTTTGTTCTTCTGGCATGCTTAGCAACATGAGGGAACATTTCATCTCCGGACAGGTTTGAGAGAGAGGGTGCAAAATGGCGTCCCAACTCTTCTAACTTAGGCCTAATAACAGATTTTAACCTGTCCATTCTTTCATCAAGTCCATCTATTTTAAAGACATCGAAATCATCGTTTGTGAAACCAGGAAAAGACATAAGCTAACCTCCTATATGCTTTGTCAAATATTGTAGCATAACCTCGAACAATCGAAAAATTTTAAGCTTTAAAGAAGAGACTAAATAAAGTTTTAGGTTATCGCACAAATTAGTTGCAACTGAGAATTGTCCTTCATATGATAATAGTAAAAATAATCAGAAAATTAAACACTATTGGAAGGGGTGTACTGTCTAATGAAACAACTTATGAATACAGTGAAGAAGAAAAATGGTGATAGGGAAAGAACAGCGGTCTTAAGGCTGGAAATGGATTATGAGTTAGCTACTTTGTTTGATGCCATGTCAGAAAGGAATGAAGATCTCCAGAAACAATCAAAACTAAAGCTTGAAAAAATCAGGCAGGAACTTCTCAGATTAAAAGCACTTTAAGATTAATTGTGACTAAAGGAGATAAGGCAGAAAAAATGCAAAAGAAAAGAAAGAATAATTAGAAACGGACTCCCTGATTACATGAGGAGTTCGTTTATTATTTTGGCAATTGTTTTTTACTGCAAATGATAACCCGCATCATAGGAGAGTATATAACTTGAAGAACCTTGCTAATTCATTTAAGCTAGTTATATTTTAATGATATACCAAGCGGAGGGCTGACCAATGACAAATTGGAGTGAAATTCATACATATGCCAAAGCCTTGATTAGAGAGGCCGGCGAGAATATTAAAAATTCTTTCAGCAAAACGTTGACCATCACCACCAAGTCAAATGCAAACGATTTAGTGACAGATATAGATCAGGAAACAGAACAATTCTTCATAAAAAAAATTAATGAAAAATATCCCGGCCATCGAATCCTTGGTGAAGAGGGTTTCGGGGATAAGCTAAGTGATATGGAAGGAATTGTCTGGATTATTGATCCAATTGACGGAACGATGAATTTTGTCCATCAGCAAAGAAACTTTGCCATATCAGTAGGCATTTATGAAAATGGAAAAGGGAAAATTGGATTAATTTACGATGTAGTCCATGATGAGTTATATCATTGCATGAAGGGACAGGGTGTTTTCATGAATGATTTGGAACTTCCGCCATTAAAGGAAACGGAAGTATCAAAGGCAATAATCGGACTGAATGCTACATGGGTTACGGAAAATAGAAGAATTGATCCATCACTCCTGGCTCCACTTGTTAGAAATGCAAGAGGAACTCGATCCTATGGTTCAGCTGCAATTGAAATGGCATATATTGCATCCGGGAGGGTTGATGCATACATAACAATGCGTCTGGCTCCATGGGATTTCGCCGCAGGTGTGATCATGATCGAGGAATTGGGAGGAATTGCAACAACCGTTAAAGGTGAACCGCTGAACTATCTTGAAAACAATTCTGTTTTTGTCTCTAAGCCAGGGCTTCATCAGGAAATTATGAAAGAATACTTAAAAAATGGCAATTGGTAATTTATCGAGCAGCTGCGTCACACATGCAGACTTGACATTTTTTTTAGAGATCATCAAGGATAGTGCTGCTTGGGAAGAAGAAGAAAAAAGCGGGCATAACCTAATGGAATATATGGCCAGGTATCAGAAATTGAATGGTGAGTGGAGAATTTGGAGGCTTGATGGAGAACGGATAGCCGTCACATTCCATGTGAATTCATCTCCTTCTAACGGGAAACCATGGCTCGGTACGATTCTGGTTAAGAACAGTATTCGCAGGAAAGGAATCGGTACTAAGATTATCGAGCAGTTGGCCGCAGAATTAAAGGAAAAAGGAGAAAAGTCTTTCTTTGCGGGTGTTCCTGAAAACCGGCAAAATTGGATATATTTTTTAGCTGATGCCGGTTTTGAGCAATTCAAAATGGAGGCTTCTCCTGATGAAAAAGAATTCTTAATAATGGTCTGTCCATTAATTTGAAAAAGCTGCAGCGCAGAGCTGCAGCTTTTATGCCGTTTCTATAATAAACCGTCTTCCCTCATTTTCTTCTTTGTTTTAAAACCGTATCCCATTACAAAAATTAAAGCAATGATGGCAATAATCATGCCTATAATGCTTCTTTCAGCTACAGCAACGCCTATGCCCATCATGCATAGAGCTGCGCCAATCGCAAAGGCTAATAAAGGCCACTTGATTTTGTCCATAAATTTTTTCCACTCCCAAGCGGATTATTTTAAGTAAATACTGGCGAAAAATATGTAAAGAGAATAAAAATAAAAAGCATACATCAGGAATAAATCCTTTTCTACATTATTTTACACAAAAAGCTTTTAGGTTTCTATAGTAATTGTGATATAATGTATCAGTTGTGAAAAATGTTAAAAAGTGATTCAGTTCTTATAAATAGGAGGAAATCTTTTGAAATTAAGAGAAGATATTCGAAATATTGCAATTATAGCCCACGTTGACCATGGTAAAACAACATTGGTTGACGAGCTTTTAAAACAGTCCGGGACTTTCCGTTCAAATGAGCATGTGGAAGAGCGCGCGATGGATTCAAATGATCTGGAAAGAGAACGCGGTATTACGATCTTAGCTAAAAACACTGCAGTTAAATATAAAGATACAAGGATTAACATTCTGGATACGCCTGGCCACGCAGATTTTGGCGGTGAAGTAGAACGTATCATGAAAATGGTTGATGGTGTCTTATTAGTAGTTGATGCATATGAAGGGTGTATGCCTCAAACGCGTTTCGTACTCAAAAAGGCTTTGGAGCAAAAATTAACACCAATCGTAGTAGTAAATAAAATTGACAAGGAATCTGCCCGCCCAACAGAAGTTGTTGATGAGGTTATCGATTTATTTATCGAACTTGGTGCAGACGAAGACCAGCTTGAATTTCCGGTCATATATGCTTCAGCTATTGCTGGGACTGCAAGTACAACTCCTGATAAACAGGATGATGATATGCATTCGGTTTATGAAGCAATTATTGACCACATACCAGCACCTGCTGATAATCGTGAAGAGCCGCTCCAATTCCAGGTTGCCCTTTTAGATTACAATGATTATGTGGGAAGAATCGGTATTGGCCGTGTATTCCGGGGAACAATCAAGGTCGGCCAGCAAGTTGCTTTAATGAAGCTTGATGGTTCGGTCAAGCAATTCCGCGTTACAAAAATCTTTGGATTCTTCGGGCTTAAGCGCGAGGAAATTCAAGAAGCATTTCCTGGAGATCTGATCGCTGTTTCCGGAATGGAGGACATCAACGTTGGAGAAACCATCTGTCCTGTCGAGCATCAGGAAGCACTTCCTGTTCTAAGAATAGATGAGCCAACATTGCAAATGACTTTCGTTGTAAATAACAGCCCATTTGCAGGAAGAGAAGGAAAGTATATTACAGCCAGAAAAGTTGAAGAAAGATTGCGTGCCCAGCTTGAGACAGATGTGAGTCTTCGTGTCGAAAATACAGATTCACCTGACGCTTGGGTTGTATCTGGACGTGGAGAACTTCATTTATCAATCCTCATTGAAAATATGCGCCGTGAAGGTTTTGAATTACAGGTTTCCAAGCCTGAAGTAATTATTAGAGAGATTGATGGTGTTCGCTGCGAACCGGTAGAACGTGTTCAAATTGATGTGCCAGAGGATAATACCGGCTCAATCATTGAATCAATGGGTACACGTAAAGGTGAAATGCTTGATATGGTCAATAACGGAAATGGCCAAGTGCGACTAACATTCAACGTCCCAGCTCGCGGACTAATTGGCTACTCCACAGAATTTATGACGCTTACTCGCGGATATGGTATTATCAATCACACATTTGACAGCTACCAGCCTGAAATTAAAGGACAAATCGGAGGCAGAAGCAAGGGTGTGCTTGTTTCCATGGAAAGCGGAAAGTCATCCACATATGGTATTATGCAAGTAGAGGATAGAGGTACCATTTTCGTTGAACCAGGTACTGAAATCTATGAAGGAATGATAGTTGGAGAGCATACTCGCGAAAATGACCTTACTGTCAATATAACTAAAGTGAAGCATGCAACCAACATCCGTTCTGCTAATAAGGATCAAACGAATGTAATTAAAAAGCCGCGTATTTTGACTCTTGAAGAAGCGCTTGAATATTTGAATGATGATGAGCTGCTTGAAGTAACACCTGAGTCAATCAGACTGCGCAAAAAAATTCTTGATAAAAATGAACGTGAAAGAATGGCCAAAAAGAAGAAATACGCTGAAACTAACTAAGGCTAAGAAGGGGAGGAGAGAAGGATATGGATGTTTCACAGCGCCTTTCTTTTTTCGCTGCTTTGTTCAAAGTCCATGAGAATCCCACAACTGGAATGTGGCTTCTATATATAACAATTGTTCTACTATCCATACTGGTTTTTAAATTAGGGTTTGCCAAGAAACTTCCTATAATAAAATCAGCTGTTATATATACCTTCTTGATTTTAGGATGTACCGTGCTTACATTTCTTGGGGTATTCCTTCCTGTAGCAGAAGGTCTTGTTGTGGCTGCGTTAATCTTGATTATCTATAAAATCCGCCTTCACCAGGAAAAGAAAGAACAGGCAAAGGCGGAATAACCGGGAGAGGCTGAGATGAAATCTTTGCAGGATTCACTGTATAACTGGTTAACGATAAAAATTGTCTGTGATAAACGTCCGGATGATACAGCAGCAGCAGACACAGAAAAAATGTTTTTTGACATTCTTTCAGAAGAGCATAAGATTTCTGATATCGAAATTGAGAAAGATGATCTAATGTACTTTGTGCATTATTCTAAGGATAAAGAACGGAAAAAGAGCCGTTTTCCCCGTGAATTAATAGAAGTGATGCTTAATCAGATTCAAAATGAACCAGAAAAGTATGTGAATTATCCAGAGGATTAAGAAAAGCCGTCCCTATATGTTGTTAGGGACGGCTTTTTTATAGTTTAGGAATTTAAAAAATATACAGGACGTGGCGGTTTTAGTTGAACTTCAGCTGATCAAGGCGCTTCCGCTTTTATTCTGCTCTTCATGATCGGTGTTGCCCGATTTACCATTCTTCCTCCTGGACTTTGCTTCGGTAGAGCTTAAAGTTTCCGGTATCTGCTCTTTCTTGAGTTTTTTCGGTAATTCTTGTTTCACATGGTTTGCACATATATGTGTGAATAGGGCGGTTTCGAAGCCGTTTAGCCTGTAAGGACTCGTTTTCAATTGATTCGATTTTATCACAAAGTACACATTTTACTCGCATAGGACACCTCATATTGTTTTTGCTGTTGTTAATACCATTATAGTATAAGTTAAGGATTGATTCGAATGCTTTAACGGCAAATTAAAATTTTTACGGTCAGACCGTATCGGGTTTATTGTGTTAGTTCATATTAGTATAGAAAGTGCAAAGGCTTCAACCAAACTTAAGGATAGGATGTTATTGGTTGAAAGAAAAGCGTTATCATACTATGATGAAGTTAATAAAGGAGGGAAAAGAATGGCAAATCAGGTAGAACCGAAATTAATTAAACCATTATATGACGAACTGCAAAAGGAACGTTTTGTTACACTTGCTACTGTTGATTTTGAAACCGGAGGTCCTAATGTCAATGCGATTTCGTGGGTATTGGCAAAAAATGAGGAAACATTGTATTTTGCAGTCGATAACCGTTCCAGGATTGTTCAAAATATAAATAGCAATAACATGGTTGTTCTGAATATTATTGCGAATGAATCTACATATTCCATCGCTGGTAAAGCTTCCGTTAAGGCAGAAAAGATGGAAGGAGTACCTCTTAAGCTTGCCCTTATGGAAATCACTGTGAAAGAAGTCCGTGATGTTATGTTTTACGGGTCTAAAATCACTGTAGAGCCGCAATATGATAAAACATATGATAAAGACGCAGCAGCCCGTTTGGATAAACAGGTTATGGAAGCGATGAAAAAAGCTTAGTTCCCTCTTGGAACTAAGCTTTTTTTGAGTGGCTAAAAAGCGGCAGGCACCTATACCGATTAGCTAAAAAGCTATAGATGCCTGTCACCCTTTATTTATGATAATTCGATTGTTCTTCCTGTTTTTGTTCGAGCTGTTTTTCCTGATCGTTATCGAGCTTTTTCTTTGGATCTTCGGTTGCGTTTTTCTCATTTTTCTTTTTGGGATCAACTAAATCGGCTGGAACTTCAGGCATAAGCCGGCCTGCGATATCTGCCAGTTCATTCATGATTCCTTGCAAGGGTTCACCGTTTTGGATGTCATCAGCTATTTCCCGCAGCCTTGCGTTAATATCCGGATCAGCCACTACAATTGCTCTTGCACCATGAGGATCATTTTTGAGGCTTTCGGCAACTGAAAATTTAATTGTTCCAACCTCAGAACGGTCGAGGTTTTTGTTCACATCTACTCCGACTATAGCAAAACGTCCAAGGACAACAGCAGTGGCATCATTCACATTAGGAACTCGGGTAGCCAAATTGACAAGATGCCTGGAAACTTGCTGTCCAGTCTCCCTGTCAACTTCCTGTATTGTACTATTTTTAACATTTATCGTGTTGGTATTTTGCTGTTCCTGATGGTCTAGCGCCTGATTGCCGTTCATACCGCACCCTGATAATAGCAATCCTGTCATGCATATCAGCAGCCATCTATTCATATTTGACACCTCCGGGCGATCAAAATTTCCCTGAAAATGAAATTGGTTCACTTGACTTTTCAGGTTCAGGAATAATGAGATTCTTTAATGTTATTGTGCAAAATTTCTTCTATCTTTATTCGGCATTACATATATTTTTACCAAGATAGATTTGTCCACTTCATTAGGTAGCTTTATTCCTGATTAATCAACATCTGTAAAAGAATGAATAATATAAAGCAACAGGAGAATATCCATCAAGATTGAAGGTGATTCTTTCATGAAGCTGCAAATCCGCAAGCAGGGGACCTCGCTTTTGTAATTTGCTAAATAAAGACACAAGAGGAGCAGGAGGCATCATATTGAGTAAAATTTACGTATTAGATACCAATGTCTTGTTGCAGGATCCTAATTCCATATTTTCATTTGAAGAAAATGAAGTAGTCATTCCGGCTGTAGTACTAGAAGAAGTTGATTCTAAGAAAAGGTATATGGATGAAATTGGGAGGAATGCAAGGCAAGTATCCCGGCTGATTGACAGCATGAGGGAGACGGGTAAGCTGCATGAGAAAATACCTCTTGAAAATGGCGGAAGCCTGCGAATTGAGTTAAATCATAGGTCTTTTCATGAACTTCAAGAGATTTTTGTAGAAAAAACAAATGATAATCGGATTTTGGCAGTTGCAAAAAACCTATCACTTGAGGAAGAGACAAAAGAAAATGGACGAACGGTTATTCTTGTAAGCAAAGATGCCCTTGTCAGAGTTAAAGCGGATGCTATCGGGCTAATATCAGAAGACTTCTTAAGTGACCGTGTGGTTGAAAATGATCATTTATATCCTGGGTTTCTGGAAGTCTATATCGGACTCGATATTATGAACCGCTTTTATGAAAAAGGAGAACTGCCGTTATCAGAAATAGCGAACCATCCTTTCTACCCTAATCAGTTTCTGGTGATGAAGGATGCGCTGGGTTCATCTTCGTCTGCGCTTGGTATTGTGGACAAAGGTGGAAAAAAAGTGAAAAAGCTTATTTTTGACCATGATCATATTTGGGGGATCAAGCCAAGGAACGTCCAGCAAACAATGGCTCTTGAGCTCTTGCTGAGAGATGATCTGCCGCTTGTTACTCTTATCGGAAAGGCAGGGACTGGGAAAACTCTTATGGCGCTGGCATCCGGATTAATGCAGACAGAAGATTATGGCCAGTACAAAAAATTACTGGTGGCTCGCCCCATTGTACCGGTAGGAAAAGATTTGGGATTCCTTCCCGGAGAAAAAGAGGAAAAGTTAAGGCCGTGGATGCAGCCGATATATGATAATTTAGAGTACCTGTTTAATGTCAAAAAACCAGGTGAATTGGATGCGATATTGGCTGGTATGGGCTCTATTGAGGTTGAAGCTCTGACATATATTAGGGGGAGAAGCATACCAGATCAATTTATTATTATTGATGAAGCACAGAACCTGACAAAACATGAAGTTAAAACTATTTTAACCAGGGTGGGGGAAGGAAGTAAGATTGTCCTGATGGGAGACCCTGAGCAAATAGATCATCCCTACTTGGATGCTTATAACAACGGGCTCACCTATGTGGTGGAGAGATTTAAAGATCAGGTTATCTCAGGGCATGTTAAGCTTGTTAAAGGTGAGAGATCTGGCCTTGCCCAACTTGCTGCTGACCTATTATAGCCTGCAATGAAAGCGGCTCTGGAATCTGCAGTCTTTATGCCCGTTTGGCTCCCGAAAGAAAAGCGCAAGCGCCTTGCCCACGAATAAACCAGATTAAGAACAACACGTCCTCCCAAAAGCTACCGCTTTAGGTGGTGCGAATTTTATGCAGCCGAAGCTTTCCTTTCCTTGTCCTGGGGCCTCAAGCACAAGACGAGCCTCCCGGAAAGGCGTACTTTGCCTTTTTGGGAGGATTGCCCGAAATGTGCAGGCGACTGCCCAGGGACGACAAGCATAAGAAAGTCCTGCATGAAGGTGTTTTTTCCTTCTGGAAAGGGATTGGCTAGTCTTTCGTCCCTAGGAGCCTCAGCTAGACAAGCATGTGACCTCGAGGGGGGCAGGCTTCATTCGCTAGACATTTTTGGGCGTTCAAATATTGTATATATTAAATAAAAGGGCGATGCACAATCGCCCTCTCCGGTCATTCCACTCTAAATGCCTTCACTCTTTTTATGGGTGAGTTTTGATTGCTTCCATCCCCGTAATAGACATGAACTGGCCCATCTTCTTTTAAAGGTTTTCCATCCTTTGAGAACCCTAATATCAAATCGTCGGCTAGAGATAAAGTTAATCGAATTTCCCCATCTTCACTTTCAATGATAACAGTTTCAGCATTCTCCTTTGGTTCTGCATTCCTAAGAAATGGCTTAAAAGGTATACCGAAAGTGCCTGTCAGAACCTTTTCTTTTTCAAATTTCTTTTCTGTTTTAAGTGTTGGAGGAAATACTGCGCCTTCCATGATTTCTCTATCCCAGTGCTTTGAGACTGCCTTGGTATATTCCTCAAGTTCATTTTTCCTGATGCCATCTTGAATAAAGTATGTTGTCAAATCGAGTCTCCGATCATCGAATATCCAGACTCCTGGATCTAAGGTGATTTGGTATTTAACGTTTCCTTTAAAGGCAATTATATTTTCCATATTGATCCTCCTGTCGGCGCATTAATGTATGTATAGGGTAAGTATACAGATTTTTGAGCGGCTTGTCATACAGGCATTCCCCGCAGTGAGTTGGGACAAGATATCAATATGAAAAGAACGAATCCGGGAGGTTCACAGATGACATGTCATACAAACGCTGATCTTCAGAAGATTGTTAATGAGGCAGCCCTGCATACTGTTTATGGAGAGGTGGCAGGCTATATTCCCGCACTTGCAGAGGTAAATAGGCATGACCTCTCAGCTGCTGTATATAATATCAAAGAAAAAAGCTGTATTTACGCGGGTGATTATCAAAATAAATTCACTCTTCAAAGCATATCCAAAGTTCTTGTTTTGGCTTTGGCGATCCAGGATATGGGATCCGAATATGTTTTCGGAAAAGTGGGAATGGAACCAACTGGTGACCCGTTCAATTCAATTTCCAAACTGGAAACTTCAATCCCCTCTAAACCATTAAATCCAATGATTAATGCAGGAGCTTTAGCAGTAACTAATATGATAAAAGGTGAGAGCTCCGATGAAAAATGGCATCGTATAATAGAGTTTGTGGGGCGGCTCGTAAATGATAAAAATGTATCTTGTAACGAAATAGTTGCAAAATCTGAATTTGAAACCTCATGGCTTAATAGGGCTTTATGCTATTTTATGAAACAGCATGGTGTAATTAATGGTGATGTAGAGGAACTAATAGACATATATACAAGACAGTGTGCAATCGAAATGAACTGCTTTGATCTTGCCAGGGCAGGTGCAGTACTGGCATTGGATGGAAAAGATCCTGAAACATATGAAGAGGTTATTCCGTCTGATATTGCCAGGGTTTGCAAGACGTTAATGGTGACATGCGGGATGTATAATGCTTCTGGAGAGTTTGCTATTAAAGTTGGCATACCAGCAAAGAGCGGGGTATCCGGTGGAATACTAGCTGTGGTGCCAAATAAATGCGGAATTGGCATATTCGGCCCTTCCCTGGACAAGAGAGGAAATAGCATCGCTGGTGTAAAAGTGCTTGAAATGCTTTCAAATCGAAATGACTACAGTATATTTTGAAATATATGGAAAGTGAGTATATTATGAAGGAATTCCTGGTCGAATCCCTTATTATCCTTGCTTTTTTCCAAGCTTAAGTATAAAATTTATAGATAGGATGATCGCTCGGAAATGGAGGGATTGAAAGTTGGCTTCTGACATGATTATTGATCACAAAGAAAAAGCAAATGCTCTATTAAAGGCAGATGCTGCTAAAATATTAAAATTAATTAAGGTGCAAATGGATAATCTGACTATGCCTCAATGTCCTCTATATGAAGAGGTTCTTGATACCCAGATGTTTGGCTTATCCAGAGAAATAGATTTTGCTGTCCGTCTTGGATTAATTGAAGAGGCTGAAGGCAAGGCTATTTTAGATGAATTGGAAAGGGAGCTATCCATGCTCCACGAAGCCTCAGTAAAAAAATAAAAAAAAACTCAAACATCTTTTAAAGATTGTTTGAGTTTTTTTATAACTGCATGAATTTTAAAAGAAATGAAATAGTATATCCACAAGAAAAGAAACCCCTAAGTTGTATAACTTATTTTTAAATTAGTATGGCATAATTATAGAATTTTTTTCTTTGCTGTGTTACATTTAAATTAACTTTTCTTTTCTTCAAAGCAGGATATTCAATACTATAGTAGAATAAGTAATAAACTTTAGAAGATAAGGGAAGAGGGCTGGATGTTTAAAAAAATATTAAAATCATATGATTATACCCTGATTATTGCAGTTGCCCTGTTATCTGTTTTTGGACTCATTATGGTATTCAGTGCAAGCATGGTAACAGCGGTGCAGATCTATGATCAGGAAAGCGACTATTTTTATAATAAGCAAAAAATGCATTTAATTATCTGTGCAATTGTTTTTATTATTGTCGCTCTATTTCCTTACAAAGCAATGCAAAGCAATAAATTTCTTGTTCCGATGGTGTTCATTTCGTTATTCGGCCTGATTGCGCTATTTATTTTTGGTAAAGTAGCCGGCGGGGCGATGAGCTGGTTTGAAATCGGGAGCAGAAGCCTTCAGCCTGCAGAATTTGTCAAGCTTTCAGTCATCATATATTTAGCAGCTGTCTATGCAAAAAAGCAGCCCTATATTAATGAGTTTAATAAAGGGGTTCTTCCCCCGCTTGCTTATCTGATTCTAGCTGCTTTGCTTGTTGCAGTTCAGCCTGACTTTGGTTCTGCGATGATTATTTTTCTGGTAGCAGCTGCCGTCATTTTTACTTCAGGCATGAATTTCAAAAACATATTTAGGCTAGGACTATTCGGGGTAATATTAGCTGCGCCTTTTATCCTTCTGTTAAAAGATAAGATTTTCGCACCTTATCGATTGGGCAGGGTCGAAGCATTTAGGGATCCCTTTGGATCAGAATTCGGGTATCAGCTATCGAATTCCTATATTGCCCTTGGTGCAGGCGGATTAAAAGGGCTCGGTCTTGGCGAAAGCATACAAAAGCTTGGTTATCTTCCTGAAGCGCATACAGACTTCATTATGGCTGTAATTGCTGAAGAGCTTGGGGCATTTGGAGTAGGTTTTGTAATTTTGCTTCTCGGGTATATTGTCCTGAGGGGAATCTTTATCAGTTTAAAGTGTAAAGATGCTTTTGGCAGCTTATTGGCTATTGGCATATCAGCTATGATAGGTATTCAGGCATTCATCAATCTTGCAGGGATTTCCGGTGTTATGCCGCTGACAGGTGTCACACTTCCATTTATCAGCTATGGAGGTTCATCTCTGCTTCAGCTTTCGATTGCAATGGGGATTTTAGTCAATGTATCTATGTTTGTAAATTATGAACAAAAATACAAAAATAAAAATGAACAGACAAAACCGGAATCCATGGAACTGGCTTCCGAAAAAACATTTTCCATTCGTAAATAGGCACAGAAACTTTTCAGTGCTTTATTTATACATCAATCAGCAGAAGCTGATTACATAATTGCTTCCATCAGGGAGCAGCCAATTCAAAGTTACTAAGGCCGGCCAGCGGGAAACCCACCCGGCCTCAACTTGGATTTGGCAGAATATTGCCAAAAAATACATAAAGACGAGGTGTTTTGGTTGAGCAGAAGAATTAACAAGGTATTAGTAGCCAATAGAGGAGAAATTGCCATTCGAGTGTTCCGTGCCTGCACAGAGCTGGATATCCGCACGGTAGCCATCTATTCCAAAGAGGACTCCGGATCCTATCACCGCTATAAAGCAGATGAAGCTTACCTGGTAGGGAAGGGAAAAAAACCGATTGATGCCTATCTGGATATTGAAGGAATCATTGACATTGCGAAAAGCAGTGATGTTGATGCCATTCATCCGGGATACGGATTTCTGTCGGAAAATATTGAATTCGCAAAACGCTGCGAGGAAGAGGGCATCATATTTATCGGTCCTACTTCTAAGCATCTGGACATGTTTGGGGATAAAGTTAAAGCAAGAACCCAGGCACAGCTTGCAGAAATTCCGGTTATTCCAGGCAGTGATGGCCCTGTAGAAAGCCTGGATGAAGTGATTAGCTTTGGCAAAAATCACGGATTCCCCATTATCATTAAAGCTTCACTTGGCGGCGGCGGAAGAGGCATGCGCATCGTAAGGAGCCTGGAAGATGTTAAAGAATCATATGAGCGTGCAAAGTCGGAAGCTAAAGCTGCTTTTGGAAATGATGAAGTTTATGTTGAAAGATTCATAGAAAGGCCAAAACATATAGAGGTACAAATTATTGGTGACAATGAAGGGAATATTGTCCACCTGTATGAAAGAGATTGTTCAGTCCAGAGGCGTCACCAGAAGGTTGTAGAAGTAGCACCTTGCGTATCTCTTTCCGAAAAATTAAGAGATGATATATGCCAGGCTGCTGTCAATCTTATGAAGAATGTAGATTATATTAATGCAGGAACTGTGGAATTCCTTGTATCAGGTGATCAGTTTTATTTCATAGAAGTAAATCCGCGTGTGCAAGTTGAGCATACGATCACCGAAATGGTAACAGGAGTAGATATTGTACAAACACAAATTTTAGTGGCTGAAGGCTACTCGCTGCACAGTAAAGAAGTGGGTGTTCCGGAACAGGAAAATATTCACATTCATGGATTTGCCATTCAATCACGTGTTACAACAGAAGATCCTTTAAATAACTTCATGCCTGATACTGGGCGTTTAATGGCTTACAGATCAGGCGGCGGTTTCGGCGTGCGGCTTGATGCGGGGAACGGTTTCCAGGGGGCAGTAATCACCCCTTATTATGATTCACTGCTTGTTAAACTCTCAACGCACGCTATGACTTTCCAGCAGGCAGCATCAAAAATGGTGCGGAACCTGCAAGAGTTCCGAATCAGGGGCATTAAAACAAATATTCCTTTCCTTGAGAATGTAGTAAAACATGAGAAATTCTTAAGAGGGGAATATGATACATCATTTATTGATGAAACACCTGAACTATTCCTGTTCCCAAAAAGGAAAGACCGCGGAACAAAGATGCTGAGTTATATCGGGAATGTAACTGTTAATGGATTCCCGGGAATTGAAAAGAAGAAACGTCCGGTATTTGATGAGCCGCGGGTGCCAAAATTAAAATACAGCACAGATTACCAGGATGGCACAAAACAAATATTAGATAATCACGGTCCTGAAGGACTTGTTAAATGGATTAAAGAGCAAAAAGAAGTTTTAATTACTGATACGACCTTCCGTGATGCCCATCAATCATTGCTAGCGACAAGAGTAAGGACGAATGACCTGAAGCATATCGCAGAACCGACAGCAAAATTGCTTCCTGATATGTTTTCCTTTGAAATGTGGGGCGGTGCAACTTTTGATGTTGCGTATAGATTCCTGAAAGAAGATCCTTGGGAAAGGCTGCTGACATTGCGCGCAAAAATGCCAAATGTTTTATTCCAGATGCTTCTTCGTGCTTCAAATGCAGTAGGATATAAAAACTATCCGGATAATGTAATAAGAGAGTTTGTTGAAAAATCAGCCTACGCTGGCATTGATGTCTTCCGGATATTCGATAGCCTTAACTGGGTTAAAGGGATGGAAGTCGCAATTGATGCTGTCCGCCAGACAGGGAAAATTGCAGAAGCCTCCATGTGCTATACAGGTGATATTTTGGATCCTGCAAGAACAAAGTACAATCTTAAATACTATAAAGACCTGGCAAAAGAGTTAGAGAATCAGGGAGCCCATATACTGGCAATCAAAGATATGGCTGGTTTATTGAAGCCGCAATCAGCATACACCCTTATATCTGAATTGAAAGAGACTGTTGATATTCCAATTCACCTTCATACTCATGATACGAGCGGAAATGGAATTTTCACATATGCAAAAGCTATTGAGGCTGGAGTGGATATTGTGGATACGGCCCTAAGCACAATGGCAGGTTTAACATCCCAGCCAAGTGCTAATTCTTTATATTACGCACTGCAGGGGAATGACAGACAGCCAAAAATTGATATCCAGTCGCTTGAGCAGTTATCTTACTATTGGGAAGATGTACGCAAATATTACCAGGACTTCGAAAGCGGCATGAAGGCCCCTCATTCAGAAGTCTACCAGCATGAGATGCCTGGCGGACAATACAGTAATCTTCAGCAGCAGGCTAAAGCTGTTGGCCTTGGAGATAAGTGGGATGAAGTTAAGGACATGTATTCCCGTGTGAATCAAATGTTTGGTGATATCGTTAAAGTTACACCTTCTTCCAAGGTAGTTGGTGATATGGCGTTATTTATGGTCCAGAATCAGCTGACAGAGCAGGATGTTTTGAATAAAGGCAAATCTCTGGATTTTCCAGACTCAGTTGTAGAATTGTTTGAAGGCTATTTAGGACAGCCGTATGGAGGATTCCCGGCAGAACTGCAAAAGGTCATATTGAAAGACAGAGAGCCAATCACTGTCCGCCCGGGTGAGCTTCTTGAAGACGTGGATTTCGATGCTTTAAAAGAAAAACTCTTTAAAGAACTGGGCAGGCAAGTTACAAGCTTTGATGCAATTGCCTATGCATTGTATCCAAAAGTATTTATGGACTATATTAAGACCAGTGAACAATTTGGTGATATTTCTGTTCTTGACACCCCAACATTCCTATATGGTCTAAGGCTGGGTGAGGAAGTCGAAATTGAAATTGAAACAGGTAAAACATTGATAGTAAAATTAGTTTCTATTGGCCAGCCTCAAGCTGATGGCACAAGAATTGTTTATTTTGAGCTGAATGGCCAGCCTCGTGAAGTAAGCATAAAAGATGAAAGCATTAAAGCAACTGTAGCCTCCAAGGCAAAAGCTGATCCGCATAATGAAAGTCATATTGCTGCCAGCATGCCGGGAACTGTAATCAAGGTGCTTGTAGAAAAAGGTGAAAAAGTCGAAAAGGGCGATCACTTAATGATTACAGAAGCTATGAAAATGGAAACAACTGTACAGGCGCCATTTTCTGGAACAGTTAAAGACATCCATGTCTCGAACGGTGAAGCAATTCAAACAGGAGACTTATTGATAGAGCTGTCAAAATAAAGTGAAACTGCAATCAGTGTGGATCTTATCCCCACTGATTGTTAGTTGAGGAGGCCACAGTCTTTGTTCTTCTTTTTGGGCCCTTCTATCCTCCTTGATTCCACTGTGTCATGAAGTGGGGGTCTCACTCCCATAAGACTGCGAAAAATTAACAAAAGAGCTTCGGCAGTTTGCCGAAGCTCTTTTGTTTAAAGCAATTATGGAATGGAAGTAATGGTCGGGATAGCAGCGTCATCATTTTTCTCATTTTCCCTAACAGCTGAAACAGCAAGCTCATTCTTCCTGCTCCGTGAGGACAGAAGGATAAAATAGCTTAATACTCCAAATAAGCAGGAAATAAAGAATGCGTGGGCAAGAGCTATATACAGGTTAAGTCGTGTTAAAACAACTAATGCACCAGCAGCAACCTGCAGGGTTACTAAGATAAATGAAATGATCCAGCCCCAATAAACAACTTTCTGCTCCTTGTAATGCTTAATTGCAAGATAAGTAATGTAACCGATCCATATGAAAATTAATCCGGCAGCAGCTCGGTGGCCCATTTGCACCCATTCATACATATTTTCCGGAAGAGCGAAAGAACCGTTAAAGCAAAGCGGCCAGTCACGGCAGACAAGACTTGCATTAACATGGCGCACAAGCGCGCCAGTGTATACAACAGCATAGCTGTATATAGAAACTCCAATAATATGTTTCCTCATTCTTTTATCAATAATGAGCTTCTCGGCTTCGAATTTCTTATCTACTTCAAAGATAAGCAAAGTCAAAAGCAGTACTGCAGCAAATGATATTAAGGAAATCCCGAAATGAAGGGCAAGTACAAAATCAGATTGCCCCCATACTACTGCGGCCGCTCCAATTAAAGCCTGGAGGACAAGGAAGAAGAATGAAGTGAGTGATAAAAACTTTGTTTCCCTTATATGTCCCAATTTTCTCCATGTCCAAATCGATAATATCAGGACCATAAAACCAACTGAGCCTGAAACAAGTCTGTGCGCCAGTTCGATAATCAATTCAGGAGTAATGTCGCTTGGAACAAATTCGCCATTGCAAAGCGGCCAGGATTTTCCGCATCCCATTCCTGATTCAGTTTTAGTTACCAGGGCACCGCCGAGCAAAATTAAGAGCATGCCGATAGTTGTAAGAACGGCAAACCATTTTAAAGATCGTTGCAAAGCCTTTCACCTTCTTTAAATATTCTATGTCTATCAATGGGAAAACAATTGAATTACTAAGTATTTGTCCGTTATCTATCTTATCAAAGATTCTATAAAAAGCCATATAGTAATGTGCGTCATTTTACTTTTTCGATAGTACAGGAATAAAGCTTTTTTTACAACAGTAATAAAATTTATAAAGTTAATTATAGTAAAAAAGGTTGAAACTTGTAATGGAGTTTGCTAGAAATATAAAGGGGGTATAAAATGGATAACCCCTGTCGCGGAAAGTATCACAAAATACATAAAAGTAAGTATATTTTTTCTTCTGTAGTTTTCTGAAGCAGTTTTATTATCTCAAAAAAGCAACCATTCTTTAAGTGAATTTATTTTTTGACACAAATTAGTCATAAATTATTCTAAAAAAATTCACAAAAGAGTTTTAAAGTGTGATTTAATATACAGAGAAATGGTTTAGTTTCATTTAGATAATAAACAGTTTGAATACATTATTAATGGAAGAAAACTATTAGGATTATTATTATTCATCCAGGGTTTACCCCTCGTTTTTTATCGCGTACATAGCTTTGCAGGCATTTATGCTTTATAGTAGGTGTTGTGCAAAGATAGCTTTTGTCTGCGATAAGAGATAAAGGAGGAAAAGATATGTCTAACTCACGGGCTTTGAGTGATGCTGCAATTGAGGACAGTAAGCGAAGCCTTCAAAAAGATATACCTGAAACTACAGTTTGGAAGGATTTTCTTGCCCTAATCAAAATAGGCATTGTGAACTCCAATCTGATTACAACCTTCACCGGACTTTGGCTTGCACTGCACTTTTCCGGAAAGGGATTTTTCAATAATCTTGATCTGGTTCTTTATACAGTCATTGGCTCCTCATTGATTATTGCAGGCTCCTGCAGCCTAAATAATTATATTGACCGCGACATTGATCCATTAATGGAAAGAACAAAAGGGAGGCCAACTGTTACTGGGAAAGTAAACCCGGGCAAGGTTGCACTTTTGAGCTTTCTGCTTATTGGCCTTGGTACGGCCTTTTTAATGTTTACAACAGCAGCAGCAGTTGTAATTGGATTAATTGGCGTTTTCAGCTATGTTGTTTTATATACAATGTGGACGAAACGCAGATTTGTATCCAATACGATTGTAGGCAGCATTTCAGGAGCAGTTCCCCCGCTGATCGGGTGGGCAGCTGCCGATGGCAATCTCGACCCAATGGCTTGGGTGCTGTTCGCTATCGTTTTTATCTGGCAGCCTCCTCATTTTTATGCTTTAGCAATGAGAAGGGTGGAGGAATACCGGGCTGCGGGAGTTCCCATGCTTCCAGTTGTAAAAGGGTTTAAAGCTACCAAAAGGCATATTTACATATGGGTTGCAGCTTTATTGCCGCTGCCATTTCTTATGCCATCACTTGGATTGCCTTTTTTAATCCTGGCCACAGTATTGAATATTGGATGGTTATTGACGGGATTATATGCAAGGAGATTTAACAATGATATAAAATGGGCTACATTAATGTTTGTATACTCCCTGCAATATCTGACCATCATGTTTGTAGCTATGGTGATCATCACAATTATCTAACTTAGTTAGGAAATTCTTTCTTTCGCTAGTAACGAGAGAGGATTTATCCATATTTTTTGATCAAACAATTCAAAAAATGAAATTTTTACGAAAGAGGGGTTTGATTAAGCTATGAAAAGGCTTGCAAAGTGGCGTCTTTTTTCTCTGTTTGCAATGATGGCGCTCATTCTTTCCGCTTGCTCAGGCAAACCGTATTTATCTACGCTGAATCCTGCCGGCGAAGTGGCGCAAACACAATTTGATTTGATGGTGTTAAGTACTGCAATTATGGTAGGAGTAATTGCGGTCGTAACAGTAATCTTCTTTATTGTTATTTTTAAATTCCGCCGCAAGGACGACAGAATTCCAAAACAAGTTGAAGGAAGCCACAAACTGGAAATCATTTGGACTGTTATTCCTATTCTTTTGCTTCTAATTCTTGCTGTACCTACAGTTTCTGCTACCTTTAAGCTTGCAGATGTAAGCCCAATGGAAAAGAAGAATGAAGAAGGCAAAACAGACGCACTTGTTGTTAATGTGCGTGCAAACTTATACTGGTGGGAATTTGAATATCCAAACCAGGAAATTATCACTGGCCAGGAATTAGTTGTGCCAACTGATGAAAAAGTTTATTTCAATCTTATTGCTTCAGATGTTAAGCACTCCTTCTGGATCCCTGCTGTAGGCGGTAAGCTGGATACGAACACTGACAACGTGAACAAATTCTGGCTGAAATTTGATGGTGAAAAGGCTGCTGAGGCTGATAATTTCTTCTATGGAAAATGTGCTGAGCTTTGTGGTCCTTCCCACGCTCTAATGGATTTCAAAGTTAAAGCGGTTCCACGAGATCAATTCGATCAATGGGTAACTGCCATGCAGGACGTTAAAGAACCTAAAAAGGCAGAGACAGATCTGGCTCAAGCTGGTCAGGAAGTCTTCAATAACAGCTGTATCGGCTGTCATGCTGTAACACCGGCTAACACTGCTCCTGAAGCAGCTCGTCTAGCTCCTAACTTAACGAACTTCGGTGATCGTGACCGTATTGCTGGTATCCTTGACCATACTGAGGAAGATCTTAAGGATTGGTTAAGAGATCCAGAGACATTCAAGCCTGGAAATAAAATGACAGGTACGTATGGCGAATTGACTGAAGAACAGCTTGATGCCCTTACAGAATACTTAATGGGCTTGAAAGTTACCGAACAATAGGGGATTTTTGAAAAGGGAGGTAAAATTGTGAGTACCTTAGCACAAAAAAAAGGTTTCGGAGCGGTTTTATGGGATTACTTAACAACAGTTGACCATAAAAAAATCGCAATCCTTTATCTTATAGCTGGCGGATTTTTCTTCTTGCTTGGCGGATTGGAAGCTATGTTCATCCGTATCCAGCTAGCAGTACCAAATAATGACTTTGTAAGTGCCGGATTGTATAATGAGATATTAACAATGCACGGTACAACGATGATCTTCTTGGCGGCTATGCCACTAATTTTTGCTTTTATGAATGCAGTTATGCCACTTCAAATCGGTGCGCGTGACGTTGCGTTCCCATTCTTGAATTCTTTAGGATTCTGGCTGTTTTTCTTTGGCGGAGTTTTCTTGAACCTATCATGGTTCTTAGGCGGAGCTCCTGATGCCGGCTGGACTTCTTATGCTTCTTTATCAATTGCTTCTGAAGGGCATGGGATCGACTTCTATGCACTTGGGCTGCAGATATCAGGGGCTGGTACGTTAATCGGGGGTATTAACTTCCTTGTTACCATCATTAACATGCGTGCTCCTGGTATGACATACATGCGTATGCCGATGTTCACATGGGCAACTTTTGTTACATCTGCATTGATTTTGTTTGCATTCCCTGCTTTAACAGTAGGATTATTCCTGTTAATTTTCGACCGTATGTTTGGATCTAACTTCTTTGATCCGGCAATGGGCGGTAATACAATTATCTGGGAGCACTTCTTCTGGATTTTTGGTCACCCTGAAGTTTATATCTTGGTATTGCCGGCTTTCGGTATTTTCTCTGAGATATTTGCGATTTTCTCAAGAAAGCGTCTTTTCGGATACTCTTCCATGGTATTCGCAACGGTTCTTATTGGTTTCTTAGGATTCATGGTATGGGCTCACCATATGTTTACAACTGGTATGGGGCCGATTGCTAACGCAATTTTTGCTGTTGCCACTATGGCGATTGCAGTACCGACTGGTATTAAGATCTTTAACTGGCTATTTACAATGTGGGGCGGAAGCATAACGTTCACAACTCCAATGCTTTGGGCTGTTGCCTTTATTCCTTCCTTCGTAGCCGGCGGTGTAACTGGTGTAATGCTTGCATCTGCTGCACAGGATTATCAGTACCATGATAGCTACTTTGTAGTTGCTCACTTCCATTATGTTATTGTCGGCGGTGTTGTGTTTGCATTATTTGCAGGTGCACATCTATACTGGCCAAAGATGTTCGGAACAATGCTAAACGAGTTCCTTGGAAAAATTACATTCGTATTATTCTTTATTGGATTCCATTTAACATTCTTTATCCAGCATTTCCTCGGCCTTTGGGGAATGCCTCGCCGTATCTTCACTTTCCTTCCTGGACAGGGACTTGAAACGGCAAATATGGTTAGTACTGTCGGTGCCTTCTTCATGGCAGCTGCAGTAATCATTATGTTAATTAATATTGTCATTACAAGTGTTAAAAATGAAAAAGTTGGCAATGATCCTTGGGGAGATGGCCGTACTTTAGAATGGGCCATTCCATCACCGCCACCATTCTACAACTTTAAGCAGCTTCCGCTGGTTCGCGGTCTTGATGCATATTGGCTTGAAAAAATGGAAGGCAAAAAAGGCATGTCACCTGCTGAGCCGCTTGGTGATATTCATATGCCAAACAACTCTTTCATTCCATTTGTAATTTCTTTAGGTCTATTTGTTGCTGCATTTGGTGCAATGTACCGAGCGGAGCATAGCTGGGGTATTCCAGTCCTAATCGCTGGTATGCTTATTACCTTAGGTTCTATGTTTGTTCGTTCTGTTAAGGATGATCATGGATACCACATTCATAAAGAAGATTTGGAAGATAATAATGATAAGGGGGTTAAGGCATAATGGCTGCTGAACAAAAAATGACTTATGAAACTTGGCCGGCGTCGCCTGAAAAGCAAACCCTCGAAGCCAAGAACAAATTCTTAGGTTTCTGGTTTTTCCTTGGGGGAGAGACGGTTCTATTCGCATCCCTCTTCGCAACATACCTTGCCTTAAAAGATAAAGTACCTAGCAGTGATATGGCTTTAGCGAAGGACTTGTTTGAAATTCCATTGGCATTCATTATGACGATGCTATTATTAACAAGCTCGTTAACAAGCGTGTACGCTATGTACCACATGAAGAATTTTAACTTTAAAAAGATGCAGCTATGGCTTGGAATTACTGTTTTGCTTGGACTTGGATTCCTAGGATTGGAAATTTACGAGTTCAATCACTATGTGCATGAATTCCATCATAGCTTTACAAGCAGCGCCTTTGGTTCAGCTTTCTATACATTAGTCGGCTTCCATGGTGGTCACGTTGCATTTGGTTTACTGTGGATCACTACTTTAATGATCCGCAACAGCAAGAGGGGATTAAGCCTTTACAATGCTCCTAAGTTCTATGTTGCCAGCCTGTACTGGCACTTCATCGACGTTGTTTGGGTATTCATCTTCACTGTAGTATATTTAATGGGAATGGTGGGATAAACTGATGGCCAATCAACAACCAAACTCAGGTAACCCAAGAGTAGACATTGAATATAGACGCAAAAAAAGTGCAGAAGAGATGAAACATCAAGTTATCACCTTTGCACTTATGATCTTCCTGACAATTGTTGCGTTCGTAGCAGCAGGTTATGAAGGTTTCTCTGGATGGTTTATTGTTCCATTCATCCTGATTCTTGCAATTGTGCAAGTAATCTTTCAATTATATTATTTCATGCATATGAGTCACAAAGGTCATGAAGCACCTGCATTGTTCTTATATTCCGGAGCATTAGTCGGATTTATCACAATCATTGCTTTCTTGACTGTTATTTGGTGGTAAGTATAAGAGAAAATCGGCTGATGGCCGATTTTCTTTTTATGTAACGCAGCTTTAGCAAATTAATAAGCATTTATTGATTTATTGAGATTGCAGGCTGAAAAGAGTATAATGATACTTGTCAATATGGAAAGCAGAATATTCATGGCAGGATGCGTTTATGGCAGGTGATCAATATTGAATGAGGTGAAAGCATGTCTTTAGAAATATTCGGTTTTCGTGCACTTTGGAGTCCATATTTCTTTTTATTTGTACTATTGATACTTACAGGCTACTATATGATTACAATAAAGTACCGCGGAAAGTTCAAGAATAGCGAGCCTTTAACTAGAAGGCAGGGTGTTTATTTTACTGTCGCGATGATCGTGTTATATGTAATTAAGGGCTCCCCTGTGGATTTGATGGGCCATTTAATGTTCTATGCACATATGATTCAAATGGCTATCCTGTATTTAGTTGTTCCTCCCCTTGTTGTCATGGGAGTCCCTCAATGGTTATGGAGAGCAGTGATTAATCACAAAGCTATTAAACCTGTATTCCGTCTTTTTACAAAGCCATTAATAGCCATAATCCTGTTTAATGGAGTATTTTCCATTTACCACATACCGGATGTTTTTGATGTAGTCAAAACAGATATGATGTTCCATACTGTGTATACATCTGCTCTGTTCCTGCTTGCAATCTTTATGTGGTGGCCGACGATTAATGAGCTCCCTGAAATGGAATCCCTTGACGGTCTGAAAAAGGTAGGATATGTTTTTGCCAATGGTGTTTTATTGACACCAGCGTGTGCACTGATCATATTTGCAGATACTCCAATGTACAACACATATTCTGATCCGAATGCCTGGGCGCAGGCGCTTCAGTTGTGTGTCCCATCTGCAACACTGGCAAGCCTGAACCTCAGCGGACCCGAAATGTTTAATTCAATGTCACTTATACACGACCAGCAGCTTGGCGGCGTAATTATGAAGATCATCCAGGAAATTGTCTATGGCATCATCCTCGCGCAAATCTTCTATGCATGGTATAAAAAAGAACAGGAAATTACACCTTCAGAGGAAGAAACAATGCTAAATCCGCATTTAGTAAAATAATGAAACTCCAGTCAGCGGCTGGAGTTTTTTTTATAAAATACTTATTTTTCCTTTTTCTTAAACCAGCAATGAAATCTATCACTTACTAATTGATAAATATTGAACAATTAAGGAACTTTTATGAAAAGCCCTTACAGTTTGTTGAAAAAAACAGTGCACTCTACTAAAATTAACTTTGTACTAATCAACAACATACTGCTGAATTTCAAACCGATATTGGAGAGAGGAAGAATCTATGGAATACTCATTGCCTATACTGCCTACCATCAGCACTACTTTTATTGTACTCAGTGCAATAACGGTTGCGATTGGATGGGTCCAAATTAGCCAAAAGAAGCTTGAAGCTCATAAAAAAACAATGACCTTGGCTGCTGTGTTTGCTGTTATTTTCTTTATCATATATGCCAGCAGAACAGTATTTATAGGAAATACTGCTTTTGGGGGCCCTGATGATATAAAAATTTATTATACAATTTTCTTGATTTTTCATATTACGCTTGCAACTGTAGGAGCAGTATTAGGAATTATCTCATTATATACAGGCTATAAAAATAAATTGGCAGCACATAGAAAATTAGGCCCGGTTACTAGTGTAGTCTGGTTCTTTACTGGCATAACAGGTGTTGCAGTCTATTTGCTGCTGTATGTTTTCTATCACGGCGGAGAAACAACCTCTGTCATTAAGGCGATTTTGGGTACGTAACAGGTTAAAGATGCCGCTATCTATTCAGCGGTATTTTTTTATGCTCATAATTATATCCACTTCCTGTTTTAAAAGGACTTATTAAGTTTATGGCGAATATTATAAGGATATTTAATTGGGAGTGAATGTTGTGCCTGTAAGAAAATTATCAGAGAATGAATATATAGAGGCCATGAAGCTTTCCATGTATGCTTTTCAGTACAATGTGCCTGAAGCTGACATCCCAGCCAGGAAGGACCGATTAAATAATCATTCCATTTTTGGTATCTGGGAAGAGGGAAGCCTGGCTGCGAAGCTCCACATCATCCCACTTAAAGTTCATATTAATGGATTTGAATGGAACATGGGAGGTGTTGCAGGTGTGGCAACATATCCTGAATTCAGGAGAAAAGGGTATGTAAGCAGCCTGATAAAGCACGCTTTGATCGAGATGGACAAAAAGGATCAGCTTTTTTCATTTTTGCATCCTTTTAATATTTCTTTCTATCGGAAATTCGGATGGGAGATATTCACCGAATATAAGAAAACCCTTATTAACAAAAAAGATTTACAAATGGCCGGAAAACCTTCAGGGACCATTAAACGATATACTAAGAACCAGCACACAAAAACCATAGAAAAAATTTATAAAGAATATATGCTGCGGTATTCAGGCGGGCTTGTAAGAGACGCATATTGGTGGGAGAACTTTGTTTATTCAGACTATCAGGTTGCGGTGTACTTTGACGAAGCAGGTGAAGGACAGGGCTATATTTTATTCAAAGTAAAAGACAATAAAATGGAGGTCGAAGAATTTGCAGCTTTAAATCAGGAAGCCAGAGTGAATTTATGGAATTTTATCTGTCAGCATGATTCGATGGTTGAGGAAGTAAAGATCATTACATCAGTACACGATCCATTTCCTTATTACCTGAATCAGCCATATTTAAAAATGGAGGTTTTCCCTTACTTTATGGGGAGAATCGTCAATGCTGATAAGTGTCTCAGCCAATATTCATTCAATGAAAATAGTGAAAATGTCTTTCTTCATATCGAGGATCACCATGCACCATGGAATAATGGAAGCTACTTAATTGCAGGCGATGGTGTCAGGGTGTTTAAAGAGAAAGAAGGAAGCCAATGCACAAAACCTCCAGCTCGAGGTCTGCGCTTGTCTATCAATGCCCTTTCAGCGATTATAATTGGCTATAAGAGGCCAATGGAGTTATATGATTTAGGCGAAATTAAAGGACCAAGAAATGATGCTGAGATACTGGAAAGAAAAATTCCTGTTCAACAATCCTTTTTCTATGACTTTTTTTAAGAAAACTCAGTAGAGATATATGCAGGAAAGAAAAAGCGTCCTAGCGGACGCTTTTTTACTTATTCATTGAGTTTATATTTTGAAATTCATCCTAATAAGTCCTGCTTCTTTTGCGGAATTAAACGCAATGACCAGTAATGGGCCAATAATGAAGCCCAGTATTCCGATGAGTTTCAGGCCTAGATACATGGCTATTAGCGTAGCAAGCGGAGATAGCCCTATATGGGTGCCCATTACCTTTGGCTCTACTGTTCTGCGGATAATTAACAGGACGGCTGCAAGAATTGCCAATTGTGTACCCATAGCTAAATCTCCTGTCAGCAGGTGGAACAATGCCCATGGGCCAAGAATGACAATCGAGCCAATAATAGGGATAAAGTCAATAATCCAAATGATTATAGACATGATCAATGCCATTTCTGGATTGATGAATAATAATCCAATCAGGGAAACGATAAAGATAATCACACTTACTAGAAATTGGGCCTTAAAAAAGCCAAATCCGACATAGGACAGCCGTGAAGTCATAAACTTGACTTTATCTGCTGTTTTTTCTGTAAGGTGATTATATAAGCCTTTCCTTAATCGGGGAAGATCTATTAAAAACAAAAATAATGCAATCAAATATACGATGAAACTGACAAGATAATTCGGGATGTTTGTCAGAAGTGCTTTTAAGCTATCAATATTTACGTAAGCGACAAGGTCATTCTTCGTTTTATTCAAGAAGGATTGAATCTGGTTGCTTATTTCATCAACAAGGTCTTTAGGAAGGTCTTTGGCGGCATTGGAAAAGTCCGCTTCTGCCCTGAGCCATGCTTTTGTGATTTCATTAATGTACATAGGAGCATTCTCAACAAGTTTAATGGCTTCAGTTATCACTTTTGTCGTAATAAAATAGCCTGATAAGCCAATGAAGAGGACAAATCCTAGAAAAGTAATCAGCACGGATACTCTTCGGTTTATTTTTATTTTATTTTGCAGCAGTTTCACAACCGGCTCCAGGATTAATGCGGTAATAAATGCAACAATCAGCGGAACAGAAACAGGCAAAATGAAATAAAAAACGGCAGTTATAAGAATTACAGCAATCAATATTAATAAAAAACGTTTTGTGAATATCGCAGACAAAATAAGTCCCCTTCCCCAATTTTGTTAACCATCAAAAGATCGTAACACTTTGATTATAGTATGCATTAAATATTATAAAAACTGAAAGTAATTTGGTTTAAAACTGAGAGATTATTGCCCGATATATAATAAATCGTACAGAAAGAAGTGAAAGAAAGATGCATAATGATCATCTTGACTTCGAGACGATTCAGGCAGCCAGTGATATAATCTCCGCAATCGTAGAATCGAGCCTGCAGGAAAGAGAAAGCGTCATTCCTCTTAATCATGAAAGATTCACATTCTTTAAGAAAATAAAAGACCCGATCTCAATATCTTTTAAAAACACTGAAGTATATCTGAAGATTAAGCTTAACTTTATAAAGGGAAAAAATATTTTGGAAGAAACTCTCCAGATTCAGGAAGAAATCAAAGATGAAATTGTTCATTTAACCGGACTGGAAGTTAAAAGAGTTGATCTCTCCATTCAAAAAATTATACCTGCGGGAAACAGTCTTCCGGAACGATGATTTTTTAAGGTCATACAGCTAATGTAAAAAGACGCATGATGTTCATGCGTCTTTTCCATGTTAAAAATAAATTCATAAATCATAATGAAAAAGCAAAAATTACTCAGCGAATTGGTCAATCTCTGCTTTGATCTCACTTAGAATTTTTTCGCATTGACTTACTAATGATTTAGGGAAGGTTTCTCCTTCACCGTATTCTACCCCATGCGGATAATAATGTTTGCCAAGCAGGGGAGTCATAAGCTGGATATTTGCTCTATGTGCACCTACATCTCCTTCAGCAGCATATCCAAACACACGAAGGTAAAATACACCCTCTTTTAATTCGAACTTACGGTCATATGTAACTCTTTCATAATCCCATTGCCCTTCACGGACCAGGCCGTGTGAAAGCATTACTTCATCTAAGCGGGTTAAGTCTGCTTTTTTATTTTCCAGACCTGTGTTTTCAAATTTCATAATTGTCCCTCCTGAAAACAATCCATGGTTCAGATGAACGATCCATGCATAATTTTAACAAGTTTATCTCAAATTTAATAATAGTAGAAAAAAGGATAACTTGCAACGGATTCATGCAAGAAAACATCGATCTCTGAAAGAACGTTAGTTGAAATGCCATAATTGAATGACTGGCTGCCTTAACATTAGCAAATATAAACTCGGTGCTGCCAAACTGTGAAAGGGGAAGCGTCAATTGCGGAAATTCAAAACCATTATTATCTTCTTTTTTCTTATTTTTTTCACAGCAGATCATGCGGGCGCAGCAACAGATTACAGGGTTGAGCAAAAGGACACTCTTTGGGAAATTGCGCTAAGATTCCAGCAGGATTTACAAGAAATTATTAATAGCAACCCCCAAATAGAAAACCCTGATTTAATTTTTCCTGGTGAAATTATTATCATTCCCGGTGATGGAAGGGAAATTGCTATTCCCAAAATGGATGTGAATGAAATTGAGCTTATCAAGCTTGCCAACCAAAAACGAAAAGAATTAAGGCTTAAACCATTATCTGCCGATTTGCATCTGAATGGTGCAGCCAAGAAAAAGTCTTTGGACATGATGAAATTAGAATATGTTTCACATAATTCTCCTACATATGGAAATCCTATTGAAATGTTAAGGAATCAGCGGATTTCTTTCCTGACCGTAAAGGAGAATATTGGGGCGGGCTATAAAACAGCTGATGAAATGTTTGCTGCCTGGATGAATTCCTCAGTCCACCGGGAAAATATTCTAAGCAAAAAGGCAACACATATTGGTGTTGGCTATATTCAAGGAGGCCTGCACGGTCACTATTGGACCATATTTATTGTTGAGAAAAAACAAGGAGGATAAAAAATGGAAATGATTCGTGATATTATGACCGGCCATGTTGAAAGCTGTTCTCTACTGGACAATGTGTATGAAGTGGCAGTTAAGATGAAAGAATTAAACGTAGGGGCTATCCCAATTGTGGATAATGAGAAGCTAGTAGGAATGATAACAGACCGGGATATCGTTCTTCGCTGTGTGGCAGAAAAACACCCTGCTTCATCCAAAGTAGAAGATATTATGAGCAGCCATTTAGTAACCGTTACCAGGGATACAGAGGCTCGGGAAGCTGCACGCTTGATGGCTGAAAATCAAATTCGCAGGCTTCCTGTTGTGGAAGGTGACAAGCTTGTTGGAATAGTATCTCTCGGGGACTTTGCTGTCCGTCATTTAACGGATGACCAGGCTGGAGAAGCGCTTACTGATATTTCAAAACACGGAACTGAAGCACAGCATTAAGAGGACACCATTAGGGTGTTCTTTTTTTATTATCTGCCTAGACCAAAACAGCAATCTAATAAGGAAACCGCTCTTTGTATACATAGATTATTTTACATGGGGAACTCAGTGAAAAGAATAGATAAACAATACACCTAATGGTATGATTAATAGTATAGATTGCATGATTTTAATTAGGTTCCATTATGCAGAACACACTGCAAGTTATACTTTTTACATACATTAAATACAATGAATGAGAGAAGGGAGGGACGGTTCTCTGAGGGCACTTTTTCGAATTTTAGTTTTGATTTCCATTTTTCTGGCAGCGGGCTTTTACATAGATATTGGACGTAATGAGAAAGGGGAAATACTTGTCAATCAGGAAAATACACAGCCTGGTGCAATTAAGGATATAAGTAACGATGACAATAATTTATCTTCCAATACAGGGTTCCCTGAAAAAGGCATGGTATCCTTTATAGGGAAATCCGCTGCGGAGCTTAAAGAAAGTTTAGGAGCACCCTCAAGAATAGATCCTTCTTTCTATGGCTACGAATGGTGGATATATAATAAAAGCGGTACTGAGTACATTCAGGCTGGGGTAAGCAAAAATAAAGTGGTTAGTTTGTTTGCGACAGGCGAAGATGCAGACATTTATCCTTTCAAAATAGGGCAGCCCATTGGTGAATTATATGCATCCGTCTTTTTTGAAACAGATTTCAACCTTAAGGTAAAAGATAGCTCATATCGTTTCGAATTGTCCGAAGATGACCTGAATACAAGGCCGCTGGTTATGGTTGGAGAGTATTATGCACAGCTGAATATAGATAGATTTACAGGGACACTCTCCAGTGTGAGAGTAATGGATGCAGCCACCTTAATTAAGCTTCGCCCGTATGAAATGGTTTACCGTGGTGAATTATTGGAGCCCCCCCTGGCTTCTCCTGCCTTTGAGGAAGATGTAGAGAGAGCGAAAGAAAAGCAAATTCTTGACCTTACAAATGTAATAAGGGTCAGACATCATTTACAGCCGTTGAAATGGGATGATATGACTGCAGCTGCAGCTTTTGCCCATAGTAAAGATATGTATGAAAGCAATGACTTTTCTCATACTTCTAAAACTTATGGAGATTTGTCGGACCGCCTTGAAGCTGGGGGAGTCTCATATGAGGCTGCAGGGGAAAATATAGCTGCAAATTATACGGATGCCCCCGCCGTCGTTGAAGGATGGCTTAACAGCAAAGGCCATCGGGATAGTCTGCTGAACGAAGAATTTACACATCTTGGAGTTGGAGTTTATAAAAAGCATTATACGCAAAATTTCATAAAAAAAGCTGATGAAGAAACCTAAAATTAAAAAGAGCCTAAGTATGAGGCTCTTTTTCAGTTTTTGCAATTTGAATACGGCCAACCTGAAAAAAGTCATCCTTCCAATTTCCATATAGGTGAACAGAATCGCCAATCTTTACAGAAGGGACTCTGGTATTTTTCATTAAAGGGGTGATTTTTTTAATATTGGAATGTTTGTTGCTCTTTGTTTGGATGGTCAGCTCAAGAACATGAACATAGCGGCTGTAATTATAGCGCTGCCTGCGCTCGCTGATCTGGACGACTTCGCCGGACATTATGGCCTCTTCAGGGACATTTTTTAAGCTTGCCCACTTCTCATAACCCTCACGCATTTCCTTTTTTGTCAGCCAAAAAAAATAAAGGCAAATAATTGGTATAACGATAGCGGTGACCATTTTCCCACCTGCTTTTAATTATTAACGTTCTTCTTTTCGATGATAAAAAAACTGCCTGTTGCCTGAGCAATTTTTCTTCCATCCGAACGGAGTACATCTGCAGATAATACCATGCTTTTTGTTCCCTTATGGTCAATCGTCGCTCTGCATGTCACGTATTCTCCTTTACCAACTGCAAGATAATGAATGTTCAACTGTGTCGTAACAGCCCCAAAGCCTTCAGGAAGAAGTGATGCTGCAAGTGTTCCCATGGCAGAGTCAATAATGGTTGCGGTTATTCCTCCATGGAGAATGCCCAGCGGATTATTGACTATCTGACTTAAAGGAACAGTCAGAATGCATTCATCCGCGGTTATTTGCCGTTCCATATGAAGAAGTCCGCCGATATAGGAACTGTTTTGACCGGTCTGTCTTTTATGAAAACCTAATAGAAGGGACTCTAAGGCGCTTAATTCTTCCTCAGTTGCATTCTTGGTGCACTGATCAAATAATTCCATAAGTTCTCTGTTCATTCTAATTCACCTTTCGATAACTTTCTGCATTCATATATTATCATTAATGGCAGAATTTTTGAATTTATTTTAATGGCTGAATAGAGCAGGCATTTCATTCACCTTTTCCATTCCTATTCATATGGTATTATAGGCATTTGCATCAGAACGAGGTGATATGGCATGACTAAAACGAAACTTCATCCCTCAGTCGAAAAGTTTAAAGAATTTGTAAAACAGAATCCGCAAATCATCAAGGAAGTCAGGGCTGGAAATACAACTTGGCAGGAATTATATGAGGATTGGTATTTGCTTGGGGAAGAAGATTCAAGGTGGGATTCCTATAAAGAAAACAAAGATGAAGCACAAAAGCCAGAAGAGAAAAAAAATGACTGGATGGGCAGTATCATGGGTACTCTTAAGCAAATGGATGCGAATCAAATGCAGGGGTACATCAGTAATCTCAGCCAGGCCCTTTCAGCAGTACAGGGTGTCATTTCCCAATTCCAGGGCGGCGGCCAGAAACCATCAGGAGGCTCAAAATCAAGTGTGTCTAAACCAAGCAGCCCTTTTACATTTAAAAAGGATTAAGGGGTTAAACAGATGAGAAAAGATATTGTCGAGTATCTAGAACAAAAAAAGGAACTAAAGCAATTTATCCGTGAGCAGCCTCATTGGTATAGAACACTGAGCAGAAATCCAAATGAAATTCAATCTCTTGAAGTGGCCGCACTGCATTATTACAAAAAAACGATTCCCCACCAAGTTGAAAAATTTACTAATGGAGTGCAAATGGCTTCCATGATGATGAGCATGTTTCAGGCTATGAATTCTCAATCCAGTTAGGAAGCTTTCTCGTTACCCGAGAGAGCTTTTTATTTGTTCTGTCCTGCTCCCCGCCTGACTTTTGTCAGAGGCAGGCAAGGAGCTGTCACTTTAATAATTACAGAGTAAAAATAAGCTGCTGGGCAAACACTATCTTTATCAGATGGTTACGGATGACATCATTAAGGAGTGTAAAATAATGAAGAGGCAAAAATGCATTTTATTATTGCTGGTTATTTTTGTACTTGCAGCATGCCAGAAAGATCTGCCAGAACCAGAAACAAAATTGGAAGCCAGTCCGGTAAAAGAAGTTGAAGCAGCATCGCTTATGGGTCCTTCAGGTGTTGAAAGCGCAGCTAAAGATCCTTTTTATGTCAGACACCAGGTGAAAGGAAGAGACATTTTCGTTGAATGTATTGTGCAGGATGTTTCCTTTAGGAAACAAAGCAGCAAAGAAAAGGGCAAAATTCTTCTGTATGTAAACGGAAAGAAAAAGGATGAAATCCATTCTGCTGCTTTTATAGTCAAAGGACTTCCATCAGGCAAACATCGAATTGGATTGGAGCTCATAAAAGGCAACAGTGCTGAAGCATCTTCAAAAAGAGAGTTTATTGTGGTGATCCCTTAGTTTACTTGCTTTAGCTTTAAACCGTTTCATGATAAAATAAGAAACGGAGGTGAGCTGTTTTGCTTGCTACATTAGAAAGAATGGCTATTTTGGACAAAGCTGACGAACTTGCAGCTATGATTACAGAATCTGAAGAAGCGGAACATTACCGCAAAAGTTTATATAAATTAAAGAACAGCAGTGAAACACAAAGGAAGATACAGGATTTTGTCAAAATGAAAGAACTGTATGAAGAAGTTCAGCGATTTGGCAAATATCATCCCGAATACAAAAGGGTAATGATGTCTATTAGAGAGCTAAAGCGCGACATGGATATGGATGACCATGTGGCAGAATTCAGAAGAGCTGAAACGGGCCTGCAAAATCTGCTGGATGAGATAAGCATGATGATAGGGCGTTCTGTTTCTGAACATATTAAAGTTCCTGCCGGCAATCCCTTCTTTGAAGCAAGCTGCGGAGGGGGCTGCGGTTCTGGAGGCAGCTGTGGCTGCTCTGCTTAAAAAACCAGCAAATGCTGGTTTTTTGTTTTGGATTAGTACACAGTTTGAACCTTCCCATTGAAAACTGACATTTTTCTATGCTAGACTAAATAAAACAAACGATCGCTGAAGGGGAAAACTATATGCTTGGTCAAAGGCAAGGAATAATTGTCTGGCTTTATTCATTAAAGCAGGCGAAAATGTTAAGAAGATTTGGAAATGTGCATTATGTTTCAAAGCGGCTGAAATATGTTGTGCTATATTGTGATCTTGCTGATACGGAAACAATTATGGAGAAGATAAATTCATATTCTTTTGTTAAAAAAGTGGAACCATCCTATAAGCCGTTCCTAAAAACGGAATTTGAAAATTCCAAACCGGACAAGGCTAAAGAATATGATTATAAGATGGGAATCTAAAAAGGCGTGAGCATAAGCTCATGCCTTTTTGTGAAATCTTTTACTGCAGCGGTGCAATATAGTGATTAAGCCTTAAAATCCCAATCAAATACTGATAATATAATTCCTTTTCATTAAAAATAGCAGAAGGCTTTACTGCCAGCTGAATAATTTCCTTATTAAGTGCTTTCGCAGCATCCGCAAATAAATCATATCGTTTATTTGGTGATGTCTTTGGATTAGGTATCCCTTCCCGGCAAATATATAAAGGCTGAAATCCGCCAGGGTCTGTCGGCTTCAGTATCACTGCCAGGGATGTCACTTCTTTATTATTAATGCTCGTATGGAAAGCAGCCATGTGGGACAATCGATGCTTATTTGCCTGGGCAATTTCAATTAATTCATAAATATCAGAGTAACCTTCACCAATTTCTATAAAACGCTGTATCAAAATTAAAGCCCCCCTTAAAACTCATAGCATTCACTTCTTAAAAATAAAATGCCTTTTGTCCATCCATACTTTATCATTTTCAGCATAAAAATAGAAGTAGCACCTAAAAAGCAGAGGGGAGAGTGGATGTATGCTTTACCTTTTTTTTTCGATGACATTTTTTCTGTGGGCAGCATATTTGGTAAAGAGGGATATTTCTGCAATTGAAAAAAAGCATATTCATCATATGAATGGTTTTATTGTGGTCTCTATCATTGCAGCACTCAGTGCAAAGGGGATGCTGACAGCAGCTTATAATATGGATGTCTTTTCTCTGACACTTGGTGAACTTGAAGAATTTACGTCGTCACAAGGTGTATCGTTTGATGATTGGGCAATTACCTGCATGAGCATTGGGGATGTGAGCGGTATTTTAGATCATGGTGTGGACTTTGATTTTGCATAAATTAAAGTAACGTAACCGGCGGAGAAGTTTTTATGGTCCTTTTTATGATCTCTGTTCATGAAAAAATTCCCGGGCATAAAATATGAAATTTCATACAAATTATACAAAAAAATTGTGACGGATGACCTTCCCTTTGGTATTGTTAGGTTAGAAGAAAATTGACTAAGAGGGAATAGCAATGTGGAAGGCATCTTTATTTATTTTTATAATTTTGTCTGGAATCATTTCAGGCATGCTGTTGTGGCAGTGGCAGGCTTATTCTGAGCATGCGATTGCCTTGGAGAGTTCCGGGGCGATTACACAGGATATCACAGTTGACACACGTCTAAATGAACTTAAAATCACTCAAAAGATACACGGACTTATGGCACAGGAAGAATATAGGCTTGTTATCCCCGAAGCTCTGTTCAAATGGAAATGCAAGAATGGAGCCGGAGAAGCCTGTGATTCAGCAGATGAAAATCCTTTTACCTTTTTTTCTTCTGATGATCAGATGGTATTTGAGTATGCTGTACCGATAAATGAAAGAAATAAGGCATTTTTGTTAACTGATTGGTTTGTGGAAATTCCCGGCATTAAGGCTGAAAGCTTGTCTATTACTATTTCGGATTCTTTCAAAAGAGAGGGTTCGTGGGCAGCGGGAATCCCCCTAAAAGCCCGAAAGAAATTAGAACTTATCGATTATTATTATTTCGAGGGCAAAGGGAATGTTCCACCACTTTACTGGCAGCAAAAACCACTGTTAAAGAAAGCTGTTAACAACGCAGAAGTATACTCAGAAGACATACAGGCAGCCAGCTTAAATTTCCAAAAACTAAATGAGATTGGAAATTCCCCATTCTTGACGATTATCTTTACTGATCAATATCCTGAATATAAGGATGAAAATATCCTTATTGCATCTCCCCGCACTGAGGCCAAAATGCTGGAAAAAGATATTATTACATTGCAGTTTCGAAGAAAGCTTGCAGACAGCACTCAAGTGTGGATAATCGATGTTTTATCCTCAGGCTTATTAGATCTGAAACCCAGTTCAAAAAAAGGAAGCATAGTACTGCAGGAGCTGCAGGGAGAGTTAACCGATGATGAGCTGAAAGCTTTCTTTATGATAGTAAACAAGGTGAATTCTCTGACTCCAGAAAAGCTGGACAAGCTCTTAAGTGATGTGAAAGGTCTTAGCACACAGTTTTTCACGATGAATACAAAAAGCGATGCTCCGTTTGTTCCTCTGTATTTCCAGGAAGAAAAAAAGCTTTTGGTATCTGGTGCTGAGAAAGCAAACATTGATTTAATCTATAGGGATGGAAAGAGGCTTCTTCCATTTGCAGAGACGATGAAGTCATTAGGATATGAAGTTAAGATCCTATCCGGTGAGGAAACGATGCTTTTGTCAAAAGGGAATAACAGCTATCGATTTTACTTAAATAAAAATGTTTTCATTTATAATGAAGAAGATTATGGACTGCTTGAAAATCCATTAACCAATCAAAACGGAACCGTATTTATAGAAATCCAATGGTTTAAATCACTGTTTGGAGTGACTGCTGAAGAAAGAGAAGACGAGATTCATCTGACGTCCGATCCAGACTAAATGAATCCAAAATAAAAAGCCCTGCAGATAACTGCAGGGTCCTTCTATATCCTTTTCAGGATAGAAGGCAAAGGGAGAGGAGAAACCGGAGGAAGAACTTATGGGGAAACGTAAGTCTTCTCCGCGGTTGGCAACAACATCCTCGAATAGATGCTGTTAATTACATTATTTCCACAATCCTCACGGATATACACTTCATGCTATAAATTTTTTCAGCTGATGATTCCGCTTACAATTTGCCGGGTGGCTACCAATTGTAAGATATGGTAGGATAGGATAGAAAAAAGCAGTTTTCCCATCTCAGCAGACAGGAAAATTGACAATTTGCAGGTTAGCGGTGATAGTATGCGAGTGGTATCAGGAACAAGAAAAGGGAAGATATTGAAAGCTGTTCCGGGCAGTTCAACCCGTCCGACTACTGATAAAGTTAAAGAAGCTATTTTTAATATAATTGGGCCGTATTTCGAAGGGGGCCTTGGGCTTGATCTATTTGCGGGCAGCGGCGGTCTTGGCATTGAAGCCCTCAGCAGAGGAGCAGATAAGGTTATTTTTGTGGATCGGGATGGGAAGGCCATTCAAACCATCCATGAAAATATTCGGACATGCGGTTTTGAAGAAAAGGCGGAAGTATATCGAAATGATGCAGATCGTGCCATTAAGGCAATATTAAAAAGGGATCTGGTTTTCGATTATATATTTCTCGATCCGCCTTACCGCAAGCAGCAGCTTCTTAAGCTTCTGAAGTTAATTGATGAGAATGATCTGCTTTCGGTTCAGGGAACGATTCTATGCGAACATGGTTCTGATGTAGAGCTCCCTGATTCAGTCGGAAGACTGGTTCAGCGGAAACATGAAAATTACGGGATAATTTCTATCTCAATCTACAGCTGGGCTGAATAATACATACTTAGAATGCTTATGGAAAACGATACATAATAAGAACATGACAGGGGGATATCAATGGGAGGCATCGCGGTTTGTCCAGGCAGCTTCGATCCAATAACTTATGGCCATTTGGATATTATTAAGAGGGCGGCAAAGGTATTTGAACAGGTTTATGTAGTTGTATTGAATAACTCTTCAAAAAAACCTCTTTTTACTGTTGAAGAAAGAATTCAGCTGATAGAAGAAGTAACAAAGGATCTTAAAAATGTTAAAGTAGATTCGTTTCAGGGGCTTCTGATGGATTATGCAAAATCGGTTAATGCGAGTGCTGTCATTCGGGGCTTGCGGGCTGTTTCTGATTTTGAATATGAAATGCAGATAACATCCATGAACAGAGTCTTGAATGATGAAGTGGAAACCTTTTTTATCATGACTAATAATCAGTACTCGTTCTTAAGTTCAAGTATTGTGAAAGAAGTGGCAAAATATAACGGGAACATATCAGAACTCGTTCCTGACACTGTAGAAAAGGCTCTTAAGACCAAGTTTAGCTAAACACTAGAGCGTGGTGTCTTTCCTGCTGATTGTACTGGAATAATATAAAACGGGTGCCCGATTGATAGGTACCCGTTTTTTGTTATCTCTTATCCAAGCGCCTTGCGAGCATAAAGGTATAAACAGAAAGTGCAAGTATGGTTATAAGCGGTCCTGAAGCAGCTATTCCATCAAATAATTTGCCGAAAAATGAATATTTTTCAAAAAATCCGACCGGAATGGCATTGGATGGCTGTTCTGTATTGTAAAACCGTTCATAAATAGGCTGCCAAAGGATGTATGCATAAAAGGCAGCAGCAAAGCCGTGAAGGATTCTTGCGAAAAAGAATGGCTTGAAATTAATATCAGTTTGGGCAAGGATGCTTGCTACCTGAGCCTGCACGCTGAATCCGCTGAATGCGAGTATGAAGCTGACAATAATGACCTGCTGCATTAATGTTGCCTGCTGAACCTGGCTTGTCATCTGGCTGCCAAGTGTTATTTCAAATAAGCCTGAAATGAATGGGATGCTCAATTCGGTTGGCAGACTAAATATTGACAGTACCGCCTCTAAGCCTTTAGCAAGGAATGCCGTGATTCCCAGATGAAATAGCAGTTTGTTAATAACAGAGAATAATATGATAAATCCGCCAATCATTAAAAGTGTTTGGATGGATGACATGACTGCATCCCCAAGAAGCTTGCCTATAGGGCGATTATCTTTTATTCTTGTCCGATGAAGAGCTGATAAGGCTGCCCGTAACGATGGTTTTGACGTCTCTGAACCAGGTGGAGGCTGCCTGGTTTTTTTTCCGTAGAACCTCATTAATAAACCGACAGTAATATTGCCGAGATAATGAGCCAGGGCTAATATAACACCAAGCTTGGCGTTATTAAAAAAACCAACAGATACTGCGCCAAAGATAAACAAAGGATTTGAACAATTAGTGAAAGAAACCAGGCGCTCTGCTTCTGTTTTTGATAGCTGTCCTTCCTGCCGAAGTCTTGCGGTCAGTTTGGCACCGGCTGGATAGCCTGAAGCCATCCCCATTGCCCATACAAATCCTCCGACTCCAGGTACTCTGAATAAAGGTCTCATCAAAGGTTCAAGGAGTACCCCGATGAACTTTACTACACCGAAGCCGATCAGCATTTCCGATACAATGAAGAAAGGCAGCAATGAGGGGAACACAATTTCCCACCACATATTTAATCCCCTGATTGATGCATCAACCGATTCCTGGGGAAAGGAAATTAATGAGATGGCTATTAAGGTTACAGAGAGTGCAAGAGTAACCGTTTTTAATTTGGAACGAAACACGGACAAGCCTCCCTCAAGTTGTACTGACTGTGCAATGATTTTAAACAATGGTAAAATAAAGAAGCGTTTAAATATATATTTTCTCATGACTTTTTCATTTATTTTACTTGAATGAACGAATTCAGGTATACAAGGGTCAAACTTTTGCTGTCAAGTCTTGTCCCCATATAACCCAATATACTCATAGAACTTTAAAATAGACCATAGAATTAGGTACAGGCATATTGTATTTTTCAGCTGAAGATTTTTATTGTATGCTCCTTTTGGAAATAAATAGAATAGAATAACTTGAAGGCAAAAGTTCTAATCGGCCATTGGCGTTTGAGGGGGGAGTCTTTTGCAACGACCGAAAATAGGATTGGCACTTGGTTCGGGAGGAGCTCGGGGATTCGCTCACCTGGGTGCCATCAAGGTCTTGAAGGAAGCCGGCATACCGATTGATTATATTGCCGGCAGCAGCATGGGTGCCATGGTAGGCTGCTTTTATGGGGCCGGACTTGATGTTGATCGTTTATATAAACTTTCCAAAGCATTTAAAAGGAAGTATTATTTAGATTTCACGGTTCCTAAAATGGGTTTTGTTGCAGGGAAACGAGTAAAGGAACTGATCCGTATATTTACTCATGGAAAAAATCTTGAGGACCTCGATATTCCTGTCAATGTTGTGGCTACTGATTTAATGACTGGAGAAAAGGTTGTTTTTAAAAGCGGCCCCATTTCTGATGCTGTAAGGGCAAGCATTTCCATCCCAGGCATTTTTGTGCCTGAAAAATTAAACGGGCGCCTTTTAGTGGACGGAGGAGTAGTGGACAGGGTTCCTGTGTCTGTTGTTAAAGAAATGGGGGCTGATATTATCATCGCCATCGATGTCTCACATGTCAAAACGAATGCGGAAATCACTTCAATCTATGATGTTATTATGCAAAGTCTGGATATCATGCAGATGGAGCTGGTTACTCACCGGGAGATAGCTTCCGATTTTATGATCAGGCCCCGGGTGGAAATGTATAGCTCCCGTGCATTTACCAATATAGAAGAAATCATCAAAATCGGCGAAGAAGAAGCAAAAAAGCATATTGACAGTATTCATCATTACATAACAAAGTGGAAGGAGCATCCCGACAGATGAGAAGCAAGTTTTATACCCGTTCCTTCTTGGTTTTGGCAGTTATTCTTCTGGTTAGTTCGTTTTATTATCTGCCTTATTATGTATCAAAGCCAGGTATGGCTAAAGAACTGGAACCAATTATTGAGGTCGAAAACGGCAATGAAGAACAAGGCAGCTTTATGCTGACGACTGTAAGAATGGGCCGGGCTAACATATATGCATACGCAGCTGCTAAATTCAGCAAGTATCAGGAACTATACCCTGTAGAAGAAATACGTTCCGAAAATGAAACAGAAGAAGAATATAATGTACGGCAGCTGCATCTGATGGCAACATCCAAATTGGCTGCTATTGAAACTGCCTATAAAAAAGCTGGCATACCTATTCATTATCATTATAATGGCGTATATGTCCTTAATGTGCTCCCTGATATGCCTGCTCACGGCAAACTGCAGGCTGGTGACCGCATCTTTAAAGTGGATGGCAAGGAGTTCAAATCCTCTGATGAATTTATCAGCATGGTCTCCAATAAACAGGAGGGCAGTGAAATAACATTAACCTTTGAACGCCAGGATAAGACTAAGGAAACCTCGATTCCTTTAAAGACACTCAAAGAAACAGGAAAGCCGGGAGTGGGAATTACCCTGGTTGATGACAAAGAAATAGAGGTTGAACCGGCAGTGAATATTGACAGTGAAGAAATTGGCGGCCCTTCCGCCGGGCTGATGTTTTCACTTGAAATTTACAATCAGCTTATAAAAGAAGATTTGACTGGAGGCTATAAAATAGCTGGAACCGGAACTATTAATTCGGAAGGTACAGTCGGAAGAATAGGCGGCATCGAGCAAAAAATTGTGGCCGCTGACAAAGCCGGAGCAGAAATCTTCCTTGCCCCTAATGAAAAAGGAGCAGAAGACTCCAATTACAAAGCCGCTGTTGCAACAGCCAGGGATATCAAGACTGATATGAAAATCGTTCCTGTGGAAACCTTTGATGATGCGGTTGAATATTTAAGGAGCCTGGATTAACAGGAGCTTGCACCAAGCAATGAACAGCCAGCGGCAATCAAGAAACCGCTGGCTGTTCATTATTATCTGCTGGCAAACTGCAGCTTTCAGTTTATAGAATTAAGGAGTTCAGAATTTAATCAACCATAATAGGAGGCTGATTAAATTCCTTCTGCATTAGAGTACGGTCCCGACCACCATCTATACCCATTGCATATACCCGGGAAGCTTTAATATTCAGCTGCAGCTGCTGTGCAGCGTGTGAAGAAATTCTTGAAATCAGCGGCAGTTTTAATTCGGATTTATGCCTATTTAAATACTTCCTGCCGTTCTTAGACATCCCCAGAAGATGCAGATAATCTGCTTTTAATGGTTTGTTGGGCATCTCTGACTTTTCTGTATTTGTAAGGATATGCACACATGCCCGCTGAAGTCTTGTCCAGGTGTAACGCTTAGTTTTAATCTTCTCCATAAACTGCTGAAAAGTTTGAGCCTGGAGTGCTGCTGATAAAAATCTATGCTCCAAGCCTTCTTCCATTTCATAAATGTCCCGTAACTTTTCCGGCTGTAGATGAACCAGTCGGAATTTTAAGAAGGGCCAATATTGTTCCCATTGGTGAAACCCGCCAAACTCTTTTTTATACTGGAGTAAACCTTGATATGTAGTTTCCGGAACATATTGGCGAATGGATTCAATCTCTCCATTCTTGGAAAAAAGTGCTTTTCTTATGCTTGTGGCACTTGCTATGGAATCAGAAGCAAATTGTTCGTCGTGGTATCCTGCGCTTTTTCTTGCAACTGTAAAAAGTTCCATGGATGAATATTGCCTTCGGGCTGACTTTAAATACTGAAAGCCAAGAATATTATTAGGTTTTGAAAGGTCTACCAATTCACCTTCAGGGTTCAGATCGAGGAATGCCATCGATGTTGCTTTGGGATAGCTGAAGCCAGCATCCAGATGCACTCTGACCCTTTCTTGATAGGCAGAATTATGTTCCTCAAGAAAAGATAAAGTTTGGTGAAAGCTTTCCATACTGCCGGATTCGCTTCCGAAGCAAAGGCTCCTGCAGCCGGCTGCTTCCAGAATGGATACAGCTCCGCTTGCAAAAATATCTGCCTGCTGAACAGCAAACTGGTATGGAAGCTCAAATACAATATCTGCACCCGCTCTTAATGCCATTTCAGCACGTTTCCATTTGGAAACTAATGCAGGTTCCCCCCTCTGGAGAAAGTTGCCGCTCATGACAGCTATAATGGTTTCTGCACCTGAAACTTTTTTTGCCTGCTCCAAATGAAAAGCATGGCCGTTATGAAAAGGATTATATTCTACAATTACACCTGTTGCATTCATATTGACATACTCCTCGAAAAGGTTTAAAAAGATATGTAATGGAAAAAGTATTAAGAAACAAAATCTTTAAATCCTGCAAAATTTTTTTTACTGAAGAAGCCTTCAATAGTAGGATATTAGCTACATTATAGTGTAAAGAAAAAATATTGACAAATAATTATAGGAAGGCTATAATTACCTTTGTTGCCTTGGGGTGATTCGTATGAAATGGACTTTAAGTCAGTTACAAAAATATCGAAGCAAGGATTTTCCCATTGATGAAACTGTCAATGTTGATGAGGTCATGAAATTGAATCCGGAAATACGCGGTGCATCACCAATGCATGTGACGGGCCGTACGGATATTGATTCTGCCAAAGTGACTTTTCATTTAAATATAAAGGGTCATTTAATATTACCTTGTTCTCGTACTTTAGTTGACGTAAATTATCCAATTAATGTTGAAACAACTGAAACTTTCCTTTTAAAAGGTCTTGATTATGAGACTGAAGAGGAGGTTCACCAGGTAAAAGGGGATGTGATTGATTTAAATCCGATCCTTCATGAGATCCTTTTACTCGAAGTCCCAATGCAAGTTTTCTGCGAAGACAGCAGTGAAGAAGGAGCTCCTCAATCCGGTAAGGATTGGGAGGTCATTCAGGAGCAGGATAAACAGGATAAAGTAGATCCTCGTCTTGCCGGACTTGCTCAATTTTTTGATCAGAATGATCCTTCTTCCGATTCATAACGGAAGAAAAACAAGAAGCACTTGAAGACACCAGCTTGCTCTGGCCTTCATAACTTTCTTAATGGGTGTGTCCAATTCCTATGGACATCCTCTAATACTCTTTAAGGAGGTGGGAAGAATGGCTGTACCTTTTAGAAGAACATCTAAAACTGCGAAGAGAAAACGTCGTACCCATTTTAAATTACAGGTTCCTGGTATGGTAGAATGCCCAAACTGTGGTGAAATGAAACTTGCTCACCGCGTTTGCAAAGCTTGCGGAACTTACAAAGGAAAAGAAGTAGTAAACGACTAATCCTTTAGATATAAAGCACAAGAACTTAGTTCTTGTGCTTTTGTCGTTTTTAGGCAGTGATTTTGCCTCATCAATAAGTAACTGTCTATGTATATTTTTGCTAATATTATAAATAGTTTAACCAATTACAAGGAGGCAGCCATGAACCCTTACATAATTGAAGAATTCGAGAATGGACTTTTAGTATTTAAGATTAACAGGCCTGAAAAAAGGAATGCCATAAGCTATGAAGTTATGGATGGCCTGGAGATCGCACTTCATAAAGCAGGTAAGAAATCAGTTAAGGCACTTGCGATTACAGGAGAGGGAGACCAGGCTTTTTGCTCAGGAGGTGATCTATCTTCCTTTCACAGCTTAAAAACAGAAGATGAAGCTTTTGGAATGCTAAGCAGAATGGCTGGTCTTTTAAAAGATATACTATTCTTGCCAAAACCAACTATTGCCATATTGAATGGAACAGCTGTCGGCGGTGGCTGTGAGCTTGCTGCTGCATGTGATTACCGGATTGCCAATGCAGGAATTAAAGCCGGTTTTATCCAGGGAACTTTAGCCATAACAACCGGCTGGGGCGGCGGTTCCATCATTATGGAAAAGATGCTTCCTGCCAATGCCATGAGAATGCTGATGGAAGCAAAATTATATTCTGATGAAGAATTAAAAGAATTAGGTTTCATACATTCTGTCTTTGAAGGGAATCCAATCGACGGGTGCAAGAGCTTTCTGGAAAGAATGCTTAAGCTTGAGAGTGAGGTTTTGGAAGCTTATAAAGACCTTCTTGTAAAAAAGTGGGCTGCAGCTGGCTTAGAAGAGAGAATTGATCAAGAAGTGCATCGCTGTTCGGTTTTATGGGAGGGAGAAGCGCACCATAATAAAGTTGACAGTTTCCTGAATAAGCCTTAAGCATATCCTTCCGAAATTAGAAAAAACCATTAATTTCCTGGGGATGAATAAAGTTACACTTTATAATACGATATCAGTCTATCTTTTCTAGCATTGGCATATGTATAAAGAAAAACACTAGGAGGGATACACTGATGTCTTCAACCCGTCAGGATGCTTGGTCTCAAGATGAGGATTTACTGCTTGCAGAAATCGTACTCCGTCATATTCGTGAAGGAGGAACTCAGCTTCAGGCATTTGAAGAAGTTGGCAAACAGTTAAGCAGAACCGCGGCTGCCTGCGGATTTCGCTGGAATTCCTTTGTAAGAAAACAATATAAATCAGGAATTGAACTGGCAAAAAAGCAGAGGAAAGAAATGAAGAAAAGTCCGCAGGCTGTGGAAGTGGAACAAGAGCTTCCAGCTGTTCCAGAGGAAAATGCGGAAAAAAGAAATGAAAACTCAGTTCAGTCAATTAAAAGGACTATCGAGTTTGAGGAATTAGCCTCTTTCCTGAAAGAGTTATATGAAAAAGCTCAGAAGCCTGATGTCTCAGAAGATCCTTATCCTAAAAAACGCATTCAGGAGCTTGAGAAGCAAATGTACTACCTGGCAGCGGAAAATGAAAAATTAATTAAAGAATTGAATACAATGGAGCAGGATTACAAAGCTCTGGTAGAAATTATGGAAAGTGCAAGAAAGCTTGTCGGGCTCAAAGACGGCACCCGCCACAAAAACTTGAATTTTACTGTGAATCCCGATATAAAGCCTGAGAAGGTGGAGAAATAGATGTAGCGTAATTAAATAGAAATAAGCGGACTGCAATAGTCCGCTTATTTAATGACTTAGTAGTAGTAGACAGCATCTTAATGGGTTTGTTCTTTAACTCCTGCCGGGAACCAGGCCAGCGGATTCTCTCCCAGGTCGCGTTCCATATCATAATTGACGGGTTCGAATCCCATTTTCTCCCAGAAAACTTTCGATTTTACTCGTGGATTTGTTTTAATAGGAAGTCCAAATCCTTTGGCAAATTCTACAAGTTTCTGGCCGTAGCCTTTGTTTTGATAGTCAGGCAGGACTTCAAGCTTCCATAACTCCAGATAATCCTGTGCGGGATCGAAATATCGATCGAATCTTGCTTCTATCTGGTAAAGGCTCATACGTGCTACAAGTTTATCCCCGAAATAAATGCCGTAGAAAGGTGACTCGCTGTCATTTTCAATAATATTAGCTTCAAGGTCTTCAAGCATGGATAGCTCCTGCAGTCCATACTCTTTGAATTTCTTAAACTCTTCCAGTGTTTTATAATTTACTTTTAATTTTTCAACTTTATAGTTCATAAAATCTCCCCCTTAGCCATCGATGTATAGGAATTCTGCAGATGTAACCGCTTTATAATGCCTTCCTAATAGTTGAAAGGTTTTTTCTATGTCTATTATTATATAACAAGTAAACAAAAAATTCTGCACATATGAAAAACTTAATATATTTTTAGTTTTTTTATAAAAATTAGAAAGCGTTTACAAAAACAGAAGGAAATAGGCAGAAGATTGTAGAAATATATATTATTGCAGGATTACTACAATGAGAAAGGGGACCGATTGTGCGAAAAATTCTGATTGCCAACAGGGGAGAAATTGCTTTAAGGATAATTAAAACCTGCCGTGAAATGGAAATTGAGACTGTTGCCATATATTCTGATGCAGACAAAGATCTGCCATTTGTTAAAGAAGCTACATATGCTTTCCGAATTGGTGAACCGCCTGTTAATAAATCTTATTTAAAGACAGAGGCCATTTTGGAAATTGCAAAGAGGGAAAATGTAGATGGAATTCATCCGGGATATGGTTTTTTATCAGAAAACGCCGTCTTTGCAAGAGCCGTAATTAATGCGGGTATTGCTTTTATTGGACCAGATCCTGAAACCATTGAATTGATGGGGGATAAAATTGTATCCCGCAATACTATGAAGGAAGCGGGAGTGCCGGTTGTCCCAGGAAGCGGAGAGGGAACATCCACTCTTGAGGAAGCATGCAGGCTTGCGGATTCTATGGGCTATCCAGTCATGCTGAAGGCCAGTGGAGGAGGCGGAGGTATTGGAATGGTGCGCTGTGAAAATGAGCAAGCGCTCGCTAAGTCTTTCGACTCCACAAAAGCCCGTGCAAAAGCCTATTTTGGATCTGATGAAGTATTTATTGAAAAATATATAGAAAATGCCAGACATGTCGAAATACAAGTGTTTGGTGACCATCATGGGAATATCGTACATCTATTTGAAAGAGATTGCTCTATTCAGAGGAGACATCAGAAAGTAGTAGAGGAATCACCGTCACCTTTCCTTTCAGAGCAAACAAAACAGAAGATGTATGAAACGGCTTTGACTGCTGCCAAAGCAGTCAATTATAAAAATGCCGGAACAATTGAATTTATTGTGGATGAGCAGGAGAACTTTTATTTTCTTGAAATGAACACAAGACTTCAGGTTGAACATCCCGTAACTGAACAAGTAACTGGGCTGGATCTTGTAGAATGGCAGCTGCTTGCAGCAAGAGGAGAAAAGCTGCCGCTGCAGCAAAATAGCATCAAGCAGGCTGGCCATTCAATTGAATTTAGGCTGTATGCTGAGGATCCTGTAAGCTTTATGCCTTCTCCAGGCAAATTGTCTAAATTTGAATGGAAAGATACCCCAGGAATACGCGTTGATTATGGATATGCTTCAAATACGGCAGTCAGCCCATTTTATGATCCAATGATTGCAAAATGCATTATATATGGCCAATCAAGGGATGAAGCGATAGAAAATGCCTTACAATTCTTTGAGGGACTTGGAATTGAAGGCATTAAAACAAATGCACCGTTATTTAAAGAAATATTAAAAGACGAAGATTTCCGTAAAGGGAATTATTCTACATCATTTCTAGCAAAGAAGGCTTTTGCCGTTAACTAAAAGGAGGAAAATACAATGAAAGAAATTACATCATCAATGGCAGGTACTGTATTAAATGTTTTGGTTGAAGCGGGTCAGGAGGTTAATGCAGGCCAGGAAGTATTAATGCTTGAATCCATGAAAATGGAGATTCCAGTTGAAAGCGAAGCTGCTGGAAAAGTAGCTGAAGTGAAGGTAAGCATAGGAGATTTTGTTAACGAAGGCGATGTGTTAATCGTATTCGAATAAGAAGGCTGAGACACGGATATCCAGTACAGGTGGCTGATGCTGAGTACCGTGCAGCAATAAGCAAGTATAACGAAGAATGGAAAATTTATATTTTAGGAGGATGGGAATGACCACTGCAAAGACATTAACAGAGACGCTGCAGGAAAGAAGCAGGGTAATAGAAGCTGGCGGACATCCAAAATATCATGAAAAGAATGAAGCCCAAAATAAGCTCTTTGTCAGAAGACGGCTTGAACTCCTGTTTGATGACGGATTCTATGAGGAAGATGGCAAGTTTGCGAACTGTCAGGAAAGTGATCTTCCGGCAGACGGGGTTGTAACAGCAGTTGGCAGGGTAAATGGCCAGACCGTTTGTGTAATGGCTAATGATTCCACAGTAAAAGCCGGTTCCTGGGGTGCGAGGACGGTTGAAAAGATTATCCGTATACAGGAAACGGCTGAGAAATTAAAAGTTCCGATCCTTTACCTGGTTGACTCTGCCGGTGCCCGTATTACCGATCAGCTTGATATGTTTCCGAATAGACGAGGAGCAGGGAGAATTTTTTATAACCAGGTAAAACTTTCAGGCATGGTACCTCAGATATGTCTGCTTTTTGGACCTTCTGCTGCTGGCGGAGCTTATATACCTGCGTTTTGTGATATTGTTATTATGGTAGATCAAAATGCATCTATGTATCTGGGTTCACCAAGAATGGCAGAAAAGGTTATTGGGGAGAAGGTTACCCTTGAAGAAATGGGCGGTGCCCGCATGCATTGTTCTGTCAGCGGCTGTGGCGATTTGCTTGCATATAGTGAGGAAGAGGCCATTGATTCAGCAAGAAGATATTTGGCTTACTTTCCTGCAAGTTTTAAAGAAAAATCAGTGAAGCTCGAGGCGGTAATGCCCAAATCCGGCCGCAGCCTCGAAGAAATTATCCCTAAAAATCAAAATGCCCCATTTGATATGTATGAGTGTATTGATTCCTTAATTGATGAAGGCAGCTTTTTTGAAATTAAGAAACTTTTTGCAGGGGAACTCATTACGGGACTTGCACGGATTGGGGGGAATCCTGTAGGGATTATTGCCAACCAGCCAAAGGTTAAAGGCGGGGTATTATTTGTGGATTCTGCTGATAAAGCAGCGAAATTTATTCAGCTTTGTGATGCTTTCCATATTCCGCTATTATTCCTTGCAGATGTCCCTGGATTTATGATTGGGACTAAGGTGGAGAGAGCAGGGATTATCCGGCATGGTGCAAAGCTTATTGCTGCGATGAGTTCTGCAACAGTGCCGAAAATTTCAGTTGTCGTCAGAAAAGCATATGGAGCCGGGTTGTATGCAATGGCTGGACCAGCGTTTGAACCTGATTGCTGTATTGCCCTGCCTACAGCACAAATCGCAGTTATGGGTCCTGAAGCAGCAGTAAATGCGGTTTATTCCAATAAAATCAATGCGATTGAAGATCCGAAAGAAAAGATTAAATATGTTCAGGAAAAACAGCAGGAATATAAAGAAACAATTGATATCTACAAACTTGCCTCTGAATTAATTGTTGACGATATTGTTGCACCTTCAGAATTAAGAAATGTTTTAATTAACCGTTTTAACCTGTATGAGACTAAAGAATTGACATTCAGCATCCGCAAACATCCGGTTTATCCAGTTTAATACTTTATCCTTTTAAAAATCCCTTTTTCGATCTTCGAAAAAGGGATTTTTTTAAAGGATTTAGCTGATGAAAAATGGAATAAAGAAAATAAATATTGGAATTAGTAATTAAAACATTCCATTTTACCCATGAATTTATCTTATTTTGTTAAAATATGCTTAAAAAGTAAAAATGGTGGAGTCTGTTATGAAAATAGCTATTATCGGTGGAGGCGCCATTGGCCTTCTGTTTGCCCATTATTTAAATGAAAATCATGAAGTGCGTGTTTATATTAGAAACAGTACTCAATTGCAAAAGCTGCGCAAAAAAGGACTTACAACTGAGAGAAAAGGCATTCGCAGCAATGCCCCCTTAAAGGCATTCCATTTCAAAGAATGGAAGGGAGAAGAGGATTTAACAATCATTGCTGTTAAGCAATACAGCATTCCTGAAGTTGTAAAGGACTTAATGGAAATGAATACTGGCAAGTGTGGATCATATTTGTTTTTGCAAAATGGCATGGGGCATTTGAAATGGGCTGAAATGCTTGAAGCGGAAAATATTTATGTGGGCAGTGTAGAGCATGGTGCTTTAAAGTCAGAGCCTGACACAGTGCTGCATACTGGAATTGGGGTAACCAAAGTGGCTGCTTTAAAGGGAGATGTGGAACTTTTATCGAAAATATCCGATTCAGCATCTTGTTATTTTCCTTTTAAATTTGCCGAGAATCACATAGAAATGCTAATTGAAAAATTAATCGTAAACTGTGTAATAAATCCGCTTACAGCAGTTCTCCGTGTGAGAAATGGTGAACTCTTAGCTAATAAATATTATTATCAGTTATTTTTGAGGTTGTTTGACGAGGTAAGTGGCATATTAGGCATTCCTGATAAAGCAGGTGCATTAACCCATGTAAAAAGTGTCTGTGAGGAAACAGGGATGAACAGATCTTCAATGCTTAAGGATATCGAAGAAGGCAGAGAAACAGAGATAGATGCTATTTTAGGATATATCCTTGAGGAAGCTGAAAAGAAGAAGATGTCTGCTCCATATTCTGAAAGCCTTTATTGTCAGATCAAAGGCAGGGAGTAAAAAGGGGGAAATGAGTTGAATACTGTGTTCTCAAGCCTAATTGCAACATTGGTGACCATACCGCTGCTCGGATATCTGGCTGTTTTTATTATCAGCAAACAAATCACTAAAAAACACAAAAGATCTGTACATATTGCCCTGGATGTCAGCACATTATTTTTTATTCTGGCGGTTCACTATTTAATTGTCGTAATCTGGGATAAATCCTATCTATGGATGATAGTCCTATCACTGCTGATTACAGCGGTCACTTTTATTATCATGCATTGGAGAATTAAGCAGGAAATCAATCTGCGTGCCTTATTCAAAGGGTTCTGGAGATTCAATTTTTTACTTTATTTCACCGCTTATATAGTTCTAATGTTAATTGGGCTTGTTCAAAGGGTAACTTCTGTTGTCTTCATTCCATAAGTAAAGCAGGTCCGGAATATAATTATTTTACCTCTAGAATTAAAGCATTTAGGTAAGCAAAGTTTTTTTCTTTTCATTTAAGACAATGCTATACTCATAAGATGAAAATTAAAATTGATCAGCTATGAGAAAGGAAGTTCATTAATGGAGATTCTTAATCTCTCATTGCCGGCAACAAACCGGTTTGCAACAGATTATATTGCACAAACAGAAGAAATTATGCAGTTTTTTCACTATCGTTATAATTCCGACTCTGATTATAAAGCACGGTTAGCTGAACTGAAGGGCCGGTCGTTTATGAGAAATGAACTTTCTGAATATATTGGAGAGTTTATGGATCAATTCCCTGCTTCCCCGGCTGTTCATGACTCACTAAATAAGCTGAAGCAAGAAAATAGTGCAGTGATTATCGGAGGGCAGCAGGCCGGTATTTTGACGGGACCCCTATATACTATACATAAAATCATCTCAATCATAAATCTTGCAAAACAGCAGGAAAGTAAGCTGGGAATCCCTGTTGTTCCGGTATTCTGGATTGCGGGGGAGGATCATGACTATCAGGAAGTAAATCATATTTTCATCGAGAAGAATAATAAAATGGAAAAAATGACTTATCCTGAAAAAGTTTTAGAGAAGAAGATGGTTTCAAATATCCCTTTGAACCGTGAAAAATGCAGGGCATGGGTGGAAGACATCATTGAGACTTTCGGAGAGACGGAACATACAAAAGACCTTCTTTTGAGTTTAGAAGGAATTATTATGCATTCACAAACCTATGTGGAGTTCTTTGCCGGCATTATTATGCATTTATTTAAAGAAACAGGGCTTCTTCTGGTTGATTCAGGTGACCAAAAGCTTCGCAGACTTGAAAGCAGCATTTTTGGCAAACAGATCAAAGGTTTTGAAGATATCACAAAGCGTGTGAAAAGCCAGCAGCAAAACTTGGAGAATGCCGGGTTTCCAAATGCTATTGACTTAAGTGAAAATGCTGCAAACCTATTTTATTATGATGAAAAGCATAAAGAAAGAATACTTTTGGAGTTCAATCAGGAAAAAAAGGTATTTACCGGTAGGGAACAAACTCACGAGTTCTCAATGAATGAGCTCCTGGAGATTTCAGAAAATCATCCCGAACGACTAAGCAATAATGTGGTGACAAGGCCTATCACACAGGAATGCCTGTTTCCGGTTCTTTCCTTTATAGCCGGTCCTGGCGAAATTGCCTATTGGGCTGAACTAAAAATGGCATTTGAATGGTTTGGAATGAAAATGCCTCCGATTATGCCCCGTTTAAATATCACTATCTTAGAACGTTCTGTGGAAAGTGATTTGAGAGAATTAGGACTTGATTTGCAGGGCGTGCTTGTATCAGGCACGAAAGCAGAGAAAGATGAGTATCTGAGGAGTATTAAAAATGAAAGCATAGAAGCCCAATTCCAAAAAACAAAAGCTCAAGTAAAACAAAACTATGAGCTAATCGAAGAACTTACAATGAAAGAGGTTCACGCCCTTCTTCCTATGTTAAAGAAAAATGAAGATCTTTTAATAAGGCAGATAGATTTCATGGAGAATAAAATCCAGAAGTCCATCCAGCAAAAACATGAAGTAATCATTATGAAATATGAAAAAGCTGAAAACTCACTGAGGCCGGGTGGAGTTCCTCAGGAGAGAGTTTGGAATGTTCTCTATTACCTTAATAAATATGGGATGAATTTCCTTGAAGAATTGATTGAGTACTCCTTTCATTTCGATGGGACACACAAAGTCATAAAAATTTAATATTCGCCATTATTCTTCGGACCTTTTCCATACGGATGAGGTCTTTTTTTTGATGAAAAAAGATGAAATCCCTTTATATCCTGACTATTCCCCAGCGTGAAAATCTGTGAAAAGCATAGTAAAGAATTTAAAGAAAATGTAATAAAAAGACGAACGGAAAATGGGGGAATACCTTATGGGAAGCAGGATTTTATATGAAGTGGTAGAATAATTAAAAACATGTGGAGGAAAGTGGGGGATTGTGGTACATTTGAGTTAGAAAGTGGGTGCAGTGGGTATGTTCATGGGTGAGTTCCATCACAACGTTGATAATAAAGGCCGTCTCATCGTGCCATCCAAATTTCGTGATAACTTGGGTGAAACATTTGTTTTGACACGCGGACTTGATCAATGTTTGTTTGGCTACCCCATGGATGAGTGGAGGCAGCTTGAAGAAAAATTAAAGGGCCTTCCGCTTACCAAAAAAGATGCCCGTGCATTTACCCGTTTTTTCTTTTCAGGTGCCACTGAATGTGAAATTGATAAACAAGGAAGAATAAATATTGCTTCCCCTCTTCTGCAATATGCAAAATTGGAAAAAGAATGTGTAGTGCTGGGCGTTTCCAATCGGATCGAGATATGGAGCAAAAATCTTTGGGAAGATTATTTTGCAGAATCAGAGGAATCTTTTGCTGATATTGCGGAAAACATGATTGGGTTTGATATATAATGGGAATGTTTTAGTAATATAATTTCCCATGATACAAAGATATTTGTTTAGCTCCAGGTGCCATTAATGCATCTCGTGCTTCTCGGATTGGAAAGGTGGATTCATACAACAATGTTTGAACATACAACAGTACTATTAAAAGAAACAGTAGAAGGCTTAAATATCCATCCTGATGGAGTGTATGTGGATTGTACGCTGGGCGGTGCAGGCCACAGCGAATTAATTCTTTCCCAGCTGTCTGAAAAGGGAAAGCTGTATGCATTTGACCAGGATGACACAGCGATTGCTCACGCAAAAGAAAAACTGGCTGAATATGGTGACAGAATTACGATCATCAAAAGTAATTTCAAGTATCTTCAGGAAGAGCTTGCAAACCTGGGTGTGTCAAAAGTAGATGGTGTTTTATATGACCTTGGCGTTTCATCACCTCAATTGGATACACCTGAAAGAGGTTTCAGCTATCATAATGATGCCCCGCTTGATATGAGAATGGATACAGGCGCTGACATTTCCGCTTATGACGTAGTAAACAGATGGGAATATGGTGAACTTGTGAAAATCTTCTTCAGATACGGAGAAGAGAAATTCTCGAAGCAAATTGCGAGGAAGATTGAAGCGGCCAGGGAAGTTTCCCCGATAGAAACAACAGGCCAGCTGGTTGAGCTGATTAAAGAGGCAATACCTGCTCCTGCCAGACGAAAAGGCGGGCATCCCGCCAAGCGTGTATTTCAGGCCATTAGAATAGCTGTTAATGATGAACTTGGTGTATTTGAGGATTCTCTTCACCAGGCTATTGACATATTAAATCCCAATGGAAGAATCAGCGTGATCACGTTTCATTCACTGGAGGATCGGATTTGTAAAGCGGCATTTAAAAAAGCCAGTGAAACACCAAATCTTCCTCCCGGCCTCCCGATTATTCCAGATGAATATAAACCAATCTTAAAGCTCATTAACAGAAAGCCGATTCTGCCTTCAGAAGAAGAGCTGGAACACAATAATCGGGCAAGGTCCGCTAAACTGAGAATAGCAGAGAAGCTTTAAGGGATTACGAATACTCATGTAGAGAATAAATAAAAAATTTACAGGAGGGGAATTATGAGCAATTTAGCCCGAAAAATTCAAGAAGAAAAACAATTTGATATCCAAACCCAGCCCGTCCAGGCTCCCAAGAAATTATCAAAAAAGTCATGGCTTTCCCCCGGGGAAAAAATACTGGGACTTGCTTTCACTGGCATTGTTTGTTTTGGTGCTGTACAAATGGTTTCAAACCAGGCAGCCATATACGAAGTGAATAAAGAAATTCAGCAAACAGAAGAAGCAATCCAAACGCAGAATAAAGTGAATACAGATCTCAAAATGCAAGTGGGCGAATTAAGTACATACGAGCGCATTAAAGAAAAAGCTGAGGAAATGGGACTTAAATTCAGCGGAAATAATGTCAAGGTAGTGGAAGATTAATGAAGAAACAGCCAAATATCAATTTTGGAGCAGCGATATTATTTTTAATATTCAGCCTGCTCTTTTTTGTATTAATTTTCCGCTTTGTTTCCATTCAGGTTACAGGGGAAGCAGCGGGACATGCACTTGCGGCAAAAGCTCAGCAAAAATATGAACGTGAAAAGACAATTCAAGCCAAAAGGGGTACTATCTATGACCGCAATGGTGAAGTCATTGCCGAGGATACTATTTCCTACAAGCTTGTAGCAATCCTTGACAAAAGTATGAAGCCGGATTATGTGAAAGACCCTGAAAAAACAGCAGCGGCGCTTTCGAAAGCAATCGATCTGGAAGAGTCGGAGATATATAGAATCTTAACGAAGAAAACAGAAAAAGGGGACCCGCCATTCCAGGTTGAATTTGGTAAAGAAGGGCGCGATCTTCCGTTAAAGACAAAAAGAGAAATTGAAGATATGAATTTACCGGGAATTACATTCATAACTGATTCCAAACGGTTCTACCCAAATGGCGTCTTCGCCTCGCATTTAGTCGGATATGTTGAAAAGAAAAAATCGAAGACGAATAAGACCGATACAGTAGGGATGCTGGGTCTTGAACAGAGTTTGAATGATGTGCTTACAGGAAAAGATGGAAAGTTCAGCTATGAAAGCGATATATGGGGCTATCTCCTTCCAAATGGAGATCAAAAAATCCAGCCGGCTCAAAATGGCAAAGATGTGTATTTGACAATCGATAAGAAAATCCAGACTTTCCTCGAAGATTCCATGAATAAAGTAGACGAAGAGTATAAGCCGAAAAAGATGGTTGCTGTTGTCGCGGATGCCAAAACGGGTGAGATTTTGGCAATGGGACAGAGGCCATCCTTCCACCCGAAAACAAAGGAAGGCATTGAAGAGACGTGGCATAATGAAGTGATCGAAAACTCATTTGAGCCCGGCTCAACTATGAAGATCTTTACTTTGGCTGCAGCCATTGAGGAGGGAGAATTTGATCCGAATGAATGGTATAAATCAGGAAGTTATAAAGTAACAGAAAATTCACCGGCTATACGCGACCATAACCAGGGACGGGGCTGGGGGTCCATTACTTACCTTGAAGGCGTTCAGCGTTCGTCGAACGTGGCTTTCGCGAAAATAGTTAAAGAGAAGCTTGGTTATGAAAAATACAGGGAATATATAACAAAGTTTGGATTTGAAAATCCAACTGGAATTGACCTGCCGAATGAAACAGGCGGAAAAATAGCTTACGAGTGGCCGCTTGATAAGGTAACTACCGGATTCGGGCAAGGTTCTGCCATTACGCCGATTCAGCAGGTACAGGCAGCTACTGCCATTGCAAATGACGGCAAAATGATGAAGCCTCATGTGATCAGCAGTATTGTTGATGGTGATAAAAATGAAGTATTAAAAAAAACAAAGCCGGAAGTGAAGGGGAATCCAGTTTCAGCAGAAACGGCCAAGAAAACAAGGGATATCCTGGAAACGGTTGTGTCTTCTGAAAACGGAACGGGTTACAAAAGGTATAATATTGAGGGCTACAAGGTTGCCGGAAAAACGGGGACTGCCCAAATCCCTGACCCAAATGGCGGAGGATATTTAACTGGGCATGAAAATTTTATCTTCTCCTTTTTAGGCATGGCGCCAAAAGATGATCCTGAACTGATCATCTATGTAGCTGTCCAGCAGCCGGATATTGACATGAGTACAAACGGTGCAGAGCCGGTTTCCAAGATTTTTACACCGGTTATGAAAAGCAGTCTTCAATATTTAAATATCGAGCCGGCAAAGGAACTGAAGGCGAACTCTGAACAGGCACCTGAAGTGGAAGGGAAAACAGTTGAGGAAGCAAAAGCAGAATTGAAAAAGTCCGGTTTTGAAGCTATTGTACTGGGAAAGGGAAGCAAGGTTGAAAGACAGGTCCCTGGAAATATGTACAATTTGCTGGAAGGAGAACGAGTAATCTTAAAGACTGAAGGCGATTTAACAGTGCCCGATATGAATGGATGGTCGCTGAGGGACGTTATGAAGGTGGCAAAGCTTGCTGACTTAAAGCTGAATACTGTAGGAAGCGGATATGTGGTGAAGCAAAATCTGAAGGCTGGTTCTGCACTCAGGGAAGGTGACTATTTAATCGTCGAACTTGAGCCGCCTGCAGAGAAATATAATGAGGAAAATGCACAATCAGAAGAGCAGCGGGAAGAAGAGGAAGCAGTGCTGGATTAAATTAGAACGTACTGCCGGATGAGCGGCAGTGCGTTCTATTCATTTATGTACAAGCATATATTGGAACGAGCCATAATCTAAGGAGGTTCGTCCGTACATGCGTGTTTCAAATGTAACCGTTCGAAAACGGCTGACTGTAGCGTTGTTTGTTGGTATTCTCGTTTTTTTTATTATTGATTTGCGTCTTGGATATGTTCAATTCTTTCTGGGGAATTTGCTTACAGATGGTGCAAAGGAACTATGGAGCAGAGACATCCCTTTCGAACCGGAAAGAGGAGAAATCGTCGACCGCAACGGTATTCCACTGGCTACGAATGTCAGTGCTCCAACTGTCTATGTTGTACCCAGGCAAATAAAAGATCCTGCTGATGCTGCAGAGAAATTGGCTGCGGTGCTGAATATGTCAAAAGAAAAAGCTTACCAGCTGATCACCAAAAGAGAATCAAGTGTGAAAATCCCTGAAGGCCGAAAAATTTCCCATGAAAAAGCGAAAGAAATCCGTGCACTGGAAATTGAAGGCATATACATTGGTGAAGATTCAAAACGCCATTACCCTTTCGGGAATTATCTCTCACATGTTTTGGGGTTTTCGGGAATTGATAATCAGGGTCTTATGGGGCTGGAATTATATTATGATGAAGAACTAAAAGGAAAAAAAGGATCTGTTAAGTTTTATGCGAATGCAAAGGGAGAACGGATGAACGATATGGCGGATGACTACAAGCCGCCGGTTGATGGTATGGATTTAAAGCTCACTATCGATTCCAAGATTCAGACAATCGTAGAAAGGGAGCTTGATATTGCTCAGGCTGAATACAACCCTGATGGAATAATAGCAATTGCCATGAATCCAAATAACGGGGAAGTTCTTGCCATGGCCAGCAGGCCTGATTTTGACCCTGCGAATTTTAGGAATGTACCCCCGGAAATTTACAACCGCAACCTGCCAATCTGGAGTACATACGAGCCTGGTTCTACATTCAAAATCATCACTCTGGCAGCTGCGTTAGAAGAGGGCAAGGTAGACTTGGAAAAGGATCATTTTCATGATCCGGGATCTGTTGAAGTTGGCGGTGCAAGACTAAGATGCTGGAAAAAGGGCGGCCATGGCAGCCAGACTTATTTGGAAGTAGTTCAGAATTCCTGTAACCCTGGTTTTGTAGAGCTCGGTGAGCGATTAGGCAAAGATAAACTGTTTAAATACATCCGCGACTTTGGATTCGGAGAAAAGACCGGTATCGACCTGCAGGGCGAAGGGAAAGGGATTCTATTTAATCTCGACCGGGTTGGCCCAGTTGAGCAGGCAACTACTGCTTTTGGACAGGGAGTTTCTGTGACTCCGATTCAGCAGGTAGCAGCCATTTCGGCTGCCGTTAATGGGGGAACATTATATACCCCTTATATAGCCAAAGAGCTTATTAATCCGGCTACCGGGGAAATATTAATGAAAAAATCACCTGATGCAAAGAGAAAAGTAATATCAAAGGAAACATCAGATGAAATCCGAAAAGCGCTTGAATCAGTTGTGGCAAAAGGGTCGGGGAAAAAGGCCTTTGTAGACGGGTACCGTGTAGGCGGTAAAACTGGAACTGCACAAAAAGCGCAAAACGGCCGTTACCTGGAAAATAACCATATTGTATCATTTATAGGATTCGCACCTGCAGATGATCCGCAGCTTGTTGTTTATGTGGCTGTGGATAATCCAAAAGGAACTATTCAATTTGGCGGGGTAGTTGCTGCTCCAATTGTCGGAGAAATCATGGGGGACAGCTTGCGGGCGATGGGTGTAAAGCCGCGGAAAAATCAAATTGAAAAAGAACTGACATGGATGGATTCACCAATGATTGAAGTTCCTGATATGGTCGGCCTGACAAAGAAGGATCTGGGTGAGCTCTACCTTAACCTGAAAATTGATGCGAGCGGCACAGGAAATACAGTGGTCAAGCAAACGCCTCAGCCTGGCATCAAGTTAAAGGAAGGTTCAACGATCCGGCTGTATTTTGACGACAAATAAGAATAGGACTGAGGGCGGCATTATCCTGCGCCGCCTGAATTTTTTTGTTTGTAAGGAAACTGCAACATACTTTCAGGGTTTGGGTTCTATATATTAAATAGCTAAAAAAGCAATTATCATGTACAATATATATCGCCATCATATAGAATGTTAGTTTGAGAACTTAGAAATGAATATGACAAGAGGCAGTAAAAAAGGATTAGATTGTTCTGTTTAACACGAGAGGATTGGTAGACATGGAATTACATAAATTGCTGCGATTTTTGCAGCCATATATGACTTTTAAAGGGGAAAACCCGGAAATTACAGCGATTGTTAACGATAACCGGAAAGTTACACCTGGAAGTCTGTTTGTTTGTATTGAGGGCTATACGGTGGATGGCCACGATTTTGCGGCTTCTGCTGCCAAAAAAGGTGCAGCAGCAGTCATTGCCCAAAGAGAATTGGATTTGGATATCCCGGTTATAGTGGTAAAGAATACAAAACGGGCCATGGCTGTGCTGGCTGATGCTTTTTATGGACAGCCGAGCAAGCAGCTTCATTTAATTGGCATAACAGGAACCAATGGCAAAACAACAACAAGCCATTTAATAGAGAAGATCCTTGCTGATGCAGGAAGAAAAACCGGCTTAATTGGCACGATGTATACGAAGATTGCCGATGAAACCTTTGAAGTGAAAAATACCACTCCTGAAAGTTTGACTCTGCAAAGCACATTTAGAAAAATGGCAGATGCAGGTGTAGATTCAGCCGTAATGGAAGTGTCTTCACATGCACTTGATGAAGGACGCATTCATGGGTGTGATTTTAATATAGCCGTATTTACAAACCTGACTCAGGATCATCTGGATTATCACAAAACAATGGATGAATACAGGAGAGCAAAAGGGCTGCTTTTTGCCCAGCTCGGAAGCTCCTATAATCATGAAGAGCCGAAATATGCCATTTTAAACTCAGATGACCCTGCTTCTGCAGAATATGAAAAATCGACGGCAGCTCATGTCATTTCCTATGGAATTGATCAGGAAGCTGACCTTCGGGCAATTAATATTCAGATGACTTCTGGCGGGACAGAATTTGACTTAATCTCTCCATTTGGAAAGCATAAAGTTTCTCTGAAAATGATAGGCAAATTCAGCATCTATAATGTCCTTGCCAGCATAGGTGCAGGGATCGCTTCAGGGATATCAATCTCGCAAATCATCAAATCTGCTGAAGAAGTTAAAGGCGTAGCAGGCAGATTTGAAACCGTAGATGCAGGTCAGGATTTTTCTGTGATTGTTGATTATTCACATACTCCTGACAGCCTGAAAAATGCTTTGGAAACGGTAAAGCAATTTGCCCTGAAACGCATTTTTACCATCGTGGGATGCGGAGGAGACAGGGACAGATCCAAGCGGCCGCTAATGGCTGAAATTGCATGCCAGTACAGTACAGACCCAATCTTTACTTCTGATAATCCCCGAAGTGAAGACCCAATCCAAATCCTTAGGGATATGGAAGAGGGAGTAAAAGGTGAAAGTTATAAAACAATCGCCGATCGAAAAGAGGCCATTCACTATGCCGTGAAAAATGCCAGTAAAGGAGACGTTATTTTAATAGCTGGCAAGGGCCATGAGACATATCAGCAGGTAGGGAACCAGGTTTTCGACTTTGATGACCGTCTTGTCGCAAAAGAGGCTATAGAGGAGCGATAAAATGTATTTGATGTATCGGGATTTAGCGGTATTGTTTCCGTCCGTAAAAGGGATAAAGGATAATGAGCTTGAATTTCATACGGTCGCTTCCTCCTCTTCCGCTCTGCAGCCAAAAGGAATTTATATTCCTTTTGGAGAGGCCGGAAATCTGAAAGAAGCTATAGAAAATGGGGCTGTTGCTGCTCTCTGGCATGAGAATGCAGAGACGCCGGCATATACCCCTAATCATTTCCCTATTTTTTATACTAACGACTTAACGAAAGGCTTAAAGGACATCATGAAATTATATATAGAAAAATTAAACAAATCAGAAGAAAAGATGAACACAACTAATTTCCTTATTTCAGGTGAAAAAAGTCTTAAAGAAAACGAAGCAACATATGATATTGCTGTGATGGCTGAAAGATTAGCGGAAGCTGCAGGAAATGCCAAGCGGGAAAGGAGGGGATAAGTATGATGGAGCAAGTTATTTTTTTCACAATATTGGCAGGCTTTTTAATAACTGTTTTGCTGTCTCCCATTTTTATTCCCTTCCTGAGAAGACTGAAATTCGGGCAGAGCATCCGTGAAGAAGGCCCTAAATCCCATCAGAAAAAGACAGGTACCCCGACAATGGGCGGAATCATGATTCTTCTTTCTGTTACGGTGACCACTTTGCTTATGACCGGGAAATTTTCAGGGCCTACTGTAGAAACTTATTTGCTGCTGCTGGTTACCCTGGGCTTTGGACTCCTCGGTTTTCTTGATGACTTTATTAAAGTAGTATTAAAGCGCAACTTAGGTCTGACTTCAAAGCAAAAGCTGCTGGGCCAAATCATTATTTCTGTTATTTTTTATTTTGTTTTCAAGCAAAATGATTTTTCAACAGAAGTGCATATTCCGCTGACAGACATTTCGATTGATTTGGGCTGGTGGTATGTTTTATTTATTATTTTCTGGCTGGTCGGATTCTCGAATGCTGTCAATCTGACAGATGGACTTGATGGTCTTGTTTCAGGAACTGCTGCAATCGCTTTTGGAGCATTTGCAGTACTGGCATGGAATCAATCCCAATTTGAAGTTTCCATTTTTTCTGTAGCTGTAGTGGGAGCGGTATTGGGTTTCCTTGTCTTTAATGCCCACCCTGCAAAGGTGTTTATGGGAGATACAGGATCACTGGCTTTGGGAGGGGCTATTGCGACCATAGCCATCTTGACAAAACTTGAAATCATCCTGATTATTATCGGCGGTGTTTTTGTTATTGAAACATTATCTGTTATTTTACAGGTGGCATCTTTTAAGACCACCGGGAAGCGGATCTTCCGTATGAGCCCGCTCCATCATCATTATGAATTGGTGGGCTGGTCAGAATGGCGTGTTGTCGTTACATTCTGGACCGTAGGCCTATTATTTGCAATCTTAGGAATCTATATTGAGGTGTGGGTGTAAGTGAAAGAAGTCAATCGCTATCGACATAAAAAAATATTAGTACTGGGTCTGGCCAAAAGCGGAGTGAGTGCAGCTTCCCTTTTACATAAGCTTGGAGCATTTGTAACTGTTAACGATTTTAAGCCTCTTGCGGAAAATCCTGAAGCTCAAGGACTGCTTGAACAAGGGATTACGGTTATATGCGGGGGCCATCCAATTGAACTTCTGGAAGAGGGGTTCGAGCTGATTGTAAAAAATCCGGGTATTCCTTACCATAATCCAATGATAAAAGGAGCTCTTGAAAAGGGCATACCGGTCATTACAGAGGTGGAGCTTGCCTTTCAGGTCTCTGAAGCTCCTTTTATTGCGATTACAGGTACCAATGGAAAAACCACCACAACTACTCTTGTGTTTGAAATGCTTCAGGCAGGAAGCAAAATGCCGCTGATAGCAGGAAATATTGGAACAGTAGCTTCCGAGGTTGCCCAGAATGCTGCAGAAGAAAATAATATCGTGATTGAGCTTTCATCGTTTCAGCTGATGGGTATTCAGGATTTCAGGCCGAGAATCGCCATTTTAACAAATTTATATGATGCCCATTTGGATTATCATGGTACTAGAGAAGAGTATCATGCAGCCAAAGCCAATATTACGATGAATCAGACTGAAAAGGATTATTTCATAGTCAATGCCGATCAAGATAAAGTAATGGAAGCCGCTGCACGGTCAGAGGCGAAAATAATACCTTTTTCAACTTCCAGAGTCCTGTCTGAAGGGGCATATGTCAAAGATGGCTGGATTTATTTTAATGATGAACAAGTGATGAAAAGAAAAGATGTTTCATTGCCGGGAGAGCACAATCTTGAGAATATCCTGTCCTCAGTGGCTGCTGCCAAGCTGACCGGTGTCGGGAATGAAGCCATTAGCCAAGTTCTAAGTTCGTTTACCGGAGTCAAACACCGCCTGCAGTATGTAGGCGAATACCAGAGCAGGAAATTTTATAATGATTCTAAAGCAACGAACATTTTAGCAACGAAGAATGCAGTGTCAGCATTTGATCAGCCTGTCATTCTTCTTGCAGGCGGTCTTGACCGCGGAAATGGCTTTGATGAACTCATCCCATCTCTCAAAAAGGTAAAAGCTCTTGTAACCTTTGGACAAACAGCTGAAAAGATTGAAAATGCAGCGATGGAAGCGGGAATAAAAACAATTGAGCGTGTCGATAATGTTGAAAAAGCCGTACCTGCCGCCTTTAAGCTTTCAGAGCCAGGAGATGTGATTCTGCTTTCTCCTGCTTGTGCAAGCTGGGACCAATATAAAACTTTTGAGGTTCGGGGAGACATGTTTATAGATGCGGTGCATAAGCTTAATTAAGGGCTTGTCTGCGGGACTATGGGAACTTCAGCAAAGGCATACATCTGCTTCGCGTGACATTTAGAGCTTTAATAAGGAACGCAATAAGACTTCCGGAAAACAGGTAAGTTTATTTGCGGCAGGAAAAAAGTTCCTTGATAGCCCTAAAACTTGCATTCGAGGTGTTTTCGTTGCCGACCAAAAAAACCACTCCCGATGTTATATTAATGATCGTCACTTTTATGCTGCTTGCTGTAGGATTGACTATGGTATATAGTGCAAGTGCAATTTGGGCAGATTATAAATTTGATGATTCTTTCTTTTTTGCGAAAAGGCAAATGCTTTTTGCCGGAGTTGGAATTATTGCGATGTTTTTTATCATGAATGTGGATTATTGGACCTGGAGAACATGGGCAAAGGTTTTAATCATTGTCTGTTTTGTACTTTTGCTCCTGGTGCTCATTCCGGGAATCGGCAATGTGCGAAATGGCTCGCGGAGCTGGATTGGTGTAGGAGCATTTTCTGTTCAGCCTTCCGAGTTTATGAAGCTTGCCATGATTGTGTTTATGGCAAAATTCCTCTCCGAAAAACAAAAGCTGATCACCTCTTTCAGAAAAGGTCTTGTTCCATCTTTAGGGCTTGTATTTTTAGCATTTGGATTAATAATGCTGCAGCCTGATTTAGGCACTGGAACTGTAATGGTGGGTACTTGCGTCGTCATGATTTTTATCGCGGGAGCGAGGATCAGCCACTTTGTCTGGTTTGGCGTTGCAGGTTTAGCCGGATTTGTCGCACTTGTTCTGTCAGCCCCATACAGGATAAAGCGGATTACTTCATTTTTAGACCCATGGGAAGATCCTCTGGGCAGCGGATTTCAGATTATCCAATCCTTATATGCAATAGGGCCTGGAGGATTGTTTGGCCTTGGCCTTGGACAGAGCAGACAGAAGTTTTTTTATCTTCCTGAGCCGCAGACAGATTTTATCTTTGCTATTTTAGCTGAGGAACTGGGATTTATAGGCGGATCCTTTGTCATTTTATTATTTGCACTTCTTTTATGGCGCGGCATCCGCATAGCACTGGGCGCCCCTGATTTATATGGGAGTTTCTTGGCTGTTGGGATCATAGCAATGGTCGCTATTCAGGTAATGATAAATATTGGTGTAGTAACAGGACTGATGCCTGTTACTGGCATCACACTTCCGTTTCTGAGCTACGGGGGATCGTCTTTGACACTGATGCTCATGGCTATAGGGGTTCTGCTTAATATAAGCAGATATGCAAGGTACTAGCGCATTTTATAACATGCATTTCGGAAACCCTGTGAAGCAGGGTTTCTTTTTTGGAAGAAATAATTTATCCAGCATAGAAGAATTATCAAACTTCTTTGCAATTTTGCACATTATTACATTTCTTTAACATTATGATGTACGTTCCTATCTATTTGTTTTGAATATAGTAGAATAGGGAAAAGAGGGGGAGTGTTTTCCGCTCGAACGCTGGATGACCTTCACTAAATCTGTAAGCTTTATATTTGTTCATAAAATAAAGCTTTGATTTCTTTGATAATTAGACTCTTTTTTGAGGTGAAAGAATGAAAATTGCTGTTAGCGGCGGAGGAACTGGCGGACATATATATCCGGCACTTGCGCTTATAAGACAAATAAAGAAAGAACATAAAGATGCCGAATTTTTATATATTGGAACTGAAAAAGGGCTTGAAAATACGATTGTCAATCGTGAAAATATCCCTTTTAAATCAATACATATAACGGGTTTTAAAAGAAAACTTTCTTTGGAAAATGTTAAAACTGTTTTAAGGTTCCTGAAAGGCGTTCGTGAAAGTAAAAAGATGCTTAAGGAATTTAATGCGGATGTCGTGATCGGCACCGGCGGTTATGTTTGTGGTCCTGTTGTATATGCTGCATCAAAGCTTGGCATCCCAACCATAATCCATGAGCAAAACAGCGTCCCGGGATTAACCAATAAGTTTTTAAGCAGATATGTTGATAAAATCGCAGTCTGCTTTGAAGAAGCAAAGGCTTTTTTTCCGGATACTAAAACAGTCATGACAGGAAATCCTCGTGCTTCAGAGGTGCTGGGACAGGATGGGATCAGGGGGAGACTATCAGCAGGATTAAAAACGGGTGTCCCTGCTGTGTTAATCTTTGGAGGCAGCAGAGGGGCAAGGCCAATTAATGATGCAGTTCTAAAAACTCTGGCTGAGCTGGGTGAAAAGCCATATCAGGTTTTATATATCACAGGGGACGTCCATTATGAGGATGTACAAAAAGAAATAGAACTGGTCGGAAGCCCTGAAAATGTAATGATTAAACCATTTATTCACAATATGCCAGAAGTGCTGGCCGGAGCAGACCTGGTCGTGTCACGTGCTGGAGCCACAACTTTGGCAGAGATTACCTCTTTAGGAATTCCGAGCATTTTAATCCCAAGCCCATATGTAACAAATAACCACCAGGAGAAAAATGCAAGGGCGCTAAGCGACCATGGTGCTGCAGAACTATTGCTTGAAAAAGAGTTAACAGGGAAAAAGCTTATTGACAGCATCGACCGAATCATTCTCGATAAAGATAAGATGAGTAACATGAAGGAAGCTTCAAAAAAACTTGGAATCCGTGATGCTTCAAATAGGCTATACACATTAATGGCCGAATTGGTTTCCAATAAGGTGAAGTAGCCCCAAATAGTAAATTTGCATAGAATAAATAAATTTAGGCACAGATCAATAGAAAGGGAGGTAAATATGGACGAATTTATCAGCAAGCTTAGAGAATTAAACATCGGAACAGTTAAAGAAAATGAGCCGATGGCTAATCATACAACAATGAAAATTGGCGGACCCGCCGATTTGTTTATTGAGCCTTCTTCCATAGAAAACCTGGCAAAAGCGATGGAACTGATCCAGAGCTATGAAATGAAATGGAGAGCAATTGGAAGAGGATCTAATTTGCTCGTATCTGATGGAGGCATAGAAGGAGTGGTCATTAAGTTGGGCCGCGGCATGGATCAACTGGATCTTAATGGTGCGGAATTAAGAGCAGGCGGGGGTTATTCATTGGTTGCCCTCTCCACAATTATCAGCAAAAAAGGCTTGTCAGGTCTTGAATTTGCCAGCGGAATTCCGGGGTCTGTAGGCGGAGCAGTTTATATGAACGCTGGTGCTCACGGTTCTGATATTTCGCAGATCCTGACCAGAGCACATGTTCTTTTCGAAGATGGGAAGATGGAATGGCTCACGAACGAAGAAATGGAATTCTCTTATAGAACATCCGTCCTTCAAAAGAAACGTCCGGGTATTGTTCTGGAGGCCGTTTTCCGGCTTACAGAGGGAGACAGGGAAAAAATTTCCTCTGCAATGCAAAAAAATAAGGATTACAGAAAGGAAACCCAGCCTTGGAACTACCCATGTGCAGGCAGTATTTTCCGTAACCCGCTTCCGGAATATGCTGGCCAGCTGATAGAAAAAGCCGGAATGAAGGGCCATAGCATCGGCGGTGCGCAAATTTCCAATATGCATGGGAATTTCATCGTAAATGCGGGAGATGCCAAAGCGGAAGATGTACTTGCATTAATTCAGCATATTAAGGATACAATCTTTGATTTGTATGGAGTAAAGATGGAGACAGAAGTGGAAATAATCGGTCGAAAGTAACGGGGAATAATACCTTACGTATACCATTTATTGTGATATAATAATTTATTAGATAACAGTAAATGTAGTAAAAACGGCATGGTTTACATGCCGTTCTCTTCCCTAATTCAGTATTGCATAAATTTTGCTGGACAAGCTGCTTTGTTTTAATTTATTGTCCTTGCGCTATTCTGAAAAAATATGAAGGTATACTCTAAACTTCTATAACTGTCTAGCTCCAGCGCCTATCCCCTCGAGTTGTCGGGGGTGGGCAAGGCGCTTGTGCTTTTCTTAATGGGGTGATAAAAGTGGAGAAAAGTAAGGTTGTCTCGCTTGAGGATCGAATACCGAAGCTTAAACAGCAAAGAAAGAAGAAAGCGAACAGAAGACTGATCTTTTTGCTGCTGCTTTTTTTCTCGCTGATTGTTTTAGTTATTTACTTTCAATCGCCCTTAAGCCATATTAAACAAATTAAGGTATCCGGCAATTCAATTTACGATAAAGAAGAAATTATTCAAATTAGCGGTGTTACTGAAAAAACAAATATTTGGAAGGTTGACGAAGAGGCTATTGAGGGTAAGCTTAAAGAACTGCCTGAAATAAAATCTTCAACTGTTAAAATTCAGCTGCCAAGCACAATTAATATACAGGTAGATGAACTGAAGCGCATTGCCTACATAGCGAAAGAGAAGCATTACCTTCCTGTTATGGAGAATGGGAGCATATTAAAGGATGAAAAGGTTGCGGAAATCCCTGTCAACGCTCCCATCCTTAATGACTTTTCTGAGGGCGACATCCTTAACATGATGATTGGGGAGCTTGAATCACTGCCTGAAGAGGTGTTAAATTCGATTTCCGAAATCCATCATTCTCCCAAAAAGACAGATTCCAACCATATTACTTTGTATATGAATGATGGTTTTGAAGTAAGTGCTACTTTAAGAAGCTTTTCAGAAAAAATGGCACACTACCCTTCTATCATAAGCCAGCTGGATCCTGAGAAAAAAGGAATCATCGACTTGGAAGTAGGCTCTTATTTTAAAGCTTATGAAACAGAGGGAGCTGAAGAAGTTGAAAAAGAAAATGAAGGTGAAGGGTAATCATGTAATATTCTCCCTGGTGTTTCTCGTACTGGGTTACATGATGGCTTTTTCCTATCACCTTACACAGGGAGAAGATGAAAAGCCGGCATTAAGCGGAAAACAGTGGGAAAGAGATTTGGAACTTCGTAATCAGCTTGTCGAATTGGAGGAAAAAAACAGAGCTCTTCAAAAAGAATTAAATACAAAACAGGAAAACGTTCTTGACATTGAAAAAGAGCTTTCACAGGAAGCCCAGGTTTATTTTAATCTTGCCGAGGATGCTGAGAAGTACAGGATGCATCTTGGTAAAGTAAAAGTAAAAGGTACAGGAGTGGAAGTAACTCTGGCAGACGGTGACTACGATCCGGATGAAGATAATATTAACAATTATATCGTCCATGAACACCATGTTTTTAAGGTTATTAATGAACTCTATATTTCCGGAGCTTCCGCAGTAGCTATAAATGGCCAAAGATTATCACACAGTTCCTATATTGTTTGCAATGGGCCTGTTATAGAAGTTGACGGCTACCAGCATCCCGCCCCTTTTGTCATCACTGCCATTGGTGATGCCGAGGTGCTTTCCTCTGCTCTGAATCTGACAGGCGGAGTAAAAGACACATTGGTGGATGAAAACATCCATTTCACATTAGAAAAAAAGGGCGAAATCATCATGGAACCATTACTGGGTTCGTAAAGCCAATCCAGCATTGTAAGCAGTATTAATTTGTCCACAGAATAATTTATTCGGGAAAGCAAGGTGGAATTAAAGTGGACAGCAAGAAGAAATTCAGCTTTACCTTTATAACCGTAATAATTGGCTTTATGATTGCCATACAGTTTCAAACAGTTAAGGAACCGGCTGTCCGGGATACAAGGGATACCTGGCAGCTTAGAGGTGACATCCTTAAAGAAAAAGAACTGCAATTAAAACTTTTGCGGGAAATTAGTTCAAATGAAGAAAAAATTGCCCAATATGAAACAAAGCGCAAACAAAGCAAAGAGCAAGTGCTTCGTGATACGCTGGAAGAATTAAAAATGGAAGCCGGACTAAGTGAAGTGACGGGACCAGGCATAATCATAAGCATTGAACCGGTGCATGAGGAGCTTCTTCTGGGCAAACAGGCTGATTCTGTTTCCCCGGATTTGCTCAAGAGGCTTGTCAATGAGTTAAATATGTATGATGCCAAGCACATTTCCATTGGAGGCAGAAGGATCATCAACACGACAGTCATAAGGGATATCAACAGTGAGACCATGATAGATGGATTTGCCTTAAATCGCCTGCCTATAGAAGTGAAAGTAATAACTGAGAATACCCAATCTGCCGAGAAGCTTTTTAATCGCATGCAAGTATCAAATACTGCCGAAGAATTTTTCATTGACAATCTGAGGGTTAAGGTGGAAAAGTCTGCAGAGCCTGTCACGATTCCTGCATATGATGAGGCATTGAGAATCAGACATATGGAGCCTGTGAAACCTGACGAAGGAGGCAAATCATAATGTGGCTTCCTGTTTTAGGATTGATCATTGGTGTGATACTTGGACTTATGACAGATATAAAAGTGCCGGATGAATACTCGAATTATCTTTCCATTGCTGTTCTTGCTGCATTGGATACTCTATTCGGAGGGATCAGGGCGCAGCTTCAAAATATTTATGATGAAAAAGTTTTCGTTTCCGGTTTCTTTTTTAACATCCTGCTGGCAGCAAGTTTAGCTTTTCTGGGTGTCCATCTTGGTGTAGACTTGTACTTAGCAGCAGTATTTGCTTTTGGGGTCAGGCTTTTCCAAAATATTGCGGTCATCAGAAGAATTTTAATCGCAAAATGGTCCCAAAACAGAGAAAAAACAGAAAAAAATGATATTTAAAAAAGGGAAAGTATTAGTTTTGACGAATAATTTTATAGATAAACTAACTTATTAAAACAAACAACAGCAAGAAAAGATTGTTGTTCAATAATCGGAATTGCAAAAAAAAGGAGGTGCCAGAGAATGAACAGCAATGAAATATATGTTAGTCTTGACATCGGTACATCCAGTGTAAAAGTAATCATTGGGGAAATGGTCAATGACTCTTTAAATATTATTGGTGTTGGCAATGTACAGTCAGAAGGGTTACGCAAGGGTTCCATTGTTGACATAGACGAAACCGTTCATTCTATTAAAAAGGCAATCGAACAGGCTGAGAGAATGATAGGAATGGAGATAAAGAATGTGATTGTAGGAATTACCGGCAATCATGTTATGCTTCAGCCATCCCATGGTGTTGTTGCAGTCTCGAGTGAAAATAGGGAAATTACAGACGAAGATGTTGCTAGAGTCATAGACGCGGCACAAGTTGTATCGATCCCGCCGGAAAGAGATATTATTGATGTCATTCCAAAACAGTTTATCGTTGACGGATTGGACGAGATCAGTGATCCCCGCGGAATGATTGGTGTGCGGCTGGAAATGGAAGGCACCATTATTACAGGATCGAAAACGATTTTACATAACACCCTGCGCTGTGTTGAACGCGCTGGCCTTGAAATCATGGATATTTCGCTTCAGCCTCTGGCAGCAGGTGCATTCGCTCTTTCAAAAGATGAGAAAAATCTGGGAGTTGCACTTGTTGATATTGGCGGCGGCTCCACAACTATTGCCATATTTGAAAATGGATCATTAAAGGCAACCAGTGTGCTTCCTGTAGGGGGAGACCATATCACAAAAGACTTATCTATCGGACTCCGCACATCTACAGAAGATGCAGAAAAAATCAAAACAAAATATGGCTACGCGTTCTATGACCATGCATCTGAAGATGAGGTATTCAGTGTTCCCATCATCGGAAGCGATCAGCATCAGCAATTTAATCAATTGGAAATTTCAGATATTATTGAAGCCCGGATGGAAGAGATTTTTGATCTTATCCAGCACGAAGTGAAACGTCTTGGAGCAAAAGATCTTCCAGGGGGCTATGTACTATCTGGAGGCGTAGCTAATACCCAGGGAATTCTTGAACTGGCACAGGATATATTCCAAAATAGAGTGCGTATCGCAATCCCTGATTATATTGGCGTGAGGGAACCGCAGTATACGACTGCTGTTGGATTGATTAAGTTCGCATATAAGAATGCTAAAATACAGGGCAGAAAAATGGAGCAGCCAGTGACTGTCCCTGAAGCTAAAGAAAAACGAGTGCAAAAACCGCAACCGCAACCGAAAACAAAGCCGGAAAAACAGCCGGAAGAAAAAATCACATCAAGAGTTAAAAAGTTCCTCGGATACTTTTTCGAATAACTTGATTTGATTCGCAAGGGTTAGGGAAACGGAAATCAAAAGCCATACGGCGGATAGAAAAATGCACTGAAAAGCCATTTTGGGAGTGCGTATAAAAAAGCGAATCAAAAAAGGTGTTCTTAGGAATATCGACGAATTAGGAGGATTAGTCATGTTGGAATTTGATACAAATTTGGATTCATTAGCAACTATAAAAGTCATCGGCGTTGGAGGCGGCGGTAACAATGCAGTAAACAGAATGATTGAGCATGGTGTTCAAGGTGTCGAGTTTATTGCTGTTAACACGGATGCTCAGGCGCTGAACTTATCAAAAGCAGAAGTGAAAATGCAAATCGGAGGCAAACTTACAAGGGGACTTGGAGCAGGTGCCAACCCTGAGGTAGGTAAAAAAGCAGCAGAAGAAAGTAAAGAGCAGGTAGAAGAAGCACTGAAAGGTGCTGATATGGTATTCGTCACTGCTGGTATGGGTGGTGGTACAGGAACAGGAGCGGCTCCAGTTATCGCCCAGATTGCACGTGATTTAGGAGCGCTGACTGTTGGTGTTGTAACCCGCCCATTTACTTTTGAAGGCCGCAAGCGTTCCACTCAAGCAGCCGGCGGTATTGCTGCTATGAAGGAAGCGGTTGATACGCTGATCGTCATTCCTAATGACAGACTGTTGGAAATTGTTGATAAAAGCACTCCGATGCTTGAAGCATTCCGCGAAGCGGATAATGTTCTGCGCCAGGGTGTTCAAGGTATTTCCGACTTGATTGCTGTTCCAGGATTAATTAACCTCGACTTTGCAGATGTGAAGACAATCATGTCCAATAAAGGTTCTGCACTAATGGGTATTGGTGTCGCTGCAGGAGAGAACCGTGCAGCAGAAGCGGCGAAAAAGGCGATTTCATCACCTTTGCTTGAAACATCAATTGATGGTGCACAAGGCGTCTTAATGAATATTACTGGCGGATCAAATCTAAGCCTATATGAAGTACAGGAAGCAGCTGACATTGTTGCTTCAGCTTCAGATCAGGACGTGAATATGATCTTCGGTTCCGTAATTAATGAAAACCTTAAAGATGAAATTGTTGTAACGGTTATTGCAACTGGATTTAATGAAGAGGTGATCCAGCCTAAGCCTATGAGGCCAACATTCGGACAGCCTAAATCTTCCCCAGGCATGGGAACGTCTATGAAGCGTGAACCAAAGAGAGAGGAAGCTCCGCAAGAACCTGTAAGAAGCAGCCAATCTCAACAGCCGGAAGAAACTTTGGATATCCCGACGTTCTTACGCAACCGTAACCGCAGAAGATAAAATTTGATTGAAAAAACCCCTGTAATCAATTTGATTCCAGGGGTTTTTTAGAATTGTTATTGAAGGTTTTTTACACAGATAAGCATGGCTCTATGAGCCATGCAAAAATTATATTTAAACCATCTGAGTTTCCTTTAGCTGCATAGAAGGTCCAAAGAATTCATATCGGATATTTTCCTTCTGAAAGCCTGCTTCAAGCAATGCCTCGTACATAGCCTGCATAAATGGTACTGGCCCGCACATATAAACCATACTATCTTTATTTGGCACTATGGTGTTTAACCAGTCTGAAGTAATATAGCCTTCTTTGCTGAAGGTCTTTTCGGCTATATCTTGTTCTGTTGGACTTTCATAGCAGAAATATGTTTTTACCAATGAATTCCTTTTTTCAATTTCATGTACTTCTCCTAAAAATGCATGTACATTCCCGTTTAGTGCAGCATGAACAAAAATAGTTTCATGATTTACTCCTGTTGCATCAAGATGACGCAGCATGCTGTGCATTGGTGTAATGCCTACTCCGCCGCTAAGCAGAACGACAGGATTATTCATTTTATCCAGAACAAATTCTCCGGCAGGAGCACTTATTTCTATATGATCGCCCTCTTTCAGATCATTGTGAAGATAGCTGGAAACCTTTCCGTCCGGTTTTTCAGAATGGCCTTCTTCTTTCTTAACAGAAATTCTGTAATATGACTTTTCCGGAGAGTCAGAAAGGCTGTATTGGCGGATATGTGTATAATCTTCTCCTGGAATATTTAATTTCAAACTAATATACTGGCCAGGAAGATAACTGGAAATATTCCCCCTATCGTCAGGTGTAAAATAGAAGGAAGTAATTACATCACTTTCTTTCACCTTTTTTGCAACAGTGAATGTTCTGAAGTCATCCCAGCCTCCTGGCTTATCAGCGGCATCCTCATAAAGGCTCTTTTCTAATCCGATGAATGCATCCGCAATCACACCATAAGCTTTAGTCCATGCATCAATAATTTCTTCAGTAGCAGCCTCTTTCAGCACTTCCTTGATTGCAAGAATTAAATGCTCTCCAACAATCGGATAATGTTCAGGCTTAATGCCTAAGGATCGGTGCTTATGAGCGATTTGTGTGACAACCGGGAGAATAGCTTCCAGGTTATCGATATATTTTGCAGCAGCATATACTGAATTTGCCAGTGCTTTTTGCTGTCGTCCCTGTTTCTGATTAGCATGATTAAAGATGTTCAGCAGTTCAGGGTGATTTGTAAACATTAACTTATAAAAGGTTTTCGTAATATCTTCGCCATGTTTTTCAAGTACAGGTACAGTGCTTTTAATAATTTCAATTGTTTTTGTGTCCAGCATATCAGCAAAACTCCTTTTTATTATTTTCACTGTCATTATAGTTGATATTGAAAATAATAAATGTGATATAAATCACACCCAGTGAAAAATGAAGGAGCATTAAATAGAAAAATAATGACAAAATCCGTTGGGAATAGGGAAAATTTCTATCTTTTTGCATACAGAAAGCGACACACTTCCTTTACTGAAATGCGCTATACTTTTTTCTAACAGAATCATAGCACAATAAATATATGAGAGAATTTGACTGCTAAAGTCAATCTGCCAGATGCTGATTTTGAAGAGGAAGCAAGAAGTATAACTATAATCTTTATAACTGTCTAGCTCTAGCGCCTAACCTCTCGGGGTGTCGGAGGTGGGCAAGGCGCTTGCGCTTTTCTAAGGGGGAAGATAATTGACAGTCTATTTGGATATTATCTGGGCGCTGAATTTTATGTTTGACAGCCTTCTCCTTTATCTAACAGCCATAATACTAAAAAGGGAAATCAGGCTTTGGAGGATTTTTGCAGGCGGCTTAATAGGATCGATCATCATTTTATTAGTATTTACACCATTTAATGAATTTTCAGGTCACCCAGTCACTAAATTATTATTCTCGGTTGCAATGGTATTGGCTGTTTTTGGCTTTAAGCGTTTGCGTTACTTTCTAAAAGGGCTCATGACTTTTTATTTTGCTACTTTTTTAGTTGGAGGCTCATTAATAGGCATTCATTATTTTATTAATTTTGATTTTCAGCTTTCTTCATCTGTCATGCTCGCCAGTGTTAAAGGCTTTGGTGATCCAATCAGCTGGCTGTTTGTACTTCTTGGGTTTCCTCTTGCCTGGCATTTCTCTAAGAGAAACGTTGAAGGAATTGAGATGACAAAAATACAATATGACTCTTTAATTATGGTGCGTGTTGTTATCAATGAAACAGAATTCCGTTTCAGAGGCCTGATTGACAGCGGCAACCAGTTATACGATCCCATTTCGAAAATGCCAGTGATGTTTATATCCATTAAAGACAGGCTTGACGAGTTCCCGCCTGAAATAATTAAAATGGCAGGGAACCCGGAAGATATCATTATGGGCAGTGATTCAATTGGCGGGAATTGGGAGCATAAAATGAGGGTTATTCCATGTAAGGTTGTTGGACAAGAACACCAGTTGATTATAGGATTCAAGCCTGACCGCATTCTCCTTGAAAAAGAGAATGAAATAATAGAATCGGAGCGAGGATTAGTTTCCTTTTCCATGCAGCAGCTATCTGCGGACGATGCGTTCCAGTGCATTGTTCATCCTAAGATGCTTACAGGTACAAGTACAATGAAGCAGGATGCAAAAGTAAGTTAATATACTATACTCTGCAAAAACCTAATTTAGAAGGAGGACAAATCATGAAAAAGTTAAAACTTCGCTTATCCTACTATTGGTATAAATTATTGATTAAGCTGGGGATCAAAACAGATGAAGTATATTATATAGGCGGCAGCGAAGCACTACCTCCTCCACTTAGTAAGGAAGAAGAAGAAATGCTCCTGATCAAGCTTCCGAAAGGAGATAAAGCTGCAAGATCCATTTTAATTGAAAGAAATCTGCGTCTTGTTGTATATATCGCCAGAAAGTTTGAGAATACAGGCATCAATATAGAGGACTTGATCAGCATTGGAACCATTGGGCTTATCAAAGCTGTAAATACGTTTAATCCAGAGAAAAAAATCAAGCTGGCTACATATGCATCCCGCTGTATTGAGAATGAAATTCTAATGTATTTAAGAAGGAACAATAAAATCCGTTCTGAAGTTTCCTTTGATGAACCCCTCAATATTGATTGGGATGGCAATGAACTCCTTCTTTCCGATGTGCTTGGCACTGAGGATGACATCATCACAAAAGACCTTGAAGCAAATGTTGATAAAAAGCTCTTGCTAAAGGCATTGCATCAGCTTTCAGATCGGGAAAAACAGATAATGGAGCTTAGATTTGGCCTTGGATCGGGTGAAGAAAAAACTCAGAAGGACGTGGCAGATATGCTGGGTATTTCTCAGTCCTACATTTCACGACTGGAAAAACGAATAATAAAAAGATTAAAAAAAGAATTTAATAAGATGGTTTGAAACTTTAAACAGGAATATTTTTTTACAAAATTTTGCAAGGAGAAAACCTAGTGTTTATGATGCTTTGACCGTTTCCCCATCCGGCAGTCAGATTAGCCGGTGCATATTTTTCCTTTCCAAGGAGATACTGTTTTTTGTACAGCAGCTCCTGTGAGGAGGGAAATGGATTGACTCGAAATAAAGTAGAAATTTGCGGTGTTGATACTTCAAAGCTTCCAGTTTTAAAAAACGAAGAAATGAGAGAGCTCTTCAAGCAAATGCATAAGGGGGATATAACCGCACGGGAAAAACTCGTCAACGGCAATTTGCGTCTCGTATTAAGTGTGATTCAGCGTTTTAATAACAGAGGCGAATTTGTTGATGACCTTTTCCAGGTCGGCTGTATCGGTCTAATGAAATCTATTGATAATTTTGATCTAAGTCAAAACGTTAAGTTTTCCACCTATGCAGTTCCGATGATCATTGGGGAAATACGCAGGTATCTGCGTGATAATAACCCGATCCGCGTCTCGCGTTCATTAAGGGACATTGCTTATAAAGCTCTGCAGGTAAGAGAACGTTTAATGAGCAAAACATCCAGAGAGCCTACGGCGGAAGAAATAGCAAAAGAGCTGGATGTGCCTCATGAAGAAATCGTTTTTGCATTAGATGCAATTCAGGATCCTGTCTCCTTATTTGAACCCATTTATAATGATGGCGGAGATCCGATCTATGTGATGGATCAGCTGAGTGATGAACGGAACAAAGATATTCAATGGATTGAAGAGATAGCCTTAAAAGAGGGAATGAGAAGACTGAATGAACGGGAAAAACTGATTCTTAGAAAACGCTTCTTCCAGGGCAAAACTCAAATGGAAGTGGCAGAGGAAATCGGCATTTCCCAGGCTCAAGTTTCAAGGCTTGAAAAAGCGGCAATCAAACAAATGAATAAAAATATTCAAAGCTAGCAGCCAATTTGGCTGCTTTTTATATTTACCAAACATTTTTCCTATAGGGGCAAACATATATTGAATAAGAACATAAATTGGGAGTGAAATGTCGATGGTGAAAATATCTGAATTTCAAATGAAGGATGTTGTAAATGTAGCTGACGGCAAAAAGCTTGGAAATATTGGGGATATAGATATTAATATAAATACAGGAAAAATTGAAGCCGTCATTATCGGGGGAACGGGAAAAGTGTTAGGTTTTTTTGGGAGAGATGCTGATATTGTCATACCGTGGAAAAATATTATAAAAATTGGTGAGGATGTCATACTGGTCCGCTATCAGGATGCGATTGAGCCAAAATATATTGAGGAGGAAGCATAAGAGTTGTTAATGGTGTCATCACTGCCTGCCTTGTGGTAAACTATAGAAAAATAAGATGGGGTTAATCGCATGGAACCATTTTCTTTAAAAACGGAAGAGTATTTTGTCATAAAAGAGTGGGCAGATCGTTTTCCTAATATAACTGCCGGTTTTACAACTAAAAATGGCGGCTGCAGCCGTAATGAATACAAAACGCTTAATGTAGGATTGCACGTGAACGACAGCAATGAAGCAGTCAGCCGAAATCGGCAGCATGTGGCTGACTTGCTTGGGTTTTCTCATGAAAAATGGGTTGGTGCTGAACAAACTCATGAAATAAACATAAAAAAAGTTACCAGAAAAGATAAAGGGAAAGGTGCTCTTGTTTACGAGGATTCCTTTTCTGGTACTGACGGGTTTTTCACTTATTCTAAAGGTGTCATGCTGACTCTCTGTTATGCAGATTGTGTGCCGCTTTACTTTTTGCATGAAAAGACAGGAGCCATAGGCATGGCCCATGCAGGCTGGAAAGGTACTGTCGGGGGGATTGGCAGGAAGATGGCCGAGCTATTTGCCAAAGAAGGCATTGACTTAAGTGAGGTCCAAACCGTGATTGGCCCTTCCATTTGCGGTAATTGTTATATAGTTGATGACCATGTTATTTCAAAAGTGCAAAAAATACTAGAAGATGTCGATATTAAGCCATATAATCAAATTAGTGACAATCAATTCCAGCTTGATTTGAAAGAACTAAACCGGACAATTCTGACAAATGCAGGAATTCCTCATGAAAATATTATGATTACTGATTATTGCACAAGCTGTCATGAAAACTATTTTTTCTCCCACAGAAGAGATAGGGGAAAGACGGGCAGAATGATGAGCTTTATTGGCTGGAAGGAGGAAGTCGGAAGCTAAATGAGAGTAGAAGATAATTTAAAGCAAATTGAGTCAGCTATAAAGGAAGCGTGCATAAAGGCCAACCGTAAGCCAGAAGAAATTACCCTCATTGCTGTTACTAAGTATGTATCAGCCGAACGGGCACAAGAAGCACTTGAAGCAGGAATTGTTCATTTAGGTGAAAATAGGGATGAAGGACTGCTTGCCAAGTGGGATGTGTTAAAGGACAAGCCGACATGGCATTTTATTGGAACGCTGCAAACGCGCAAAGTGAAAAATATAATTGATAAAGTTGATTATATCCATTCACTGGACAGGCTTTCCCTCGCAAAGGAAATCGACAAGCGGGCTGATCGAAAGATAAATTGTTTTGTTCAGGTTAATGTCTCAGGGGAAGAGTCGAAACAGGGAATAAATCCTGAAGAGGTAGCTGACTTTATTTCATGCCTGGCTGATTATAAAAATCTCAATGTTATCGGCCTTATGACAATGGCACCTCTTTCAGATAACGAGGAATTGCTTCGTTCCTGTTTCCGGAAGCTAAAGAACCTGCAAACAAAGGTGAAAGATCTGGGGTTTGATTTTGCTCCTTGTACTGAGCTTTCAATGGGCATGTCTAATGATTTTTCCCTGGCAATTGAAGAAGGTGCCACAATGGTGAGGATTGGTACTGCTTTAGTAGGTCAAAAGAGTCAGGAGGTTTGATAAAATGAGTATAAAATCAAAATTTAAAACATTTTTCTTCCTGGATGATGAATATGACTATAAGGAAGAGGAAATCATCGAAGAAGAAAGAGAGCCGGTGAAGCAGGTGCAGAAGCAGCAGCCAGTTCAAAAACAAAACATCGTCAGCCTCCAAAGTGTGCAGAAATCTTCTAAAGTAGTTCTTGTTGAACCGCGTGTTTATGCAGAAGCACAGGATATTGCGGATCAGCTGAAAAACAGAAGAGCTGTTGTTGTCAATCTGCAGAGAATAGAAAAAGATCAGGCAAAGCGGATTGTTGACTTCCTTAGCGGAACCGTTTATGCCATCGGCGGAGATATTCAAAAGATTGGAACTGATATTTTTCTATGTACCCCTGACAATGTTGAGGTATCAGGAAACATCTCTCAGCTGATGAAAGAACAAGAATTAGAAAATACGAGGTGGTAGCATTTAATGGAATTAGTATTTGGGATATTGTCATCTGCAATTTATTATTACTCGTGGGCACTGATTATTTATATTTTGCTGTCCTGGTTCCCTAATGCCAGGGAATCAGCTTTTGGCCAGTTTCTTGCAAGGATTTGTGAACCGTACCTTGAGCCATTCCGCAAAATCATACCTCCGCTTGGAATGATTGATATCTCTCCTATTGTGGCTATCTTAGTTTTGCGATTTGCCACTGGAGGTTTGCAGCAGCTTTTTTATTGGATTTCATAAGACTACAAACAGGGCTATCAAATGGCCCTTTTTTATTTGTGTAAAAAGGAGGTTCCTTAAAGATGACCATTTATCAGCACTTCCGGCCGGAAGAAAAAGAATTTATCGATCAGGTTCTTAACTGGAAAGACCTTGTAGAAAATACATATGCACCAAAGCTTACTGATTTTCTTGACCCAAGGGAGCAGCAAATCCTTAAAAGCGTCATAGGGCAGCATGCCGGAATCTTATTTGCTTTATTTGGCGGAACTCCAAATGCTGAGAGAAAGAGAGCCCTCATATTTCCGGATTACTATGAAAGCGATGAGGGAGATTTTCAAATTCGGCTGTTTGAACTGGAATACCCAAAAAAGTTTGTCACCATAGAACACCCGCAAGTCCTGGGCAGTCTAATGTCTCTAGGGCTAAAAAGAGGGAAATTCGGTGATATCCTTTTTGAAGACGACAGAATCCAGTTTTTTGCAGCACAAGAAATTGAAGATTACATCAGCCTGCAGCTGCAGTCAATTGGCAGAGCTTCCGTGTCCCTGAAAAAACTGCCCTTTTCAGAGGCAATCCAATCAGCAGAAGTGTGGAAAGAAAGCTCCATCACCTCTTCATCCCTGAGATTGGATACAGTCATCTCAGCCATCTACAATATCTCCAGGCAAAAATCCCAGCTCTATATCCAGCAGGGATTAGTCAAAGTCAATTGGACGCAAATAGAAAACCCCTCATTTGAGTGCCAGCAAAGCGACATCATCTCAGTCAGGGGTCAAGGCCGTTCCAAAATCATAGATATAGATGGGAAAACAAAGAAGGACAAATGGAGGATTATTGCTGGGAGGCAGAGATAGCCTATATGCGAAGTATGGAGCGAGACTACTGGGGTCAGCGCACTCAGGAGGCTGCCGGAAGCCCGCCGTCGCTGAGTGCCTGTAGCGGAAGTCAACACTTAAGCAAACAGATAAAATTTTTTATAATCTTGAAGGAATTTGAAACAACCTGTCGAATAAATAATCAAAAGACTACGGAGTCTGCTATAATTAAAATGAACCAGCAGGCTCAAACCAATTTACATAAGATCAACAGACCTGGGAGGTGGCACACATGCCATTAACACCGTTAGATATTCATAACAAGGAATTCAGCAAAGGATTCCGCGGTTATGACGAAGATGAAGTAAACGAATTCCTCGACCAGATCATAAAGGACTACGAAATCCTGATCAGGGAAAAAAAGGAGCTTGAAGAAAAGCTCAATGATACAAACGAACGCATAGGCCACTTTACTACAATTGAAGAAACACTTAATAAATCTATTGTGGTTGCACAGGAAGCAGCAGAGGAAGTAAAGCGCAATGCCCATAAAGAAGCGAAGCTAATCATTAAAGAAGCTGAAAAGAATGCTGACAGAATTGTGAACGAATCCCTGTCTAAAGCGAGAAAAATCGCACTGGATATTGAAGATTTAAAGAAACAGTCCAAAGTATTCCGAACACGTTTCAAGATGCTTGTTGAAGCACAGCTGGATATGCTAAACAACGATGATTGGGATCATTTAATGGAATATAAGCTGGATTCCACTGAACTTAAGTCATTAAGAGAAGAAGAAGAATCACTGGCTTGACGAAAGCTGGAAATATCGCATATAATTTTAAAACAAAGTAAAATACGATGTTTATCAACAATGAGAGGGACAGTACAGTCTTTCAAAGCTTATGTACAGAATGGCATTCTTACTCTGTAAGCGAGCCGGGGATGGTGGAAGCCCGGGTATAAGCAAAAGCTGGAAAATCACCCTTGAGTTCCTTGCCGAACGTATAACCATCAGTAGGCCAAGGCGGTTCATTCACGTTAAGAATTCTTTGAGCGGATGAAATACAATCATTTTTCATCTACAAGGGTGGTACCGCGGGAGAATATAACCTTCTCGTCCCTTTTTGGGATGGGAAGGTTTTTTTGTATTTTACTGTGGTTTTTATCAGCTCTCATTGGCTATCATGGTATTTAATGAGTTATAAACAGGAGGCAAAGGAATGGATTACAAAGATAGTTTATTAATGCCAAAAACCGAATTCCCAATGCGCGGCAATCTACCAAAGCGCGAACCAGAAATTCAGGCAAAATGGGAAGAGATGAATATTTATGAGAAGGTCCAGGAACGGACCAAAGGCCGTCCAATGTTTGTTCTGCATGATGGTCCTCCATATGCGAATGGCGACATCCACATCGGCCATGCGCTGAATAAAATCTTAAAGGATTTCATCGTACGCTCTAAGTCAATGACAGGCTATAATGCTCCATATGTTCCTGGCTGGGATACACATGGTTTGCCAATTGAGCAGGCCTTGACAAACAAAGGCGTAAAGCGGAAAGAAATGAGTATTGCTGAGTTCCGCAAGCTTTGTGAAGAGTATGCATACGAGCAGATTGACAGCCAGCGCGGTCAATTTAAGCGCTTAGGCGTCCGCGGTGACTGGGAGAATCCATACATCACTCTAAAGCCTGAGTACGAAGCCCAGCAAATAAAAGTATTTGGGGAAATGGCGAAAAAAGGCTATATCTACAAAGGCAAAAAGCCTGTATATTGGTCACCATCATCTGAATCAGCTCTGGCTGAAGCTGAAATTGAGTATAAAGATAAGCGTTCACCGTCCATCTATGTTGCTTTTAAAGTAAAAGATGGCAAGAACGTATTGGATCAGGACACTCATATTGTCATCTGGACTACTACTCCATGGACTATCCCGGCAAACCTTGGAATTTCAATTCATCCGGACCTTACCTATAGTGTAGTTGAGGCAAACAGCAAAAAGTTTATGGTTGCTGAAGATTTACTGGCTTCAGTGGCTAAAGAATTTGAATGGGAAGACTATAAAGTTGTCCAATCAGTAAAAGGGACCGACCTCGAAAATGTAGTTGCCGAGCATCCCCTTTATGGCCGTGATTCCCTTGTCATGCTGGGTGAGCATGTTACAACTGATGCTGGTACTGGGTGTGTTCACACTGCCCCTGGCCATGGGGAAGACGATTTCCATGTAGGCATGAAATACGGGTTAGACGTATTATGCCCGGTTGATGATAAAGGAAACATGACTAGTGAAGCTCCTGGCTTTGAAGGTTTATTCTATGATGCAGCCAATAAGCCGATTACTGAAAAACTTGAGGAAGCCGGGGCTTTATTAAAACTTACTTTTATTACTCACTCTTATCCGCATGACTGGAGAACGAAAAAACCAGTTATTTTCCGTGCTACTGCCCAATGGTTTGCATCCATTAAAGATTTCCGCAATGAACTTCTGGAAGCTGTTAAGGAAACAAATTGGTATCCTGCATGGGGCGAGACAAGACTATTTAACATGGTCAGGGACCGCGGTGATTGGTGCATCTCCCGACAGCGTGTATGGGGCGTGCCAATTCCTGTCTTTTATGCGGAAAATGGAGAAGAAATTATCACAGATGAAACCATTGAACATGTGTCTAATCTTTTCCGTGAACATGGTTCGAACATCTGGTTCGAGAGAGAAGCGAAAGAACTGCTGCCTGAAGGATTTACACATCCAGGAAGCCCGAATGGCCAGTTTACAAAAGAAACGGATATCATGGACGTGTGGTTTGATTCCGGTTCTTCCCATCAGGCAGTTCTTTTAGAGCGCGACGATTTACAGCGTCCTGCAGATTTATACCTTGAAGGCTCTGATCAATACCGAGGCTGGTTTAACTCTTCACTTTCAACTGCTGTAGCAGTAACAGGCAAAGCTCCTTATAAAGGTGTCCTGAGCCACGGGTTCACACTTGATGGCGAAGGAAGAAAAATGAGTAAATCCATCGGAAACGTAGTTGTTCCGGCAAAAGTCATGAATCAGCTTGGTGCTGACATTCTGCGTTTATGGGTGGCGTCAGTTGATTATCAGGCAGATGTCCGGGTATCTGATGCTATTCTGAAGCAGGTTGCAGAAGTATATAGAAAGATCCGCAATACGTTCCGCTTCTTGCTTGGAAATCTGGATGATTTTAACCCGGCAACAGACTCGGTTTCATTTGAAAACCTGCGTGAAGTTGACCAGTTTATGCTTGTTAAGCTGAATAAACTGATCAAGAATGTTCGCGAGTCTTATGACCGCTATGAATTTGCCAGCATCTACCATGCTGTCAATAATTTCTGTACATTGGATCTAAGTGCATTCTATCTTGATTTTGCAAAAGATGTCCTATACATTGAAGCGAAAGATAATGCAGAACGCCGTGCTATCCAAACTGTTTTATATGAGAGCCTTATTGCTTTGACAAAACTTGTTGCACCTATCCTTTCCCATACTTCAGATGAAGTTTGGAGCTTTATTCCGAATGTGAAGGAAGTAAGTGTACAATTGACGGATATGCCTGAATATCAAGAGCTTCCGAACGCGAAACAGCTGGAAGAAAAGTGGACTGCATTTATGAAGCTTCGCAATGATGTTCTTAAAGCATTGGAGGAAGCGCGTAATGAAAAGGTGATCGGCAAATCTCTGACTGCTAAAGTGACACTTTATGTAAACGATCAAGCAAAGAGCCTGCTGGATTCAATTCAGGAAAATCTTCAGCAAATCTTTATCGTTTCTGGATTTGAGGTTGCAGGCAGCCTGTCAGATGCACCTGAAAATGCCGTGAAATTTGAAAATACTGCAATTGTGGTTTCCAAAGCAGAAGGCGAAACATGTGATCGCTGCTGGACAGTTACTCCAGAAGTCGGCCAGACAGAAGGCTATGACACTCTTTGCCCCCGCTGTGCTGAGGTTGTAAAGAATAATTATAGCCACTTGGCTTAAATACCTGCAGTCCCTCAAATATTTGGGGGACTGTTTTTTTTGATAAATGACGTTCTTTTTTATCCTAAGGCGAATGCGAAATCCATTTTATAAATAATTCCACCTTCACTAAATGTTGTGCCGTTTGCTAAAAGTTTGCCCGTGTCTGAAATCCGTTCCGAGAAGATAATAAAGTAAACATCATAGAACGGAGGAAACGGCATGGATGCAAAGGCAGAAGGGCTATATACAGAACTCCGTAATACAAGACAGGAAATATTGGAAAGACTAATGGAAGGCAATAGTTCCGCTTTGATAAAACCTATTTTATTGGAAGAACTGCATGATATCGAGCAAACACTCAGCAAAATTGAAACTGGAAGCTTTGGCATATGTGAAATTTCAGGTGAGCTGCTCCCGTCAGATTTGCTTCATATGATCCCTACTTTAAAAACAATGGAGGATTGCAGCAGGCTTGGGAAATTCTACAGAAAATCTATTTTCCACTGAGTTTAGGCGTGTGCTGTGTTTTTTATTCAGTTTGTGCTAAAATGCAAAGGTAATGATATGAGATTTGGGGGTTGCCTTTGTGTTTTATTACATAATTGCATTGTTCGTGATAGCACTTGATCAGTTTACGAAATGGCTGATTGTTAAGAACTTTGAATTAGGGGAAAGTGTTAAAGTTATTGAGGACTTTCTTTATATTACATCGCACCGCAACCGTGGCGCTGCCTGGGGCATCCTGCAGGGGCAAATGTGGTTTTTCTACGTAATAACCGTTATTGTCATAATTGGTATCATTTATTACATTCAAAAAGCAGCCAAAGGCAAATTGCTTCTTGGAGTCTCTTTGGGCCTGATGCTGGGCGGAGCGATTGGAAACTTTATTGACAGGGTATTTCGAAAAGAAGTGGTGGATTTTGTAAACACTTATATTTTTGGCTATGACTTTCCCGTTTTCAATATTGCTGACTCGGCACTGGTCATTGGTGTAGGATTATTGATGATTCAGATGCTGCTTGAAGAGAGAGAAGCAAAGAAAAAGGAGAAATCTTATGGAGAAAATGGAACACATCATTCCTGATGAACAGGCAGGAGAAAGAATAGATAAAGTGTTATCCACACTGAATGCGGATTGGTCAAGAACGCAGGTTCAGCAATGGATCAAAGACGGCAATGTCCTTGTAAATGGGCAGAAGCCGAAAACCAATTACAAATGTACGGCAAATGATAAAATTGAAATATCAATTCCTGAACCTGAGGAATTAGATGTCGTGCCGGAAAAAATGGATCTGGATATTTATTATGAAGATAAAGATGTCCTGGTGGTAAACAAACCAAAAGGAATGGTGGTCCATCCGGCAGCCGGGCATGGTACTGGCACTCTTGTTAATGGACTTATGGCACATTGCACAGATCTTTCAGGAATTAATGGGGTTATGAGGCCAGGAATCGTTCATAGAATCGATAAAGATACATCAGGACTTCTTATGGTTGCTAAGAATGATATGGCACATGAAAGTCTTGTGAACCAGCTGATGAATAAAACGGTTACACGTAAGTACCGTGCCGTTGTTCATGGAGTTATTCCCCATGATTATGGTACGATTGATGCGCCTATTGCCCGCGATCCCAAAGACCGTCAAAGCATGACCGTTGTTGACAATGGAAAACATGCGGTTACTCATTTTCAGGTCCTGGAGCGTTTCAGGGATTTCACACTGGTGGAATGCCAGCTGGAAACGGGAAGAACTCATCAAATCCGTGTTCATATGAAATATATTGGCTATCCTCTGGCAGGAGATCCTAAATACGGTCCAAGAAAGACTCTTGATATTGGCGGACAGGCACTGCATGCAGGTGTTCTTGGATTTGAACATCCAAGAACAGGAGAGTACCTAGAATTTGAGGCATCTATACCTGCTTATTTCGAGGAGCTATTAGATAAACTGGCAAATAATCGTTGACAATTGTCCAATTGTGCTTTAAGATGACAATAGTTGAATAAGTCCTTTAAAACAGTCCCGTGAGGCTGGGAAGGAAACGGATTGAATAAGGAAATTTGTATCCCTTATTCTGCAGCAGCAGAATCGTTTACCCTCTCGCCCGATCGGTGAGAGGGTTTTTTATATATATAACATTAACAGAAGAGAATCAGATAATAGAGGTGAGTCAGAATGCCGCAGCAAAAAGCAATTGTTTTGGATGACCAGGCAATCAGGAGAGCGCTGACAAGGATAGCTCATGAAATCATAGAGAAAAATAAAGGGATCGAACATTGCATCCTGATTGGAATCCGCACAAGGGGGATTTACCTGGCGAACCGCCTGGCCGAGCGGATCGAACAAATAGAAGGTGCCAAAATTGATGTAGGCGAACTTGATATCACTCTCTATAGAGATGATCTTACAAAAAAGACTGATAATCAGGAGCCGCTAGTCAAAGGCTCAGATGTTCCAAAAGATATAAATGATCAGAAAGTGATCTTGGTCGATGATGTTCTTTATACAGGAAGAACGGTCAGAGCCGCTCTTGATGCGCTGATTGACATCGGAAGGCCATCGCAGATTCAGCTGGCAGTACTCGTGGACCGGGGCCATAGAGAGCTTCCGATAAGAGCTGATTATGTAGGAAAAAACATTCCAACCTCCAGTTCGGAGAAAATTGTTGTTGAGCTGAAGGAAGTGGATGAAAACGATCAAGTAAGCATTTTTGAAAATTAAATAGCCCTTTTAAATGCAGTCCAGAGAGGCTGGCAAAGGGGAACTCAGCAGAAGCAGTCTGTCTTTTGCTGTGCTCTTATACCCTCTTTGCGGATCTGGCAAGGAGGGTTTTTTAATAAAATGAAGAGGAGAGATTGGGATGCATAAGCCTATTCTAGATATAAAAGATGTTCCAAAACCAGCCCATTGGCTGACATTAAGTTTACAGCACTTATTCGCAATGTTCGGAGCCACTATACTTGTACCTTTCTTAGTAGGATTAAATCCTGCCATAGCTTTAATCTCAAGCGGACTGGCAACAATCGCTTTCCTCATCATAACAAAATGGCAGGTACCGGCATACTTAGGGTCATCTTTCGCTTTCATTGCTCCGATCATAGCAGCAAAAGCAGCTGGCGGACCAGGTGCTGCCATGATCGGAAGCTTTATGGCAGGGCTAGTATATGGAGCCGTAGCATTAATCATCAAAAAAGCAGGCTACCGCTGGATTATGAATCTGCTTCCACCCATCGTGGTCGGCCCGGTTATCATCGTAATCGGTTTGGCATTAGCAGGCACAGCAGTCGGTATGGCCATGAACAACCCTGAAACGGGTGAATACAGCATGCTGCATTTTTCAGCGGCGCTCATCACTTTAGGTGCAACAATTATCTTCTCCATCTATGCAAAAGGAATGCTCAGCATGGTGCCGATTCTTGCAGGTATCATCATCGGGTATGTTTACTCACTGGCTGTGGGCCTTATAGACTTCTCACTTGTACAGCAGGCAGCCTGGTTCGAAATGCCGGAGTTCATAATTCCGTTCGCTGATTATGAAGTGAGGATAACCCTGGATCTGGCACTTCTAATGATTCCGGTGGCTGTTGTGACAATCTCTGAACATATCGGTCATCAGCTTGTCCTTGGAAAAGTAGTTGGGAGAGACTATATTAAAGAACCGGGTCTTCACCGCTCCATCCTTGCTGATGGAACAGGAACAATGATCTCGGCATTAATCGGGGGTCCGCCAAAGACAACTTACGGTGAAAACATTGGCGTACTGGCCATCACAAAAATATACAGTGTCTATGTACTGGCAGGTGCTGCAGTCATCGCCATCATCTTCGGATTCATTGGCAAGGTAACAGCACTGATCAGCTCGATCCCTACTCCAGTAATGGGCGGCGTGTCGATCCTGCTGTTCGGGATCATCGCTTCATCAGGATTAAGAATGCTTGTTGACAGCAAGGTGGATTTTGGAAACAACCGTAACCTGGTTATCGCATCCGTCATCCTTGTACTCGGAATTGGCGGAGCCCATATCGAAATTTGGGCATTCAAACTGGAAGGAATGGCTCTGGCAGCGATCAGCGGCGTTCTCCTGAACCTGATTCTCCCTGGAAGAGAAGAGGCTAAGGAAGATATGTTTGAAGCTGAAAATGAAAAAAAAAATAATGTAGCTTAACGCTTTTTAACTAAGTCCCGAGAGGCTTATAAGGGTGTTGGCGGCAAACCTGCTATACGGGGATCAGTGTATCCGTATATCTGGCTGCCTCAACTTTGCAGCACCCTGACCAAATCGGCAGGGTGCTTTTTTTGAAGAGGAGGAAAAAAATTGAAACATTTGCTCACTACCTCAGAGCTAGAGATTAAAGAAATCAATAAAATACTTAATGATGCACAATACTTTTTAAACGGAGGAACATGGACTCCTGAACAAAAGGTTTTTGTCGCCAACCTCTTTTTTGAGAATAGCACAAGGACAAAGTGCAGCTTTGAAGTTGCGGAAAGGCGGCTTGGATTGGACATAATCCCATTTGAAGTCAGTACGTCAAGTGTATCGAAGGGTGAGTCACTATACGATACGGTAAAAACACTTGAAGCAATCGGAGTGCATGCAGTAGTCATTCGCCATAGCCAGGACCGCTACTTTGACGAATTAACAGATAAAAGCGGTGTTTCTATCCTTAATGCAGGGGATGGCTGCGGCCACCATCCAACACAATCCCTGCTAGACCTGCTGACAATTAAACAGGAATTCGGTTCCTTTGAAGGATTAAAAGTAGCCATCATCGGTGATATTGCCCATAGCCGTGTCGCAAGATCCAATGCAGATGCACTTGTCCGGCTCGGTGCGAAGGTTGTTTTCTCCGGACCAAAAGAATGGTTCAATGAAGAATTGCTTGAAAATGGCATGTATGAAGATGTTGATACAGCTATTGAAACCGCTGATGCTGTCATGCTGCTGAGAATCCAGCATGAGCGGCATGAATCCAAAGCCAATCAAACGGCTGAAGAATACCACCTGGCATACGGCCTTACAGAAGAGCGTGAAACAAAAATGAAGCCAAACAGCATTATCATGCATCCGGCCCCTGTAAATCGGGGTGTGGAAATAGCAGATTGCCTGGTGGAATGTGAGCGTTCCAGAATCTTCAAACAAATGCAAAATGGTGTGTACATCCGAATGGCTGTACTAAAAAGATCGATTGAACATATTGAAGGGGGAGCTAATCATGTCAATATTAATCAAAAATGGCCAGTTGCTTACTAAAGAAGGGAACTTTGTAAAAACTGACATTTACATAAAGTCAGGAAAAATTGCCGGGATAGGTGCAGGTATCGAGGAAAAGGCACAGGAAGTGATTGATGCTGAAGGCTTATTGATTGCACCAGGCTTTATAGATCTCCATGTACACTTGCGTGAACCTGGCGGTGAAAAGAAAGAGACCATTGAAACTGGCACTAAAGCAGCAGCCAAAGGCGGTTTCACAACGGTTGCTGCCATGCCGAATACCCGGCCTGTACCTGATACGAAAGAACAGCTTGATAAATTGAACTGCAGTATTGAAGAGACTGCGTCGGTCAAGGTTTTGCCATATGCATCGATTACGATCCGTGAGCTTGGCCAGGAATTAACAGATTTTAAAGCACTGAAAGAAGCTGGAGCGTTTGCTTTTACAGATGACGGAGTTGGAGTTCAATCAGCAGCCATGATGCTGCAGGCAATGAGGAATGCCGCAGAGATAAGAATGCCGATTGTTGCGCACTGCGAAGAAAATACCCTCATTAACAAAGGTTCCGTACATGATGGAGTTTTTGCTAAAGAGAATGGTTTAAATGGTATCCCTTCCGTCTGTGAATCAGTGCAAATCGCAAGGGATGTACTCCTTGCCGAAGCTGCTGGCTGCCATTATCATGTCTGCCATATCAGCACGAAAGAGTCTGTCAGGGTGGTAAGAGATGCAAAGCGGGCAGGCATCAAGGTAACGGCCGAAGTGACACCTCATCACCTCCTTCTATGTGAAGAGGATATCCCAGGTCTGGATGCAAACTTTAAAATGAATCCTCCATTAAGAGGGGCAGATGACCGAGCTGCCTTAATAGAAGGATTATTGGACGGCACGATTGATTTTATCGCGACCGACCATGCACCTCACACAGCAGCGGAAAAAGAAGAGGGGATGGAGCTGGCGCCTTTTGGGATTGTTGGACTTGAGACAGCCTTCCCGCTTCTATACACACACTTTGTCGAGAAGGGAATATTCACGCTAAAACAGCTGATTGATTATTTAACAATCAAGCCAGCAAAGGCATTCGGCATTCAATCAGGAAAATTGGAAGCAGGTGGAATCGCTGATCTTGTCCTGCTTGATCTAAACCGCCAGGAAAAGATTGACCCTGTTCAGTTCTTATCAAAAGGGAAAAACACGCCATTTACTGGCTGGGATTGTAAAGGCTGGCCAGTCATGACAATAGCTGAAGGAAAAATTGTTTGGAACAGAAGGAGTGTAAAAGCATGAAAAAACAGCTGATTCTGGAAGACGGAACAATTTTTATTGGAAAAGGCTTTGGAAGCGATACGAATTCGATTGGAGAGGTAGTATTCAATACAGGAATGACGGGTTATCAGGAAATTCTCTCTGACCCTTCCTACTGTGGACAAATTGTAACATTGACATACCCTTTAATCGGAAATTATGGAATTAATCGAGATGATTTTGAATCCATCTCCCCTGCCATCTCCGGGTTCATTGTAAAAGAAGCAAGCGAGTTTCCATCAAACTGGAGAAATGAACAGTCAATTGCTGAATACTTTGAGATGAAAAACATCCCTGGGATCGCTGGGATTGATACTAGAAAATTAACAAGGATTATCAGGCAGCATGGTACGCTGAAAGGTGCTATTTGCAGCATAAGTGAAAACCCGGAATTAATCTTAGAAAAACTGCGGGCAACCAAGCTGCGAAACGATCAGGTTAAGAAAGTTTCAACTAAGACACCTTATCCAAGCCCCGGACGCGGCAGAAGGGTAGTCCTTGTAGATTTCGGCATGAAACACGGTATCTTAAGAGAATTAAACAAACGGGATTGTGATGTGATTGTTGTACCATATAATACAACAGCTGAAGAAATACTCAGCATGAGCCCGGATGGGGTTATGCTTTCAAATGGGCCGGGAGACCCGAAAGATGTTCCGGAAGCCATCACAATGATTAAAGGTCTGTTAGGAAACGTGCCGATTTTTGGGATTTGCCTGGGACATCAGCTTTTTGCCCTCGCATGCGGTGCCAATACAGAAAAAATGAAATTCGGCCATCGCGGTTCAAACCATCCGGTAAAAGATTTGCAAACCGGAAAAGTCGCATTAACATCTCAAAACCATGGATATTCAGTGGAAGAAAACTCCATCTCGGGTAGTCCTCTGGAAGTAACACATATTGCATTAAACGATGGAACGATTGAAGGTTTGAAACATAAAGAAGTCCCGGCGTTCACTGTGCAATATCACCCTGAGGCTTCACCGGGACCGGAGGATGCAAATGGATTATTTGAACAATTCCTGCAAATGATTGAATCACATAAAGAGGAAGGTGCTGCAGCATGCCAAAGCGTACAGATATAAAAAGCATTTTAGTTATCGGATCAGGACCAATTGTCATCGGACAGGCAGCAGAGTTTGATTATGCTGGAACACAGGCCTGCATTGCATTGAAAGAAGAAGGTTATCGTGTCATTCTAGTAAATTCCAATCCTGCCACCATCATGACAGATACTGAAATTGCTGACGCTGTATATATTGAGCCGCTTACGCTGGAATTCGTCAGCCGCATCATCCGAAAAGAACGCCCTGATGCCCTTGTACCTACTCTTGGGGGACAGACAGGATTAAACCTGGCAGTAGAACTTGCTGAATCAGGTGTGTTGGAAGAATGCGGGGTTGAAATCCTCGGTACAAAATTATCTGCTATTCAAAAAGCGGAAGACCGGGATCTTTTCAGGAATCTGATGAATGAACTAGGCGAGCCGGTGCCTGAAAGTGAAATTATCCATAATCTTGAAGAAGCCTATAAATTTGTAAATAGGATTGGCTATCCGGTCATCGTACGCCCTGCTTTTACATTAGGGGGGACAGGCGGGGGAATCTGCCACGATGAAGAAGAGTTAATCGAAATTGTGACAAGCGGCTTGAAGAACAGCCCTGTAACACAGTGCCTGCTTGAAAAGAGCATTGCGGGCTTCAAAGAAATTGAGTATGAAGTGATGCGAGACTCCAATGACAATGCGATTGTTGTCTGCAATATGGAAAACTTCGATCCTGTAGGTGTCCACACAGGTGATTCCATTGTTGTAGCTCCAAGCCAAACTTTAAGTGATCGTGAATATCAGCTGCTTAGAAACACTTCATTAAAAATTATCCGCGCCCTTGAGATTGAAGGAGGATGCAATGTCCAGCTGGCACTTGATCCGGATAGCTTCAATTATTACATCATTGAAGTTAACCCGCGTGTCAGCCGTTCATCAGCACTTGCATCCAAGGCAACAGGATATCCGATTGCCAAACTGGCAGCCAAGATAGCGGTGGGGCTGACACTTGATGAAATGATGAATCCTGTGACAGGAAAAACATATGCCTGCTTTGAACCGGCATTGGATTATATTGTCTCAAAAATTCCACGCTGGCCGTTCGATAAATTTGAATCTGCGAACCGTTCGCTTGGGACCCAAATGAAGGCTACAGGTGAAGTGATGGCAATAGGCCGCACATTTGAAGAATCTCTTCTGAAAGCAGTCCGTTCACTTGAAGCCAACATTTATCATCTTGAGCTGAAGGACGCTGACCAAATTTCGAATGAATTGATCGAAAAGCGGATTCGAAAAGCAGGCGATGAACGTTTGTTTTATATCGGAGAAGCCATCAGAAGGGGAGTCACCATCGAGACGATCCATGAATGGAGTATGATTGATCTATTCTTCCTTCATAAGATTAAGAAAATCATAGATTTTGAGAGTGTATTAACAGAAAATCCTTTTGACCCTGAAACAGGGAAAGCTGCAAAGGAAATGGGATTTGCCGATCTGGTGATTGCCAGGCTGTGGGATTCAAGTGAAATGGAAGTATACAGCTGGAGAAAAGAACAAGATATTGTACCGGTTTATAAAATGGTTGATACATGTGCAGCAGAATTTGAATCTGAAACACCGTATTTCTATGGAACTTACGAAGATGAGAACGAATCGGATGTAACCGGCCGCAAAAGTGTTGTTGTTCTCGGCTCAGGACCTATCCGAATTGGCCAGGGAGTGGAGTTTGACTATTCAACTGTCCACGCAGTATGGGCCATCAAGGAAGCAGGTTATGAAGCAATCATCATTAATAATAATCCGGAAACTGTTTCTACTGACTTTAGCATCTCCGATAAGCTATATTTTGAGCCGCTGACGATTGAAGATGTTATGCACATCATTGATCTTGAGAAGCCAGAAGGTGTAGTTGTGCAATTTGGCGGACAAACAGCGATTAACCTTGCAGCAGATCTGGTAAAGAGAGGCGTGAAAATTCTCGGAACTTCTCTTGAAAATGTAGACCGGGCAGAAGACCGGGATAAATTTGAGCAAGCTCTTGCAGAGCTTGGCATTCCGATGCCAAAAGGAAAGACTGCCTTATCAGTGGAGCAGGCAGTAGCGGTTGCTGGTGAAATCGGTTATCCCGTAGTTGTCCGACCATCATATGTACTTGGCGGAAGGGCCATGGAGATAGTATATAAAGAAGCCGAGCTTCTTCATTATATGGAAAACGCTGTTAAAGTAAATCCAGAGCATCCAGTATTGATCGACCGGTATCTGACTGGGAAGGAGATAGAAGTGGACGCCATTTCGGATGGAGAAAATGTGCTTATTCCAGGCATCATGGAGCATATTGAAAGAGCTGGAGTACACTCAGGAGATTCCATTGCCGTCTATCCTCCGCAAAATATATCAGAAGCAATCAAAGACAAGCTTGTTGAGTATACCGAGAAGATGGCTAAGGGCCTTGGCATTATAGGTCTCCTGAATATCCAGTATGTAGTGGCAAAAGGGGAAGTATATGTCCTGGAAGTCAACCCGCGTTCAAGCCGGACGGTTCCTTTCTTGAGCAAGATTACAAACGTGCCAATGGCCAAAATCGCCACGAAAGTTATCATGGGCCAAACATTGGCTCAGCAGGGCTGCGGATCTGGCCTCCTGCCGGAGAGAAAAGGCGTGTTTGTAAAAGTCCCAGTGTTCTCTTTTGCAAAATTAAGAAGAGTAGACATCACTTTAGGGCCTGAAATGAAGTCAACTGGAGAAGTTATGGGAAAAGATTCAACGCTTGAAAAAGCCCTTTATAAAGGTCTTGTTGCTTCCGGCATGAAAATCCAGCCGTTTGGAACCGTACTAATGACTGTCGCAGATAAGGATAAGGATGAGGCGCTGCAGCTGGCAAAGAGATTTGTATCCATCGGCTACAGGCTAATGGCAACGAGCGGAACAGCGTTATTCCTTAAATCTGCCGGCATTCCTGTAAAGGTGACTGGAAAGATCGGCTCAGAAGGGCCAAACCTTCTGGATGTCATCAGAAATGGCGAAGCGCAATTTGTTATAAATACTCTAACAAAAGGAAAGCAGCCTGCCAGAGATGGCTTCCGCATCCGCCGTGAATCGGTGGAAAATGGCGTGCCATGCCTTACTTCCCTGGATACGGCAGAAGCAATCCTTCAAGTAATCGAATCAATGAATTTCTCAGCAGATGCGATGGATAAGCCAGAACAAGTCCGGGAGGCGGTTTTATCTTGATCAGACAGGAACAATGCACTGTAATATCGCAAATTAAACTTGCCGAAAACATTTACGAGCTCACCCTTCAAGGTGAGCTTGTTCATGAAATGAAAGTGCCCGGGCAATTTGTGCATTTGAAAATATCCGGGGGTTATGATCCGATGCTAAGAAGGCCGATCAGCATTGCAGAGATTTTACCTGATGAAAGCCAGTTTAAGATGATATATCGTGCTGAAGGCAGGGGAACGGTGATGCTTTCAGAAAAAAAACCTGGCGATTACACAGATGTATTGGGGCCTCTGGGAAATGGGTTTCCTATCAGTGAAGCTGGCCGGGGGGATACAGCACTTCTTGTAGGAGGCGGAATTGGAGTCCCCCCTCTATATGAGTTGTCCAAACAGCTTGTAAGCCATGGTGCTAAGGTGATACATGTCCTTGGCTTTCAGTCAGCAAGTACGGTTTTCTATGAAGAAAAGTTTGCTCAGCTGGGCGAGACCTATCTGGCTACAGCTGATGGAAGTGCAGGAACGAAAGGCTTTGTTACAGATGTTATTAATAAATTTAATATTAATTTCGATGTTTTATATTCATGCGGCCCAACGCCGATGCTGAAGGCGCTTGAAAATCAATACTCTCATAAAACGGTATACCTTTCATTGGAAGAACGAATGGGCTGCGGCATCGGAGCGTGCTTTGCATGCGTTTGCCATACAGGGGATGATCCTGATGGATACAGTTATAAAAAAGTCTGCAGTGACGGACCGGTCTTTAAAGCAGGGGAGGTAGTTCTATGAACTCATTAAATGTCAGTCTGCCTGGACTGGAATTAAAAAATCCAATCATGCCTGCATCAGGATGCTTTGGCTTCGGAAGAGAATTCAGCCAAATGTATGATTTGAGCCAATTGGGTGCGATCATGATTAAGGCGACAACCTTTGAGCCCCGTTTTGGAAATCCAACACCAAGAGTGGCTGAGACCTCAGCAGGAATGCTGAATGCAATAGGACTGCAGAATCCAGGACTGGAAAAAGTGGTGAATGAAGAACTTCTCTGGCTTGAACAATATGATGTACCGATCATTGCCAATGTAGCTGGTTCGCAGGAAGAGGATTATGTTGCGGTTGCCAAAAGAATTTCTGAAAGCCCGAATGTACATGCGCTTGAGCTCAACATCTCCTGTCCGAATGTAAAAACAGGCGGAATTGCCTTTGGGACTATACCGGAAATTGCTAAAAACCTAACGAAAAAAGTAAAAGAGGTTTCAGAGGTTCCTGTCTATGTAAAGCTTTCACCAAATGTCACAAATATTGTAGAAATGGCGAAAGCAGTGGAAGATGGCGGAGCTGACGGTTTAACAATGATCAACACGCTTGTTGGCATGAGAATCGATCTAAAAACAGGCAGTCCGGTTTTGGCAAATAGAACAGGGGGACTTTCAGGGCCAGCCATTAAGCCTGTCGCGCTAAGGATGATTTATGAAGTGAGCCAGCAGGTGTCCCTTCCGATAATCGGAATGGGCGGCATTGAATCTGCAGAGGATGTAATCGAATACTTCTATGCAGGTGCAAGTGCAGTAGCGGTTGGAACAGCTAACTTCGTAGATCCTTTTGTGTGTCCGAAAATTATCGATAGGCTGCCCGAACTTATTGAAAACCTTGGATATGAACATATTTCAGATTGTATAGGAAGGAGCTGGAAGAAGCATGAAAAAGCCGCTCATTATTGCTCTTGATTTTTCAGGGAAAATGGAAGTTAATCATTTTCTGAAAAACTTTGAAAATGAAAAATTATTTCTAAAGGTCGGCATGGAGTTATTTTATCAGGAGGGTCCTTCCATCGTTCACGAACTAAAAGAACAAGGGCATGAGATCTTCCTTGATCTCAAGCTTCATGATATTCCTAATACTGTTAAAAGTGCAATGAAGAGGCTTGCGGGGCTTGGCTGCGATATGGTTAATGTCCATGCCGCAGGAGGAAAAGCCATGATGGAAGCAGCACGTGAAGGACTTGAAGCCGGAAGTTCAGGGAAAAGGCCATCTTGTATTGCTGTGACGCAGCTGACAAGCACATCCGAACAGCAAATGAAATCAGAGCAGTTAATTCCTGCTTCATTAAACGAATCTGTTCTTCATTATGCCAAGCTTGCCAAAGAAGCAGGACTTGATGGGGTAGTATGTTCAAGTCTTGAGGCAAGGGAAATAAGTTCGCGAATAGGATCTTCCTTTTTGACTGTAACACCGGGAATACGACTGTTATCTGACGACTCCGGAGATCAGAAAAGAGTGGCAACACCTGAATTCGCCAGAAAGGAAGGGGCTTCCGCAATTGTAGTAGGCCGATCGATTACAAGAGCGGAAAATCCATTTGAAAAATATATTCAATGCAAGCAATCTTGGGAGGGCGTTCTAAATGAAGCGTAAAATAGCAGAAAAATTATTAGATATAAAAGCAGTTGCATTAAACCCAAACGATCCATTTATATGGTCTTCAGGATTGCGTGCTCCAATCTATTGCGATAACCGTCTTACATTGTCATACCCTGAAGTTAGAAAAGAAATAGCTGCTGGCCTTAAATCAATCATTCTGGACAAATTTCCTGAAGCAGAACTAATTGCAGGTACAGCAACAGCAGGCATTCCGCATGCTGCCTGGGTAAGTGATATTATGGAACTGCCTATGTGCTATGTCCGCTCAAAGGCTAAGGGCCATGGGAAAGGCAAGCAAATTGAAGGAAAAGCTGACAAAGGCCAGAAGGTTGTTGTTGTTGAAGATCTAATTTCAACAGGAGGAAGTGCTATCACTGCTGTCAAGGCTTTAAGAGAAGCGGGCTGTGAAGTGCTGGGTGTTGCAGCTATCTTTACATACCAGCTGGAAAAAGGAAAGGAAATGCTGGACAAAGAGAAAATTGAAGCATATACCCTGACCAATATTGAAGCTCTGACAGAAGTAGCCGTTGAAAATGGCTATATTCAGGAAAAGGATATGAAGAAGCTGGTAGAATGGCGAAAAGATCCTGCTGAGTGGGGAAAAGTAACACAATAAAGCAGTTTTTGATAAATGAAAAAGCAAGCATCTGAGCTTGCTTTTTTCATTTATTTACAGATTTTGCTTTAATGACAGCACCGTTTCTTCATCAGGCGTAACGTAAACTGTCTGCTGATGGTCATATATGACAAATCCAGGTTTCGCTCCACTTGGTTTTTTAACATGCCGGACTAGGGTGAAGTCAACTGGTACTGAACTGGAATTACGGGCTTTGCTGAAGTATGCTGCGAGAGATGCAGCTTCAAGAATTGTATTTTCTGCCGGTTCCTTGCTTCGGATAACCACATGTGAACCAGGGATATCCTTTGTATGCAGCCAGATCTCATCCCTTGCGGCCAACTTGTTCGTTAAATAATCATTCTGCTTGTTGTTTTTTCCAACCAATATTTCGGTTCCGTCTGTGGAAGTATAGCGGTCAAGAACAGGATTAAGGCTCTGCTGTTTTTTATTGCCCCGTCTTTGCCTTTCTCTAATATAACCGCCTTCAACAAGCTCTTCTCTAATTTCGGCAATATCTCTTGTTGATGCAGTTTCTACTTGCTGCAGAAGAGAATCGAAGTATGACGCTTCCTCTTCCGCCTTCTTAATTTGCTCTTTTACGGCAATTACTGCATTTTTTGCTTTTTGGTATTTTGTAAAATATTTTTGTGCATTCTCTGAAGGAGTCTTCTGTGGATCCAGCGGAATGATAACCGCTCCGCCATTTTCATCGTAATAATTGATGACTTCCGCTTCCTTCATCCCTTTTTGGATCGCATAAATATTGGCTGTGATTAATTCTCCATATAATTGATGTTTATCGGCATTTTCTGCTTCATGGAGGGTTCTTTTTAGCTTTTCAATTTTTTTCTCATTCTTTTCTTTCTCATTTACTATAAATCGTTCAAGGTCATTGGATTGCTGTTTGACCCGGTCTCTTTCCGCTTTTCCAAAATAAAAGCGGTCTAGCATTTCGCTCAAGGAATTAAATTCCCTGCTTTCCCCTTTTATATGCTGGAGAGGCAATAAATAAAAGCTTTCCTTTTGTTCACCTGCTGTAATGGCTGGCCTTATGGAATGGTCCTTTAGGGAGCCTATTAATTGCTGGAAGCTGTTTGGAACAGTTGTTCTGTTTATAAGACCAGCTTGGTGTATGACTTCTTTTGCAAAAAGCGGTGAAATTCCAGCGAAGCTCGCTACGAGCTGTTTATCCACTTTCCCGCTGTTAAAGTCGATCTTACGAAGTATATCGTCTTTGTCTGCTTCGAAAGGATTCATTTTATCCTGGGACGGAGGGAGAATATACTCCTGTCCAGGCAAAATCGCACGGTGGCTATTAACTGCATAAGATACATGTTTGACGCTATCTAGAATAATATTGCGGGATTTATCCACCAATGTAATATTACTGTGTCTGCCCATTATCTCAACAATCAGCTGTTTATAGGATGTATCACCAATCTCATTCCTGCCTTTAACTTCAAACACGATTATACGGTCAAGCCCGATTTGATGGACATCTTCAAGTATGTATCCTTCCAGATGCTTTCTTAAAAGCATGCAGAACATCGGAGGCTCTGATGGATTTTCATGTGCTTCATTGGTAAGCTGGACTCTCGCATAGCTTGGATGGGCTGACAGCAAGAGCCTGTGATTCCTCCCATTTGCCCGCACAACTAAAATAATTTCATTCTTATAAGGCTGCTGAATCTTATTGATTCTGCCGCCCTTTAAAGTATCTATAAGCTCTTTCGTCATTGCTCTTGTAAACAAACCATCAAATGACATATTGGAACATCCTCTTCTATTAAAAATAACAGCTTATCACTTGCTGCAGATATACATTATTCTTTCATTTAAATAATAAAAATCAAGTTTTAAGACTTGGCTTAATGTCTTCGCTAGGGGGTTCCGCTTTTCTATAATATCAGAATATATATCTTCGTACTTCGATAACTGTCTGGCGCAAGCAGCCTACCCCCTCGAGATACCGGGGGTGGGCAAGTCGCTTCCGCTTTTCTAATACTGTCTAGCTCCAGCGCCTACCCCCTCGAGGTCACAAGCCGGACCTCCCAAAAAGGCAAAGGACGCCTTTCCGGGAGCCCCGTCTTGTGCTTGTCGGGGGTGGGCAAGTCGCTTCCGCTTTTCTTTTTAATAATAGCATTTTTTTGGACAGGGCTGAATATGCTTTCTTTAGAGTGAGATTGGACAACTCTGCTTCACTTGATTGACCAGAAGAAGCAGGACGGTCTGCCATCTGGCGGATTCTCTTAAAGTCTGGCTGTGAGTGCTGATGAATTTCTTTACTATTGTATCCCTTCTCCATGCAGCTCATGGCTTTTCTCAAACCACAAAGGAGGAAGTGTGATGTCCGGATGAAGTTCCATGAAATGAATGAAAGGGAGGTTGAGCAAGCCTTAAATACAGATATTAAGGCGGGCTTAACAGAGGATGATGTAAAAAAACGGCATAAACAATATGGTTATAATGAGTTGAAAGAGGGAGAAAAGCAGTCAGCTTTACTCTTATTTTTTAGTCAATTTAAAGATTTCATGGTTCTTGTCCTGTTAGCAGCAACCTTAATATCAGGGCTGCTTGGTGAATATATTGATGCAATTGCCATTATTGCAATTGTAGTCATAAATGGCTTTTTGGGTTTCTTTCAGGAGAGAAAAGCGGAAAAGTCTTTGAACGCACTTAAGGAATTATCAGCTCCTCAAGTTATTGCATTGCGTGATGGACAATGGAAGAAGATCCCTTCCAAAGAAGTGGTGGCAGGGGACCTATTGAAATTTGCGACAGGTGACAGAATTGGAGCAGATATGAGAATCGTAGAGTCCAATAGCCTGGAAATTGAGGAATCCGCTTTGACTGGAGAATCTCTTCCTGTCCAAAAAAGGACCGGTTCCTTGAAAACTGCTAATCTGGCTATTGGAGATATGGAGAACATGGCTTTTATGGGGACTATGGTAACCCGTGGCAATGGACTGGGCGTAGTTGTCGGAACAGGGATGAATACAGCCATGGGGCAGATTGCTGATCTTCTGCAGAATGCTGAAACAATGACGACTCCGCTTCAGAGAAGATTGGAACAGCTGGGCAAAATCCTCATTACGGCAGCGATTTTACTGACTGTCCTTGTTGTTGTGGCTGGTGTGGTGCAGGGGCAGGAATTATATACAATGTTCCTTGCCGGTGTTTCCTTGGCAGTAGCAGCCATTCCAGAAGGGCTCCCGGCCATCGTGACGGTAGCTCTGTCGCTTGGGGTACAAAGAATGATAAGAAAAAAAGCAATCGTCCGGAAGCTTCCAGCGGTTGAAACACTGGGCTGTGCATCTGTGATATGTTCAGACAAAACTGGCACTATGACTCAAAACAAAATGACAGTTACGCATCTCTGGAGCGGCGGGAAAGAGTGGAGAGTAGATGGTATCGGCTATGAGCCGCAAGGCCATTTTTATAGAAATGAGAATCAAATTGAACCGAAAAGTGATAAAGCACTCCAGCAAATGCTGATGTTTGGCATGTTATGCAACCATGCTGAAATACAGCAGAAAAATAATGAGTTTGTGATTGATGGAGATCCGACAGAAGGGGCTCTGCTAGTAGCGGCCATGAAGGCGGGCTATAACAGGAGCAGTCTGTTAAACCAATTCCAGATTATAAATGAGTTTCCGTTTGACTCAGCCCGAAAAATGATGAGTGTTGTGGTAAAGGATCATAACGGAAGGCAATTTATAGTAACCAAAGGAGCACCCGATGTATTAGTCGGAAAGAGTGAATCGGTTCTTTGGGAGGGAAAGCGTCAGATTCTTTCGAGGGAGCTCTCAGGTGAAATTCAGGGAGCGATAGAAGATCTAGCTTCTCAAGCCTTGAGAACGATAGCGATTGGCTTTAAGGAAATCCCCTCAAAAAATGTCATTCTTGATGAGAAAGAGGCGGAGAAGGGATTAACATTTATCGGGCTGCAGGGGATGATTGATCCGCCAAGGCCTGAGGTAAGGGAAGCAGTCAAGGAATGCAAGGAAGCAGGAATTAAAACGATCATGATTACAGGAGATCATGTGATTACTGCACAGGCAATTGCCAAGCAGTTAGGCATTTTAACACAAGGCTCTAAAGTCCTTCAGGGCAAAGACCTGGCAGAGATGGCGGTTGAAGATCTTGAAGATGTGGTTGAGGATGTCGCAGTATTTGCCAGAGTATCACCTGAGCATAAATTGAAAATTGTAAAGGCTCTCCAGAACAGAGGCCATATTGTTGCCATGACAGGGGATGGTGTCAATGATGCCCCGGCCATTAAAGCAGCAGATATCGGAATATCGATGGGCATAACAGGGACCGATGTTGCCAAAGAGGCCTCCGCTCTGGTACTGCTCGATGACAATTTTGCTACCATAAAAGCCGCGATAAAAGAAGGAAGAAATATTTACGAGAATATTCGAAAGTTTATCAGATATCTGCTTGCATCCAATGTTGGTGAAATTCTGGTTATGCTGTTTGCTATGCTTCTTGCCCTTCCGCTGCCCTTAGTGCCAATCCAGATTCTCTGGGTGAACCTTGTAACGGATGGACTTCCTGCAATGGCTCTTGGCCTTGACCAGCCAGAGGAAAATGTGATGAAGCGGAAGCCGAGGAGTCCAAAGGAAGGTGTATTTTCAAGAGGGCTTGGCTGGAAAGTAGTTTCCAGAGGTTTTTTAATTGGCCTTGTAACATTGCTGGCGTTCATTTTTGCCTATAGGGCAAATCCGGAACATCTTGCGTATGCACAGACAGTAGCATTTGCTACATTGGTAATGGCACAGCTGATTCATGTATTTGATTGCCGAAGTGAAAAATCTGTATTCTCGAGAAATCCTTTCGGCAATAAATATTTAGTCTGGGCAGTCATCTCGTCCCTTGCTTTAGTGCTGGTTGTCATATACTATCCGCCGCTTCAGCCAATTTTTCACACCGTCCCAATTGAATTGCGCGACTGGTTTATGATCACAGGACTCTCAGCCGTACCAACATTTTTACTGGCAGGCACATTTTTGGCAAGAAAAACAAAATGAAATATGTTATAATCCTTTAGGTAGTAGAGAAGAACTCTATTACCTTTCTTTTTTGCGCAAACATATAAATCTACATCATTACTTGATTTTTATACATAACTGCACAGGCATCATGCCGCTAACTGAAAGTAATAGTGCTTTTTATAAGCTGTGCTTTTCCCAAAAGGAAGTGTGAGAAATGGCAGTAAGCATGACTGGTTATGGCAGAAGCAAGAAAGAATCCGGGCAATGTTCCATTACGGTTGAAATAAAGACTGTAAACCATCGTTTTTCCGAGTTTCAGATCAGAATGCCCAGACAGCTGATGCATATCGAAGACAAGATTAAGAAAAAGCTTAACGGGCATATCAAAAGAGGCAGAATCGAGGTTTATATCACCATTGACGGCGATGGCCTGTCCAGCAGGAAAGTTAATGTTGATTGGGAACTATTGGATGAATATTATCAATACATAACTGCAATTCAAACAAAGTACCAAATCTCAACGGATCTATCCATCGGGAATATCATACGGGAAGAACTGATTGGTATAGAAGAAAAGGAGTCCGGCAATGAAGAATTGAGCCAGCTGGTCCTTTCTGCTGCTGAAGAAGCATGCCTGCAGTTAACTGAGATGAGGAGGCTTGAGGGGGATGAGCTGGAAAAAGATCTACGAAGCCATCTTAGTCTTTTAAGCAGCAGGGTCCTCAAGCTGAGAGAGTACACTCCAAAGGTCGTGCAGCTTTACCGGGAGAGATTGGAAAAGCGTATGAGAGAATTTCTTGATGGCCAGGTGGATGAACCGAGAATTTTAACAGAGGTAGCGATGTTCGCTGATAAAGCGGATATCAGTGAAGAACTGACAAGACTTCAAAGTCATATTAGCCAATTTGAAAAGACCCTTCAGCTTTCAGAACCGGCTGGAAGAAAACTTGACTTTATTCTGCAGGAAATGAACCGGGAGGCCAATACAATCGGCTCCAAGGCAAACAGTGCAGAGATAGCTGCCGAAGTGGTTGAAATAAAGAGTTTACTGGAAAAAATGAAGGAACAAGTTCAAAATATTGAATAGCAGTTGTTTAGATTCCGGCTCTGGGGGTCAAAATAAATAACTGATGATTGGAGGACCCAAATGTCAATTAAACTGATCAATATCGGATTTGGCAATATTGTCTCTGCCAACCGGATAATATCAATAGTCAGTCCAGAATCTGCCCCAATTAAACGGATCATTCAGGACGCACGTGACCGGGGCTCTTTAATAGATGCTACATATGGAAGGCGCACCCGGGCTGTTATCGTTATGGACAGTGACCATGTCATTTTGTCTGCGGTCCAGCCGGAAACTGTTGCGCACCGATTAAATGACCGTGATGAAATTGTTGAGGAAGGGTAGGATTTTATAAATGAAAGAAAAAGGGTTATTGATTGTTCTATCCGGACCCTCAGGTGTAGGAAAAGGAACAGTAAGAAAAGAGATATTTGCTCAGCCTGATACTGCGTTTGAATACTCCATATCAATGACAACGAGATCTCCGAGAGCAGGAGAAGTCAATGGAGTTGATTATTTTTTCAAAACGCGTGAAGAGTTTGAAGAGCTGATCAGGCAGGATAAGCTGCTTGAATATGCAGAGTTCGTCGGTAACTACTACGGAACGCCAGTTGATTATGTAAGAGAAACACTGGACCGGGGCAAAGATGTTTTTCTTGAAATCGAAGTTCAGGGTGCCCGCCAAGTGCGTGAGAAATTCCCTGACGGCTTGTTCATCTTCCTGGTTCCACCTAGTTTATCCGAGCTTAAGAACCGTATCGTAACCAGGGGAACAGAGACAGAAGATATAATTAACAATCGCATGAGTGCAGCGAAAGAAGAGATCGAAATGATGAACTTATATGATTATGTTGTAGAGAATGATCAAATCGATCTTGCCTGCGAAAGAATTAAATCCATTGTAGTAGCAGAACACTGCCGCAGGGAACGTGTAGAACCTAAATACAAAAAGATGCTGGAGGTAGAATAAATATGCTTTATCCTTCTATTGATTCTCTAATGACAAAGATTGATTCCAAATATTCACTTGTTTCTGTTGCTGCCAAGCGTGCCCGTAAGCTTCAGCTTAATGCCAGACCACAGCTTGAGAGCTATAAATCACATAAAAATGTGGGAAAAGCACTTGAGGAAATCCATGCGGACCAGCTTCATTATCGGCTTGGTGAAAAGACTGCCAATGAATCATACGAGTAAAATCGCTGAATAACAACCTTTTAAAAGGTTGTTATTTTTGTTTAAAGGTTTTATTAGATGAAAATTCACTGCTCTTCTTGCATAATAAAACTATCATGAAAACTAAGCCATTAACGGCCAGTGCTGCTTATAGAAATATATAGCAGGCCGTTTTTCATAGAGATGAATTATTTTTTTAGATTGGTGGGGTCATATAATGCTGACTGGAAAGAAGATATTATTATGTGTAACCGGCGGAATTGCTGTTTATAAAGCTGCAGCCTTAACGAGCAAGCTTACTCAGGCTGGAGCGCAGGTGAAAGTTATCCTAAGTGAATCGGCTGCTAAGTTTGTAGCACCATTAACCTTTCAGGCTCTTTCAAGACATGATGTTTACACCGACACTTTCGATGAAAAAGATTCGAAAGTAATTGCTCATATCGACCTGGCTGATTGGGCCGATTTGATTCTAGTTGCTCCTGCTACAGCAAATGTAATCGGAAAGCTGGCCAATGGAATTGCAGACAATATGATCACAACAACCCTTTTGGCGGCCTCATCACCAATCTGGATTGCGCCTGCAATGAATGTACATATGTACAGCCATCCTGCTGTCCAGAAAAATATTGAAACCTTATATCGTTTTGGATGCAGATTCATAGAGCCTTCAGAAGGGTATCTTGCATGCGGCTATGTTGGAAAAGGCAGGCTGGAAGAACCAGAGAAAATTATAGATACAATTGAAGAATTTTTTAAGCCTTCCAGATTGGAGCTATCTGGCCGGAAAGTGGTCATAACTGCCGGCCCAACAAGGGAAAAAATTGATCCTGTCCGTTATATTACAAACCATTCTTCAGGTAAAATGGGCTATGCAATTGCGGAAGCAGCTGTATCTGCAGGAGCTGAAGTTGTATTGATATCCGGTCCGGTTACAATTAATGCTCCTGCTGGCTTAAAACTGATAAAGGTAGAATCTGCTGAGGAAATGTATCAAGCGGCAATAAGCGAATTTGATCATGCGGATGTTGTCATTAAGACCGCTGCAGTCTCCGATTATCGTCCAAAGGTGACTTCTGCGCAAAAAATGAAAAAACAGCCCGGGGATGAATTATTGGAACTTGAAAGAACAAAAGATATATTATTCGAATTGGGACAAAAAAAGAAGAAGCAAATCCTTATAGGGTTTGCGGCTGAAACTGAACAGGTTGATGAGTATGCACAGGGCAAGCTAAAGAGGAAAAATGCCGATCTGATCGTAGCCAATAATGTAACTGCAGAAGGAGCAGGCTTTGGAACAGACACCAATATTGTTACATTTTTTAAAAAAGATGGGTCTTCGGAAAAGCTTCCGCTTATGGCAAAAAAGGATGTTGCAGTAAAAATTCTTGAAGAAGCTGCGATCTTGCTAAAGGATGAGCATGAATGAATATTGCGAGAGTCATTGTCGATGTACCTGCCAAACAGACAGACCGGGCATTTGACTACAAAATACCCTCTCATCTGGAAGGTGTCATTCTCCCCGGCATGAGGGTTGTTGTTCCATTTGGACCTAGGAAGATCCAGGGGTTTGTAACAGCATTACAAGCAGAGTCCGATTTTCAGCAGCTTAAATCCATTTCAGAGCCGATGGACTTAAATCCAGTCCTTAATCAGGAGCTCTTGACTCTAGGTGAATGGCTGACAGAAAAAACATTATGCTACAAAATCTCTGCCTTTCAGGCAATGCTGCCTGCAGCATTGAAGGCAAAATACGAAAAGAAGCTTGTAATGGCAAAAAATGCAGATCGTAAACTGCTTCCTGAAAGAGTATCTGCTCTCTTCCAGAAAACTGAAGAAATTTTATGGGATGATGCAGTAAAGAGCGGAGCTTTGCCGCTTCTTCAAAAGGAAGCATCCAATGGAAATATCGAAATTATCTACCAAGTAAAAGAACGAGTGAAAAAGAAAAAAGTAAAGCAGGTATTCGCGGCTGCTGACCCTAATAAGCTTGCTGATTATCTTCAACAGCTTCCGGGCAACGCAACCAAGCAGAAAGAAGTGCTTGAGTATTTTCTTCATGAGGAAGGACCGGTCGATCAGAAAGAGTTATTTTCCTTGTTTGGAATAACATCGTCCACCATAAAAGGGCTTATGCAAAAAGGGCTGCTTGGCCAGAGGGACGTGGAAATTTATCGAAATCCATTTGGAGACCGTGAATTCGAAAGAACTGAACCGCTCTTTTTGACCGATGGACAGAGAAAGGCTATAATCCCGATCCTTAATTCTATTGAAAATAACCGGCATGAAACATTTTTGCTTTATGGGGTAACAGGAAGCGGAAAAACTGAGGTGTATCTGCAATCCATTCAGCGAGTTCTTGAGAATGGCAAAGAAGCCATTGTCCTTGTTCCTGAGATTTCTTTAACTCCGCAGATGGTCAAACGCTTCAAGGGCAGATTTGGCAATCAGGTTGCCGTAATGCACAGCGGCCTTTCAGCTGGAGAAAAGTATGATGAATGGAGAAAGATTCAGCGGAAGGAAGTCAAGGTTGTTGTGGGAGCGCGATCGGCTATCTTTGCCCCTTTTGAAAACCTCGGAATCATTATCATTGATGAAGAGCACGAAACCAGCTATAAGCAGGAAGAGAACCCAAGATACCATGCAAGGGATGTCGCCATCGAAAGAGCGGGAAATCATAAATGTCCTGTGGTGCTTGGAAGTGCAACTCCCTCATTGGAATCTTTTGCGCGAGCACATAAAGGAGTTTACCATCTCCTCACTCTCGAAAATAGAATGAACAATCAGGCTCTCCCTTCCGTTGATATCATTGATATGCGGGAAGAGCTGCGTGAAGGGAACCGCTCGATGTTCTCAAGGAAACTCCTCGAAAAAATTAAAGACCGTCTCGGGAAAAAAGAGCAGATCGTATTATTTTTAAATAAAAGAGGACATTCCTCATTTGTTATGTGCAGGGACTGCGGATATGTTATTAATTGTCCTCATTGTGATATATCTTTGACTTATCATCGGTATAACCAGCAGATGAAATGCCATTACTGCGGCTATGAGGCACCCGTTCCAAATGCATGTCCGGAATGCGAAAGTGAGCATATCCGTTATTTTGGAACAGGCACTCAAAAAGTGGAAGAGGAATTGGCGAAAATTTTGCCGGAAGCGAAGGTAATCCGGATGGATGTCGATACAACCAGCAGGAAGGGAGCACATGAAAAGCTCCTTGATCAATTCCAGGATGGGCATGCAGATATTCTTCTTGGGACTCAGATGATTGCTAAGGGTCTTGATTTCCCCAATATTACCTTAGTAGGCGTACTATCGGCAGACACGATGCTGCACCTGCCTGATTTCCGATCTTCTGAAAAAACCTTTCAGCTTCTGACTCAGGTAAGCGGGCGTGCAGGGAGGCATGAATTGGAAGGGGAGGTAATTATTCAAACCTACACTCCTGAACATTATAGTATTGAACTGGCCGGGGAGCAGGATTACGATAAATTTTATGAAAGAGAAATGATGGTCCGCAAAATTCATAGATATCCCCCTTTCTACTATATATCCCTTGTCACCGTCAGCCACGAGGAATTAATGAAGGCTGTTTCGGTAACTGAGAAAATCACGCAGTATATTCAGTCAAAATTATCTGCAGAGAGCATAGTCCTTGGTCCAGTTGCATCGCCGATACCGCGGATCAATAATAGATATCGGTATCAATGTCTGATAAAATACAAGCGGGAGCCGGAACTTGGCCTGGCGCTGAAGAAAGTCCTGGATAATTATCAGCAGGATATTGCTACTGGGGGCCTATCCGTCTCAATTGACCTGAATCCTTATATTTTAATGTAATTTCTTAACCATAAGGTTAGTTTGTTTGAACTTAGAGAACTGTTGGCCTTACAAAGAACGTTTTACAGCTTCAAATCATAAGTCTAAAAGCGTTAGCTATTTAGGAGGAGCTTCTCAGGAGCTTCTGTTTTTGTGGTTATGAATAAACTCAATTTGGTTGAAAATAGATAAAAATGGAGGAAATGTTTTGGCAGTAAAAAAAATTGTATCTTATCCGGCTGAGGTTCTGGAGGCAGAATGCGAACCCGTTAAGGTGTTTGATAAAAAGCTGGGCAAGCTGTTAAATGATATGTATGATACGATGATCGAATTCGATGGTGTCGGGCTTGCTGCTCCGCAAATCGGGCTTAGCAGGCAAATTGCCATTGTTGATATAGATGATGAATTTGGAACAATTGAAATAATTAATCCCGAAATCCTTGAAACGAATGGGGAACAGACAGGCCCTGAAGGGTGCCTGAGCTTTCCTGGGTTATATGGTGAAGTAACAAGGCCTGAATATGTAAAAATCAAGGCGCAGGATCGAAAAGGGAAATATTTTACCCTCGAGGCTGAGGATTTCCTGGCAAGAGCGATCCTCCATGAAATTGATCATTTGCATGGGGTGCTATTTACCTCAAAAGTTACAAGATACTTGAACGAAGAAGAGTTGGAAGGATTGGAAGCTGAATGACAAAAATCGTATTTATGGGCACACCCGATTTTTCAGTGCCTGTACTGAAGCAAATAATAGAGGACGGATATGAAGTAATCGGAGTGGTTACTCAGCCCGACAGGCCTGTTGGAAGGAAAAAGGTTCTTACTCCCCCGCCTGTAAAAGTCGAAGCTGAAAAACAGGGCATCCCTGTGTATCAGCCCGAAAAAATCCGCCAGCCAGAAGAGCTGGAGAAAGTTCTTGCTCTTAAGCCTGACCTGGTTGTCACGGCTGCATTTGGACAAATTTTGCCGAAGGAGCTTTTGGATGCACCCAAGTTCGGCTGCATAAATGTACATGCATCATTGCTCCCTGAATTGCGCGGCGGTGCACCTATTCACTACTCCATTCTGCAGGGGAAAGAAAAAACGGGAATCACCATTATGTACATGGCTGAGAAGCTTGATGCCGGCGATATTTTAACACAAGTGGAAGTGCCGATTACGGAAAGAGATACAGTTGGCACTCTTCACGATAAACTTAGCGCTGCTGGGTCAAAGCTTTTGTCTGAAACACTGCCAAAGCTCCTGAATAGTGAACTCACTCCCATCAGGCAAAATGATGAAGAAGCCACTTTTGCTTATAACATTAAAAGAGAACAGGAAAAAATCGACTGGGGCAAAACTGGTGAAGAAATCTATAACCACATTAGAGGGTTAAATCCATGGCCGGTTGCCTATACAACTTTTGACGGCAAAGTGATTAAAATCTGGAATTCGGAGAAGGTTAAATCTGCTGAAAACAAAGAACCGGGAACAATTATCAGGCTTGAGGAAGATGGAATCGTTGTGGCAGCAGGGAATGAGACAGCCATTAAAATTACAGAACTGCAGCCTTCCGGAAAGAAAAAGATGCCAGCAGAACAATTTTTAAGAGGCTCAGGATCCCATCTAACTCCCGGCGGCCGTTTGGGAGACTCCGAATGAAAAAGCTAAAAAAGAAAAATGTAAGAGAAACTGCACTGGAACTTCTCGAAGCAATTGAAAAAAATCAGTCCTACAGCAATCTATTACTTAATAACGCCATAAAAAAGAACGAAATTGACCAGAAGGACATCGGTCTTCTTACTGAACTGACTTATGGTACCCTTCAGCGCCGGATGACACTCGATTTTTACCTGCAGCCTTTTTTGGCAGGCAATAAAAAAATTGAAAGCTGGGTAAACCAGCTCTTAAGGCTTACACTGTATCAGATGGTTTTTCTTGATAAAATTCCAGATCGCGCAGCTATTTTCGAGGCAGTAGAAATAGCAAAACGATGGGGGCATAAAGGGATTTCCGGCATGGTCAATGGCGTGCTCAGGAACGTTCAAAGAAAGGGGCTTCCTGATCTTGAGCAAATTGAAGACAGTGTTGAACGCCTTTCCATTGAGACTAGTCATCCTGCGTGGCTTGTAAAAAGATGGGCCGATCAGCTTGGGTTTGAAGAAACAAAGAAAATGTGTGAAATTAACTTGACTGCTCCACTTCAGACTGCAAGGGTAAATGAGGTAAAGGCCTCGAGGGAAGAATGCTTGTCACTTCTTAAGGAAGAAGGATTTGAAGTGGAACCAAGTCAGTTTATACCAGTTGCCATTAAATGTTTAAGAGGAAACCTTGCCAATTCGCGTGTCTTCAAAGATGGCCTGATTACTATTCAGGACGAAAGCTCCATGCTCGCTGCTTATGCCCTTGGAGGAAATCCAAATGAAAAGATTCTGGATGCCTGCGCAGCACCCGGAGGAAAAACCACACATATTGCAGAAAAAATGCAAAATACTGGACAAGTCATTTCGCTGGACCTTCACGAGCATAAAGTAAAGCTGATTAATGATAATGCCGATAGACTGGGACTATCGAATATTAAGACAAATGCCCTTGACAGCAGGAAAGTGCAGGAGCATTATGAAAAAGAATCATTTGACCGTATTTTAGTGGATGCCCCATGCTCAGGCCTTGGAGTTATGAGAAGAAAGCCTGATATGAAATACACAAAAAAAGAAGATGATTTATATCATCTTCATAAGATTCAAAGAAATCTTTTGGATGCCGTTTCACCTTTGCTGAAAAAAGGTGGTATTCTTGTTTATAGTACATGTACAGTGGACAAGGAAGAGAATCAGCATGTTGTCCAGTCGTTTTTAAAGAATAATGCGGAATTTGAGGGAGATATATCAGTTCGTGAGCGAATGCCTAAAGCAATTGCTCCGTTTATAGATAATTTTGAACTGCAGATTTTACCGCAGGATATTGGTTCGGACGGGTTTTATATAGCCTGTCTGAGAAAGAAGGTGCAATAAATGGAACAAACAGCAGCAGAGAAAATAACAGAAGCAGAACAAAAACCATCCATTTATACTTTACAGCTGAATGAGCTGAAGGATTGGCTTAAAGAAAATAATGAGAAAGCTTTCAGGGCTGAGCAAATTTTTGATTGGCTTTACACAAAAAGAATCACATCATTTGAGGATATGACGAACCTGTCAAAAGGGTTAAGAGATACGCTATCAGCAAATTTTTCGCTGACAACTCTTAAAACGATCATTCAGCAGGAGTCAGCTGATGGGACAATAAAATTTTTATTTGAACTTCATGATGGCTATTCCATTGAAACCGTACTGATGAGGCATGACTATGGTAATTCAGTGTGTGTAACTACTCAAGTGGGCTGCCGAATCGGCTGTACATTCTGTGCTTCAACTTTAGGCGGATTAAAACGGAATCTTGAAGCAGGAGAAATCGTTGCTCAGGTCGTAAAAGTACAACAGGCACTAGATGAGACAGATGAACGGGTCAGCTCGGTTGTTATTATGGGGATCGGTGAGCCATTTGATAATTATGACAGTATGCTGTCATTCCTGAAGATAATCAACCATGATAAAGGGCTGAATATCGGTGCGCGCCATATCACTGTTTCAACTAGCGGAATCATCCCAAAAATCTATAAATTTGCAGATGAAAATATGCAGATCAATTTCGCGATCTCATTACATGCTCCAAACACCGAGATCAGAAGCCGCCTGATGCCAATAAATAGAGCTTATAAGCTGCCGGACCTTATGGATTCAATCAGGTACTATATAAATAAAACAGGCAGACGAGTGAGTTTTGAATATGGATTATTCGGAGGGGTCAATGACCAGGTGGAACATGCCGAAGAGCTGGCAAAGCTAATAAAAAATGTGAAGTGCCATGTTAACCTGATTCCAGTAAACTATGTGCCTGAACGAGATTATGTGAGGACACCCAAGGATCAAATTTTTGCTTTTGAAAAGACACTGAAGAACCACGGCATTAATGTAACCATTCGCAGGGAGCACGGTCATGATATAGATGCAGCATGCGGACAACTTCGTGCAAAGGAGCGAAAAGAGGAGACGAGGTGACAGAATGAAAGCTGTTTTTATGACAGATCAAGGCAAAGTCAGGCAGCATAACGAAGATAATGGCGGCATCTATGTGAACAGCAAGGGGCAGCGCCTTGCCATCGTAGCAGATGGCATGGGCGGCCACCGGGCTGGCGATGTGGCAAGCGAAATGACGCTAACAAGTTTAAAAGGATTCTGGGATCAGACAGATGATTTTCAGACTGCCGAAGAGGCAGAAGGATGGCTGCGGAAGCATATTGCAGAGGTCAACACCATTCTTTATGAACATTCGAAAGAAAATGAACAATGTGAAGGCATGGGAACAACTGTTGTGGCTGCAATCTGTACTGATCGTTTTGCGACAATTGCCAATATCGGCGACAGCAGATGTTATATCTTGAATGAATCGGGTTTTCAGCAGCTGACGGAAGATCATTCCCTAGTGAATGAACTTGTAAGGTCCGGGCAGATTACCAAGGAAGATGCTGAGCATCATCCAAGAAAAAATGTGCTCCTCCGGGCATTGGGAACTGAAGCAGCGGTTGAGATGGATATCAAAACCATAACGTTTGAAGAGGGCGATTTATTATTATTATGCTCTGACGGTTTGTCCAACAAGGTAGCTGTGGCTGAAATGATTGAAATCCTCAAAAGCGGACGAACTCTGGAGGAAAAAGCCTCAGTGCTGATTGAACAGGCCAATAATAATGGCGGCGAAGACAATATTACGCTCGTGATTGCTGAGTATTTTGAAAGCAATGAGAGCGGGATGATAAATGATGATTAAGGGAAGAAGATTAAGCGGCCGCTATAAGATTCTTGATATGATTGGCGGAGGCGGCATGGCAAATGTCTACCTGGCCCATGACATGATTCTGGATCGAGATGTAGCGGTGAAAGTGCTTCGGATGGATTTTGCCGAAGATGAAGAATTTATCCGCCGTTTTCATCGTGAAGCCCAATCAGCTACCAGCTTAGCCCACCCGAACATCGTCAGTATCTATGATGTTGGCGAAGAGGATTCAATCTATTATATTGTGATGGAATATGTAGATGGACAAACGTTAAAGCAATACATACAGCAAAACAGCCCGATTCGCATAGATGATTCGCTGGAAATTATGAAACAGCTCACCTCAGCCATATCTCATGCACATCAAAACCATATCATACACCGGGATATTAAACCGCATAATATTTTGATAGATAGGCATGGTAATGTAAAGATTACTGATTTCGGAATTGCCATGGCATTAAGCGCTACCAGTATAACTCAGACCAATTCTGTTTTAGGCTCTGTTCATTATCTTTCTCCGGAACAGGCCAGGGGGGGGATGGCCAACAGAAAGTCTGATATCTACTCCCTTGGCATTGTTATGTTTGAGCTTTTGACTGGCAGGCTTCCTTTCTCAGGTGAATCCGCTGTATCAATAGCTCTCAAACATCTGCAGTCAGAGACGCCTTCCCTTAAGCGATGGAATCCTTCAATACCGCAAAGTGTTGAAAATATCGTTTTAAAAGCGACAGCTAAAGATCCTTTTCACAGGTATGATTCTGTTGAAGATATGGAAGAGGATATCAGTACAGCGCTTGAACCCGAAAGGCTTCATGAAGAAAAGTTTATGGTCCCGATTGACGATGATGCTACAAAGGCAATCCCTGTTATTACGGATGACCGCCCATACCAAAGCATGGACGAAACACTTGTACATGCTAAGGATCCAAAGGGAGACACGCAGCCTGTGGCAAAACCTCTTCCTGAAAAGAAGAAGAAGGAAAAAAAGAAAAAAAAGAAGAAAAAGAAATGGCCAATTATTCTGGTATCCGTCTTTTTGTTTCTGGCTGTGTTAGGCATCCTGGCCATAACTGTTTTACCTGATCTTATTGCGCCCAAGGATGTCCAGGTTCCTGATGTGTCAGGAAAAGAGGTGGAAGACGCAGTAGCAGAGCTTATTGCCGCTGGGTTTACGGTTAGGGATACAAAGCCGATAAGTGACCCTGATGTGGAAGAAGGTCTGGTAGTAAAAACAGATCCGAAAGCAGGCAGAACCGTAAAAGAAGGAACTTCCATTGATATCTATGAAAGCACTGGCAAGGAAAAATTTGAATTAGCTGATTACCAGGGCAGGCAATACGACGATGTAGTCCGCTTGCTTGAAAGCAAAAATTTTAAAAGCATTGAAAAAACAGAAGAAAATAATGAGAGTGAGCCGGCTGGGACAATCCTGGACCAAAACTTCTCAGAAGGCGATCTTGTCGTTCCCGAGGATACAGAATTGATTTTTACTGTCAGCAAAGGTCCGGCGCCAATTGCCTTAAAAGACCTGCGCGGCTATAACGAAAAGGGGCTGCAGGAGTACGAAGAATCGTCGGGATTAAAAGTAGAATATGGAGAAGAAGAATTTCATGAGGAAGTCCCAGAAGGACTAGTCATCAATCAGGATCCGGCACCAGGCACAAACCTGGCAAGCGGACAGAAAGTGACGGTGGTTCTTTCAAAAGGGAAAAAAGAACTTCTTCCTAAGACAGAAAATATTGAGATCAGCGTTCCCTATGAGCCTGCAGCCGAAGGTGAGCCAAATGAAGTTCAGATTATCATTAAGGATATGAATAATCCTGGTTCTGAACCAGTTCATACAGAGCTGATTTATGAAGATACGGTAATCCCAATTGATATAACAATTGCTCCCGGACAGAATGCCACTTATAAGGTTCTGCGGGATGGCCAGGTTTTTGAAGAAAAGGAAATCCCTTATCCGGAAGAAGAATCATAAGCAAGGAGTGTTGCTATGCCTGAGGGCAAAATTATTAAAGCCTTAGCCGGGTTTTATTATGTTTTTAGCGGAGATGAAATCATTCAGTGCCGAGGCCGCGGAGTTTTCCGGAAAAATAAGGTTAACCCGCTGGTCGGTGATGAAGTCGTGTTTCAGGCAGAAAGTATTACAGAAGGATACATCTTAGAAGTAAAAGAACGGAAAAATGAGCTGATCCGTCCGCCAATTGCAAATGTTGATCAGGCCATTCTAGTGTTTTCAGCTGTTGAACCGGGCTTCAGCACCTCTCTATTAGATCGTTTCCTGGTGCTGGTTGAATTCAATCGTATAAAGCCAATCATCTGCATTACTAAAATAGATCTGACAGACGAACATGGGTATAAGGAAATCCAGCAATATGCATCAGATTACCGCAAAGCCGGCTATGATGTTTTGCTGACTTCCTCCGAAACAGAAGAAGGCGTTAAAGACTTAATGCCATATCTGGAAGGCGAGATCTCCGTTTTTGCAGGACAGTCAGGTGTGGGGAAATCATCTTTGTTAAATGTATTAAGACCAGATTTAGAGCTGAAAACAAATGATATTTCTTCACATTTGGGCAGGGGAAAGCATACAACCAGGCATGTAGAACTGATAGAGGTTGGGAAAGGGCTTGTTGCTGATACCCCAGGATTCAGCTCCCTTGAATTTACAGATATCGAATTGGAGGATCTGAATTATTGCTTTCCGGAAATTCAGGAGAAAAGCGATCAATGCAAATTTAGAGGCTGCCTGCACATGGCAGAACCGAAATGCGCTGTAAAGGCCGCCAGTGAAAACGGTGAAATTCCTTCCTACAGATACGAACACTACAAAACCTTTCTGCAGGAAATAAAAGATAGAAAGCCGAGGTATTAATTCATGGTAAAAATCGCACCTTCGATTTTATCGGCAGATTTTTCCAAATTGGGAGAAGAGATTAAAGATGTAGAGCGCGGCGGAGCTGATTATATTCATGTCGATGTAATGGACGGCCATTTTGTACCGAATATTACAATTGGTCCATTAATTGTTGATGCAATCCGTCCTGTGACAAAGCTGCCCCTGGATGTTCATTTGATGATAGAAAATCCGGATAACTACATTGAGGCATTTGCTAATGCGGGGGCAGATTATATCACTGTACATGCAGAAGCATGCAAACACCTTCACAGAACGATTCATTTTATTAAATCATTCGGGGTCAAGGCAGGAGTGGTTCTTAACCCGGCTACACCAGTTAATATGATTGAGCATATTATTGATGATATTGATATGGTATTGCTTATGACTGTTAATCCTGGTTTTGGAGGACAAAAGTTCATCCCTGGCGTTCTTCCTAAGATTAAGGCGGTTAAGGAAATGGCTGACGCAAAAGGTCTAAATATTGAAATTGAAGTGGACGGCGGAGTGAATGAAGAAACAGCACAATTGTGCATTGAAGCTGGAGCGAATGTGCTTGTTGCCGGGTCGGCAATTTATAATCAGAAAGACAGAGCCGTGGCGATTGCTGCTTTAAAAGGTTCGAAATAAAAAAGAGCCAGCTTGAATAGAGCTGGCTTTTTATAATATAAGATATATATCATGATTGGAGCAATATGAAATGATTATAAATATTTTAGCTGGCGGCCCTGAGGATTTGCTGCCTGAACTGTCTTCATTCAGTAATGCCGGTGACATTTGGGTCGGGGTAGATAGAGGAGTGCTTACACTCATTCAAAATGGCATGCAGCCGAAAATGGCATTTGGCGATTTTGATTCTGTGTCAAATGAAGAACTATTAATCATTGAAGAAAAAGTAAAAGAGCTGAACAGGTTCAAGCCGGAGAAAGACGAAACCGACATGGAGCTTGCCCTGAATTGGGCACTGGAACAAAATCCTGAGAAAATCCGTCTGTTTGGCGCCACAGGCGGCCGGCTTGACCACTTATTTGCAAATATTCAGCTGTTAATAAAGCCTGTACTTGAAGGAAACTTTGTTCCTGTCGAAATTATTGACAAAAAAAATAAGATTAATATTAAAGCTCCAGGTGAATACACCATAAAGCAAAATCCAAATTTCAAATACATTTCTTTTGTCCCGATCACAATGGAAATTAAGGGCCTCACATTAAGAAATTTCAAGTATCCGCTCACAGATCGGACCGTCCCTGCCGGTTCTACTCTTTGTATCAGCAATGAACTTATTGATGATTGTGGTACTTTTTCTTTTACTGAAGGCATATTAATGGTTGTAAGAAGCAAGGATTAAGAGCCGGGCCAGTGCTGCCCTGCAAGGTGCTGGGAATCTGGATATGAGTGCTGGCATGAATTGCTTTCTGATCATTTTTTGTAATCATGAGTACTCATCTTTCGTTATTTGAATAAGATGGTAAAGACGATTTAAGGACAGAATGGATGCGTAAGATCGTGAGGAGGGACACGAGTAATGAGATTTTATACAATCAAACTTCCTAAATTTTTAGGGGGCATTGTGCGTGCCATGTTAGGGACCTTCAAAAAGGGGTAAACTCCCATAAATGAAAAAGAAAATAGCATTAAAAACTGGGCACCTCTCTGGGGTGCTTTTATTTTTGATTCAATGGGGGAGAATGAATAGTGGATTATAAAAAGGAAAATAAAAAGGACATCCTAAAAGGATGTCCCTGAGCAGATTAAACGCGCTCAACTTTACCTGATTTAAGTGCTCTTGCAGATACCCAAACACGTTTAGGTTTACCGTCTACAAGAATACGTACCTTTTGAAGGTTAGCACCCCAAGTACGCTTGTTAGCGTTCATCGCGTGAGAACGTGCGTTACCTGAAGTTGTTTTTTTACCAGTTACAACACATTTGCGTGGCATGTATGTTTCCCTCCTTACTAAAAGCATAAGCTGAAACTATTTTTCAATGCTTTCATTTGCAATAGTCAGATTCATCCATCTGAATTAATGAGGAATTCCGTTTCGGATCTCGACATTAAAAGATACTTTAATAATTTATCATACAACCCTTCTGATTGCAATAGTTTGCTTTCAAGAAAATTTCCTTGACATAGGGGTATGGAACATGAGCTATAATAGGGATGGGGAAGTATGGCTTTCAATATTACAGCCCATATAGTAAAATATCATAAGGTATGCATAAAGCTTTGGAGTTAGAAAGATCGCTGCCCAGCTGAAAAGGATGCATTCTCCTTTAACAGCAAGCTTGCCTCCATTTTACAATTAAGGGGGAACGCCAGCGTTTCCGTAAAGCGGGAGCGCTTGAAGAAGCTTTTATTAAAAGCAATTTCCAAAGGGGGAACGAACCATGTCCATCGAATTAAAAACGAATTTCGGGCAAATTGATATCTCTAATGACGTAATTGCAACAATCGCAGGCGGAGCAGCAGTTGACTGCTACGGCATCGTAGGGATGGCCTCTAAAAATCAAATTAAAGATGGCCTTACAGATATACTTCGAAAAGAGAATTTTACCCGCGGTGTTATTGTACGCCAGGAAGAAGATGAAGTACATATCGATATGTATATTATTGTAAGTTACGGAACGAAAATTTCCGAGGTTGCCCACAATGTGCAATCTAAAGTGAAATACACCCTTGATAAAACAGTTGGGCTAAGTACGGACTCGGTTAATATTTACGTTCAGGGAGTTCGTGTAACGAACCCGTAGTGAGGAGGAAAGACTTGTGTCAAAAAGAGATTTAGATGGGAAGCTTTTTGCCGAAATGGTCATACAAGGAGCGAACCATTTATCTGCTAATGCAAAATTAGTGGATGCGTTAAATGTTTTCCCTGTTCCTGATGGAGACACAGGAACGAACATGAATTTGTCAATGACTTCCGGTGCAAAGGAAGTAAAAGCTAATATTCAGGAACATATAGGGAAGGTGGGCTCTGCTCTTTCTAAAGGTTTGCTGATGGGGGCCCGCGGGAACTCTGGAGTAATTCTCTCCCAGCTGTTCCGAGGCTTCTCAAAGCATATTGAACAGAAATCTTCCATCAATGGCAAAGAGTTTGCTGATGCTTTGAATTCAGGTGTAGAAACTGCTTATAAAGCTGTTATGAAGCCGGTTGAAGGAACAATTTTAACCGTTGCTAAAGATTCCGCTAAAAAAGCGGTGCAGGCTGCAAAAAATGAAGATGATATCGTAGTGATTATGGAGGAAGTGTTAAAAGAAGCACGGGCTTCTTTAAACCGGACTCCGGATCTTCTTCCTGTCTTAAAAGAAGTTGGGGTTGTAGACAGCGGCGGGCAGGGTCTTGTTTTTGTATATGAAGGATTCCTTGCAGAGCTCAAGGGCGAAAAACTTCCTGATACACCAGCAGCCCTTCCAAAGATGGATGACCTGGTTAGCGCAGAACACCATAAAAATGTTCATAGTTTTATGAACACTGAAGATATTGAATTTGGTTATTGCACAGAGTTTATGGTCAAGTTCGAAACTGAAAAGCTATCTGCTAATCCTTTTTCAGAAGACAAGTTCCGCCAGGACTTAAGCAAATATGGCGACTCGCTTCTTGTGATTGCGGATGAACAGCTTGTAAAAGTACATATCCACTCTGAACAGCCAGGAGATTGCCTGACATACGGACAGCGCTATGGGAGCTTAATCAATATGAAGATTGAAAACATGCGCCAGCAGCACACCAATTTGATTGATGACGTTCCTACACCATTGGCAGCTGAAGCTAAGCCAAAGGAAAAGCAGGAATACGGAATCGTTACAGTATCAATGGGCAGCGGGATTGCGGATCTTTTCCGAAGCATCGGAGCACATGCAGTCATTGAGGGCGGCCAGACGATGAATCCTAGTACGGAAGATATTGTAAAGGCCATCAAAGAAGTGAATGCCAAGAAAGTAATCATTTTGCCAAACAATAAAAATATCATCATGGCTGCACAGCAGGCTGCAGAAGTGACTGAAGAAGAAGCAGTAGTTGTTCCTTCCAAGACCGTCCCTCAGGGAATGGCTGCCCTGCTTGCTTTTAATTCAAGTGCCGGACTCGCAGAAAATGAAGAAGGCATGACAGATGCCCTTCAGCATGTGAAGACAGGCCAAATTACATTTGCTGTCCGTGATACAAGCATCGATGGCCTCGAAATTGAAAAAGATGATTTTATGGGCATCTCAGATGGGAAAATTGTTGTCAAGAACAAGGATAGAGTGCAGGCTGCCAAAGATCTTCTCGATGGAATGATTGATGAAGACTCTGAGATCCTAACCGTATTAAAAGGTGAAGATGCGGCAGAAGAGGAAGTGGATTCACTTATCAGCTATATTGAAGATAAGTATGAAGATGTTGAAGTCGAAGTGCATGATGGCAAACAGCCGCTATACTCTTTTATATTTTCAATCGAATAAACAAAAAAAAAGCGAGGGCCCAGCCTTCGCTTTTGTCCATTTAAAACGATTACATTTTAGTGAACTTCGGAAATATTAATTTATTTGGTTAAAGATTGCTTACTTGCCTATTTAGATTATAGTGTGCTAGTTATAAAGCAGGCGCTGTATAAGCCTGCAGTTAAAAGTAATTGAGCAGGGAGGGGTGGCGGACTGCCTTGAGAAAATATATTTGGCAGCCGTTCAATAAACGTGAATCCAAATTATAATCAGTCTGTTACAGCTGTTAAAGGCATCGGGGAGGAAACAGCAGTATCACTTGCTGAAATGAACATAAACACTGTAAAAGATTTGCTTGAATATTTCCCATATAGATATGAGGATTACAGGCTCAAGGATCTGGAAGAGATTAAGCATGATGAAAGAGTAACTGTGGAAGGAAAGATCCACAGTGAACCTTCACTCGCCTATTATGGAAGGAAACGGTCCAGGCTGACTGTGAGAGTTCTTGTAGGCAGATATCTGATACAAGTGGTCATGTTTAATCAGCCATATTTAAAGAATAAAATTACATTGAACGAAACTGTGACAGTGACAGGCAAATGGGACCAGCACCGCCAGATCATAACAGCCAATGAATTAAAAATAGGGAGTGCCTCCAGTAACAAGGATTTTGAGCCTGTTTACGCTGTGAAAGGAAATATCACTGTCAAGGGAATCAGACGTTTTATAAAACTGGCTTTTTCACAGTATGGAAATGAGATATCAGAAACTTTGCCTGAAAAATATCTTTTGCAATATAGGCTTTTGGATAGGCGAGATGCTATGAGATCGCTCCATTTTCCTGCCAATGATCAGGAACTTAAACAGGGAAGACGGCGATTTGTTTATGAAGAATTCTTCTATTTTCAATTAAAAATGCAGGCACTAAGAAAGATTGAAAGAGAGCAGTCTAAAGGGATTGCGCAAGCTTATGATCTTTCGAGGCTGATGGAGTTTATAGACTCTCTGCCATTTGCCTTAACCAATGCCCAGAAAAGGGTGGTTAATGAGATTCTGACTGACATGAAATCGCCTTATCGGATGAACAGGCTATTACAGGGGGATGTTGGTTCCGGCAAAACGGCTGTTGCGGCGATCGCCCTATTTGCCAGCAGGACAGCAGATTTCCAGGGAGCTTTAATGGTGCCGACCGAAATCCTTGCAGAGCAGCATGCGGAATCTTTAAAAACGATGCTTGAGCCATTTGGCCTGCGATGTGAACTCCTGACAAGCTCCGTCAAAGGAAAGCGCAGAAGAGAAATTCTTCAGCATTTAAAGGATGGAGAAATTGATGTTCTTATAGGCACACATGCACTTATCCAGGAAGAAGTGGAATTTAATAAACTGGGGCTTGTTATTACTGATGAACAGCATAGATTTGGTGTCGGGCAGCGGCGCATCCTCAGGGAAAAAGGCGAGAGTCCGGATGTTCTGTTTATGACTGCCACGCCAATCCCGAGAACATTGGCCATTACTGTTTTTGGGGAAATGGATGTTTCCATCATAGATGAAATGCCGGCAGGGCGAAAAGCGATTGAAACTTATTGGGCAAAACCTGAAATGCTTGATAGAGTACTTGGTTTTATGGAAAAGGAGCTTTCAGCAGGCCAGCAAGTATATGTGATATGTCCCCTAATTGAGGAGTCGGACAAGCTGGATGTTCAAAATGCTATAGATGTCCATGCAACATTGATGCATCATTTTCATGGCCGCTATGATGTGGGCCTCATGCATGGCAGGCTTCACCCAGATGAAAAAGAAAATGTAATGAAGGCTTTTAGCCGAAATGAAACTCAAATTCTTGTTTCTACTACAGTTGTCGAGGTGGGTGTAAATGTCCCAAATGCAACGATGATGGTGATCTATGATGCTGAGCGCTTTGGACTTGCACAGCTGCACCAATTAAGGGGCAGGGTAGGGAGAGGAGATAAACAATCTTATTGTGTTCTTTTAGCAGACCCCAAATCGGAAGTTGGAAAAGAACGAATGAAAATCATGACGGAAACCAATGACGGATTTGCACTAAGTGAAAAGGACCTTGAGCTGAGGGGACCTGGGGACTTTTTCGGAAAAAAACAAAGCGGGCTCCCGGAATTTAAAGTCGCCGATATGGTCCATGATTACCGCGCTCTCGAAGCCGCCAGAAACGATGCAGCTTCTCTTGTTGAATCCCATGAATTCTGGCATTCAGATGAGTACCTGCCTTTGAGAAATTATTTAAAGGAAACAGGAGTGCTGGAAGGGGAAAAACTGGACTAAAGGATCGAATGTCACACGCTGAGCTGATTGGAGTGGAGGGAGCTTGATCTTCGAAAAATGTTCTCGCATTTCCTTCGTGCGGTGCTGGCTGAGGAGGCTCCTGTTCCTCCCAGCGGAAATCAACGGACAGAATATGTAAGCTAAACAAATATTCAATCACACTTAAAGCAGATTGCAGAAAAGTTCTTCCTTGCAATCTGCTTTTTTTGATTATATACTACTATTAGTACCTAGTCTTAATATCTCGGACGGTGGGATTTTTAATGAAAAGAAATAAAAAAGAACGCCAGCATTTATTAACGGACACAATAAAAGAAAATCCATTTGTCACGGACGAGGAACTTGCAGAAAAGTTCACTGTCAGCGTCCAGACAATAAGGCTCGACCGCCTGGAATTATCTATTCCGGAATTGCGGGAAAGAATCAAGCATGTTGCTGAAAAAACTTTCGAGGATGAAGTCCGATCTTTACCCATAGAAGAAATAATCGGTGAAATAATAGATATAGAATTGGATAAAACGGCAATTTCCATTTTCGATGTAAAAAATGAACATGTATTCAAGCGGAATGGAATAGCCCGGGGGCATCACTTGTTTGCACAGGCCAACTCACTGGCAGTTGCTGTAATAAATGATGAACTGGCATTGACAGCGAAAGCCAATATTCAATTCACAAGGCCAGTGCGATTAAATGAACGTGTTATAGCTAAAGCCAAGGTCCTTACAATTGATGTTGACAGCGGGAGGACGATTGTTGAAGTCAATAGCTTTGTGAATAACGAACAGGTATTTAAGGGCGAATTCGACATGTTCAGAAAAAAATAATCACTAAAGGATGAAGCATCATGAAAATTTCCATAGACGCAATGGGAGGCGACAATGCCCCGAAGGAAATTGTCCTTGGCGCAATGAAAGCTGCCGCAGAGTTTAAGGATATACACATTACTCTTGTTGGCGATGAGTCAAAAATAAAGGAATACCTTACTTCAAACGAGCGGATTGAGATCTTACATACAGATGAAGTCATCTTGCCGGATGATGAACCAGTGAGGGCTGTGCGCAGAAAGAAAAATGCATCAATGGTGCTTGCAGCGCAGCTTGTCTCAGACGGTAAAGCGGATGCATGCATTTCTGCAGGAAACACGGGTGCTCTTATGGCAGCAGGCCTTTTTGTGGTAGGAAGGATTGATGGCATTGAACGCCCGGCATTATCACCTACGCTTCCAACGATAGGCGGGGAAGGGTTCCTTTTGCTGGATGTAGGGGCGAATGTTGACGCGAAACCTGAGCATCTTCTTCAATATGCGATCATGGGATCGATATATACAGCAAAAGTCCGGGGTGTTTCCAATCCTAGAGTGGGCCTTCTAAATATAGGAACTGAAGAGAAAAAAGGCAATGAACTGGCGAAAAATACATTTGACCTGCTGAAGAATGCTGATATCAATTTTATCGGTAATGTGGAAGCACGCGATTTGCTTGAGGGAGCTGCAGATGTTGTAGTGACAGATGGCTTTACCGGAAATATGGTCCTAAAGACAATTGAGGGTACTGCTCTTTCTGTGTTTAAAATGCTAAAAACAGCTCTGACCAGCAGCTTTAAAACGAAATTGGCAGCAGCTGCCTTAAAGCCTGATTTATACCAGCTTAAATCTAAGATGGATTATTCGGAATACGGCGGTGCTGGATTATTCGGATTAAAGGCGCCTGTTATTAAGGCTCATGGTTCCTCAGATGCGACTGCTTTATTCAGTGCAGTCAGACAGACCAGGGTTATGGTAGAAAACAATGTCGCTCAAACGATTAAGGAAGCTGTTGAAAAAGAAGCAGAAAAAACAGCCGTTAAATAAACTTATTTTATTTGGGGGGAATCACGATGGGTAAAATCGCCTTTTTATTTCCTGGGCAGGGATCACAGGCTGCGGGAATGGGAAAAGCATTAGCCGAACAGGATGAGAAAGTAAAATCATTTTTCGAGAGTGCTGATCAAAAACTTGGCTTTTCACTATCACAACTTATTTTTGAAGGGCCTCAGGAAAAATTGACGTTAACAACAAATGCACAGCCGGCATTGTTGACTACTAGCATTGCCATACTCGATTATTTTAAAAGATCTGGCGTAGCACCTGATTTTGTGGCTGGCCACAGCCTTGGAGAGTATACTGCACTCGTTGCAGCGGAAGCACTATCCTTTGAGGACGGTGTTTATGCTGTCCGTAAAAGAGGAGAGTTCATGGAAGAAGCAGTTCCTAACGGTGAGGGAACAATGGCAGCGGTACTGGGACTGGACAGGGACAAGCTTACTGCTGTCACAGAAGAGGTTACTGCAGGCGGCAATCCGGTTCAGCTCGCAAATTTGAACTGTCCTGGACAGATTGTTATTTCAGGTTCAAGGGCAGGTGTTGAACAAGCTTCTGCAAAGGCTAAAGAAGAAGGTGCCAAGCGAGTGCTTCCACTGGAGGTAAGCGGTCCTTTCCATTCTGAATTAATGAAGCCTGCTGCGGAGAAGTTCAGGCAAGTCCTGGACGATATTGAGATCAAAGATGCAGTTGTTCCTGTCATTGCAAATGTAACGGCTTCTGAAATGACTTCTGCTGCAGAAATAAACAGCAGATTAATTGAACAGCTGTATTCACCTGTACTCTGGGAGGATTCAATCCGCAGGATGATAGAGCTAGGAGTAGATACATTTATTGAAATTGGACCAGGGAAAGTACTGTCAGGCTTAGTGAAAAAGGTAGATCGTTCCCTTAAAACGTATGCCGTTTCCGATGCTGAATCCTGCCAGGCAGTTACAGAATCCTTGAAGGAGGAAATGAGATGAAGCTAGAGGGAAAAGCCGCATTAGTAACGGGAGCTTCCCGCGGAATCGGAAGAGAAATTGCTTTGGGTCTTGCTAAGCAAGGTGCAGATATCGCGGTTAACTATTCCGGAAGTGAGGCAAGGGCGAACGAAGTCGTTGATGAAATAAAAGCATTAGGCAGAAATGCTTTTGCTATCCAATGCGATGTGTCAAATAGTGATTCCGTGGCAAGCATGGTTAAAGAAACAGTAGAAAAGTTTGGCAAGCTTGATATTTTGGTTAATAATGCTGGAATTACGAGGGACAACCTGCTTATGAGAATGAAGGAAGACGAATGGGATGATGTTATTAACATTAACCTGAAAGGTGTATTCCTTTGTACAAAAGCTGTTACAAGGCAGATGATGAAACAGCGCAGCGGCCGCATTATCAATATTTCATCCATCGTTGGTGTCAGCGGCAATCCTGGCCAGGCTAATTATGTCGCTGCCAAATCAGGTGTTATTGGCCTGACAAAGACCTCTGCAAAGGAACTTGCAACAAGAGGCATAACGGTCAATGCTATTGCACCAGGCTTTATCACAACTGATATGACTGATAAGCTGAACGAGGATGTAAAAGAGCAGATGCTTAAGCAAATTCCTTTGGCGCGTTTTGGCGACCCTGCAGATATTGCGAATGTGGCAGTATTTCTTGCTTCAGAGGACAGCCGCTATATGACAGGACAAACCCTTCATGTTGATGGCGGTATGGTCATGTAGTTTGTAACAGGCTTGTAATGCAAAATTTTTTATAAAACCTTTCAATAAAGGCTAAAAATAATCTATAATACTTGAGGGGAGGTGACAAGCATGGCAGAAGTATTAGAACGTGTAACAAAGATCATCGTGGACCGTCTTGGTGTAGAAGAGTCTGAAGTGAAATTGGAAGCTTCTTTCAAAGATGATCTGGGTGCTGATTCCCTTGACGTAGTAGAATTAGTAATGGAATTAGAAGACGAGTTCGACATGGAAATTTCTGACGATGATGCTGAAAAAATCGCAACAGTCGGTGACGCTGTAAATTACATAAAAGCTAGCCAATAATCGTTAGTTGGACCACTCTGCAGTGAGGGTATACCCCTCGCTGCAGCAATTTTTTATCAGCAGATGTTTACTGTCCGGTGTTACCTGTGGCATAGAGGACAGCATGGATAAAGCTGTCGCACGGCAGCAGGTGGCTGTGGACAGTAAATATGTTAGGCAAAAGCTCCGTTGAATAACGGGGCTTTCTTCTGTGAAGATGGCTGTATCCGAATGAAACTTAAAAGTGTTTTGTAAATAGAAATTTTTTTGCGTTTTTGATTTTTATTACGTAAACTTAGAAAAGACCATTTAAGCTTTATATGAATTTCAGTTTACTTAATTTTTGCGGGTTTTGAGCAGTTATCTATATTTACATTGAGCGATTGGAGCGGAAGATGCGAGATCTCCGAAAAGGCTACCGCATTTTCTTCGTGCGCAGTTGTTCGAGGAAGCTTTCCTGCGGGAGCAGCATACCAAGGGAGACCCGCAGACGCAGAGCGTCGAGGAGTCCAGGCAGCCCACACGGAAGCTTGAGTACATGCAGCGGCAATCAACAGGCTTAGTTAAAACTAGAACATCATTTTGAGATGTCCCTAATAATAAAAAGAATATTAATATTAGCAAGGTGGATGCATTATGCGCAGCAATAAGGATAAGGAAAGAAAATCATTTCGCGCAATCGAAAAACAATTTAAAGAATTCCAGACGGAAATCGGAATCCAATTTGAAAATGAAAAATTATTAAAGCAAGCTTTTACCCATTCATCTTATGTGAATGAGCATCGGAGAAAGCCCTATGAAGACAATGAAAGACTGGAATTTTTGGGTGACGCTGTACTGGAACTGACTGTTTCGAAGTTCCTTTACCTAAAATATCCCATGATGAGCGAGGGGGAATTAACTAAGCTGAGGGCAGCGGTTGTTTGCGAACCATCCCTGGTCTCATTTGCCCATGCATTGTCCTTCGGCAGCCTGGTACTGCTTGGAAAAGGGGAGGAAATGACAGGAGGAAGAACCCGTCCGGCCCTGCTTGCAGACGTATTTGAAGCCTTTATAGGTGCACTATACCTGGATAAAGGATTAGATACGGTTGTCGGTTTTTTGGAGAAAGTTGTTTTTCCGAAGATTGATTCAGGTGCTTTTTCGCATGTGATGGATTTCAAGAGCCAGTTGCAGGAACTTGTGCAGCGGGATGGTGCAGGTACAATTGAATATAAAATCCTTCAGGAAAAAGGGCCTGCCCACAATCGAGAATTTGTTTCCACTGTTTCCCTAAATGGCAGGGAGCTTGGGACAGGCACCGGCCGATCAAAGAAAGAAGCGGAGCAGCATGCAGCCCAAATGGCCCTTGAAGTATTGAAGAATCATATCAAGTGACATCGAAGAATAGAAACTTGGAGGAGACAGAGGGGGAGCAAGGTTGTTTTTAAAAAGGCTTGATGTTATTGGATTTAAGTCATTTGCTGAGCGGATCACGGTTGATTTTGTTCCAGGCGTTACGGCAGTTGTAGGTCCAAATGGAAGCGGAAAAAGCAATATAACAGATGCCATACGCTGGGTATTGGGGGAACAATCAGCTAAGTCCCTTCGCGGCGCGAAAATGGAGGATGTCATTTTTGCTGGCAGTGATTCCCGGAGAGCGCAGAATTTTGCTGAGGTTACACTGACCCTTGATAACGGCGATCAGGGTCTGCCGATTGAATACAGTGAAGTCAGTGTTACAAGAAGGGTTTACCGATCTGGAGACAGTGAATACCTAATCAATAAGCAAACATGCAGATTAAAAGATATCGTAGATTTATTTATGGATTCAGGCCTTGGCAGGGAAGCTTTTTCAATAATAAGCCAGGGCAGGGTAGAGGAAATTCTAAACAGCAAAGCTGAAGAACGCCGGACGATATTCGAAGAAGCGGCTGGTGTGCTTAAATATAAGACAAGAAAGAAAAAAGCGGAAGGCAAACTTTCTGAAACCCAGGATAATTTAAACAGGGTGAATGATATTCTTCATGAACTTGAAAGCCAGGTAGAGCCTTTGAAAATTCAGGCTTCGATTGCAAAAGATTATCTGCAGCAGAAGGAAGAGCTTGAGAAAATTGAAGTTGCCCTTACAGTCTATGAGATAGAAGACCTGCATTCAAAATGGGAGCAGCTTTCACGTCAGCTTGAACGGCATACAGAAGATGAAATGAAGCTATCGGCAGTTATTCAGAACAAAGAAGCCAAAATGGAAGAGTTAAAGGATCATATTGCTGCAATCGATGAATCAGTAAATGATTTACAGGACGTACTCCTTCATGCCAGTGAAGAGCTTGAAAAACTGGAAGGCAGAAAAGAAGTCCTAAAAGAGCGAAAGAAAAATGCCAGCCAGAATAAAGACCAGCTTCATCGAAACATGGAGGAACTTTCTTCGAAGATAACTGAATTAAAAGAGCAAGAAGAAAAGCAGTCGGCTCTCAAAGGAAAAATAAAGGAAGAAGCAGTTAAACTTCAGAAAGCATTAAAGGAAAAGCAGGAACAGCTCAAACTCTTCAGTGAAAATACGGAAGAGAAAATTGAATCGCTGAAAAGTGATTATATTGAAGTGCTGAATAGCCAGGCGGCTTCAAGAAACGAACTGCAGAATATTGATCAGCAGCTCAGCCAGCAGGGTCAGCGCAGTTCTAAGCTTGAGATGGATAACGAAAAGTATATTGCCGACCGCAAGAAAAATGAAGAGAAAAAGCAAAAGATACAATCAGAACTTGAAAGCCTGCAAAAAGAAATAGAGAGTCAGGTACATGTTTTTCGAACGGAAGACCGCAAGCTTGAATCATTAAAGAATAATTATCAAAAGCAGGAAAAAACATTGTATCAGGCTTATCAGTATTTGCAGCAGGCAAAATCCAGGCAGGAAATGCTTGAAGAAATGGAAGAAGACTTTTCGGGCTTTTTCCAAGGTGTAAAGGAAATATTGAAAGCAAGGGGCAGCAAGCTGCAGGGAATTGAAGGAGCCGTAGCGGAATTAATTCAGGTGCCAAAAGAGTACGAAACGGCGATTGAAACTGCTCTTGGCGGTGCCATGCAGCATATCATCGTACAAAATGAGCAGGATGGGAGAAGTGCCATCCAATTCCTGAAAAAGAATTCATACGGAAGAGCAACTTTCCTGCCGTTAAGCGTAGTGAAGGGGAAAAGGCTTAATACCGGGCAACTGCAATCGGTTCAAGGCCATCCCGCCTTTATTGGTGAAGCTGCTACGCTGATCCGGTTTGAAGGAAGGCATCAGTCTGCTATTGAAAACCTGCTTGGCAATGTTGTTATTGCACGTGACCTTAAAGGAGCCAATGAACTGGCGAAGCTTCTTCAATACCGTGTGAGACTCGTTACTATTGATGGAGATGTGGTTAATCCCGGCGGGTCCATGACGGGAGGAGCCCTGAAACAGAAAAGCACTTCCATTCTTTCACGCAAAGGTGAACTTGAAGAGCTGAAATCACGAATTTTGGACATGGAATCCAAAACAGCTAACCTCGAAAAACAAGTGAAACTGCAAAAAAGCGAAATTCAAAAACAGGAAACACGCATTGAACAGCTTAGAAAAACAGGTGAAGAGCTTCGTTTGATGGAACAGAGGGTAAAAGGAGAGCTTCTAGAAGTAGAGTTTGAGGAGAAAAGCATTAATGAGCGCTTATCTCTTTATGATATGGACAAAGCACAGTTTTCGGAAGATAGAGAAAGACTGCTGACCAGAAAGAGTGAGCTTGCAGATCTATTGGAGCAGCAGCAAAAACAAATAGCTGATCTTGATAATGAGATTAAAGCATTAACAGAAAGAAAAAACACCCAGCAGACTTCAAAGGAAACTCTTGTATCTGAAATAAATGAGCTGAAAATCAGCTTCGCTTCCAAAAGTGAACAGCTGAATCATGCTGAGGACAAACTAGCCGCACTAATTTCTGAGCTTGCTGCTAACAGGGATAAGCTGAAAACAGTAAAAGAGGATTTAGAACTGCTATCATCTGAAATGACGAATAGCTCTTCAGGTGAGCAGCATCTGGAAGAGGCAGCACAGCAAAAATTAAAAGAAAAGAATGAAACGCTTGAGTTGATTGCTTCAAGAAGGGATGAGCGCTTAAAGCTCCAAACATCTTTAGAGGACTTGGAACTTGAGGCAAAAGAATTAAAACGCCAGCATAAAGGCCTGGTAGAAGTTTTGAAAGATGAGGAAGTTAAGCAGAACCGGCTTGATGTTGAGCTGGAAAATAGGCTGAATCATTTAAGGGAAGAATATCTGTTGTCTTTTGAAGGAGCTAAAGAGGAATATCCGCTGGAGATTGAGATTGATGAAGCACGAAAAAAAGTAAAACTCATAAAGCTGGCAATGGAAGAGCTTGGGGCTGTGAACCTCGGGGCAATCGAAGAATATGACAGAGTATCTGAACGATATGAATTCCTGCTTGAACAAAAAACAGATCTTCAGGAAGCAAAAGATACGTTATTCCAGGTTATCGATGAAATGGATGTTGAAATGAAAAGGCGATTTGAAGAAACCTTCGAAGGGATCCGTTTCCATTTTGAGTCGGTTTTCCAATCTTTATTCGGCGGCGGCAGAGCCGATTTACGCTTGACCCAGCCTGATGATTTATTGAATACAGGTGTGGAAATTGTCGCACAGCCTCCAGGCAAGAAACTGCAGAACCTCGGATTATTATCTGGAGGAGAAAGGGCACTTACAGCAATTGCATTGCTGTTTTCCATTTTGAAAGTACGTCCTGTTCCATTCTGTATCCTTGATGAAGTAGAGGCAGCCTTGGATGAAGCAAACGTGCAAAGGTTCAGCCAATACTTAAAGAGATACAGCGACGTCACCCAGTTCATCGTTATTACCCACAGAAAAGGAACAATGGAAGAAGCGGATGTCCTTTACGGTGTAACCATGCAGGAATCCGGTGTTTCCAAACTGGTATCTGTACGTCTGGAAGAAACCAGGGAACTAATTACTCAATAGCAGCTTTAATGCGGGACAGTTTACAACCTGTTCCGGACTAATACATATTGCTTTTAAAAGGAAGTGAAAACATGAGTTTCTTTAAAAAACTAAAAGAAAAAATCACTAAGCAGACAGATAGTGTTACTGAAAAGTTTAAAGACGGATTAACCAAAACGCGCGATAATTTTTCAAATAAGGTAAATGACCTTGTATCCAGGTACCGTAAAGTGGATGAGGAATTTTTTGAGGAACTGGAAGAAATCTTAATTGGGGCGGATGTTGGATTCGACACTGTCATGGAATTGGTCGAAGAGCTGAGAAGGGAAGTAAAACGCAAGAATATTCAGGATCCTCGCGATGTGCAGGCTGTCATCTCAGAAAAGCTTGTAGAAATTTATGACAGTGCAGGCGAAACCTCCACAGAATTAAATATTCAATCTGAGGGACTAACTGTTATCCTATTTGTTGGTGTTAACGGAGTCGGTAAAACGACCACGATCGGAAAACTTGCCCATAAGTTCAAAAATGAAGGAAAAAATGTCCTGCTTGCAGCAGGAGATACCTTCCGTGCAGGAGCGATTGAACAGCTTGAGGTGTGGGGAGAACGTGTCGGCGTTGATGTCATTAAGCAGGGAGCTGGCTCTGACCCTGCAGCTGTCATGTATGATGCCGTTCAATCTGCCAAGTCCCGCAAAGCTGATATTTTAATCTGTGACACTGCGGGACGCCTGCAGAATAAAGTCAATCTAATGAAAGAATTAGAGAAAGTAAAGCGTGTAATAGAAAGGGAAGTACCGGGGGCCCCGCATGAAGTATTGCTAGTACTTGATGCTACAACTGGACAAAATGCCATGATTCAGGCTAAGACCTTCAAGGAAGCTACTGATGTTTCTGGTATTGTTCTTACAAAACTGGATGGAACTGCAAAGGGCGGCATCGTTCTTGCAATCAGAAATGAACTTGAAATCCCGGTGAAATTTGTAGGTTTAGGTGAAAAAATGGATGACCTGCAGGAATTCAATGCAGAACAGTATGTCTATGGACTCTTTGCCGACATAGTCGAAAGAGAAGCAGAAGAAGAAGAGGAAGAATAAAATTGTTACACAGCCGGAGAGCGAGTTCTCCGGCTGTTTTTTTACGAAATTTAAAATATAAAAAATAGTTTGAAATTTATACTTTTTAGTGTAAAATTACACTGTGTTAATAAAGGTCTTTCAAGTTTGGTCTGACAAACAAATTAAATAAATATCCGCAGGAACTTTTTGTCAGCCGGCTGCGTCTATACTAAGGAAGAAGTCATCAGGCTGGCAATAATTTATATTTTTAAAGACTGCCTAAAAAAAACATAAGGCAGATACTTAAGATTTTTAATGGGGGAGATTGGGTTGCACGGAAAATTAAAAGTGATCATCATGGCTTTATTCTGTTTTGTGTTAATGTTTCATCCATTCCAAACAGCAGAAGCTGCCAGCACAGACATCAAAGTTTCTATAGATGAGGGCTTTGGCGGAAAAGTGAAAAGAGGAGAGGGGTTTCCTCTGCGGATTAAGATGGAAAATACAGGAGAGGCTTTTAGCGGGGATTTGCTGATAAGTTACCATCCATCCTACAATACGAGCGGTGCGGTTACTATAAAAGTAGACCTTCCTGCCGGAACAGCTAAGGAATACCTGGTTTCCATCCCTGGCATGACAGAGGACCACCCTTCCATGTATCAGAACATACCTTTACTGACTCTTTATGAAGGTGATTGGAAAAACGGAAAAAAGGTTAGTTTTAAAGGCGAAAATACATTAAAGCCGAAATTTATAGATACGGCAACTGAAGTAATTGGTGTTCTCAGTGAAAACTATGACCGTGTAAAAGAATTGAGGACGCTTCCTTCAAAATCGATAATTGAACTTAATAAGGAAGATTTGCCGGATGAAGCGACAGGATTGGAAACACTCGATTATTTGCTGATTGATGAATTCAAGATATCCCAGCTTAGTGACAAACAGCAACAAGCTATAAGGAACTGGGTTTACAACGGTGGAGCATTGATTGCCGGAGGAGGACCTGATGCAAGCGGTGCCTATGGAGAACTATATTCTTTGCTGCCAATGAAATCTGAAAACGAGGCCGCCGGTACAGTAAAATTCCTGCAGTCAGCAAAGAGCGAGGAGCCGGATTTTAAAGAACTCAACTTCTTTACTGGTCCCATTGAAGCGGGTGCAGAAGTTATCGCTGAAAGCGGGGATCTTCCAGCAGCAGTGAAAAAGGAGTATGGAAGCGGGACGATTCTGCAGACAGCTTTTTCACTGGGAGATGAGCCTTTATCTTCATGGCAGGGATACAACACATGGTTTGCAGACTTTATTAATCAGGCAACAGGTGCCGGCATTGGATCCAGCCCATATTCTCAGGATTACCTGGACCAGCTGTATTGGGAATTTGCAGAAGTGAATGAATTCTTTCCTGCATCCAATTTTTCAATCGGGCAGCTTATTGGCCTTTTTGCCGGTTATATTATTCTGATAGTGCCTGTTCTTTATTTTGTATTAAGAAAGCTTGATAAACGGGAGCATTCCTGGTGGATCATTCCTTCCATCGCCATATTAATGGGGACAGCTGTCTTTGGAATGGGAGCAAAAGATAGAATTTCTCAGCCGCAGCTGAACCAGATGGGGATCTATAAAGTGAATAACAATCTGCTTACCGGATATCAGGCATCAACCCTGCTTTCAAATAAAAGCGGTGAATATACCCTCTCAATGCCCAAGGGTGAATTTAATGCAGTGGTTTATTCAAACAATTCCAATACATCAGATCCCCTTAGAGGCGGAATCATGGCTGAAAAGGTAAAAAACAATGAGATTATTTTCCCTGAGGTAGAATATTGGTCATCCAAAACAATTTACGGAAAGGCCCAGACCGATATCAATGGGAAGTTTAAAGCGGACCTCACCCTTAAGGAAAAGAGATTAACTGGAACAATCAAAAACGAAAGTGAGTATGATTTTGAAGAATTATATATTTGGTCAGGCAATGAAGCAATCAAATTAGGGCCAATCAAGAAAGATGAGGCAATTAAAGTGGATAAAACCATAAAGCAGTCCCTGCTGAGCAGACCATATGGAGGAACTTTTAATGGGGCATATCCTGCCAATGGCCAAAATGATATAAATAGGTTAAGAAGAGAAAAGCTTGAATATGCCTCCACTACATTTCTGCTTGGGGATGTTGCTCAGCCAGTCCTTGCGGGGATTACAAAAGAATCAATTATTGATGTAGCCATGAGAGGGAAGAAGGAAAAACAGAATAACACAAATCTGATCCTTCAGCCATTTGAGGCCATAAATGAGTTCTCCGGATCCTTTACATTGAAGGATGGAATGATGGCAGCTGATTGGAATGTGATCCAGGGTCAGATTTATGAAAAAGGCATGGGCAGCACGAATGCAGAAATGATGCTTGAAGACGGAGAATATGAATATATTCTCAGCCTCCCGAAGCAGCTAAAAGAGAAAACATATAGATTAGAAGAAATTTCGGTAAGGATCAATAGCCAAAACGTACAGTATTCGATAAAAAACCATAAAACGGGTGAGTGGCTGCCGATTGAACCAGATCAAAGGAGCATAAAGCTGACAAGTAAAGATGACTTAACCCAGTACGTTTCGAAAGAAGGCCGTTTTATTATGAAGCTGAATAAATCAGCTCAGGGTGATCCTTTCGTTCAATTGCCGGCTGTTACGATCAAAGGGGAGGTGGCAAAATGATCGAAATTATGGATTTATCGAAAAGATACGGAAAATTTACAGCACTTGATTCTTTAAATTTAAATATAGAAAAAGGCAGTGTATTTGGTTTTGTCGGACAGAATGGTGCAGGAAAATCCACAACCTTCTCCATTTTGGCAACCTTACTTGCCCCCACTTCGGGCTCTGCGTACGTAAACGGGTATGATGTTCAAAAGGATTCAAAACTCGTGAGGAAGCAGATAGGCTATATGCCGGATTTCTTCGGGGTTTATGACCAGCTTAAGGCTGATGAATATCTGCACTTCTACGGTGCGAGTTACGGCATACCATTCGCAGAACGCGAGAAGCTGATACCGCAGCTTCTCGACCTAGTCAACTTGTCAAATAAAAGAGAGTCATATGTAGACCTATTATCAAGAGGCATGAAGCAGCGTCTCTGCCTGGCCAGGTGTCTTATCCATGATCCTGAAGTGCTGATTCTGGATGAACCTGCATCAGGACTTGACCCAAGAGCAAGGGTTGAAATGAGGGAAATATTAAAAGAATTGAAAAGCATGGGCAAAACAATTTTAATATCTTCACATATACTGCCTGAACTTGCAGAAATGTGCGATACCATCGGCATTATTGACCAGGGAAAACTGGTGGCTCAGGGGTCTGTTGCTGATATTCAGTCACAGCTGAGGGGAGAAAGGCTGATCATTGTAAAAGTTCATGGAAGTTCAGAAAAGGCCGTTTCTTTCTTTGAGGATGATCCTAATATATTTAAATTGGCTTTACTGGAAGACGGAGCATCTTTTCAGTTTATTTATAAAGGGACAGCTGAAGAACAAACAGAACTGCTGAAAAGAGCCATTTTAAATAATTTAGCGATCACCAGCTTTGCAGAAGCAGAAACGGATCTGGAAGATGTCTTTATGGAAATTACAAAGGGAGTTGAGCTGACATGAAGAATTTAGTCGTAAATCCTGTTCTGAATAAAGAGTTTAAGCTCCGCTTCCGCAGCTTTAAAAGCTACCTGGGGGTACTCTTTTACCTCTTGGCATTAGGGCTGATCATTGTTGGTTTTATCTTTATAGAATCATTGTCAAATAACATGCAGGGCTTTTTTAAACCTGATCAGAGCCGGACAATGTTTATGGTCCTATCTATATTGCAGCTTGGCTTAATTCTGTTTATTACTCCCGGTTTAACAGCTGGGGTTATTAGCAGTGAAAGAGAGAGGCAGACCTTAAATATCATGCTCACGACGACCCAAAGCTCTTCTAGCATTATTTTGAGCAAGCTGATTTCTTCCATTTCATATTTGATTTTGCTTATTGCGGCAAGTTTGCCTCTCTATAGCTTTGTGTTTTTATTTGGAGGTATTTCCCCAGGTCAGCTGCTTACGACAATGGGATTTTATTTATTTACCATCCTGGTTTATGGAAGTCTCGGGGTCTTATTTTCAACGGTCATTAGAAAAACAATTGTCTCGATGGTTACCACCTATGGGGTTACTTTATTTCTAGCTGGAGGAACGGCATTCCTGACTTTGATTTTTATGCAATTAACCAATGCATATGGCTATACAGGGACTCAGCCAACAAATCCTCTTGCATACTTCCCGGCTATGCTTAACCCGGTCATTATTCTAATGAGCACCTTTGAGCCGGAAATGACCAATGAAATTACTAGATCAACAGGCATTGAATTTCCTTTATGGATTTCATACTTAATTTCGTACACATTGATTTTCATTGGAGCTATTCTGCTGAGCATAAAAAAACTCCGTCCCAATATGAAAAAGGGCTAGTATTTATTCGGGCAAATCCCTGGGAGACGGGATTGCCCGTAAATTTTAATAAGGGAATGATATCGGTGGAAAACCGCAATCAATATCTTAGACTTTTAAAACCGGTAAAAAGACAGCTCCTATTTCAGCTGATCGTTAAGGAATTCCAGGTGTTCCTTTTATCGGCTGCTGTCTTGGCCTTTTTTCTTATGATGGCTGCAAGATTTTTTGTTATCCCATTTCTCCAAAACTATCTCCTGCTGATTTTATTTCTGTCTGCTATTTATGCAGCTTTTCGAATTTGGAAGAAGCGTCCTGACATGATCCAGACTGCATCATTGTATAACACGTTTGTAGCTGAAGACAGGGTCATTACAGCCCATTCTTTCCTTCACGATGATGGCATTCTTGCAAGATTGCAGCTGGCAGATGCAGTAAAGCATATGAAAAAGGTGCATCATCAGGTTTTAGGCAGGAAGAAAACTTTCATTCTTCCTAAACCTTTTCTAATGTTTTTGTCTTTCCTAGGTCTGGCAGTGCTTTTGTACATGATTCCCGGCGAGAAAATGGAATTGGCGCTAAAACAGGAAAAAGAAATCAAGATAATTGAAGAAGCTAAAGAGAAACTTGAGAAAAAAGCTGAGAATGAAAAGAATCCTGAAGTGAAAAAAGCATTAGAAGAAGCAAAAGACAAGATTGCAGAAAAAAAGTCAGCTGAGGAAGCTTTGAAGGAATTAGAGAAACAAACAAAAAGCTTTGAGTTGAAAGCAATTAAAGAAAAAGAAAAATCAATAGCCCTGGATAATATTAAAAATAATCTTGATAAGAGCGGGTTAGAACAATTAAGCCGAATGCTGAAAGAAAAAGATCTGGCTTCCTTTAGGGAAGAGTTTTCAAAGCTTGATAAGCAGAGAAAGGAACTTAATGAATATCAAAGAAATGCCTTGAAAGAGCTTACTGGAAGTGATGCACAGTTGTCTGAAGAAGAGCTGACAAGTCTCCTGGATCAGCTCGAAAAGGCATTGCAATCAGAAGAGCTTTTAAAACAGCTGGCTGCAGCACAGGAAGCTCTGCAGAGTTCAGGGGTTTCTTTACAGCAGCAGATGGCTGCGAATGGAATGCCCTCGGGACAGCTAGCGTTTTCGCCGCCTGGCCAGCCTGGCAGTTCAGGAAACGCCTCCCATACGCCTCAGCAGGGGCAGCAGAATAATTCAAATCAGCAAAATAATCAAAATCAAGCTGGCAATAGCTCAAACAGCAGCAATGGCAGCGGAGCGGGTTCAGGCAGCGGCTCAGGAAATGGAACCGGCTCAGGAAATGGTTCGGGATCTGGTACCGGGGCTGGCTCAGGGAATGGTTCAGGCAGCGGTCTTGGAGGAGGTGCCGGGCTCGGACAGGGGTCTAGGGAGCTGCTCACCATCCCATCTGGCATGGAAGGGAAGACGAATATTGAAAATGACAACGGCAGCCTTGGACAGGGGAATCCAGGACAACAGTTTGAAGGGGAAGGCCCTGTCTTAAAAGGGAATATCAGACCATACAGTGAAGTTTTTGGGAATTATGAAAAGGCATACAGGCAAAGTACGGACCGGTACAAGCTTCCGGCTGATTTAGAGGAAATCGTTAAAAGTTATTTTACTAGTATAGATCCTGACAAGGAGTGACTGCAATGTCGGTAACACAGGAAAAAGAACAGCAATTCGCACAAGCGGCAGATATCATTGCAAGAGTAAAAGATGAAATTCAATCATTTATAGTCGGCCAGGAAGAAGTGGTCGAACATGTACTATGGAGCATATTCTCAGGAGGGCATGTTTTGCTTGAAGGTTTGCCAGGGCTGGGTAAAACTATGCTCATTAAAACCATTGCTGAAGTACTTGATCTTAAATTTTCACGCATTCAATTCACCCCTGATATTATGCCTTCAGATATAACTGGAACCATGCTGCTTCAGCCTGATGAAGCTGGCAGGCAAACATTCAGTTTTCATAAAGGGCCCATTTTCGCCAACATCATTCTTGCAGATGAAATTAACAGGGCAACACCAAAAACACAAAGTGCCCTGCTCGAGGCAATGGGAGAAAAAACGGTCACGATTATGGGCGAAACCAAAAAGATGGAAAAGCCATTTTTTGTACTCGCAACTCAAAACCCGATTGATATGGAAGGGACTTATCCCTTGCCGGAAGCACAAACGGACCGGTTTTTATGCAAGGTGAATGTTGTGTATCCGACTAAAGAAGAATTAAAAGAAATTGCCAGGAGGACAACGGGGTCGCAAAAAATCCATTTAAATAAAGCTGCCGGATTGAAGGATGTCATTGCTCTTCAGGAGCTTTCGAGAGAAATTCTCCTATCAGATGAAATCCTGGATTATGCCGTTTGGATGGTCACTGCAACGCACCCGGATTCAGAGGGGGCACCAGAAACAGTGAAAAAGCACGTCCAATATGGGAGCGGTCCACGCGGCCTTCAGAGTCTGATAAGTATGGCAAAAGCAAGAGCCATGTGCTCCGGACGATTCCATGTATCAATAGGGGACATTAAAAACGTTGCCTATCCGGTTTTGCGGCATCGTCTTATTTTGAACTTTGAGGGAGAAGCAGCGGGTATTTCAGCGGATTCAATTATTGAAGTTTTGTTAAAAGAAACTTCCTGGGGAGCTAAGAGCTGATGAACAGCCATCAAGCTATTCTTGGAAAGCTTCAAAAACGAAAGATTGCTGCAAAGACAAGGAAAAGAGGATATCATTCAGGGTCCAGGAAATCCCATAAATTCGGATCTTCCATGGAATTCTCTGATTTCAGGGCCTATCAGCCTGGTGACGATATTCGGCAAATAGATTGGAATGTCTATGGCAGAACACAAAAACATTATATTAAACGCTTCCTGGATGAGCAGGAGCTTTCTATTGCAGTTTACCTGGATGCAACGTCTTCAATGACAAAAATCCAGCAGAAATGGGAATATGCCAAAGCGCTGGCATCAGCTTTAAGCTTTATGGTGCTTTCAAGTGAAGACCGGCTTTTCTTTTCAGCAGTTTCTTCTGCAGGCGTACAGCCTATCAAAAGGAAAGGCTCTGTTTACAGCAGGCGAACGTTCATGGAAACCCAAAAAATTGAACCTGCAGCTCAGTCCACAAACTTTCTGGGCTGTCTGAAAGAAACTCTTTCTAAACATCAGCAGCTTGCTGTAATAATAGCGGATGGCTTTGAGCCCCTTCAGGATTGGGAAAGCCTTTTTAGGAAGCTCAGGGGGTTAAAACAGGAGTTCTGGCTATTTCAGGTGCAGGCAGATGAAGAGCTTACTCCTGCATATTCTGGAGATATAAAGTTGATTGATAGTGAAATTGGGACTGCTGTAAATGTCAGCATGAGCCCTTCCATATTAGCTGAATATGAAAAGCGCCTAAAAGAACATAATGAACAGCTTGAGATTTTATGCAAACGGTATGGCGGCCAGTATATCTTTGCTCCGGAAACAAGAGATCTTCAGTCAGTTCTTTTCAGGGATCTGTATGCGAAGGGGCTGGTCAGGTGAGGACACAATGCAATTCTTAAATCCTATCTATTTTGTATTAGCCATTTTCATAGGGGCTGTTATCTTATTTTATTTCTTTCGGAAGCAGTACACTGAAAAGACCGTTTCATCCAATCTGCTCTGGGAGCAGGTGCTGAACGAATGGCAGGCTTCCCCTTGGCTGAAAAATCTTCAGCAGAATCTATTATTTTGGCTGCAATTATTGGCTCTGATCTTATTGATGCTGGCCCTTGTGCGCCCATTTTGGCTTGAAGATTCTTTAAAAGGAGAACATTTAATCATCATTATAGACCCATCCGCCTCTATGTCGGCTGAACACGGAGGAAAGAGCCGTTTTGAGATGGCAAAAGAGGAAATGCTTGACCTTGCCGGCAAACTTAATGGCCATCAGGTAACCCTGATTAAAGCAGGAGAGAAAAATGAGATCCTATTAAGCCGTGAAGATGATCCAAATGCCATTCGCAGAACCATTGATGGGCTGAAACTTACTTATGAACATGAAAATATGGATAAAGCCATTCTTTTGGCAGGTTCCTTATCTTCTGGAAAAGACACAGCTCTTCATATTTTTTCAGATTCGGCTGTAAAGAATGATTTAATGGAGGAACTGGCTGGCCTATACACTGTTGCACATAATATCGGAGAGGATGCAAGGAACGTCTCGCTGCAATCGTTTGGGACAGCTGCAGCTGGTGATGGTATCTCAGCCATTGCCGTGATAGAAAACCAGTCTTCCGAAAATATAGAAACAGGTTTTACCGTCCAATTTGAGGATGAAGTCTTGTTTGAACAAAATTTATCATTGAAAGCAAATGAACAAACAACCGTCCAAATTAAAAACCTGCCTGAAAAACCTTATTATGAGGCATCCGTTTCCATTAATGACGGCTACAGAGCAGATAATTTCGCAGCCTCTATTTACACAGACCCAGAACCAAAGGTATACACAATGGGGGATGTAAATCCGTTTGCGGTGAAGGGCTTTCAAACCATAGGAGCCGAATTGCTGCAGACGGATCCAGCTGCTCTCAAAGGTTTTGAAATGAAGGGTGTGGTTGTAGCAGAAGGAAGCACATTATCGGAACTTCCAGAGCTGCCAATGATCTTTTTTAACACAGGCAAGGAAAAAACAAAACTAAAAGAGGCAATTTCGGGGGATGAGGATCCTTTATTTGAATATGCAGACTTTGGGCGTGTGTATATCAGTTCCGCTTCCGCTGCATTGAAAGGAGAATGGGAGACTGTTTTGAAAAGTGGAGACATTCCTTTAATACAGAGGGGAATGCAGAATGGACAGCCAATTATTATTGTCAATTTCGATCTATCCGACACAGATTGGCCGCTCATGCCAGGTTTTCCGATCTTTTTGTATAACTCTTACCAGTGGTTATCCCAGCAATCAGATTTCCTTGGATATTTCAGCGCCGGAGAAGAGAGATGGATAAATATTGGCAAAGGAAATGGAAGATGGGAGATTTTCAATAATAAAGACGAAAATCTCTACTCCCTTGATCTAAACAAAGAAAACTTTAAAGCTCCTGTGATTCCCGGAACTTACCAGGCGGTATCAGGAAATCAAATTTATTATTTTTCTGTCCTTCTGGATGAAAGGGAGAAAAATGCAGAAATAGCAGAATCTTTTACAGTGAATGACAAATCATCTGAAAAAAACAGCATGATCCAAAGGCCCAACGAAAGCCTCTGGTTCTGGCTGGCTTTAATTGCTTTTATACTGATTGCTATCGAATGGGAGGTATATCGCCGTGGGCATCGAGGTTAAATATCCCTTCCTGTTTCTGTTCCTGATTCCTGCTGTCATTATGGTTTTTTTGTTTATTCGAAATCACAGAGGAAAAGGCAACGAAAAATTTTGGATTGCCAGTCTAAGACTGGTCATTTTCTCATTGTTAATTTTTGCACTAACCGTCCCGCAGGTCCTCCTTCCGGTTAAGGGGCAGACCGTCGTATATCTTGCAGACCGCTCTGCAAGCATCGGTTCAAATGATGAAGCACTTGCCTGGATAGAAAACAGTGCCAGCAAAAGGAAAAGTGAGGATCAATTTGCGGTGGCGGCTTTTGGCAAAAATGTGGTGCTTGAACAGAATTTGGGCAGGAACCGTGAAGCTATTACCGAATTTAACGGGAAAGCAGATGATTCTCAATCGAATCTGGAAGCAGGCCTGCAATTTGCCGCTTCACTCATTCCGAGGGATTCTTCTGGCAGAATTGTCTTGATGACGGACGGAAATGAAACGGCAGGCAAAAGCCTGGAGGCTGCCTCAGTTTTAAAGAATCGAAATATCGAGATTGACCATGTGCCATTAAGAACAGCAGCAGGTGACGATGTATCAATTTCAGAATTAAAGATGCCTCCATCACTTTATTTAGGAGAAGAGGCTCCGATTACAATAGAAGTTACCAGCAATATTGCCAAAGAAGCTGATATCAGATTATCTGTAAATCATAAAGAGGTTTTAAAGGAAAGCGTTCAAGTGAATGAAGGGAAAAATGTATATACCTTTACTCACAAGGCAGATACTGCAGGGTTAACGGTATATAAGGCAGAGATAGCTGCTGACCAGGACACCTTCTCTGAAAACAATACACTGCACTCGGTTGTTAATGTTAAGGGAACTCCTAAGGTCCTGATCGTACAAGGGAAGGACGCGGGTGATATTGCGAATCTGTTAAAAGGTTCAGGCCTCGAGACAGACACGGTTCTCCCTGAGAAGCTTCCAACCGTTCTCTCAGGGTATTTGCAATATCAGTCGATTATTTTTAATAATGTTCCTGCAACAGTTATCTCAGAGCATCAAATGACGCTAATGGAGAAGGCAGTTAAGGAATTCGGCACTGGTTTTATTATGTTCGGCGGTGAAGAAAGCTTCGGGCTGGGGGGCTATTTTAAAACTCCGATTGAGAAATTGCTGCCGGTGGATATGGATATCAAGGGCAAGAAAGAAATGCCTTCCTTAGGCCTGGTATTAGTTATGGACCGCTCTGGAAGCATGGCCAGGAATAAAATTGAATTGGCAAAAGAAGCGGCTGTCCGATCAGTGGAACTGCTGCGTGAAGAAGATACACTCGGATTCATTGCATTTGATGACCGGCCATGGGAAATCCTTGAAACCGAGCCTCTCAAAGATAAAAAGAAGGCAATTGAAAAAATCAGATCTATAACTCCAGGCGGGGGGACAGAAATCTTTACTTCTCTGGAACAAGCCTACAGTGAGCTTGAAGAATTGCAGCTTCAGAGAAAGCATATTATTTTGCTGACAGATGGCCAATCTGCCACAAATGGAGACTATGAGCTTTTAATCGAAGGCGGGAAAGAGAAAAATATCACTCTATCAACTGTTGCACTTGGTCAGGATGCTGATAGAGGGCTTCTTGAAGATCTTGCGGGAATGGGATTAGGGCGTTTTTATGATGTTACAGACTCTTCCATCATTCCGAGCATTTTATCACGTGAAACCGTAATGGCTACGAGAACCTATATCGAAGACAATCCATTCTTTCCAAGTGTTCAGCCCTACCCGGACTGGTCCTCACTCTTTGAAAAAGGTGTTCCGGAAATGAATGCCTATATAGCTGCTGCGGCCAAGCCGCGAGCACAGGTGCCGCTGTTAAGCGAAATAGAGGATCCTGTACTTGCTGAATGGCGATACGGAATGGGGCGGGCAGCTGCCTTTACATCCGACTCCTCGGGCAAATGGTCAGGAGATTGGGCCAGATGGGAAAAGTGGCCATCATTTATTAATCAGCTTGTCACCAAAACCCTGCCGCAATATGAAAGTGAACCATACAGGGTTGCTGTTGAGAATAAGGATGGCAATACAGTGCTCAGCCTGGAGTCTGCGGCAAGCAGATCTTTGCCAATTGAGGCATCCATCGTATCGGAAACGGGCGATCAGATAGAAGCCAATATTAGGCTTACTGCTCCAGGTAAATATGAGGCGGCAATGCCTGAAAGTGCAGGAATGTATTTTTTAAATATTAAACAGACAGATCAAAATGGGAATATACAGGTTCATCAGACTGGTTTTACTATTCCCTATTCAGAAGAGTATTTGCAAAAGGGTACAAATAAAGAGCATTTGGAGACACTCTCAAAAATGACTGGCGGCAAGGAGCTGGAAAGCGGAGAAGAAGCTTTCCGACCGCTCAAAAAACCAGCCAGCACCAAACAGCCAATCAGCGAATGGCTGCTTCTCGCTGCATTCCTGATCTTTTTTTCAGAAATCGCTTTAAGGCGCTTTGGCTTAACTGCTATCGCTGCGGGAATTTTGAAGAAAAACAGAAATAAAAAGGAAAAGCCAGAGGCTCCTATTAAAATTCAAAACCTTAAAGCTTCCAGGGAAAAAAAATCTCCTTCCGTGCAGATGCCTGATAAACTTCAAGGGGGAACTACTGTAAAAGAAACACCGGAAAAAACAAAAGAAAAGAAAAAAACAAACCGGCCAAAACCTCCAGCAGAATCCTCGCCGAAAGAAAGAGAAGAACGCATGAAAAGGCTGCTGGATGCAAAAAACAGGAAAAAGTAAGTGGGGATTTTTCAATAACGTATGCTGGATTTAGAAAAGTATTATAGATCGCTGAGCTGATTGCAGCGCACTTGACTCCTGCTCAGAGGCTCCCGTTCCTCCCCGCGGAAAGCCAAGTGCCCCGTGCTGAAATCAACGGGCTAAATTATAAAGTGAAAATAAAATGAATAATTAACCCTGTAAAGATATTTTCTTGACATGCTATGAACTTCTATGTAAACTTACTTTGTAAAGGCTTTTCACTTAACAAGGGGGAATAGGGAATGCTCGAAAAAACAACGAGGATGAACTACCTATATGATTTCTATCAATCGTTGTTAACTCCTAAGCAGAGAAGCTATATGTCCCTGTACTACCTGGATGATTTTTCGCTTGGAGAGATTGCCGAGGAATATGATGTTAGCCGGCAAGCGGTATATGACAACATTAAAAGAACAGAAGCAATGCTTGAAGAGTATGAAGAAAAGCTATTATTATTTCATAAATTTCAAGAGCGCAGCAAGCTGATTGCAGAAATAAAAGTGATGCTTCAGGAAGGCTCCCCTTCCCGAGAAGCATTGGAAGAAGCAGTGGCAGAGCTTGAGAAATTAGATTAGGAGGCGGCATATATGGCATTTGAAGGATTGGCCGACCGACTGCAAAATACAATTCAGAAGATCCGCGGAAAAGGCAAAATCAATGAAGCGGATGTAAAAGAAATGATGCGTGAAGTCCGTCTCGCCCTTTTGGAAGCGGACGTAAACTTCAAAGTCGTCAAAGAGTTTGTCAAAAAAGTCAGCGAACGTGCTGTCGGACAGGAAGTATTAAAGAGCCTGACGCCAGGACAGCAAGTCATTAAGGTTGTTAAAGAAGAATTAACGGAACTGATGGGCGGAGAGCAAAGCAAAATTGCTGTCTCCAATCGTCCCCCGACAGTCATTATGATGGTCGGTCTTCAGGGTGCCGGTAAAACGACTACAACCGGAAAGCTTGCAAACCTGCTCCGCAAAAAGTATAACCGCAATCCGATGCTGGTTGCTGCAGATATTTACCGCCCTGCGGCGATTAAACAGCTCGAAACACTTGGCAAACAGCTTAATATGCCGGTCTTCTCCCTTGGTGATCAAGTCAGTCCTGTTGAAATTGCAAAACAGGCAATCGCAAAGGCAAAAGAGGATCATCATGATTATGTTCTGATCGATACAGCAGGAAGGCTGCATGTGGATGAAGCCTTAATGGATGAGCTAAAGCAAATCAAAGAGCTTTCCAATCCAGATGAAATCTTCCTTGTTGTAGACGCCATGACTGGTCAAGATGCGGTTAATGTAGCGCAAAGCTTCAATGATCTGCTGGGTCTTACTGGGGTTGTCCTGACGAAGCTGGATGGCGATACTCGAGGCGGTGCCGCTCTATCCATTAGATCCGTAACAAACACGCCGATTAAATTCGTCGGTCTTGGGGAAAAACTGGATGCGCTTGAAGCGTTCCATCCAGAACGGATGGCGTCCCGTATATTAGGTATGGGAGATGTCCTATCCCTAATTGAAAAAGCACAGGCCAATGTGGATGAAAAAAAGGCAAAAGAGCTTGAGCAGAAGATGCGCACGGCTTCTTTCACATTCGATGATTTTTTGGATCAGCTTGGTCAGGTCCGCAGCATGGGACCGCTCGATGAGCTGCTGAAAATGATGCCTGGTGCAAACAAAATCAAAGGCTTGAATAATATCCAAATCGACGAGAAGCAAATCACTCATGTTGAAGCGATTATTAAATCGATGACGAAGGAAGAGAAAACTCACCCTGAAATCATCAATGCAAGCCGCCGCAAACGGATTGCCAAGGGAAGCGGAAGAACCGTGCCTGAAGTTAACCGTCTGCTGAAGCAATTTGAAGACATGAAAAAGATGATGAAGCAAATGGCTGGCATGCAGCAAAAAGGCAAGAAAAAAGGCGGATTTAAGCTTCCTTTTAACCCTTTTTAAGCTGTCAGCAAAGCTTTTCATAAGATGTAAAGAAAAAAACCTTTACAAACTAATTAACAATCTGATATTATACTATCTTGTGTGAAACTATTCGGAGGTGCTTATTTAAAATGGCAGTAAAAATTCGTTTAAAGCGTATGGGTGCTCACAAAAACCCTTTCTATCGTATTGTTGTAGCTGATTCTCGTTCTCCTCGTGACGGACGTTTCATTGAAACAGTAGGAACTTACAACCCGGTTGCTCAACCAGCGATCGTTGAAATCAATGAAGAGTTGGCTCTTAAATGGCTTCAGACAGGTGCTAAGCCATCTGATACAGTACGCAACCTTTTCTCTAAGCAAGGCATTATGGAGAAATTCCATAACGCTAAAAACGGTAAGTAATTCATTATAAGATGAAAGAGCTTATCGAAACGATTGTTAAGCCCCTAGTTGATTTTCCGGAAGATGTTCAAGTGAATGTCCAAGAAGAGGATCAGCGCGTAACCTATCAGCTTTCCGTCAACAAGAATGACATGGGGAAAGTAATTGGGAAGCAAGGGCGCGTTGCGAAAGCAATACGGACCGTTGTCTATGCAGCAGGTTCATCAGAACAAAAGAAGATCTTTTTAGAGATCATAGAATAATTATCCTGCATTGAGCAGGGTATTACCAAAAAAAGGAGGGGCTTCCCCTCCTTTTTTTACAATCTAAAAAATCCTGCTGTTTGAACTTTATTGTCCTCTGATTTAAAATATTATTCAATCTGCTGAGTTGATTGGAGTGGAGGGGCATTTGATCCTCGAAAATGCTGACGCATTTCCTTTGTGCGGTGTAATTTCGTGGAAGCTTATCAAATTTCCTGCGGGAAGTAAGGAAAGTGAAAGACCTCACAGGCAGGCGAAGCCGAGGAGGCTCTCATCTCTCCCAGCGGAAAGCAAGTGACCCGTTCTGAAATCAGCGGGCAGAATATATAAAGTAACACAGCATTACACCAGAAAAGTTAAAATATAAACATCGCCAACTAAGAATTTGACAGCAGTCAGTAAAGCCGTTTTTTTAATCGGATCAATTTGGGAGGCGCTGTACGTGAACATCATTCAATCGGTTACAGTTAAGCAGGTGCTGACAGAGAACAGCAAGAAAGAACTGCTGGAAGGCTATATGGCCAAAAAAAAGCAGCTGCAGAAAGAAAGTGATCAGCTGAGGTTTGAACTGAAAAAACAGGAAAAAACCAAAAAACTGCATCCGGCCAGTCTAAAAAAGCATTTTGAAAAGGAAATTCAAATGAGGCAGGAAAAAGTCCAGCTGCTCGATTTTCAAATAGAACAATTACATATGCTACCGTTAGGAAGCGAATTGAAAGAAAAAGAAGTCCAGGCGATTATTGAGGTTCAAAAGGGTACCCGCTGGGAAGACATAGAAAAAGGGAAAACCATCATCATAAGAGATGGAATTGTTGATGAAATACGCTAGAGGTGATAGTACATGCAGAAATGGTTCAACGTAGGAAAAATCGTGAACACCCATGGCATAAAAGGGGAAGCAAGGGTCATTTCCAAAACAGACTTTGCAGAGGAAAGGTATAAGCCGGGAAATAAACTTTATTTGTTCATGCCTGATACAAAAGGTGATCCAATTGAGCTGACAGTGAAAACTCACCGTACCCATAAAACATTCGATTTGCTTACCTTTGAAGGATACGAAAATATTAATGGGATTGAAAAAATGAAGGGCGGCATCCTGAAAATTTCGGAAGATCAGCTAGGCGATCTTGAAGAAGATGAGTTTTACTACCATGAAATCATAGGGTGTACTGTTGAAACGCTTGATGGAGCGGAAGTAGGTAAAATCAAGGAAATTCTTTCTCCTGGAGCAAATGATGTATGGGTAATCAAAGCAAAAGGCGGGAAGGAAATACTGATCCCGTATATTGAAGATGTTGTTAAGGAAGTTAATGTGAAAGACAAACTTGTGAAAATTAATGCGATAGAAGGATTGCTTTCATGATGAATATTGATGTGCTCACTCTGTTTCCTGAAATGTTTGAAGGCGTTTTTGGACATTCCATCCTAAAAAAAGCGGCTGAAAATGAAGCAGTGAATTACAACGTGGTCAACTTTAGGGAATATGCCGACAATAAGCACAAAACCGTAGATGATTATCCATATGGCGGAGGGGCGGGAATGGTTTTAAAACCCCAGCCCATATTTGATGCTGTAGATGATCTTCGCAGTAAAAGCGGGGCGTCCCCGAGGGTTATTCTCCTGTGTCCTCAAGGAGAACGCTTTACACAGAAGAAAGCTGAAGAGCTTGCTGAAATGGATCACCTGATTTTTGTTTGCGGACATTACGAGGGGTATGATGAAAGAATACGTGAACATGTGGTAACCGATGAAATTTCGATTGGTGATTTTGTGCTGACTGGAGGAGAGCTTGGAGCCATGGTCGTAATCGATAGTGTTGTCCGTTTGCTGCCAGGTGTATTGGGCAACGAAGAATCACACATAAAGGACTCTTTCAGCACAGGTTTTCTTGAACACCCTCATTACACCCGTCCAGCGGAATTCAGGGGCATTAAAGTGCCGGATGTCCTCATGTCAGGGAATCATCGCCTTGTCGACGAGTGGCGAGCCAAAGAATCCTTAAGAAGGACGTATTTAAGGCGTCCTGATCTTCTTGAGGGTGCAGAATTAACAAAAGAACAGCAAAAGTGGCTGGATGAAATTAAAAAAGAAGATAAATAACATTGAAGTTGCCGTCCAAGTATGGTATGATACTTTTTGTGACTTAGGCTGAACTTGTTCAGTTTTCGTCTGATAAAGATGTTCCGCTGCAAACATATAGGTTGTGCAAGAGCGTCTGCTGAGAGGAGTTGAAAACGATGCAAAAACTAATTGAAGAAATCACAAAAGAACAGCTTCGTACTGACCTTCCGTCTTTCCGTCCTGGTGATACTGTACGTGTACACGTAAGTATTGTTGAGGGAACTCGTGAGCGTGTTCAGGTATATGAAGGTGTTGTGATTAAGCGTCGTGGTGGTGGAATCAGCGAAACTTTCACAGTTCGTAAGATTTCTTACGGTGTAGGCGTTGAGCGTACATTCCCTGTACACACACCTAAGATTGCGAAGCTTGAAGTTATCCGCCGCGGTAAAGTCCGCCGTGCGAAACTTTACTACCTGCGTAACCTTCGCGGTAAAAAAGCTCGTATCAAAGAAATTCGATAATAAAGAAAAGAAGGAGCTTGTTAAATCAAGCTCCTTTTTCTTTCATGAAACAGCAGAATATAAATAATATTACATAAATGTTAAATAATATATAAATAAGGTTCCCATCGTGTTTATTAAGAAGAATTTTTGTAAAATAAAAAAGACAACACTTTCCATGCAGATTAATTAATGGCTTAGAAGAATGGTGGGGGATTTAATGGCGAAAAAGAAAAATGAATTATGGGAATGGACAAAAGCACTTGTAATCGCAGTCCTGTTAGCAGCAGTCATCAGATATTTTTTATTTGCTCCGATTGTGGTTGACGGCTTGTCCATGATGCCAACATTGCATGATCAGGATCGAATGATTGTTAATAAGTTCAGTTATAAGATTGGCGAGCCCGAGCGCTTCGACATCATTGTTTTCCATGCACCTGAAAACAAAGATTACATCAAAAGGGTAATAGGCCTTCCTGGAGATAAGATTGAATACAAAGATGATACTCTTTATGTAAATGGGAAAGCTTATGAAGAGCCTTACCTGGAGGAATATAAAAAACAGGTAATCGATGGGCCGCTGACAGAGCCGTTTACTTTAAAAGAAAAGATAGGACAGGAAACAGTGCCTGAAGGCCACTTATTTGTAATGGGTGACAACCGCCGCTTCAGCAAGGACAGCCGTCACATTGGCCCTGTTCCGATGGAAGAAGTACTGGGTGATGCCGGAGTAATATACTGGCCTATAGAGGACATTCGAATCGTTGATTGATTCTTTCTTTAATAAATACATATTGGATGGAGGTGACCAGCTGTGACGATCCAGTGGTTTCCCGGCCATATGGCGAAAGCCCGCAGGCAGGTTACAGAAAAATTAAAACTGGTCGATATCATCTTTGAGCTCGTTGATGCAAGGATCCCTTATTCATCACGAAATCCGATGATCGATGAAATTATTCAGCACAAACCGCGGCTTGTTTTATTGAATAAAGCTGACATGGCTGATAAAGAAGCGACAAAAAAGTGGATCAAACATTTTGAAGATAAGGGTATAAGAGCTCTTGCGATAAACTCGCAGGCGGGACAAGGCATGAAGGAAATCGTCTCCGCATCTCAGAGTATTCTTCAGGAAAAGTTCGATCGAATGAAGGCGAAGGGTGTTAAGCCTAGAGCAATCCGGGCAATGATAGTAGGTATTCCAAACGCTGGAAAGTCTACCCTTATCAATCGCCTGGCCAAAAAGAATATAGCCAGGACAGGAAATACCCCCGGCGTTACGAAAGCCCAGCAATGGATAAAGGTAGGGAAAGAGCTGGAGCTTCTCGATACCCCTGGGATTCTATGGCCAAAATTTGAAGATCAGGAAGTAGGTCTTAAGCTTGCTCTGACTGGAGCAATAAAAGATACTATATTAAATCTTCAGGATGTTGCAGTATATGCTCTGCGCTTTCTCGGCCTCAGGTATCCAGATCGCCTGCATGAGAGATATCAGCTTGATGAAATTCCGGAGGATATTGTGGAAGTATTTGATAAAATCGGCAGGCTGCGCGGCTGCCTGATGGGCGGCGGCGAAATTGATTATGATAAGGTAACAGAGCTGGTAATCAGAGAATTCCGTTCTGAAAAATTGGGGCCAATCACTTTGGAATTGCCCGAAGAGATGGGAGTTCGGAGTGAAGCTGAATAATTTAGATGAAGACCTTCTGTTCACAGGAGGCCTTTATTTTTTTGCGGAAATGCCGATACATACATTAGATTGAAATGGAGAAGTCTATGGAAAAATTAACTATTCGTCAAATAGAAGAAAAAATCAAAACAATTAAGTCAGAGGATGACCCTTTCCTTTATTCCATAAAGCATGATGAAAGAAAAGGAGTACAGCAGCTATTAGAAAGATGGCATTCCCGAAATCTGCAGCAAAAAAAGATATATGAAAAGCATAAAGAAATGAGTCAGTATGAAGTTCGTTACCGGAGCCAGGGTTTTCAGTTTATTGCCGGAATTGATGAAGTAGGCAGGGGCCCGCTTGCAGGACCAGTGGTAGCTGCAGCAGTTATTTTGCCAGAAGACTTCTTCCTCCCGGGTTTAGATGATTCAAAAAAGGTGCCGGAGAGCAAAAGAGAAGAATTTTCTGAGATAATTAAGGCTAAGGCTGCAGCGTTCAGCGTTGGAATCATTGATCCGGAAGAAATCGACCGCATCAATATATTTGAAGCGACAAAAAAAGCAATGCTTTCAGCAATTGAAGGGCTGAGCCCAAAACCGGACTTCCTGCTTGCAGATGCCGTAAAACTATTAACTCCTTACCCAATGGAAGCTATCATTAAGGGAGATGGCAAAAGCATATCGATTGCTGCAGCCTCTATCATAGCTAAAGTCACGAGAGACAGAATGATGGCTGAAATAGGTAAAGAGTTTCCTCAATATGGATTCGAGAAAAATATGGGCTATGGGACGAAGGAGCATCTTGAAGCCATCACACTGCATGGAATATCTCCTTATCATCGGAAAAGCTTTGCACCAATAAAAAATCTTATTAGTGAAATAGAATAGAAGGTGAAGGCATGAAGCCGTCTGATATTATCCAAAGAATAATAAGGCATGACCAGAACAATGCAGTAAAAACGGCTGCATTTATACCTGGCCAAATTGTCAGCGGAAAGATAGTAAAGCTATTTCCAAACCAGACGGCAGAGGTGCAAATTGGGTCACATAAAGCGATAGCGCAGCTGGAAATCCCTTTATCAGCCAACATCAGATATTGGTTTAAAGTTGAGCCAGGTGAGGGAATGCTGCGCTTAAAGGTAATGGAATCAGCAGACAGACCAGGTGCGGAAGCCCCGGCTGAAAGCCTTCTAAGACAGCTGGGAATGCAGTTATCCAGAGAAAATAAGATGCTTATTCAATTTTTTCTTAGAGAACAGCTTCCGATTACAGGTGAAACTCTGAAGATGGCATCTGAATGGATCAAGGAAAGCCGATCAGCTGAAGATGGACTGCGGACAGTAAAAGAGCTGTTTATAAGGCAGCTTCCCTTTTCAAAGGATGTTTTTTCAGCGATATCCTCAGTCTTGCATGGGGACTCTCTTTCATCCCTTATGGGGGAATTGCTGGATGAATTAAAGGGTGGTGGTTTATCAACTAAAGGGCAGCAAATATATTCGCTGCTTGGTGATCTGACAAAGCCTTCAAGAGAAAAATGGGGTCAGCAGGCAATATACAGATTGTTTTCTGAATGGCTGAATACAAAAAACCAGGCAAGTTCACACACTGCTTTCCAGCTCCTGAAAGTATTGGGGCTGATGCCGGGTGAAACGGCCGAGGATGCGGCTTTACAGCAGCTTATGGAGGTAAGCATCCAAAATAAACCGATTAGTCATGTCCTGACGGAAATTATGAAAGCAAACGATTCCGGGAACAGGCAGGAATTTATATTGAACTTGGCAAAGCTAAATGGATTTATTGCACAAAGATCGGAAAGCAGTGGACTATCTCAAACTCTGGAAATCTTATTCAATGATATTCGAAATGGAAAGAATTCTTTTCCAGCAGAAAAGAATTTGCTTAACACCTTTTTCAAATCAGTTCTTTCCCACACATTAAATGATGATTTGGACCAATTATTGTCAGATGCTTATGGGATAAAGCAGGCTGCTGTTCAGGCGGGGAGATTACTGGCAGGTGAGAAACCTTTGGCAGCAGCGGCTCTCAATCTGCGGGAAAAGACAATGATGGAAGAACTGAAAAATAGCCTGCAAACAGAGGTTAACCTTACATATGACCAGCGGAATATTCATAGTGAATTGAAGAGAATAATCAGAACATTGGGGCTTTCTTATGAACATGACTTCATAAATTTATTAAAACATTCCGATGAAGGAGCTTCCAAAAAGCTGGATACCCTTAAACCGCTCCTGATGGGCTTTATAAATGAAGAAACTTCGCACATAGCTAAAGATGCAGCTGAACGGCTTCTGCATAAATTAACCGGCTTTCAGGCTCTCTCGCAGGAATCCGGCCCATTGCAGCACTATATTTTTCAGCTTCCTGTTTCTTTATGGGGGAAAATCTCCGATTTGACAATGCAATGGAGCGGCCGCAAAACGGAAGAGGGGAAAATTGATCCCAGCCATTGCCGGGTTATATTTTATTTGAATTTAGAGCATCTGAATGAAACTATTGTCGATCTTCAAGTTCAAAACAGAATTATTAAAATTTCAGTTATTAATGAGCACAAAGAAATAAAGGATTTAACAGCTCCATTTGCCGCTGAACTAAAAGAAAATCTATTAAAATTAAATTATAAGCTGTCCTCTGTTTCAGTCCAAAAGCCGGAGTCTGCAGGGGATTCACCTATTGGAAAAGATACAATGACATCGATTGTGCAATCAAATCAATTCAGCGGAGTAGATATAAGGATATGAAAAAAGTTCATGATCAAAAAAGGAAAGAAGCGGTAGCATTAACCTATGATCCTGTGAATCAGGGAGCACCAAGGATATCCGCAAAGGGGAAGGGACTGGTTGCTGAAAATATCCTTGTGAAGGCTAAGGAACATGATATTCCGGTTCAGGAAGATCCTGCTCTTGTAGAGCTTCTTGGCAAGCTTAACATCAATGAGGGTATACCGGAAGAACTATATCAGGCTGTTGCTGAGGTGTTTGTTTTTATCTACAGGGCTGATCAGGAAGCCGGGAAGAGGGAAAATGAAGAATAATCTATTCTGGTAAACCAATATGGTTTATTCTCAGTAATTCAATTCGAAGGGATGACAGCGGGATTTTACTTGAGTCTAATAAAAAAGAAAACTGTCGAAAAGGCAGTTTTTCTTTATTTTAAAAAAATAATTTTAAAATAAAATAAGTGTAAAACATCTATTATGACAGGGTTTCTGCACTTTTTAATATTTTTAATTTTTAAAGAAATATAATATTTTAGAGTAAATGGTAGACAAGGGTTGTGTCATTTTATAAAATGAAAGCGCAGTTATTTTTTTGAAGAGTTAGATAGGAGGATGGGAAATGAATATACATGAGTATCAAGGTAAAGAAGTCCTCAGACAATACGGGGTCGCAGTTCCGAACGGAAAAGTGGCATTTACAGTAGAAGAAGCTGTTGAAGCTGCTAAAGAACTTGGCACTGAGGTATGTGTGGTAAAAGCACAAATCCACGCCGGAGGACGCGGTAAAGCTGGCGGTGTAAAAGTTGCCAAAAATCTTGACGAAGTTCGTACATATGCAAGTGAAATCCTGGGGAAAACACTTGTTACACATCAAACAGGCCCGGAAGGCAAGGAAGTAAAGCGTTTACTGATTGAAGAGGGCTGTGACATTAAGAAGGAATATTATGTTGGTCTAGTCTTGGACCGCGCAACGTCACGCGTAGTTTTAATGGCTTCTGAAGAGGGCGGCACAGAAATCGAAGAAGTAGCTGAACAGACGCCTGAAAAAATCTTCAAGGAAGAAATTGATCCTGTGCTTGGTTTAACAGCATTCCAGGCGCGCAGAATCGCTTTTAATATCAATATCCCATCAAAGCTTGTCGGACAAGCTGTTAAATTCATGATGGGCTTATACAGAGCTTACATTGAAAAAGATTGCTCTATCGCTGAAATCAATCCATTAGTAGTAACTGGAGACGGCAAGGTAATGGCTCTGGATGCAAAGCTGAACTTTGATGGAAATGCTCTTTACCGTCAAAAGGACATCATGGCTCTTCGTGACCTTGAAGAAGAGGATGCAAAGGAAATCGAAGCATCCAAATATGACCTGAGCTATATTTCCCTTGATGGAAATATCGGCTGCATGGTTAACGGTGCAGGATTGGCGATGGCTACTATGGATATCGTCAAACACTATGGCGGAGACCCGGCCAATTTCCTTGATGTTGGGGGCGGTGCAACTGCTGAAAAGGTTACTGAAGCTTTCAAAATCATCCTTTCTGATAAAAACGTAAAAGGTATTTTTGTTAATATCTTTGGCGGAATCATGAAGTGCGACGTCATCGCCACTGGCGTAGTGGAAGCAGCGAAGCAAGTAGGCTTGACTGTGCCTTTAGTTGTACGTCTGGAAGGTACAAATGTTGAATTGGGCAAGAAGATCCTTGCTGAATCCGATATCGATATCATTGCGGCTGAATCAATGGCCGACGGCGCACAAAAAATCGTTTCTTTAGTAGGCTAGGAATCAAAATTGAGCGGCCGTTCAGTGTCTAAGGCATTTGGCGGAATCCGAAAGGCTTGTTTGCCTGAAAGAGCTTTTGCTTATGACCTTTGAGTACAGAATGGCACTCTTTAGACCAGAAAGGAGAATTAACGTGAGCGTATTTATTAATAAAGATACTAAAGTTATAGTTCAAGGGATTACTGGTTCAACAGCCCTTTTCCATACTAAGCAAATGCTTGAATACGGAACGCAAATTGTCGGCGGTGTAACTCCTGGTAAAGGCGGTACTGAAGTAGAAGGTGTTCCTGTCTTCAATACTGTGGAGGAAGCAGTTAAGGCTACAGGTGCCAATGCCTCCGTTATCTATGTTCCAGCTCCATTTGCTGCAGATGCTATTCTTGAGGCGGTAGATGCAGAATTGGATCTTGCCATTTGTATCACCGAGCATATTCCTGTATTGGATATGGTTAAAGTTAAGCGTTATATGGAAGGCAAGAAGACTCGCCTTGTAGGTCCTAACTGCCCTGGTGTTATTACTCCTGATGAGTGTAAGATCGGCATTATGCCTGGATATATCCATACTAAAGGTCATGTTGGGGTTGTTTCCCGTTCTGGAACATTGACATATGAAGCGGTACACCAGCTGTCACAGGCTGGAATCGGCCAGTCCACTGCTGTTGGTATCGGCGGAGACCCGGTTAACGGAACAAACTTCATTGATGTATTAAAAGCATTTAATGAAGATCCAGAAACTTATGCTGTAATCATGATTGGTGAAATCGGCGGAACAGCTGAAGAAGAAGCTGCAGAGTGGGTTAAAGCAAACATGACTAAGCCTGTTGTAGGCTTCATCGGCGGTCGCACTGCACCTCCAGGTAAGCGTATGGGCCATGCCGGCGCAATTATTTCAGGAGGCAAAGGAACAGCTGATGAAAAAATCCGTGTTATGAATGAATGCGGTATTCAAGTAGCAGATACTCCATCCGTAATGGGTGAAACCCTGATAAAGGTTTTAAAAGAAAAAGGCCTTTATGATCAGTGTAAAACTCATTAATCCTATTTAAATAACTTAAGAGTAGTCCCTCTGTTTGAGGGACTATTTCTGCATTGCCAAATCCGTTTATCCCCGCACATACCCCGCTTTATAAAAAAATTCAGGAGGCTCCCCATGAATGAATTTAATATGAGGCTCACCCATCTCCATCATTGCAGAGGAATGAGCTGGAAGATGATTTATAACATTCTTAAGAAAGATCCCCAATTAAATTGTATGTATAATCATACCCTTTTCCGAATAATACCCCAGTTATTCACCACCAAAGATTCTCTTTCAAATGTACTCCAAGATCTTCATTCAGATCAAATCCAGGAACAAATTCGCCAATATTCACCAAATGGCATTAAAACAATTACAATTTTTGATAAGGAATATCCGATTCTATTAAAAGAAACGTATCAGCCGCCATGGGTTATTTATGCAAGAGGTGATATCAGTCTTCTGAATAGCGGAACTCACCTGGCCGTTGTCGGTTCCAGACAGGCAACAGAGTATGGAGAAAAAGCCATTCAATACATGTTTCCAAAGCTTATCGAAAAAGGGGTTATTATTGTAAGCGGGCTGGCAGCTGGTATTGATGCCATTGCACATAAGGAAGCAATCAAAAATAAAGGGAAAACAATTGGTGTCATAGCTGGCGGGCTGTTCCATATTTATCCTCAGGCTAATCAAAGGCTAGCATATGAAATGATGAAAAATCAGCTGGTTATTTCTGAATATCCGCCAGCCACAAGACCCTCGAGATGGCAGTTTCCAATGAGAAACCGAATCATCAGCGGCATTAGCAGAGGCACATTGATAATCCAGGCTAAAAGCAAAAGCGGCTCCCTTATTACAGCAAATTATGCGGTTCATGAAGGAAGAGAAGTCTTTGCAGTCCCTGGAAATATCTTTAGCCCATTCTCTGGGGGAACTAATGAATTAATTCAGCAAGGCGCTAAATTGGTAAAATCAGCTGAGGAGATCTTAGAAGAATTCCTTTACTAATCAGGAAAATGAAATAGGAGCCTTGCTATAGATTAAGTGCTCCTTTTTCTTACTTCAGCTCATTTTAAATGTGTTAATTTAAAGGATTTTTTACAAAAAGGTTGAAATTCTATTAAAACTGTTATACATTTTGCAACAGGTATTATGGAAAGAAAAAGTCTGCTTCTTTATTCGCTTTAGAATATTTTCTTGGAAACGGTTGCGGAAATAATCCGCTTAAGTTTGACAAACTTGAATAGAATGTAGAATAATAATGAATATTTCAATACTCAAGCAGTAAAGCTGATGATATCAGCAAGCTGGCGAAGAATAAGCAATATTACTTCAATTATGCTATAAGACACTTAAGCCGCTCCTCAGGATGTAAATATCCAACCCAGAGGCTGTTTAATATAGGTTAGTGATAAATGAAAGCAGGCAAGTTTAGCATGTAAAAAATGCAGCATTCAAAGATGATTTTGCCTGAATGTTTAAAAATCCCTCTCAAGGAGGACTACTGATGTCAGAGTTTCTTGTAATCGTTGAGTCACCTGCAAAGGCAAAAACGATTGAGCGTTATTTAGGAAAAAAATATAAAGTTAAAGCTTCCATGGGACATGTCAGGGATCTTCCTAAAAGCCAAATGGGCATAGATGTGGAAAATAATTTTGAACCAAAATACATAACCATTCGTGGAAAGGGCCCAGTTTTAAAGGAACTTAAGTCAGCGGCCAAAAAAGCCAAGAAAATTTATCTCGCGGCTGACCCCGACAGAGAAGGGGAAGCAATTGCATGGCATCTGGCACATAGCCTGGATATGGACGTTACTTCGGACTGCCGTGTTGTTTTTAATGAAATTACGAAAGATGCCATTAAAGAATCCTTTAAGCATCCAAGGCCAATCAACATGGATCTTGTTGATGCCCAGCAGGCAAGACGGATGCTTGATCGGTTAGTCGGTTATAATATCAGCCCATTATTATGGAAGAAAGTGAAAAAAGGATTAAGTGCGGGCAGAGTACAGTCTGTTGCAGTCCGTTTGATTATCGACCGCGAAAAGGAAATTAAGGACTTTATACCAGAAGAGTACTGGTCCATTGACGGAGAGTTCCTAAAAGGAAAAACAGCCTTTGATGCAGCTTTTTACGGGCTGGAGAATGAAAAAGTGGAATTGAAGTCTGAAAGCGATGTTCAAAATATATTAAGTAAAATGAAGGGCAATAAATTTAAGGTGGCATCGGTTACCAAGAAGGAAAGAAAGCGGAATCCTGCCGCCCCTTTTACTACGTCCTCACTTCAGCAGGAAGCTGCAAGGAAATTAAATTTCCGTGCCAAGAAAACCATGATGCTTGCACAGCAGCTTTATGAGGGAATTGACCTCGGCAAAGAAGGAACTGTTGGTTTAATTACTTATATGAGAACTGATTCAACACGCATATCTGAAATTGCGCAAAATGAAGCAGCAGATTATATTCAAAATTCTTACGGAAAAGAATTCCTGCAGGGTGAAAAGAAAAAAGAAAAGAAAAACAGCAACGCCCAGGATGCCCATGAGGCCATCCGCCCGACAAGCACACTAAGGTCGCCTGCAAGTTTAAAAGAATACTTGTCGCGTGATCAGCTTCGATTATACAGGCTCATTTGGGAACGCTTTGTTGCAAGCCAAATGGCACCAGCTGTTATGGACACAATGAGTGTAGATTTAAAGAATGGAGAAGTGATCTTCAGGGCAACAGGCTCAAAAGTGAAGTTCCCTGGATTTATGAAAGTCTATGTTGAAGGTACAGATGATCAGTCAGAGGAAAAAGATAATATGCTCCCAGACCTAAGAGAAGGGGATGAAGTCCTTAAAAAAGACATCGAACCCAAACAGCACTTCACTCAGCCTCCTCCAAGGTATACTGAGGCGAGGCTGGTAAAAACACTTGAAGAACAGGGAATTGGGCGGCCATCCACTTTTGCTCCGACTCTTGACACAATTCAAAAACGGGGTTATGTTGCTCTGGACAACAAACGTTTTATTCCGACTGAACTGGGGGAAATTGTTCTTGAGCTGATCATGGAATTCTTCCCTGAAATCCTTGATATCGAGTTTACAGCAAAGATGGAAAAGGACCTGGACTATGTTGAAGAAGGCAAGGTCAATTGGGTACAGATCATTGATGAATTCTATAAAGATTTTGAAAAGAATCTTGAGATAGCGGAAAAAGAAATGCAGGAAGTAGAAATTAAGGATGAACCTGCAGGTGAAGATTGTGAGCAATGCGGAAATCCAATGGTGTTCAAGATGGGGCGCTATGGAAAATTCATGGCATGCAGCAATTTCCCTGACTGCCGCAATACCAAACCAATTGTAAAGGATATTGGTGTGAAGTGTCCGAAGTGCAAAGAAGGAAATATTATAGAAAGAAAAAGCAAAAAACGCAGGATCTTCTACGGCTGTGACAGATTCCCTGAATGTGACTTTATTTCATGGGATAAGCCGCTGCCAAGAAGCTGTCCTAAATGCGATAACCTTCTAGTTGAGAAAAAACTCAAAAAAGGTGTCCAGGTTCAGTGTGTTGAATGCGACTATAAGGAAGAAAAGCAAAGTTAAGGGTGGGCTTAAATGCTCACTCTTTTCTATTGCGGGATGTGTATCCAGAATACTTCCAGCCGGTGTATTCCTTTTGGTTTGTTTCAAAGTATATTAGCTTCAAATCGTTCACGAAACTTTTTTATTTTTAAATCGTATTGTAAAATGGCAAAATGAATAAGAACAGGGTAAAGTAAGAGAGACTGTTTTTAAAAAATATAAATTAATCATGACATCGTCATCATAAGTATATATGGAGGTTCATTTTATGAAAGATACAGCAGTAAATGTAATAGGAGCGGGATTAGCAGGCAGTGAGGCCGCGTGGCAGCTGGCCAGCAGGGGAATAAAAGTAAAGCTCTATGAAATGAGGCCAGTAAGGCAGACTCCTGCCCACCACACAGATAAATTTGCAGAACTTGTCTGCAGCAACTCTCTGCGTGCAAATACTTTAACAAATGCAGTTGGTGTATTAAAAGAAGAAATGCGGAAGCTGAATTCTGTTATCATTCATTCAGCTGACAGCAGTGCCGTTCCTGCTGGGGGCGCATTGGCAGTTGACCGGCATGATTTTGCCGCTCGTGTTACAGAGCAAGTCAAAAATCATCCGAATGTAACGGTAATCAACGAAGAAGTGACAGATATTCCGGAAGGGCCAACTGTAATTGCTACTGGACCGCTGACAAGTGAAGCCCTATCCGGAAAATTAAAAGAGCTGTCCGGAGAAGATTATTTATATTTTTATGATGCGGCTGCTCCAATATTAGAAAAAGACTCAATCGATATGAATAAAGTTTATTTGAAATCACGGTATGATAAGGGAGAAGCGGCATATTTGAATTGCCCTATGACAGAAGAAGAATTCGACCGTTTTTATGAGGCTCTTACCACGGCCGAAACAGTTCCATTAAAGGAATTTGAAAAGGAAATCTTTTTCGAGGGCTGTATGCCAATAGAGGTCATGGCAAACAGGGGAAAGAAAACAATGCTCTTTGGCCCGATGAAGCCGGTAGGTTTAGAAGATCCGAAAACAGGAAAAAGGCCATATGCAGTTGTTCAGCTTCGACAGGATGATGCTGCCGGAACTCTTTATAATATTGTAGGTTTCCAGACACATTTGAAATGGGGGCCGCAAAAAGAAGTAATACGCTTGATTCCTGGTCTCGAAAATGCTGAAATAGTAAGGTATGGCGTTATGCACCGGAATACATTTATCAACTCTCCAAAAGTTCTGCGCGCAACATATCAATTCAAGAACCGGGATGATTTGTTCTTTGCAGGGCAAATGACAGGGGTTGAAGGGTATGTTGAATCTGCTGCCAGCGGACTTGTGGCAGGCATCAATGCTGCAAGGCTTGTTAAAGGAGAAGATCCTATAGAGTTTCCTCATGAGACAGCGATTGGAAGCATGGCGCGTTATATTACCACTGCTAACCCGAAAAGTTTCCAGCCAATGAACGCTAATTTTGGTTTGTTTCCTGAACTTCCTGAAAAAATCAGAGGAAAAAAAGAAAGAAATGAGAAGCATGCGGAGAGAGCATTGGGAACAATTCAGAACTTTGTGAAAAATTTGTAAATTATGTTGCGTTGGGCTGCTGAGTTGTGATACTATTTAGTAGCCCTTGCGAGGTGAACATTTAATGTCTGAAAATGTGAACGTTTCTTTAAAGTTGTTTATTGAATATTTACAAATTGAGAAAAATTATTCACAATATACTATTGAGCATTACCAGCATGATATTAGTGAATTTTTTATGTTCATGGCTGAACAAGCCATTGCTGATTTAACCAAAGTCGCATATCAGGATGTCAGGATATATCTTACTGAACTTTACGATAAAAAAATGTCCCGTAAGTCAGTTGCCAGGAAAATATCAAGCTTAAGGAGCTTTTTTAAATTTTTGCTCAGAGAAGAAAAAGTCGCTGAAAATCCTTTTGCACTTGTTTCGATTCCGAAAGCGCAGAAAAAGCTGCCGGAATTTTTCTATGAGGCGGAAATGATGCAGCTTTTCAATGCTTGTGAAGCCAGCACTCCTCTAGGGCAAAGAAATAAGGCACTTCTTGAACTATTGTATGCAACCGGCATCCGCGTCAGCGAGTGCAGCCAAATCCGCTTAAAAGACCTGGATATGTATCTATCAACGGTTCTAGTCCGCGGCAAGGGCAGTAAAGAGCGGTATGTCCCTTTCGGAAGCTTTGCCCAGGATGCACTTGACACATACATAAACCATGGACGTAAAAAATTGCTTGCCAATGGGAACGTGCAGGAAAATTTGTTTCTGAATGCCCGGGGTGGTCCGCTTACAGCAAGGGGAATCAGGACTATACTGGATAGAATAATCGAGAAATCCTCCTTAACAGGCAAAATTCATCCCCATATGCTTCGCCACACATTTGCGACGCATTTAATGGCAAATGGGGCTGATATGAGAACAGTTCAGGAATTACTTGGACACGCATTTCTATCATCAACCCAGGTATATACACATGTTACGAATGAATACTTGAAAAAAACTTATATGGCCCATCATCCGCGGGCTTAGCAAAAGAAAGTCAATACCAACTAGTCTGCAGAAAAAAATCAAAGGCAATATGCTCCAAAGGAGGAGTCTTTCATGTCCGAATTTCATGCTACAACAATATTTGCTGTGCATCATAATGGAGAATGTGCAATGTCCGGCGACGGCCAGGTTACCTTTGGAAATGCAGTTGTGATGAAACACACTGCAAGAAAAGTCAGAAAGCTATTTAATGGTAAGGTGCTGGCTGGATTTGCAGGCTCAGTAGCCGATGCATTTACATTATTCGAAATGTTTGAAGGAAAACTTGAAGAGTATAATGGAAACCTTGAGAGAGCAGCTGTTGAGCTTGCAAAAGAGTGGAGAAGCGATAAGGTTTTGCGCAAGCTCGAAGCAATGCTTATTGTTATGAATACGGATAGTCTGCTGCTTATCTCCGGTACAGGTGAAGTGATTGAGCCGGATGATGGAATTCTGGCTATTGGATCAGGAGGCAACTATGCCCTCGCAGCTGGAAGATCTTTAAAGAGATTTGCAGGCGAACACCTGTCAGCAAGAGAAATTGCGAAGGCCTCGCTTGAAATGGCTGCGGAAATATGTGTATATACAAACCACAACATCATTGTGGAAGAACTCTAATAAAAGGAGTGCTGTTGCATGGGTAAAGGAACAAATTTAACTCCCCGCCAAATTGTTGAGCGTTTGGATCAATTTATCATCGGTCAAAAAGATGCAAAAAAAGCAGTCGCTGTTGCACTTAGAAATCGCTATCGCCGCAGCTTGCTTGAAGAAAAATTACGGGATGAAGTAAATCCTAAAAATATACTGATGATTGGCCCGACTGGTGTAGGAAAGACTGAAATTGCGCGCAGAATGGCTAAATTGGTCGGTGCACCATTTGTTAAAGTGGAGGCAACCAAATTCACCGAGGTCGGATATGTGGGCAGGGATGTTGAATCCATGGTCAGGGACCTTGTAGAAACATCCGTCCGTTTGGTTAAAGAAGAGAAGATGGCCAGTGTAAAGGAAAGAGCAGAAGAAAGTGCCAACCGCCGCATACTTGAACTGCTTGTACCGGGTGCCAAAAAGGCAGCTAACTATAAAAATCCTCTCGAAATGCTATTTGGTGGAGGTAATGATCAGCAGCAGGATACGTATCAGACAGAAGATTTAAACCTCCAGGAAAAACGCAAGATTGTAAAAGAGAAGCTTGCTCTTGGCGAATTGGAAAATGAAGTTATTACCGTTGAAGTAGAGGAGCAGCAGCCTTCCATGTTTGATATGCTGCAGGGCTCTGGTATGGAGCAAATGGGCATGAATATGCAGGATGCTCTCAGCAGCCTTATGCCGAAAAAAAGGAAGAAAAGGAAACTGACTGTACGGGAAGCAAGAAAGATCTTAACAAATGAAGAAGCCCAAAAGCTGATTGATATGGACGAAGTCGGCCAGGAGGCTGTATTCCGCGCTGAACAGTCAGGAATTATTTTCATTGATGAAATCGATAAAATAGCTAGCAAAAACAGCGGAGGTTCTTCAGCTGATGTTTCAAGGGAAGGGGTTCAAAGAGACATTTTGCCGGTGGTAGAAGGTTCAACAGTAGTAACCAAATACGGTTCTGTAAAGACAGACCATGTATTGTTTATTGCTGCCGGGGCATTCCATATGGCTAAGCCTTCCGACCTGATTCCTGAATTACAGGGACGTTTTCCGATCCGTGTGGAGCTCACGAAACTAACCGTTGAAGATTTCTACAAAATACTCGTTGAGCCCGATAATGCATTAATAAAACAATATGAAGCATTATTGGTAACTGAAGGTATACAAATTGAATTTTCTGACGATGCTATTCGTAGGATTGCTCAATTTGCTTTCGAAGTTAACCAAAATACAGATAATATTGGTGCTAGGCGTCTTCATACGATCATGGAAAAACTGCTTGAGGATCTATCATTTGAAGCACCGGATGTCACAATGGAAAAAATCACAATTACCCCTCAGTATGTTGAGGAGAAACTGGGAGCCATTTCCCGCAATAAGGATTTAAGCCAGTTTATTCTATGACCCATTGTTTAAAGAACCATGTCATAGGGTACACGAGGAATGAATCTTAAATTTTTTACGAATCTTCAAGAAGTAATAAGTTATTTAATCTTAACAAAATATATGTTTATGGTTGTAGCAAATAGGAGGAAATACAATGGATTTATTAACAAAAACAAGAAAAATTAATGCAATGCTCCAAAGAGCGGCCGGAAAACCGGTTAACTTCAAAGAAATGTCAGAAACACTAAGTGATGTAATCGAAGCAAATATCTTCGTAGTGAGCCGAAGAGGCAAACTGCTTGGATTTGCTGTAAACCAGCAAATTGAAAATGAGCGTATGAAGCAAATGCTTGCAGATCGTCAATTCCCTGAAGAATATACTAAAAATTTATTTAACATCCAGGAAACTTCATCAAATCTGGGTGTAGAAAGCGAATATACTGCATTCCCGGTTGAAAACAAGGATCTTTTCGCAAGCGGTTTGACTACTATTGTTCCAATCATCGGCGGCGGTGAGCGTCTGGGTACATTAATTCTTGCCAGATTACAGGAACAGTTCCATGATGATGATTTAATTCTTGCTGAATATGGTGCTACTGTAGTTGGTATGGAAATCCTTCGTGAAAAAGCTGAAGAAATTGAAGAAGAAGCACGCAGCAAGGCTGTTGTACAAATGGCAATCAGTTCACTTTCATACAGTGAGCTGGAAGCGATCGAGCATATCTTTGAAGAGCTTAATGGCAACGAAGGGCTTCTTGTAGCATCAAAAATTGCTGATCGTGTAGGCATTACGCGTTCAGTAATCGTAAATGCTCTAAGAAAACTGGAAAGTGCAGGGGTTATTGAATCCCGCTCTTTAGGTATGAAAGGTACTTATATCAAAGTTCTAAACGATAAGTTTCTGGTTGAATTAGAAAAACTTAAATCTAACTAATATAGTCCTCTAAAACCCGTCCTTAAATGACGGGTTTTTTTATTACAAATAGATTACATAAGCTGTTGGTAAATTTATGCATTTTTATCATTTTTTATAAGGATTTTAGACTTATTTTACATTATAAGCATTTGCCATGTTTATAATAGATAGTTCAAAAGAACCACGAAGAGGATGTAGGTAAATTTCAGTTGGGAGAAAGAATCATGTGCCATTGGTAATTAATAGAAATAAATCAATATAACTTTCAGCATATTTAAAGGATTTGCGGAAAATAGGACAAAAGAATCATTAAAATTAACCTTATGTTCATAGACATATTATTTCATATTCATTACAATAATGTTTATGATGACATAATTTGTCCATTATCACCAAATTTCTACAATAATTACCATGATAAAAATTGTTTTTATATGAGGTGTTATGATTGAAACTGTTTTCAGGCACTATATCAACTTTAGAAAAAGCATTGGATTACTCTTCGCTGAAGCAAAAGGTAATATCTCAAAATATTGCAAATGCAGACACTCCAAACTATAAAGCAAAAGATGCAAGCTTTAAAGAGGCTTTTCAGAGCGCTCTAGAAGGATCAATGGAAGCAAACAAAAGTGACATCAGGCATTACGATTTTAAGAATGGATTATCCTCAGCGCAAGGTGTAATTACAAAACGCAATGCTTCTTACAATCATAATGGCAATAGTGTAGATGTAGATAAGGAAATGGCGGAATTAGCTACAAATCAGATTTACTATAATGCAGTGATTGAACGGGTTAGCGGCAAGTTTTCTAGTCTGCAGAATGTATTGCGGGGAGGAAAATAGTAATGTCTATGTTTCATAGTATGAATAACACAGCATCGGCACTTACTGCCCAAAGGCTCCGCATGGATGTAATTTCTTCTAATATGGCCAATGCGGACTCTACCAGAAGTGTGAATGGAGATGGACCCTACAGAAGGAAATCAGTAGTATTGGAACCGAAAGAAGGACAATTTTCATCTTTTTTAAATATGGCAATGAGCCGAAGAGGCGAAAGCTCTGCAGGAAACGGTGTAAAGGTATCAAGAATTGTAGAAGATCGGGAGACGCCAACTAAAATGGTTTATGATCCCACCCATGCCGATGCTAATGAGGATGGATATGTTGAAATGCCAAATGTGGACCCTTTAAGAGAAATGACGGATCTAATTAGTGCGACAAGATCTTATGAAGCCAATGTAACTGTTTTTAATGCCTCTAAAGGCATGATGATGAAAGCCTTGGAAATCGGCAAATAAGGAGAACGTTAAATGAATAATGTAACTTTTATGCCAGTGAATGCTTTAAAGCCTGCTGAAAATCAAAAGACTCATACATATACAGCATTCGATGCTCAGCAAAGTTTTTCGTCCGTTTTAAAGCAATCAATTGAAAAAATTAATAATGCACAGATTCAGTCAGATGTTATGACTGAAAAGCTAGCAAAGGGAGAAAATGTCGATCTTCACCAGGTGATGATTACATCACAGAAAGCGAGCATTACAATGCAGGCTGCACTGGAAATCAGAAATAAAGTAATTGAAGCTTATCAGGAAGCGATGAGAATGCAAGTTTAATTTTACAGCTGTTCCCTTGGAATAAAAATTAAAAAAATTGAAAGGATCCACTTATGGTGAGATTTTTTCAATTTTTTCATGAATGAAAATGATTAAAGCTAAAAACTAGTTATGGCGGTTATTAGCTTAGACAGAATAACCGGAGGATTGTAATGAATGAGACACTACAGAGATATATAGGTAAAGTGAAAGAATACTGGAGCAGCAGGACAAAAAAACAAAAGACGGTTATGATTGGTGCCGCTGCGATATGTATATTGCTGATTGCGGCTGCCGCATTCCTAAGTACTAGGACTACTCTAGTTCCTCTTTATAGCAATTTAACTCCCTCGGAGACTGGGACGATCAAAGAAAGTCTCGATACCAGGGGCGTTGTATCTGAAATTGCAGATGGGGGAACAACGATCAAAGTACCTGAAGAGGCAGTGGATTCTCTGAAGGTAGAACTGGCAGCTGAAGGAATTCCGAAATCCGGAAGCATTGATTACTCATTTTTCAGCCAGAATGCCGGCATCGGTATGACTGAAAACGAATTTAATGTTCTAAAGCTTGAAGCAATGCAGACTGAGCTTGCGAATTTGATGAAAGGGATCGATGGAGTAAACGATGCCAAGGTAATGATTAACCTTCCGGAGAAAGGCATCTTTGTAAATGATTCTTCGGAGGAAGCATCTGCCTCTATTGTTCTTAACACCAAGCCAGGCTATCAATTTGAAGAATCGCAAATCCAGGCGCTTTATCACCTGGCTGCGAAAAGTATACCAAATCTTCCCACTGATAATATCGTCATTACCAATCAGTTTTTTGAGTATTTTGACTTAAAAAATAAACAAAATTCTTCATCAGAAAGCACTTTTGCAGCACAGCACGAAATTAAAAAAGAAATAGAACGCGATGTACAGCGCCAGGTGCAAAATATGCTGGGCACTTTAATGGGGCAGGATAAGGTTGTTGTATCTGTAACCGCTGATATTGACTTCACACAGGAAAACAGGGAAGAAAACCTGGTTACGCCTGTTGATGAAGAAAATATGGAAGGTATAGCTATCAGTGCTCAAAAGATTACGGAGACTTTTACCGGCAATGGCGAAGGGGCAGGAGGAACTCCGGCGCTGGGAGGAAACGATGAACCAGCTGGGACAGATTCATATGTAGCGACCGGGGATTCAAGCGGTGATTATGAACGGATAGAAGAGACTATTAATAATGAAGTAAATAAAATCCGCAGGGAAATTGTCGAAAGCCCGTATAAAGTCAGAGACCTAGGCATTCAGGTAATGGTGGAGCCGCCGACGGCAGATGATCCTGCATCACTTCCGCAGGAAAGAATTAATGATATTACCCAGATACTTGGGACTGTTGTTCGTACAACCATTAATAAGGATGCTGCAGCTGATGCAGAATTAACAGATGAGGCAATTCAGGATAAGATTGTCGTCTCAGTACAGCCTTTCAATGGTAAAGTTGAGTTCACAAATGAGACAAGCACCAGCATTCCTTGGTGGATTTATGCAATCGGAGGAGTACTGCTTTTAATCATTGTTCTATTAATCTTCCTTTTTGTTAAAGCGAGAAAGAGGCAGAAGCAAGAAGAAGAGATGGAAGTACAAACTGCAGAGACATTCAATCTTCCGGATGTAAATGAAGAGCATGAAACAGAAAGTACAGTGAGACGCAAGCAGCTGGAAAAAATGGCGAAGGAAAAGCCTGAAGACTTTGCAAAACTGCTTCGCACTTGGATCGCAGAAGACTAAGGAGGATGAAAAATGCCAAAAAAAGAGCAAAGAGAACTAACAGGTAAACAAAAAGCGGCAATTCTTCTTATTTCACTTGGTCCTGATGTTGCATCCTCTGTTTATAAACATTTAAGCGAGGATGAAATTGAGAAGCTTACACTGGAAATCTCCGGGGTCAGAAAAGTTGATTCGTTTGCTAAAGAAGAAATACTTGAAGAATTCCATCAAATTGCACTGGCACAGGACTATATCACTCAGGGCGGTATTGGTTATGCGAAAACAGTTCTCGAGAAAGCACTTGGCACCGAGCAGGCTTCAGCCATTATTAACAGATTGACGTCTTCCCTTCAGGTAAGGCCATTCGATTTTGCCAGAAAGGCAGATCCGGCACAAATTTTGAATTTCATACAAAATGAACATCCGCAAACAATCTCATTGATCTTGTCCTATCTGGATCCAGCGCAGGCCGGGCAAATCCTGTCAGAGCTGCCGCAGGAAATGCAGGCGGATATTGCAAGAAGGATTGCCGTTATGGATAGTACATCTCCGGAAATTATCAATGAAGTTGAACAGATTCTCGAGAGAAAGCTGTCTTCTACTGTAACACAGGATTATACTCAGACTGGCGGAATTGAATCAGTTGTCGATGTTCTTAATGGGGTTGACCGGGCGACAGAAAGGACTATTCTGGATGCACTGGAGATTCAGGATCCAGAGCTTGCTGAGGAAATTAAGAAGAGAATGTTTGTATTTGAGGACATCGTAACGCTTGATAGCCGCGCCATCCAGCGTGTTATCCGCGACTGTGAAAGTGAGGACCTCATGCTTTCATTGAAGGTGTCCAGTGATGAAGTTAAGGAAATCGTCTTTAAAAATATGTCATCCAGAATGGTTGAAACCTTTAAGGACGAGATGGAATATATGGGTCCTGTAAGATTAAGAGATGTTGAGGAAGCTCAATCAAGAATAGTCGGCATTATCCGAAGACTAGAAGAATCAGGAGAGATCATCGTCGCTCGCGGCGGAGGGGATGATATTATTGTCTAGGCTTATTAAATCATATTCTTCCGCAGTGCCGAAAGAAGAAAAGAAAGTCATTTCTATTAGACTTCTGCAAAGCAATTCAAATCAAATTGCTGATGCAATGGAGCAAAACGCGGTTAGAACTGACGAAGAACTTCAGGCCATGCTGAAAAGTGCCCGTGAGGAAGCTGAAAGGATTGTGAATACTGCGAGAGTAGATTCAGAAAATATGACACGGCAAATTGAGGAGCAGCTAGGAGCGCTAGAAAAGGAAAAACAAAAGGTTCTTGAGGAAGCCCGCTCTGAGGGATTTGCTGCTGGAGCTGATGAAGGCAGACAAAGCGGTCTCCGGGAATACAGCGAACTGATTCATATGGCAAGAGAAGTTGTAAACTCAGCCAAACATGATTATCAGCAGCATATCGAATCATCAGAACAGACCATTCTAAATTTGGGGTTAAAGGTTGCAGAAAGAATTCTTGGAGAAGTTCTTGAACAAAATAGTGACAAATTCCTTTCCATTGTAAAAAGAGCAATAAAGGAAGCGAGAGAATACACTGAGATTCAGCTCCATGTACACCCTATGCATTATGATATGATTCTATCCCATAAGGATGAACTAACCAGGGTATTTCCAAAAGAGACAGATTTATATATATATCCAAATGAGGAACTAAGCAACACAAGCTGCATTATTGAATCAGCAAATGGACGAATTGAGGCCAGTGTTGACAGCCAGTTAGAAGAAATAAAAAGAAAACTCTTTGAGATGCTGGAGAGTGAACTCAATTGAAACTTGAACAGCTGATCCACGAGGTGGATAAAATTGATAGCTTTAAGCGTTTTGGCAGAGTAAAAAGAGTAGTCGGTTTGATGATTGAGTCTCAAGGTCCGGAAAGTTCAATAGGGGATGTATGCATTATTCATATTGGCAAAGGACGGACAAGAAGGATCCAGGCTGAAGTAGTCGGTTTCAAGAATGAGAATGTGATTCTTATGCCTTATACAGACGTACAGGATATTTCACCAGGCTCTCTTGTCGAGACAACCTCGAGACCTCTTGAGGTGAAAATTGGTCCTGCTCTTATAGGAAAGGCAATAGACTCACTGGGACAGCCTCTTGATGGGGGAAATTTGCCAAAGGGTTTAACGCCAGTACTAACCGAACAAACGCCTCCTAATCCTTTGAAAAGACCGCCAATCTCTGAACCTATTGAAGTAGGAGTAAGGATGATCGATAGCATGCTTACAGTTGGAAACGGGCAGCGGGTCGGGATATTTGCCGGAAGCGGTGTCGGAAAAAGTACACTTCTTGGAATGATAGCCCGCAATACTAATGCAGATTTAAATGTGATAGCACTTATTGGTGAGAGGGGCAGAGAGGTTAGGGAGTTTATTGAGAGGGATCTCGGCCCGGAAGGATTAAAAAGGTCCATCGTGGTGGCAGCTACGTCAGACCAGCCGGCACTCATGAGAATTAAAGGTGCATACACTGCCACAGCAATTGCTGAGTATTTCAGGGACAAAGGCTTAAATGTCATGTTAATGATGGATTCAGTAACCAGGGTGGCTATGGCGCAGCGTGAAGTCGGCCTCGCAGTCGGTGAACCGCCAACAACAAAAGGATATACACCTTCGGTTTTCGCTGTTCTTCCTAAGCTGCTTGAAAGAACAGGAACAAATGAATATGGCTCTATAACTGCATTTTATACCGTATTGGTCGACGGTGACGACATGAATGAACCAATCGCTGATACAGTCAGGGGAATCCTGGATGGACACTTTGTTCTGGATCGGGCGTTAGCGAACAAAGGGCAATATCCGGCTATTAATGTCCTGAAAAGTGTAAGCCGGGTTATGAACCATATTGCAGATGCCTCCCATATTAAATCAGCAGAAAAAGTAAGGGAACTGCTTAGCACATATATAAATGCAGAGGATTTGATTAATATTGGAGCCTACAAGCGCGGATCATCGATGGAAATAGACGAAGCCATTCGATTATATCCTTCGATTATCTCTTTCTTGAAACAAGAAACGAATGAAAAAATTTCTATCTTGGAAAGCATTGGCCAATTAAAAGGATTAGCTGGAAAAGGGGAATAAAAATTGCAGTATCAATTTAAGTTCAATAAAATCTTGAAGATAAAAGAAAGAGAAAAAGATCAGGCGTTTGATGTATACAATCAGGCTGTCAAACGATTTGAAGAAACTGCCAGGAAACTGTACGATCTTCTGAAAAAGAAAGAGGATCTGGAGGAATATCAGCAATCAAGACTGGCTGAAGGTCTTCCGGTTCAGGAAATCAGGCATCACCAGCATTTTGTGAGCAGCCTTGAAAAAACCATTGACCATTATCAAAAAATGGTCGCCAATGCGCGAACCCAAATGAATTTCCAGCAGGAAAAACTAATGGAAAAGAATATTGAAGTAAAGAAATATGAAAAAATGCAGGAAAAAGATTTAACTGGCTTTTTGGAAAGCATGAAACAAGCAGAAGGAAGGCAAATGGATGATATCTCGATTCAGCTGTATATGAATCGAGGAAATTAGGTGGTTAAATGGAAAGAATGCCAGAAGAACAAGAGACACCCAAAACAAGCAGGTTTCAATGGTTTATATTCGTTTTCTTGATTCCGATCCTTTTCGGAATAACTGTAGCCCTGCTGGTTTTTACATTATCAGGAAACAATATTTTTGAAACAGCCAGAGAATATAGCCAAAAGGTGCCATTTTTAGCTTCCGTTTTTGATGACAAGAAATCCCATTCACAGGAAGTGATGGAGGAGGAGCTCATCGGACTGCAGGCAGAAGTTAAGGATCGAGAAGCAAGGATATCTCAACTGGAAAGCCAGCTTGACAGCAAAGACCTGGAATTAGAAAGAGCAGGGCTCGAAAAGCAGAGGCTGGAAGAAGAAATCAACGAGCTTACGGCAATAAAGGAAGAAAACAAGCGAGCATTTAAAGATATCGTAAAGACCTATGAAAATATTTCCGCTAAAAAAGCAGCACCCATTTTAACAGAGATGAAGGATGAAGAAGCTGTAAAAATATTATCAAATGTTAATTCTGACACGCTGGCTGCCATTATGGAGAAGATGAACCCGGAGGATGCAGCACGGTATACAGCACTCCTGACCGCTGCCAAAGAAAAAAGCGGTTCGAATAATTAACAAAAAGTCTTGAGAGGAGGTGAATTTAAGTGCAAATCGGAGGATTAGGATTTATTCAGGCACAATATTCATCGGAAGATAAAAGATCTCTTCAAGATATGAGCAGCACTGGTTTTGGGAGTCTTTTCTTTTCTTTAACCGGAACTGCCAAACCGCAAGCAGAAAGCTTACCTGCAGCAGCTGATGAGGAGAAGATCGAACAGTTAAAAGAATTAATGGAGTTTCTTAAAGTGAGTGAGATCACCGAATTAGAAAACGGAAGTGGGCTTTTGGAGAAGATTTCCCTGCAAACAGAATCTGACATTATAGTGGTCATTTCAGAGCAGCTAAATCTTTCACAGGAAGAATTGGTGCAGATGCTGGAGGGTTTTATGGACCAGGTTCTGCCGGGTGTAAAGCTTGAAGATGTATATTCTGTAGAAGATTTAGATGGTGTCAGCAAAATCCAATTATTAATTTCAGCAATCTCAAATTTTGATCAGAAAGAAGGCATGATCCTGCAGGGAAAAGATTTTAGCGGAGCATTAAAAGCTTTGAAATTGTTTGATATTCTATCTGCAAAGAAGGATTTTTTCAGCAGCAAAATCAATCTGAAGGAATTTCTAAATCATGTCCAAGTAAAAATTGATGGGTTAATAAACAGTACTTCTGTTGATAAAGGCAGTATGATACAAAAGGTTTTTACCCCGCTTGCAAACGAATTAAACACTGCAAAACAACAAAATAGCTCTGCTAATGAAAATTTGGGTAAGGGAGCCTATAAAATCATTAACAGACCGGAAACTGCTTTGCAGGGATTCGTTCAGGTCCAATCATTTTCAAAACCGGAACAGATGGCTCTGCTGAATCCGCAGGGAAGGACAGTAAGTCCAGATCAGCTTATGCAGCAATTTGAAAACATATTATCCAAGAGCAGCTTTCTCAAAACGGGAGGAACACAAAAGTTATTTATCAAGCTGAATCCTGAACATCTTGGAGCGCTGCGCATAGAGCTTATTCAAAAGGACTCTGCAATGATTGCCAGGATACTTACATCAACTGGCTCCGCCAAAGAAATTCTTGATTCACATATTAATGGTCTAAAGCAGGCCTTCAGTTCACAAAACATTCAGATTGAGAGAATTGAAATCTCTCAGCAAATGACGCAGCAGGATCGCTCCTTTAACAGGGACCCCCAGCAGCAGGAACAGAGGCAGCAGCAGAACAAGGATGAGAATGATCTGCAGCCTGAGAGCGAATTTAACAGCTCTTTTGAAGAAGCACTTCTTAATACAGAAGCATAGGAGTGATAGTAATTGGCAAACACAATAGATTCTTCCCTAATGCTATCAAACTACCAAAGCCAAACCCGAAAAACGGGATCAGATATATTAGGCAAAGATGATTTTCTAAAAATTCTAATGACACAGCTGCAAAACCAGGATCCAATGAACCCTATGCAGGACAAGGACTTTATTGCACAGATGGCAACCTTTTCATCATTGGAGCAGATGACTAATATGAATAAGACGATGGAGAAGTTAGTGGCTTTTCAGGAACAGAACCAGCTAATGACTTACAATAACTTTTTAGGCAAAAATGTCACCTGGCATAAATTGACTGAATCAAGTGAACCAAACGAGGAGCCAATTATTGAAGAGGGAACTGGAAGAGTAGTTTCTATCCAGTATAAGAATAATACAGCAGTATTTATTTTGGATGATGGAACAAAGCTTGAACCTGCAAATATTTCTCAACTAAATGAATAAAAGGAAGTGAGTGGGTGGATAAACTTATTTTTCGTCCGATCCACACCCAGCCGGTAATAACACCAAAGGGGAATGCTGTTCAAACTTCTAAGCAATCACATAATAAATTCTCTGACCACCTCCAAACAGCCTTGCAGACTGAGGGCGATTTAATTGTCAGCAAACATGCAAAGCAGAGACTTGAACAGAGAGGTATACATATAAGTGCAGAGCGGTGGAAGCAAATTGAAGAAAAGGTAAAGGAAGCCAAGGCAATGGGTGTTAAAGAATCCTTGGTATTGCTCGATAACGCAGCACTTGTAGTCAGTGCTAAGAATAATACAGTAATTACTGCGATGGATCGTAAGGAAACTCGAACACAAATATTCACTAATATTGACGGAACCATAATTCTGGATCAATAAAAATAAGGGCTGGACCTTTTAAGGAAGCCTATGCTGCCGACTGACAGAAGCAGCATTAAAGAGAGGAGCAAAAATTAATGCTACGTTCAATGTATTCAGGTATAAGCGGGATGAAAAACTTTCAGACGAAGCTGGATGTTATTGGGAATAATATTGCGAATGTTAATACATTTGGATATAAAAAAGGTCGCGTGAATTTTAAAGATATGGTGAGTCAGACTATTTCAGGTGCAACAGGAAGCGGAGAAAATTCGGGCGGTATCAATCCTAAGCAGGTAGGTCTTGGTTCGCAATTATCATCTATAGATACAATTGATACACAGGGGAGCCTGCAAACCACTGGCCGTGTATTGGATATAGGGATTCAAGGTGATGGCTACTTGATGGTTCAGCGAGGGAATAACACCTATTATACCCGCGCTGGAAATTTGTATCTTGATGATGATGCAAACCTTGTTACGGCATCAGGAGATAAAATAAAAGGAGCTGATGGGGCAGCTATCCAATTAAATGGAGGGGATGCTACCGTAATTAAAAGCTTAAGTATATCGAATGACGGAACTATAAACTTCTTAATAGATGGTAACGATACATTGCAGGCTGCCGGACCAATTGGAATAGCACGCTTTAATAATAATGGCGGTCTTGAAAAAATTGGAGACAATCTATATAAGGACACTGTAAACTCAGGTGATGCAGTCCCATTAACCCCAGGAGAAGACGGTGCAGGAATACTCGTTTCCGGAACCCTGGAAATGTCCAACGTAGACCTTTCAGAAGAATTCACTGAAATGATTACAGCTCAGCGCGGGTTCCAGGCAAATACTCGCATTATTACAACATCAGATGAAATTCTGCAGGAGCTTGTTAATTTAAAACGATAATCTAAAGGAGGGTCAGGGCTGAAGGCAAAGAATCTTTAGCCCTGAGAATAAACATTGATTAAAGTATCTCGTCTGAACGGCAAAACTTTTATATTAAATGCTTTGTACATAGAAACAGTGGAATCTTTTCCAGATACGACGATAACGCTCACAAATGGAAAGAAGTATGTTGTAAAGGAATCTGAAGATCAAGTCATGCAATCGATACTAGGATTCTATCAATCTGTTAATCTTCTGGGGCAGCAGCTGGCGGAGGGAAATGAAAATGAAGAACAATAAGCTGTTAATGATAATGTTGATGATGCTTGTAGCGATCACACTTGTAGGAGCTATTGCTCTGGTGATTGTGATGAAATTTTCGGGTGAGGATGAAACAAAAGAGCCGACCATTGATGATGTACTGGAAGCCTCTGTTGATATCCCGCAAATTACAGCCAATTTAGCGAGTGATGATTATATAAGGATTTCCTTTAAAATCCAGACTGAAAACAAAAAAGCTAAAGAGGAATTGCAGAAAAGAGATTTTCAGGTGAAAAACCTCATCATTCAGGAATTGTCTGAAATGAAAGCAGAGGATATACAGGGGAAAGAAGGCCAAATCAAGCTGCAGGAAGATTTGAAAACCAAAATTAACGGTTTAATGCAAGAAGGAAAGATCGTTCAGGTGTACATTACTGAATCTCTCCTCCAGTGATAACCAAATAACTAACTGCAATAGATGGAGGTGAGGATTCATGTCAGGTGAGGTTTTATCGCAAAGCGAGATTGATGCACTGCTTTCCGCTCTCTCTACAGGAGAAATGGATGCAGATGAGCTGAAAAAAGAACAAACAGAGAAAAAAGTAAAAGTTTATGATTTTAAGAGAGCATTAAGATTCTCTAAAGATCAGATTCGCAGCTTAACAAGAATACATGAGAATTTTGCCAGGCTCTTAACCACCTTTTTTTCTGCCCAGCTGAGGACCTATGTGCAGATATCGGTTGCTTCTGCGGATCAGATACCATATGAGGAATTTATCCGGTCCATCCCGAAAATGACAATACTTAATGTAATTGAAGTGCCGCCTCTGGATGGAAGAATTCTTATGGAAGTGAATCCAAATGTCGCCTATGCCATGATGGACAGACTGATGGGCGGCAGGGGGACAAGCATAAATAAGGTTGACAATTTAACAGAAATTGAAACAAAAATCATGTCTGCTACATTTGAAAGGGCATTTGAAAACCTAAGGGAAGCCTGGAGCACAATCGCGGATATTGATCCGCTTTTGGCTGATTTTGAGGTGAATCCGCAATTTCTGCAAATGGTCTCTCCAAATGAAACAGTCGTCGTTATTTCATTAAACACGACTATCGGGGAAACAAGCGGCATGATTAATATATGTATACCTCACGTCGTTCTCGAGCCCATTATTCCAAAGCTGTCTGTACATTATTGGATGCAGACGGACAAAAAGGAAAGGGAGCCGGAGGTCATTGCCCGGCTAGAACGAAATATTCATAAGGCGGAAGTTCCAGTCATATGTGAACTCGGCAGTTCTGACATAGCCATTCAGGATTTCTTATCTCTTGATATTGGTGATGTCATTGAGTTAAATCAGGGAATTGACCAGGCGCTCATAATAAAAGTCGGTAATATTCCTAAATTCATCGGACAGCCTGGGAAAATGAATAAAAAAATGGCCGTGCAAATTTTAGACACTGTGAAAGGGGGAGATGAGGATGATGAGTGATGATATGCTTTCGCAAGATGAAATTGATGCTCTATTAAGGGGAGCAGCTGACGACAGCGATGAAACAGAAAGTTATAATGAGGCATTTTTTCAAACTGAAGATTATCTGTCCCATATGGAGCAGGATGCGTTAGGGGAAATCGGCAATATCTCATTTGGGAGCTCTGCAACAGCATTGTCTACATTATTGAATCAGAAAGTTGATATCACAACTCCAGCTGTTTCAGTTGTTTTGCGTCAGAAATTAGCTGAGGAATTCCCGCATCCTTATGTAGCAATTCAAGTGAATTATACGGAAGGTTTCTTCGGAAGCAACCTGCTTGTAATTCAGCAATCGGATGCAGCCATCATTGCTGACTTGATGCTTGGGGGAGATGGAACCAACCCGGCTGAACTAATGGGTGAAATTCAGTTAAGCGCGGTTCAGGAGGCAATGAACCAGATGATGGGTTCTGCAGCAACTTCGATGTCAACCATCTTTGGAAAAAAGGTTGATATTTCACCGCCGGCAATTGATATACTTGATTTGCCGCAGGGAGAAGGGGCTGATCGGGTTCCTGCTGATGACATGCTTATAAGGATTTCATTCCGACTAAAAATAGGAAGTCTGATCGACTCGAATATTATGCAGCTGCTTCCTCTGGAATTTGGCAAAAGCCTAGTAAATGAATTATTGAATCCGGGTCAGGATCTTCCGGCAGATAGCGCTGTTTCAGGAGAGAATCAAGCAGCGCAAGGACAGCCCGATTATCAGGAAAGCCAGCTTCCGTTTGATAAGAAACCTGAAGTACAAACAGGCGGATTAGACAAGTCTTACACTCAAACAGGTTTTTCCGGAGAGCAGCCGGCATATTCACAGCCGGTTATGAATCAGGCATCAAGCCCTCAAAACTATATACCGGCTCAAAACCAGGCTCAGCAATCCGGTCCACAGCATTTCGGAGGCTCTTATGCAAATGGAGTACAGCCGAATGTGCAGCCGGCAGCCTTTTCGAGCTTTGAACCATACCACATGCAGGATCATGAAACAAAGAATTTAGATATGCTTTTGGATATACCGCTTCAGGTAACGGTCGAACTTGGAAGGACCAAACGTTCCGTTAAGGAAATTCTTGAACTGTCTTCAGGATCGATTATTGAACTGGATAAACTGGCAGGTGAACCTGTTGACATTCTGGTGAATAATCGATTAATCGCCCAGGGTGAAGTGGTTGTCATTGATGAAAACTTTGGTGTGAGGGTTACAGATATTATCAGCCAGAGCGACCGAATAAAAAAACTAAGATGATAAGCGGGGGTTATTAAAATGGCACATAAAATTTTAATAGTTGATGATGCAGCTTTTATGCGAATGATGATAAAAGATATTTTATCCAAGAATGGCTATGAGATAGTGGGTGAAGCTGCTGACGGTGCACAAGCAGTTGAAAAATATAAGGAAACTCAGCCTGATCTTGTCACAATGGATATTACCATGCCGGAAATGGATGGAATTACAGCTCTAAAAGAAATCAAAAAATTAAACCCGAGTGCAAAAGTCATTATGTGTTCTGCTATGGGCCAGCAGGCAATGGTCATAGATGCCATTCAGGCTGGCGCCAAGGATTTTATCGTAAAACCTTTCCAGGCTGATAGAGTGCTTGAGGCAATCGGCAAAACTTTGGGCTAGTGATTATTCTTTTTAGAGGGTGCAAAATGGTGTTGAATGTAAAGAAAGTGATTTCTTTGCTGCTGTTGTTTTCAATTGTTCTGCTGGGCGTGCAGCCGCTGGCCCAGGCAGAGCAATTGAATAATAGTGTTAAAGAATGTATGGAAAATCCTAAGGAATGCGAGAAGCAGGAAACTAAGGAATCAAAAGATTCAAAGATAGACGAAGGGCAGACTCAGCAGGATAAAAGCGGCAAAATTGGTCTTACTTTTTGGGACTTTATAAAGATGATTTTAGCAACAGGCTTTACTATCGGACTTTTGTACGCTCTTCTAAAGTTCATTAACAAAAAAAGTAAGGTATATAACAGGTCGCAGTTAGTTGAAAACCTCGGGGGTACAGCTTTGGGTGCGAACAGATCAGTTCAGCTGATAAAAGTGGGGAATCGCATTTTTGTAGTAGGGGTAGGAGAAAATATTCAGCTGTTAAAAGAAATAGACGATTCGGAAGAATACAGTCAAATCATCAAAGAGCATAATGACAAACTGGAACAGCTTATCCGTCCAAGCGATATTGTGACAAAGGTGATGAAAAGAACACAGCAAACAGAAGGAAGCAAGCAAAGCAGCCCAAACTTCAGCTCGCTGCTCGGGATGCAGCTGGACGATATCAAAAAGGGCAGAAAGAAACTGTTTGATGAGTTAGAAAGAAAGGGCCAGAAGAAAGATGAATGAATTCATGGAGTTTTTTAATAGCAGTTCTCCTGAAAATGTATCTACATCTGTGAAGCTTTTTTTATTGCTGACGGTACTTTCTCTCGCGCCCAGTATTCTAATTTTAATGACGTGCTTCACAAGGATTATCATCGTTCTTTCCTTTGTCAGAACGGCGCTGGCTACTCAGCAAATGCCGCCGAATCAAGTTTTAATCGGCTTGTCCTTGTTCCTGACATTTTTTATAATGGCACCGACGATGCAAGAAGTGAACGAACAGGCTTTAACACCTTTATTTAATGAAGAAATTAATCTGGAAGAAGCTTATGAAAAAGCTTCAATCCCTTTTAAAGAGTTTATGAGTGCCCACACAAGACAGAAAGATTTGGCTTTATTTCTTCAATATTCCGGAGCGGAAGCGCCATCTTCCATTGAAGATATTCCGCTTACAAGTCTTGTTCCGGCATTTGCCATAAGTGAGATCAAAACAGCTTTCCAAATTGGCTTTATGATTTTTATTCCATTTCTCGTTATCGACATGGTTGTAGCCAGTGTATTAATGTCCATGGGGATGATGATGCTTCCTCCGGTTATGATTTCTTTGCCGTTTAAAATATTATTATTTGTACTTGTAGACGGCTGGTATTTAGTAGTTAAATCCCTTTTACAAAGCTTTTAAGCAGGTGAACATTCAGAATGACTCCAGAAACAGTTATATCCATTGCAGAAAGAGGGATTATCACCGTACTTATGATTTGCGGTCCCTTGCTAATTCTGGCTCTAGTAGTAGGCTTGGTTGTCAGTATCTTTCAGGCAACAACACAAATTCAGGAACAAACTCTGGCATTTATTCCTAAGATTGTAGCGGTCCTTGTAGGTGTTGTTTTCTTTGGGCCATGGATGCTTAGTCATATGCTCTCTTATGCAAATGAAATATTTTCTAATTTGACCAGGTTTGTTGGCTGATGACATGTTAGATTTTCTGCCTTCTTTTCCTGCCTTTTTACTTATTTTTGTAAGGGTGACATCTTTCTTTTTAATGATGCCCCTTTTTTCATACAGATCCATCCCGGCCGCACATAAAATTGGCCTTGGCTTCTTTCTGGCATGGATAATGTTCCTGGGAATGGATGTGCCAATGCTAGAAATTGACGGCACATATTCTCTTTTAATAATTAAAGAAGCATTAGTAGGGCTGATGGTCGGATTTATAGCGTATTTGATTCTTTCTGCGATTCAAATTGCGGGGGGATTCATTGATTTCCAGATGGGTTTTGCCATTGCAAATGTGATTGATCCTCAAACAGGCGCACAAAGTCCATTAATGGGACAGTATTTGTATACGATAGCGCTCTTTTTTCTATTAACTGTCAATGGGCATCATTTAATGCTTGATGGAGTGTTCTACAGCTACGATTTTATTCCTCTGGATCAGGCATGGATTTCTTTTGGAGATGAGGATATGGCTGAATATGTCATAAAAGCCCTGAATACAATGTTCGTTATTGCCTTTCAGATGTCCATTCCTGTTGTCGGCAGTCTATTTCTTGTAGATGTCGCATTAGGGATTGTTGCCAGGACAGTTCCGCAGCTAAATGTCTTTGTCGTCGGCCTTCCTTTGAAAATTGGCGTTAGTTTTATTGTTCTAATCATTGTTATGAGCGTATTAATGTATGCTGTTTCCCTTGCGTTTGAAACGATGCTGCAGACAATGAGAGGGCTCATGGAACTTATGGGGGGGTCATAGAATGAAGTTATTGCTCTCTTTAGATCTTCAGCTTTTTTCCGGAGAAAAAACAGAAAAAGCCACACCGAAAAAGAGGCAGGATTCCAGAAAAAAAGGACAAGTAGCAAAAAGCCAGGATGTTAATACAGCCATCGTCCTTCTTGCAGTGTTTCTGTTTCTGCTGTTTGCGGGATCGTATTTGAAGAATATCATCTTATATATTTTTACGCACTCATTTAATGATTATATGTTGATGCCGCTGACAGAGGCGAATATACAGGTAATCTTTCTCGATGTCTTAAAAGAATTGGTTCTTTTTTTAGGTCCAATTATGCTGGTTGCTATGCTGGCGGGGATTACTGCAAACTTTATGCAGGTGGGCACTCTTTTTTCAACAGAAGCTATACAGCCTAAATTGGAGAAAATGGATCCAATAAAAGGATTCAAGCGGATTTTTTCCATGAGAGCGATTGTGGAGCTGCTGAAGTCGATGCTCAAAATTGCTTTCGTAGGTGTCGCTGCGTTTGCTGTTTTATGGTTAAGGATAGATGAAATATTAATTCTTTCTCAAAAATCGGTTGGAACAGCGATGGCCACACTTGCCAGCCTGACCGTTCAAATGGGTTTAATTGCTTCAGCGGCACTCCTGTTTTTATCCGTCCTGGATTATCTATATCAAAAATATGATTTTGAAAAGAACATCCGAATGTCAAAACAGGATATTAAAGATGAGTACAAAAATATTGAAGGGGATCCATTAATAAAATCCAAGATTAAGCAGAGGCAGAGGGAAATGGCGATGAGAAGGATGATGCAGGAAGTTCCTAAAGCGGATGTGGTCATCACCAATCCAACTCATTTCGCGATAGCTCTGAGCTATGATGAAACCAAGAGTGATGCCCCCATCGTAGTGGCAAAAGGTGTTGACTTTGTTGCCCAAAAGATTAAATTAATCGCAAAGGAACATGATGTGATTGCTGTTGAAAACAGGCCGCTTGCAAGGGCTCTATACAGCCAGGCGGAAATTGGCCAGGCCATCCCTGAAGAATTTTTTAAAGCTGTTGCAGAGATTTTAGCTTATGTGTACAGAACCAAAAACAAAATTTAACCAGATAAATATTTATTAGAAATAGCTGGTCTTAGGAAGCTGTTGAATGGCTGCCAAGGCGTTTCCGCCTTTTGTAAAATAAGAAAGTATTGATCTTTGAACTGCGATAACTGTCTAGCTCCAGCGCCTAGCCCCTCGAGGTGTCGGGGGTGAGCAAGGCGCTTGCGCTTTTCTTGTAAGGAGAGAGTTTCGATGCAAGTAAGAGACTTATCAGTATTGATGAGTGTAATTTTAATAGTAGCCATGCTTATTATACCTTTTCCGCCATGGCTTTTAAGTGTACTGATCATCATTAATATTGCGCTTGCACTTATGGTTTTGCTGACAGCCATGAATATGAAGGAAGCGCTCGAATTTTCCATTTTTCCTTCGTTAATATTGTTAATGACATTATTCAGGCTGGGGTTAAATGTTTCTACGACCAGATCCATTCTATCAGAAGGGGAAGCCGGTAAAGTTGTTGAAACTTTTGGCTCTTTCGTAACCGGAGGAAACGTCATTGTTGGTCTTGTAGTTTTCTTAATACTCATCATTATCCAGTTTATCGTTATTACGAAGGGATCTGAGAGGGTCTCCGAAGTAGCTGCGCGTTTTACACTTGATGCGATGCCGGGTAAACAAATGAGTATCGATGCAGACTTGAATGCAGGTATGATCTCAGAGCATGAAGCCCGGGAACGCCGCGAAAAAATCAGCCGTGAATCTGATTTTTACGGTTCAATGGATGGTGCGAGCAAATTTGTTAAAGGTGACGCCATTGCTGGGATCATCATAACTCTAATAAACCTTCTGTTCGGAGTGGTCATCGGGATGATGCAGCTTGGGCTTCCGTTTGGAGAGGCAGCCATGAAATATTCGACGCTTACGGTTGGTGACGGAATTGTCAGCCAAATCCCGGCACTGTTAATTTCCACTGCAACAGGTATTGTGGTTACAAGGGCAGCATCTGATGGAAATATTGGTAAAGATATTACTTCCCAGCTGTTTGCTTATCCGAAAATGTTATATGTTACTGGCGGTACTATTATTCTTTTAGGTTTACTGACACCAATAGGGCTAGTGCTAACTTTGCCGATTGGCGGCTTAATGATTTTCGGAGGTTACACGATTGCAAAGACTCCCCAGCCTGATAAGGAACAATTGCTGGAGATGGAAGAAGAAATTGAAACCGATGAAATGAAAAGTCCTGAGAGTGTGGTTAATCTTTTAAATGTAGATCCAATTGAATTCGAGTTTGGCTATGGGCTGATTCCTCTTGCCGATACGAATCAGGGCGGTGACCTTCTGGACAGGATTGTTATGATCAGGAGACAGCTGGCGATCGAATTGGGACTTGTCATACCTGTGGTAAGGATACGTGACAATATTCAGCTGCAGCCGAATGAATATAGGCTGAAGATAAAAGGAAATGAAATGGCACGCGGCGAGCTTCTGCTCGATCATTATTTAGCCATGAGTCCTGGTATTGAAGATGATAGCATAGAAGGTATTGATACGATTGAGCCATCATTTGGTCTGCCGGCAAAATGGATAACAGAAGAAATGAAAGAGCAGGCAGAAATATTTGGCTATACAGTCGTTGACCCTCCATCTGTTGTTTCTACTCATATTACAGAAGTAATAAAAAGCAATGCCCATGAGCTATTAGGCCGCCAGGAAACAAAACAGCTGATTGACCATGTCAAGGAAAGCTATCCAATCCTTGTTGAAGAGGTGACCCCAAACCCATTGTCAGTGGGGGAAGTTCAAAAGGTGCTTGCGAAATTATTAAGGGAAAACGTTTCAATCCGGAATTTGCCGGTTATTTTTGAAACACTTGCTGATTTCGCAAAATCTACAAGTGATACAGACCTGCTTACCGAGTATGCCCGTCAGGCTTTGGCCAGACAAATTACTAACCAGTTTTCACAGCAGGGTGACTCCATAAAAGTCGTAACCCTATCAGGGAAAGTCGAGAAATTGGTTGCAGAAGGTGTTCAGCAGACAGAGCATGGCAATTATTTATCCATGGACCCAACAGTATCGCAGAATATCCTGGAATCCATTGCTTCGCAGGTGGAACAGCTTTCACTGATGGAGCAGACGCCAATTGTCCTTTGTTCTCCAGCAGTCAGAATGTACGTCAGGCAATTAACGGAAAGGTATTTTCCGCAAATACCGATTCTTTCCTATAACGAACTGGAAGCAAATGCGGAAGTTCAGAGTGTCGGGGTGGTGAATATTGATTGAAGGTAAAAAAGTTTATGGCAGCATCGATGCCTGATGCGATGAAACAAATCCGGATGGAGCTAGGCAAGGATGCTGTAATTCTAAATTCAAGAGTAGTATATACCGGCGGAGTTCTGGGCTTTTTTAAAAAAAGGAATATTGAAGTAATGGCCGCGCTGGATGCAAATCAGGAATCAGAACAAAAGCCTTCGGTAAAGCCGGCAGCTGTCCAAGATCATTCAGACGATTACAAGGGGAATGCAGAAGATGCTCAATTTTCCAGCTTGAAAACTTCAGATGAGCTGATTAGGGAGATAAGCAGCCTGAAACAGATGATGTCCTCTTTGGCCAGTTCAAACCAGGCAATTCCTGTTCATCCCGAAGCGATAAGAAAAGCCCAGTTCATTCTTGATGAACAGGAAATTGATAAGTCCGTTCAGGATCATGTTCTTCAAGCATTGCTGGAAAAATGGTACCTGCGCGGTGCGAATGCTAAGGATTCTGAAATAGATGCCTGGCTGCACGAAGAACTAATAAAGCAAATAGAGGATATTCCATTCGAAGGGATTTCTTTCAGCAAAAAATATATCAATGTAGCAGGCCCAACAGGAGTTGGAAAAACCACTACATTGGCGAAAATGGCAGCAGAGTGTGTTATTAAACATAGAAAAAAGGCTGCATTTATCACAGCCGACACTTACAGGATAGCAGCGATCGATCAATTAAAAACCTATGCAAGTATCCTGAACATGCCTTTGGAAGTTTGCTATACAATAGAAGATTTCAGACAGGCTGCCGATAAACTGAAAGAATTTGACGTGGTTTTAATTGATACAGCAGGGCGGAATTTCAGAAACAAACAGTATGTAGAAGATTTAAAGAATGTCATTGATTTTGAAAATGAAATGGAAACCTTTTTAGTGCTTTCACTAACCTCGAAACAAAAGGATATGGAAGAGATCTATAATCAATTTTCAATTATAGACATTGATAAGCTTATCTTTACAAAGGCAGATGAAACGTCAACTTATGGTTCCATGTACAACATAATTCATAAATATAAAAAAGGTGCCGCGTATATTACAAATGGACAGGATGTTCCTGATGATATTCTGATGGCAGGGCCAGAGGCTATTGTAAAACAACTAATGGGGAATAAGAAATGAACGATCAGGCAGAAAGGCTAAGAACCAGGCTGAAAGAAGAAGACAGCCGAAATCATCAAGTTAAAACAATAGCAGTTGTAAGCGGAAAAGGGGGAGTAGGCAAATCCAATTTCTCATTAAATTTTTCCATTTCCCTATGCAGAACTGGCCACAGGGTATTGTTATTCGATTTGGATATTGGTATGGGGAATCTTGAAATTCTAATGGGAAGGTCGGCTAAATATTCGATTGCTGACTTTTTAGAAAAGAATATCCCATTGAAAAATATTATTTCTGAGGGTCCTTTTGGACTTGACTATATTGGCGGAGGGACTGGCCTTTCGCATTTTGTGAAACTGGATGCTGGGCAAATTTCAAGATTCACAGACGAACTTGCTGATCTCATCCAAAACTATGATTATATCATCTTTGATATGGGTGCAGGCATTACAGAGGAATCGGCTAAGTTCATACTCTCGGTCCAGGAAATTGCAGTTATTACGACACCTGAACCAACGTCTATCACTGATGCATACTCTGTAATGAAACATATACATCTTTTGGATGGGACAATCCCATTTCATTTGGTCATTAATCGATCTGAAGGAGAGAGAGAAGGGAAGGAAACGTATAAGAGGATTTCAGCTGTCTTATCAAGATTTTTAGGGAGAAAGGCTGACCTCTTAGGAATCATTCCGGATGATCGCAGCGTACAGCAGGCTGTTAAACGGCAAATCCCTTTCATTTTGCATCAAGGGAATTCAGCTGCTTCAAAAGCAATTCGGAATATGACTGAGAAAGTTGGCGGCAGGCCTATCGGACATACTGGTGAACACCATTCTGTCCAATTTATATCAAAACTGAAAGAATTTCTTTTTAATAGGGGGTGAACCAGCATGAAGACAGTCAAAGTGCTTGTAGTAGATGATTCAGCCTTTATGAGAAAACTGATTGGGGATTTCCTTTCTGAAGATGACAGAATTCAAGTTGTCGGGACAGCCAGAAATGGGGAAGAGGGACTAAGGAAGATAAAAGAATTAAATCCTGATGTAGTAACCATGGATGTTGAAATGCCGGTTCTAAATGGCCTGGAAGCTCTAAAAATTATTATGAAGACCATGCCGGTCCCTGTAGTGATGCTTTCAAGCACCACGAAGGAAGGTGCTGAAAACACCTTCACAGCTATGGAATATGGTGCAGTAGATTTTATTGCCAAGCCATCAGGTCCCATTTCACTGGACCTGCATAAAATAAAAACTGAATTAACAGAAAAAATAGTGCAGGCGAGCAATGCAAATATGAAAGGGCTGGTTAAATTTCCGGCTAAAGGAAAAAAAACTGCTGTATTACAGCAAAAATTTAGTAAAATAGAACCATGTCAATTTATGCAGATCGGCCGTTCTTCTTCCGTATCGAGTTCAAATCTCAGAAAGTTAATTTGCATAGGTACTTCCACAGGCGGACCGCGGGCTCTTCAAAAAGTGCTGTGTGACCTCCCTGGAAATCTGAATGCGCCGGTACTCATTGTTCAGCATATGCCTGCCGGATTTACGAAATCGCTGGCCAGCAGACTTAATGGTTTATCAGATTTATCGGTAAAGGAAGCCGAGGATGGTGATATTCTTCAGAACGGCACGGCATATATAGCTCCAGGAGGCTTTCATCTGACAGCTGCAAGATTAGGCAAGGATCTTGTTGTCCATCTGGATGATTCACCGCCAAGGAACGGACACAGGCCTTCAGTTGATGTGATGTTTGAGTCCTTAGGTGAAATCAAAGGGATTCAAAAAATTGCTGTCATCATGACAGGAATGGGTGCAGATGGAAAAAATGGCCTGATGGAAATGAAGAAAAACGGTGAAGTAAAGGCTATTGCTGAATCAAAAGAAACATCGATAGTATTTGGAATGCCAAGAGCGGTGATTGAATCCGGTCTGGCAGATGATGTGCAGAATATTGAACATATAGCAGAATCCATATTGAAATTTGTTTAAAGCCGAGGGGTGCAGGCACATGGAGATGAATCAATATTTAGAGGTATTTATTGAAGAAAGCAAGGAGCATTTGCAGGCGTGCAATGAGCAGCTTCTGGAATTAGAGAAAAATCCTGAGGATATCAAAATAGTTAATGAGATCTTCAGATCAGCGCATACGCTAAAAGGCATGTCAGCCACTATGGGGTATGAAGATCTCGCAAATCTAACCCATCAAATGGAAAATGTGCTTGATGCAATCAGAAATCAGAAAATAAAAGTGAATGCTGAAATTCTGGATGTCGTTTTTCTGGCTGTTGATGATCTTGAAGCAATGGTCCAGTCAATTGCAGAAGGCGGTGACGGCAAAAGGGATGTTTCCGAAGCTGTAGAAAAATTAATGCTGATCGAAAAAGGGGAAAGTCCGGTGCAGTCTGCAGCAAGAGCCGAAACGGCAGCAGCAATTGCAGAACCGCAAGGAATGATCAAGAGTACATATGATGATTTTGAATGGACAGTTATTCAGCAATCCAAGGAGCAGGGCTTTGAATCCTATGAAATATCAATAGCATTGCGGGCAGATTGTCTGCTGAAAGCCGCCAGAGTATTTATGGTTTTTGAAGTACTTGAGAAGAGCGGGGAAGTGATCAAAGCCACACCTTCAGTTGAGCAGCTTGAAGAAGAGCAATTTGATCAGGAATTTTCTGTAACAATTGTTACCAAAGAAACGCCTGAAGATATCCGTCAAAAACTTTTGAAGGTATCGGAAGTGGAAAGAATTGAAGTGCTGCGGCTATCTATGGAGAACTACAGCACTCAGGAAGCTTTGAAAGAGGCAGAAGCTGCACCGCCTGCCGCGGAAGTGGCCGCAGAGGCTGCTTCAGATATGCCAAAAGAGGACAAAAAAGCCCCAACAGTAAAGCAGGTTAGCAATAAAACGATTAGGGTAAATATCGAGAGATTGGATATCCTTATGAATTTGTTTGAAGAATTGGTGATTGACAGGGGACGGCTTGAACAAATATCCAAGGAATTAAACAATCAGGAACTGCATGAAACGGTTGAGCATATGTCAAGGATCTCAGGAGACCTTCAGAATATTATTCTGAATATGCGCATGGTCCCAATAGAAACGGTATTTAATCGTTTCCCAAGAATGGTCAGACAATTGGCAAGAGATTTAAATAAAAAGATCAATCTCGAAATAGTCGGGGCAGAAACCGAACTAGACCGGACTGTTATTGATGAAATTGGCGATCCGCTTGTTCATTTAATTCGAAATGCACTGGACCATGGGGTTGAAACGCCGGAAGTCCGCAAAGAAAACGGAAAGAGTGAAGAAGGAAATGTCGTATTAAAGGCATATCACAGCGGCAATCATGTGTTCATTGAAATAGAGGACGATGGTGCAGGTATAAACAAAGATAAGGTTATAAAGAAAGCACTGAAAAACGGCATCATTACAGAGCAAACAGCTTCTGCTCTAACGGACAAACAGGCTTATGAACTGATTTTTGCTTCTGGCTTCTCGACTGCGGATAAAATCTCAGATGTTTCCGGACGGGGTGTGGGGCTTGATGTTGTAAAGAATACAATCGAGTCATTGGGAGGATCAGTTTCAATTGATTCAAAAGTGGGGCAGGGTTCCATTTTCTCCATACAGCTGCCATTAACTTTATCCATTATTTCAGTCATGCTCGTTGAGATTGAGAAGGAAAAATATGCAATCCCTCTATCGTCTATTATTGAAACAGCTATTATCAGAAAAGAAGACATCTTAAGTGCGCATAATCAAAAGGTGATTGATTTCAGAGGAAAAGTGGTTCCGCTCCTATCTTTGAAGGAAATCTTTGAAGTGCCATCTGAGAATCATGAAGAAGAATTCATTTCCGTTGTCATCGTCAGAAAAGGGGAAAAGATGGCAGGGCTTGTTGTAGATTCCTTTATTGGACAGCAGGAAGTGGTTTTAAAATCCCTTGGAAACTACTTAACCAGCGTATTTGCCATTTCCGGTGCAACCATTTTAGGTGATGGACAGGTCGCCCTGATAGTGGACTGCAATGCATTGATTAAATAATTAAGATTGACGTTTATAAAGGAGTGAACAGGATGAGTGAAACGGCAGCCGCAGATTTAAAATTGATTGTATTCCAGCTGAAAGAGAAAGAGTATGCAATTCCGGTGAATCAGGTGCGTTCAATTGAAAAGGTTGAGCATATAACCCGGGTTCCACGAACAGCAGGCTTTGTAAAAGGAGTAATCAATTTACGGGGGGTTGTAACGCCGATTATTAGTCTCAGAAGCAGATTTAATCTGGAAGAGGCTGAATATAATGAGCATTCACGAGTAATTATCGCGGTATTGGATGATATGGAAGTTGGGCTGATTGTAGATTCTGCAAATGATGTCATTGATGTGGACCTTGAATCTATTGAACCCCCGCCGGAGGTAATCGGTACTGAAGAGGCCGATTTTATCAAAGGTGTAACGAAAATCGATAAGCGATTATTTATTCTGATAGATTTGGAAAGAGTCCTGAATCCTGAAGAGTTGACAGCCCATGATGGACAAGGGATAGCGGGATGAGTTTTCTAGACAAGAATATCAGCAGCTTGAAATTGGATATTCTTAAAGAAATCGGGAATATTGGAGCTGGGCATGCGGCGACTGCATTATCAACGCTTCTCAATAAAAAAATTGATATGTCTGTGCCGGATGTGAAAATTGTTTCTTTTGATGAAATGATCGATATGGCTGGAGGGGCAGACAATGTAGTGGCCGGGGTGTTTCTGAGGATAGACGGAGACGCCCCAGGCAGCATGTTTTTTGTACTGCCTCTTGAACAGGCTGAAATCTTCATTCGGGAACTGCCTGGAAACATACCTTTCTGTGCAGATGAATTGCCATATGATGAGCTTGCCCTATCGGCACTGCAGGAGCTTGGAAACATTCTCTCAGGCTCTTATTTATCTTCTTTATCTGATTTTACCAAACTATCACTTTTCCCCTCTGTGCCAATGCTGAGCATTGATATGGTGGGAGCAATAATTGGCACGGGGCTGCTGGAAATTTCACAGTTGAGCGATTACGCGATTGTAATTGATACAGCTTTAAATGAAGAATTTCAAAATACGGATGCTGTAAATGGCCACTTTTTTTTGCTTCCCGATCCTGAATCATTTCAAATCATTTTTAAGGCCTTGGGAGTCCCGGATCATGAATAATCTTCTTGAAGTTGTAAAAGTAGGCATCGCAGATATGAATATTGTTAAAACCCCCAGCTTAATCAGGACATCAGGACTTGGTTCCTGTGTAGGTGTGGTTCTTTATGACCTTAGCGCAGAAATTGCCGGACTTGCACATATTATGCTGCCTGACTCCTCTCTTGCCAAAGGTGCAAGCTTTAATTCAGCTAAATATGCTGATACTGCAATCAGGGACTTAGTGAGCCTTCTGGCGAAAGGCGGGGCAAGGCCTTCAGGATTAAAAGCGAAGATTGCCGGTGGAGCCCAAATGTTTAAGTACTCCTCCGGAAGTGATTTAATGAGGATTGGTCCCAGGAACGTAGAGGCAGTAAAACAGGAACTTTCATTCTTGAAAATTGCCATTTTAGGTGAAGATGTTGGGGGCCACAGCGGCAGAACAATCGAATTCAACCCTCAATCAGGTGAATTGATGATTCGGACTGTAAACAAAGGCCAAATGATTATTTAAGTTCCTGTTTTTAATTATGTGCAGTTTTTAGAGAATCAGCTTTTTTTTTCCGGCTTTTTATAAATCTCTCCAATAACCTCTCCGAAGAACACGTCCCCTCTTTATGGGTTAAAAGCGAGCGGTGAAGGCTGAAGTTAATATTTTTATAGGAAACATTTTGATATACTAACAATAGTTAATAGAAATGGAAACGTTTGAGGAGGATGGCCATGACAGACCTGATAACCGAAGAAAGCACATACTGGGCTAAATGGGTCGACTCTCGTGATGCTCAAGCGGGGAATTTTCTTGTGAAAAAATATTTGCCTCTTGTAAGCTATCATGTACAGCGGATATCCGCTACCCTGCCGAAGAATGTTTCAAGAGATGATATTCGTAGCCTGGGGCTAATGGGGTTATATGACGCTCTGGAAAAATTTGATCCTGCAAGAGATTTGAAATTTGATACATATGCTTCTTTTCGCATTCGCGGTGCAATTCTGGATGGATTAAGGAAGGAAGATTGGCTTCCGCGAAGTACGAGGGATAAAGCGAAAAAAATAGATGCTGCCATTGAGAAGCTGGAGCAGCGGCTGATGCGCAATGCAACTGTGCATGAAATTGCTGAAGAAGCAGAGATGCAGGAAGATGAAGTGTATTCTGTTATGAATGAACATTTTTACGCAAACATCCTTTCAATTGATGAACAGCCCGATGCTGACGAAAAGGATGGCAGCTACTCCATTAAGGATGAAAAAGCAATTATTCCAGAAGAAAAGGTATTAAAGAATGAACTTTTGGAAGAAATGGCTGAAAAAATCTTACAATTAAATGAAAAAGAGCAGATGGTGCTAAGTTTATTTTATAAAGAGGAATTAACACTGACAGAAATTGGCGAAGTGATGGGCCTATCTACCTCCCGTATATCTCAAATTCATTCAAAGTCAATTTTTAAGCTGAGGCAGCTGCTGGAAAAAGCAATATAATCTAGTGTCATTTCTTTCTGCAAAGGAAGGAATCAGCATGAAAAGCCAATTTCAAATTTTAGTTGATGCTCAACGTTTAGCTGCATTGATTCAGCCGTCAGATATTAAACTTGATAGAGCCGTCCACCCTGAAGATTTGTACAAACTGCTTGCTGACGAAAAAATCACATTTGGTATGAGCGAAGAAGTAATCCAGTGAATCTGCAGAAATCCTTTCTCAGTGGAATACCCCATTCTATTATCAAAAGGAATTCCTGCAGAAAACGGCAGTGATGCATATCTGTTAAAATTAAAAGCTGGGCAATCACCTATTTACTAAAACGGAGCTTTTTACAGGGATGGACACCGATTTGGATAAGGCCGATAAAGCTCTCCTAAACGAATCAGCCAAACTGCAAGAAGCAATCAAAAAGCTGGATAGTATTGATGGAAGACTGACAGAAATGGCAAGGCTTACAGGAAAGCTGTCGGAAGAACATAGAATCATTATTCTCAAACAAAGGGCAACCAAAGCTCATTTGCAGGTTAAATTGACCAAATAAATGAAGAGCTACCGAACTGGAAAAAGATAAAGATGAAAAATGAAAGCTTCGATTGTTATTTATGGGAAGGTCTATCCAAACACTTCTATGCATTTTGGAAAATATTCAAAAGTGATTCGCCAGACAATTCAAATCTTCAAAGTTCCATTTTTCAAAGGGAGAAATAAGAAGTAATCCTTTAGAAACAGGGAGAAACGATCCTTTATTAAGGAAGTGATCCGGGATGAGTTTAAAATCAATAGAAATGCAGATAGCACTGCCGAGAACGTTTGACGCAGGTAAAATCCAGGAACAGCTTCAGCAGAGGGGACAGACAATAAGCGGGTTTGCTGCCGAGAGTATACGGGAAAATGCTGAGAAGCAGCGGAAGACCGTGATCAAACATGAGCAAAAACAAAATGTCAATCTTGGCAATGATGACAGCGAAAGCCAAAATGATGCCGGGGGACATGAACGGAAAGATAATCAGAAAAAAGACAGCAATGAAATACAGAACCATCCATACAAAGGGAAGGTTATTGACTACAGCGGATAGAGGGATATCATGACAGCTTTTCTATTAGCTATTAGCCTGCTGCTGAATATTGTAGCGTTATTAGCCATTATTTTGCTGTTTCTGCGTCAGAACAAATTAATGGAAACAGAGAAAAAACAGGAAAAAATGCTTGTTGAAATGGAAGAAGTCATATCTTCTTACCTAATTCAAATGAAGGAAGAAAACGATGACTTTATTAACAAATTTTCGCAGATAAATGCTAAAAACCAATCATTTGTAAAAGAAAAAAGCATCAGGGTAAATCCCGAAAGAAAAAGTGATGAAAATATAGCTAAAGCTGCTGAGAAATCATTGCGATTAGCCAGAGCATCCGTATATCAGGCATCTAAAGCCTACAAAAAGAACTTGAGGGCTGCGGAGGAAGAATCGAATGAATCAGAAGGTTTAGCATCTTTAAAGGTACCTGAATCTGTAATGCAGTCAGATAACAGTCAGCGGGTTAAAGAAGAGATTCCTTCATCAATGGAAGATCAAGTGCTTATGATGAAAAAACAGGGACTGAATGTGGAAGATATTGCAAAGAAATTAGGAAAAGGGAAGACAGAAATCGAGTTAATGCTTAAATTTCGTCAAAATCAGCAAGAATAGCTTGATTGTGAAAAACACTTATGCTATATTAACAAATGGTGTTAATACACACGCTTATGGATTTAGCCGGATGGTGCTGTTCAAATGCAGTTGCCGGCTGAAAATGATATGGGCGGAGGAACTAAAAACCATTAGGAGGAAACACAAATGTCAGTAATTTCAATGAAGCAATTGCTTGAAGCTGGTGTACACTTCGGACACCAGACTCGCCGCTGGAACCCTAAGATGAAGAAATATATCTTCACTGAGCGTAATGGCATCTACATCATCGACCTTCAAAAGACTGTTAAGAAGGTAGAAGAAGCTTATAACTTCGTTAAGGAGCTTGCTGGTAACGGCGGCACAATCCTTTTCGTAGGAACTAAGAAACAAGCTCAAGATTCTGTTAAAGAAGAAGCAATCCGTTCTGGTATGTTCTATGTGAACCAGCGCTGGTTGGGTGGAACTTTAACAAACTTTGAAACAATTCAAAAGCGTATTGCGCGTTTAAAGGATATCGAAAGAATGTCTGAAGACGGAACTTTCGAAGTTCTTCCTAAAAAAGAAGTTGTTCAATTGAAGAAAGAGCAAGAGCGCTTAGAGAAGTTCTTAGGCGGAATCAAAGATATGAAGAGCCTTCCGGATGCTCTATTCATCATTGACCCACGCAAAGAGCGCATCGCTGTTGCAGAAGCACATAAATTAAACATCCCTATCGTTGGTATCGTTGACACTAACTGTGATCCGGATGAAATTGATGTTGTCATTCCTGCAAACGATGATGCTATCCGCGCTGTTAAATTGTTAACAGGCAAAATGGCAGATGCTATCCTTGAAGCTAAACAAGGTGAAGAAGTTACAACTGCTTAATAGAAAAGCGGAGGCGCCTTGGAGCGCTGGAGCTGAACTGCTCTAAGGTGCTTTTTTCTTGATTTAAAAGAAGGTGATAAGAGGGAGCACCCTTTATCACCTTTTTTTAAAGAAAAGGCAAAGTTTAGTTTTCCATACAGCTATAAATGGTAAAGATATTATTACATAACTCATTAAGGAGGATCTCATAATGGCAATTACTGCTCAAATGGTTAAAGAACTTCGTGAAAAAACAGGCGCAGGCATGATGGACTGCAAAAAAGCACTTCAGGAAACTGAAGGTGATATGGAAAAAGCAATCGACTTCCTTCGTGAAAAAGGAATCGCTAAAGCTGCTAAGAAAGGTGACCGTATTGCTGCAGAAGGTCTTACTTCTGTTAAAGTAGACGGAAACGAAGCTGTTATCCTTGAAGTAAACTCTGAAACAGATTTCGTTGCCAAAAACGAAGGGTTCCAAACTCTTGTTAAAGAAATCGCAGAGCATTTGCTTTCTGTAAAGCCTGCTTCTGTTGAAGAAGCAGCTGGCCAGACAATGGCTAACGGTGCAACATTAGAATCTCACATCAACAGTGCGATTGCTAAAATCGGAGAAAAGCTTTCTCTTCGCCGCTTCGAAATCAAAACAAAAACTGACAGCGATGCTTTCGGTGCGTACCTTCACATGGGCGGACGCATTGGTGTGCTAACAGTTCTTGAAGGAACAACTGACGAGGATGCAGCGAAAGATGTTGCAATGCATATTGCTGCCCTAAACCCAAAATATGTATCTCGTGATGAAGTATCACAGGACGAAGTAGAGCGCGAGCGTCAAGTATTGACTCAGCAAGCTCTTAACGAAGGCAAGCCTGAGAACATCGTTGCTAAGATGGTAGAAGGACGCCTTGGCAAATATTTCGAAGATGTTTGCGTAAATGACCAGGCTTTTGTTAAAAACCCTGATCAAAAAGTAGGGAAATTCGTTGAATCTAAAGGCGGAAAAATCCGTGAGTTCGTTCGCTACGAAGTTGGAGAAGGTATTGAAAAGCGTGAAGACAACTTCGCTGAAGAAGTAATGAACCAAGTTAAGAAGTAAATTTTAATATTAATTAATTCAGCTATGATTCAGGGAACACTTGGTGTTCCCTGTTTTTCAGAATGAGATAAAATTAAAAAGCAATGGTGAGTTTTTATACTACATATGGAGGTTCTTATGAGCAGCCCTAAATACAAACGCGTGGTCTTGAAATTAAGTGGAGAAGCTTTAGCAGGGGAGCAAGGATTTGGAATTAATCCTTCAGTGATTAAATCAATTGCTGCACAGGTTAAGGATCTGGCTGCATTAGGTGTTGAGGTTGCCGTTGTTGTCGGCGGAGGAAACATCTGGCGCGGAAAGATTGGAGAAGAAATGGGTATGGACAGGGCAAATGCCGACTATATGGGAATGCTTGCTACTGTCATGAACTCATTGGCGCTGCAGGATAGCCTCGAGAATCTCGGAGTGGAGACGAGAGTTCAAACCTCAATCGAGATGAGGCAGGTCGCTGAGCCGTACATCCGCAGAAGAGCCATCCGCCATCTTGAGAAAAAGCGGGTTGTGATCTTTGCTGCAGGAACCGGAAATCCTTACTTCTCTACTGATACAACAGCAGCATTGCGAGCTGCAGAAATTGAAGCAGAAGTAATTCTAATGGCGAAAAACAATGTGGATGGCGTCTATTCAGCTGACCCTCGCATTGATAAAAATGCTAAAAAATATGATGAGCTTTCCTATCTTGATGTTTTGAAAGAAGGATTGGCTGTTATGGATTCTACAGCTTCATCTTTATGCATGGATAACAACATTCCATTAATTGTGTTCTCAATTATGGAAAAAGGCAATATTAACCGCGCCGTAATGGGTGAAACAATCGGAACAATCGTTAGGGGGAAAAAATAATGCCAAAACAAGTTATTGCAGATGCAAAAGAAAGAATGACTAAAGCAATTTCAGCTTATACAAGGGAGCTTGCGAGCATCCGAGCAGGTAAAGCAAATGCTTCATTGCTTGATCGCATTACTGTTGATTACTATGGTGCACCGACTCCTGTAAATCAGCTAGCCGGGGTATCTGCTCCAGAAGCGCGCCTTTTAGTCATTACTCCTTATGACAAATCCATTCTTGGAGAAATTGAAAAAGCCATCCTTAAATCTGATATCGGCTTAAATCCGTCTAATGACGGCAGTGTTATCAGACTGGCTATTCCTCAGCTTACTGAGGAACGCCGCAAAGACCTCGTGAAGGTTGTCAAAAAAGAATCGGAAGACGCAAAAGTTGCTATCCGCAATGTTCGCCGCGATGCCAATGATGACCTTAAAAAGCTTGAAAAAAATGGAGATATCACAGAAGATGATCTTCGCGGTTTTTCTGATGACATTCAAAAACTTACTGATGATCACATCAGTAAGATTGACGAATTAACAAAAGAAAAAGAAAAAGAAATTCTTGCAGTCTAATGACTCTATACTGAGAACCCTCTATCAATAGGGGGTTCTTTTACTCTTTGGGAGCTACATAATCAGTTTGTGTATTTGCATGCTGACTTCGCTGGAATATGTATAGAAGCCAGTATTCCTATCCTGAATTTAGTTTCTGGTAACATACTCTTTTATAGAGATATATTTTTTTATTTTTGGTATGATATTATCATGCGGAAAGAGGCAATATCATAATTTACCATTAGAATAATCTCTAAAAGATACTATGAATGAATATCAGCTATCAATCATCCGGGATCAAGCCCCTGCTGATTGAAGTTTCACTTATCTTTTATCGGAGGATTAACCTATTTTAAAGGAGCAGACTTATGTTTGATAAAATGAAGTTATGGAAGTCCCAAAACAGTTCTTCCGATCTCCGAGAGAGAGTTGAAAAAATAAAAGAATTGCAAATCCCTGAGCATGTTGCCATCATTATGGATGGAAATGGAAGATGGGCGAAGAAAAGAGCTCTTCCAAGAGTTGCCGGCCATCATGAGGGAATGAAAGTTGTCCGAAAAATTACCAGATTTGCAAGCGATATTGGAGTAAAGACCTTAACTCTATATGCATTCTCTACTGAAAATTGGAAAAGGCCTAAAATGGAAGTGGACTTTCTTATGAAACTGCCTGAGGAATTTCTGGGAACTTTCCTGCCAGAGCTGGTAGAAGAGAATGTGCAAGTAAGAATGATTGGTTATTTTGACCACCTGCCTGCCCATACCCGAAATGCAGTTTCCAAAGCGATGGAAGAGACAAAAAATAACACAGGCCTGGTGTTGAACTTTGCACTTAATTATGGAAGCAGAGCCGAAATACTCGAAGCCGTCAAGCATGTCTTAAATGATTGCAAAAGTGGTATAATGGATGAAAATGAATTGAATGAAGAAAAATTCTCATCCTACCTCATGACGGGCGGACTGCAGGATCCTGATCTGCTGATTCGTACAAGCGGTGAAATCAGATTAAGCAATTTTATGCTTTGGCAGCTTGCGTATACAGAATTCTGGTTTACAGATGTATTGTGGCCGGATTTCAATGAAGAGCAAATGCTCGAAGCAATCGAAGTATTCCAAAGCCGCCAAAGGCGTTTTGGGGGAGTACAATAAAGGTGTTGAAAAATTGAATGAAGCAGCGTATTATCACAGCAATTATATTCGGTGCAGTCCTCCTGCCAGTCATTATCTTTGGAGGCATGCCAATAATCATCCTGGCATACTTGCTGGCATCCATTGCACTATATGAACTATTGAAAATGAGAAATTTAAGTTTATTCTCGATTCCAGGCATTATTTCTTTACTATTATTGTGGGTTTTCCTATTGCCTAAAGAATTTCAGTCAATCCTGGATGATTTGAATTATACAAAAATTGAGGTAGCTCTTTTTGGGGTGCTTCTTTTCCTAACGTATACTGTTGCAACAAAAAATAAATTTACTTTTGATGATGTGGCTTTTTCGATTATGTCTACTTTATATGTTGGCATTGGGTTTTTCTATTTTATTGAGACCCGCTTCGCAGATCAGGGTTTGACATATCTCTTTTTTGCATTATTTCTTATTTGGGCAACAGATTCAGGTGCCTACTTTATAGGAAAAGCAATGGGAAAGAAGAAGCTTTGGCCTGAAATCAGCCCGAATAAGACTGTGGAAGGGTCACTTGGTGGTGTGGTCTGTGCTCTTGCCGTTGCGGTATTATTTATTATCTTCACAGATATTGATGAGTCCATGCTGGGATTATTAGTGATTACAGCAATCTTGTCAGTGTTCGGGCAAATAGGGGATTTAGTGGAATCAGCATTAAAGCGTCATTATAATGTAAAAGACTCAGGAAATATTCTGCCTGGCCATGGCGGAATTCTGGACCGCTTTGACAGCTTATTATTCGTCCTGCCATTGCTGCACTTTTTTCACTTGCTCTAAAGCTGGTGGCCAGGGAGCAGTCCGCATTTGATTAATAGATAACTGTCTAGCTCCAGCGCCTGCCCCCTAATGGTGTCAAACCAATATTCGGAGGTGGGCAAGGCGCTTCCGCTTTTCTTTTAGGAGGAGACTATGAAACATATCAGTTTAATGGGTGCAACAGGGTCGATTGGGACACAGACCCTTGATATCATTAAGGAACACCCAGAAGAATTTAAGCTAGCAGCCATGTCTGCAGGCAGAAATATAGACCTTGCCCGGAAAATTATCTCTGACTTTCAGCCGGAACTTGTCTCACTATCAGAAAAAAGTTCTGCAGATATTCTTAAAGCTGAGTTTCCCGGCATAACATTTACATATGGACATGAAGGTTTGATAGAAGTAGCTGTTTATCCAAAATCTGAAATACTGGTTAATGCAGTTTTAGGCAGCGTAGGACTTGATTCCACATTGCAGGCGATTGAGGAAAAAAAGACAATCGCCATCGCAAATAAGGAAACCCTTGTGACTGCCGGCCATCTGGTCATGGAAGCAGCAAAGCGAAACGGTGTTATGCTTCTTCCTGTAGACAGTGAACATTCGGCTATTTTTCAATCCCTTCAGGGGGAAAAAGAGAAAAATATTGAAAGGCTCATTTTGACAGCTTCTGGAGGAAGCTTCAGAGACCGCTCACGCAAGGAATTAGAAAATGTGACAGTTGAAGAGGCACTTAATCATCCGAATTGGTCAATGGGAGCAAAAATCACCATCGATTCTGCTACCATGATGAATAAGGGACTTGAAGTAATTGAAGCACATTGGCTTTTCTCCATGGATTACAGTAAAATTGACGTCCTTCTTCATAAAGAAAGTATTATCCATTCCATGGTTGAATTTCATGACAGCAGTGTAATCGCACAGCTTGGCACCCCGGATATGAGAGTACCGATTCAGTATGCTTTAACTTATCCTGACAGGCTCCCGCTCCGAACAGCAAACCGGCTGAATCTTGCTGAAATTGGCAAGCTCCATTTTGCAGAAATGGACTTTGAGCGCTTTCGCTGCCTGAAGTTTGCCTATGAAGCCGGAAAAGCTGGCGGATCAATGCCAGCTGTATTAAATGCTGCAAATGAAGCTGCTGTTGCTGCATTCTTAGATGGAAAGATTACCTTCCTGCAAATAGAAGATTTCATCGAAAGAGCACTGGCCAGCCATAATATTATCTCAAATCCAAGTCTTGATGAGATCCAGGCAACAGATTTGGAAACGAGGAAATATGTTAACTCGCTTCTATAAGCTTGCGTTCAAATGGCTGCAATAAATTTATTAACACTCACCAGCACATTTGAACAACCTCTAAAAAAAGGTGGTTAAAACTTGAGTACAGTAATAGCCTTTATTGTTATTTTCGGGGCACTGGTATTTTTCCATGAACTGGGACACTTAATTTTTGCAAAAAGAGCAGGAATTCTCTGCCGCGAATTCGCTATTGGATTCGGCCCTAAAGTGTTTTCCTTTAAAAAAGATGAAACAGTTTATACGATTCGTCTATTGCCAATAGGCGGGTTTGTGCGCATGGCCGGTGAAGATCCCGAGATGGTGGAAATTAAACCTGGCTACCGCATCGGCCTGATCCTTGATGATAACGAGGAAGTAAGCAAAATTATTTTAAACAATAAGGATAAATATCCAGATGCAAGAATAGTTGAAGTTGAAGATGCTGACATTGAGCATGCCCTTGAAATAAAAGGGTATGTTGAGGGTGAAGAGGAAGAGTCAATCCAAGTTTTTAAAATCAGCCGTTCAGCTGTGCTGGTTGAGGATGGAACAGAGACGCTCATTGCCCCGTATGACCGTCAATTTGCATCAAAGACATTGGGCCAGAGAACAATGGCGATTTTCGCAGGCCCGATGATGAATTTTGTTCTGGCTTTTATTGTTTTTGTACTAATAGCCTTATTGCAGGGTATTCCGACTAATGAACCTGCACTAGGCAAGCTGACCCCTGATGGTGCAGCTTATGAAGCTGGGCTTAAGGAAGGCGATTTGGTTCAAAGTGTCGATGGAGCAGAAATTTCAAGCTGGTCAGATGTAGTAGAAATCATTAGACAAAACCCAAGTGAAGAATTGGAGTTTTTGGTGGAAAGAAACGGCCAGGAACATACAATACCGGTTACTCCGAAGGTTCAGGATGTTGAAGGCGAAAAGATTGGAATCATTGGAGTATATAGTCCAATGGAGAAATCACCTTTAAAGGCCATTACCTATGGAGCTAAGGAAACCTATTTCTGGACTAAAGAGATTTTTGTCATGCTAGGCAAGCTTGTCACTGGACAGTTCTCAATTGATGCATTATCAGGCCCGGTAGGTATCTATGTTTCAACAGATACAGTAGCCAAATCAGGTATCTATTACTTAATGAAATGGGCAGGTATCCTAAGCATAAATCTGGGAATTATGAACCTGCTTCCAATTCCGGCTCTCGATGGCGGAAGATTAATGTTCTTTGCTGTTGAAGCTGTAAGAGGGAAGCCAATTGACCGCCATAAAGAGGGAATGGTCCACTTTATTGGGTTTGCCCTTTTAATGCTATTAATGCTCGTGGTCACTTGGAATGATATTCAGAGATTTTTCCTGTAAAAACTTAGCAGAGCTGCATGCAGAAGAAGGATGAGGGCTCTGGTCTTTAGGAAGCTATTAGCTTTTTCTGAAGACCGGGAGACCCTTCTTTTGTTGAGGAAGCAGATTCATTACATATTTTTAATTGAGGTGCAAATAAATGAAACAGAGCATGACGCTTATTCCTACATTAAAAGAAGTGCCTGCAGATGCGGAAACCAGAAGCCACCAATTATTGCTGAGGGCTGGTTTTATCCGCCAGAACGCAAGCGGAATTTATAGCTATATGCCTTTAGCGAAAAAAGTTCTGCAAAAGGTTGAAGCTATTATCAGAGAAGAAATGGATAATGCAGGGGCTGTCGAGCTTCTGATGCCAGCCCTTCAGCAGGCTGAACTATGGCAGGAATCCGGGCGCTGGTATACATACGGACCTGAACTGATGAGAATGAAGGATCGCCATGAGCGAGAGTTCGCTTTGGGTGCCACTCATGAAGAAGTGATTACCAGCCTGGTTCGTGATGCAGTAAAATCATATAAGAAATTACCATTGGCTCTTTATCAGATTCAGACAAAGTTCCGTGATGAGAAGCGTCCTCGCTTTGGGCTTCTTCGCGGGCGTGAGTTTATCATGAAGGATGCCTATTCCTTTCACTCAAATCAAGAAAGCCTTGATGAAATGTATGATAAACTTTTTACAGCTTATTCTAATGTGTTCAGACGCTGCGGCCTGAATTTCAGAGCTGTCATTGCTGACTCGGGTGCAATGGGCGGTAAAGACACACATGAGTTTATGGTTCTTTCAGAAGTTGGAGAAGATACTATCGCATACTCAGATACTTCCGAATACGCTGCCAATATTGAAATGGCTCCGGTTCTTGCACAATACTCAAAGAGCAATGAGGAGCCTCAGGAACTGGAAAAGGCAGCAACAGAAAACAAAAAAACAATTGAAGAAGTTTCAACTTTCCTAAACGTGGCTAAAGAGCAGTGCATAAAGACGCTTCTTTTTAAAGCTGATGAAAAATATGTTCTTGTTCTTGTCCGCGGTGACCATGAAGTAAATGACATCAAGCTTAAAAATCTGCTTGAAGCCGCTGCCGTGGGGCTAGCTGATGCCGAAGAGACTAAGCAAATTCTTGGCTGTGCTGTTGGTTCTTTGGGACCTATTGGAGTGAAGGATATTGAGATCATTGCAGATCATGCAGTGGAAGCCATTGTGAATGGTGTATGTGGCGCAAATGAAGAAGGAATTCATTATGTCAATGCTAATCCAGATCGTGATTTCTATGTAACCCGATATGCAGATCTCCGTTTCATTCAAGAGGGCGACCCTTCACCAGATGGACAAGGAACGATTCAATTTGCCAAAGGAATTGAAGTTGGACATATCTTTAAGCTGGGCACCCGCTATAGTGAGGCAATGGAAGCGACTTTTTTAGATGAAAATGGGAGAACACAGCCAATGATTATGGGCTGCTATGGCATCGGAGTTTCCCGTACTATGGCTGCAGTTGCCGAACAGTTCAGCGATGAGAACGGCTTTATCTGGCCGCGCTCCCTGGCTCCATTCGACTTGCATCTCATCCCTATTAACATGAAGGACGAAACTCAGTCTGCAGTTGCTGAGGAATTATATACAATGCTAAAGCGTGATCGCTATGAAGTATTAATGGATGACCGCCAGGAACGTCCCGGTGTCAAATTTGCAGATTCCGACCTTATCGGTTTGCCAATCCGCATAACTGTGGGCAAAAAAGCTTCTGAAGGCATCGTTGAAGTGAAAGTTAGAAAAACAGGTGAAATGCAGGAAATTCACAAAGATCAGCTTGCAGATAAAATTGCTGAAATGATGTCTGCAATATAAAAATATGGGCAGTGTTCATTTTGATTTAGACGAAAAAACGGGTTCCAAAATGGAATCCGTTTTTTCATTCACTATCTGATTCGATATGTTATAATTAAGTCCGTCTGTCCATTTCTAAATATGGCGGTGCTTATTTATTTTCAGTTTTCTAACATTATAACAATATTTCTAATGCTGAGTTGATTGGAGTGGAGGGTACTTGATCCTCGAAAATGCTTTCGCATTTTCTTCGTGCGGTGCTAAGTCAGGATGATTATTCAAAGTCCTGCGGCAGGAGAGGGAGTGGGAGACCCCACAGGCGGAGCCGAGGAGCCCTGTTCCTCCGCGGGAAACAAGTGCCACGTGATGAAATCAACGGGCAGAATATTGAATTAAAACAAGGATTATAACAAAAGTGTAAAACATAGAAACCAAGTTTATTAGATGGGAGAGAGAAAGATGAGCGAACCTTCTAGATTTCAGCTCTTGCTCCAGCAGATGCAGCTAACTGAAGATGCCTTTGTGCAGCACTTTCATGATGCCCAGATCGAAAGGGTCATAGTCGAAAGACAGTCACGGAAATGGCATTTTTATTTTGCTTTTCCAAAGATTGTGCCTTGCAGTGTATATAGCCGCTTCACAGATCAGCTGGAAAAGACATTTTCCCATATTGCAGAAATTTCCTACAGCATATCTGTGAAAAATCAGGATTTTACTGAACAGCTTGTTCTTGAATACTGGCACAACTGCATCAAAGAAATGGATGGCATGGCGCCCCCGCTCATAAAGCTTCTGAATGAACAGGTTCCTTCTGTTCAGGGCAACAAACTTATCATTAAGGTCCGAAATGAATTGGAAGGATTGTCTATCAAGAAAAAGTATGCCGGCACTATTTCAGATGTTTTTCAAGTTTTTGGCTTTCCGGCCTTAACAGTTGATACAGAAGTATCTTCTGAAGGATCCAATGAAGAATATGAAAAATTCATGGAGGCCAAACGCAAAGAAGATCAGGAGCGCGGTCTCCAGGCAGCAATCGAGATGCAGAAGAAAGAAGCAGAAGCTGAATCAGCAGATCCTTCAGCACCTCAGGGGCCGCTTACAATCGGTCTTACCATTAAGGATGATGCAGATTACCGCAAATTGATTGATATAGTTGATGAAGAGCGCAGAGTAGCCGTTGAAGGCTATGTGTTTGCTGCTGAAACGAGAGAACTCCGCAGCGGCCGGACACTCTTAACTTTCAAAATTACTGATTATACCAGCTCCATTCTTGTAAAAATGTTCTCGCGGGACAAAGAGGATGCTGCTTTATTTCAGCATGTTCAAAAAGGTATGTGGCTAAAGGTCCGAGGCAGCATACAAAACGATACATTTGTACGTGACCTGGTAATGATCGGGAACGATATCAATGAAATTAAACCTATTCAAAGACAGGATACATCACCTGCTGAAGAAAAAAGGGTTGAACTTCATCTTCATACACCGATGAGCCAAATGGATGCAGTTTCATCTGTCAGTGCACTTGTTTCACAGGCGAAAAAGTGGGGACACAAAGCTATTGCCATTACTGATCATGCTGTTGCTCAATCATTCCCTGAAGCCTATGGTGCCGGGAAAAAGAATGATATAAAGATCTTATACGGAATTGAAGCGAACCTTGTGGATGATGGTGTGCCGATTGCCTATAATGATGCGCATCGCAAGCTTACTGAAGATACGTATGTTGTATTTGACGTTGAGACAACAGGCTTATCAGCTGTATATGATACGATCATTGAGCTTGCCGCGGTTAAGATTCATGATGGTGAAATCATTGATCGGTTTGAATCCTTTGCAAACCCTCATCACCCTTTGTCGGCAACAACGATCAATCTGACTGGAATCACCGATGATCTGGTGGAGAATGCACCGGAAGTGGAAGAGGTACTGAAGAAGTTCCATGAATGGGCAGGAGATGCTGTTTTAGTAGCTCATAATGCATCCTTCGACATGGGCTTCCTAAATGTAGGCTATAAAAAAATGGGCATAGGCAAAGCGTCTAATCCTGTAATAGATACTCTTGAACTTGCACGCTTTCTATATCCGGACATGAAAAATCATCGTCTGAACACGCTTGCCAAAAAGTTCGACGTTGAACTTACCCAGCATCACCGTGCCATATATGACGCGGAAGCCACAGGTTATCTGCTTCTTAAGATGCTTAAGCATGCAGATGAAAAAGGGATCGAATATCATGATCAATTCAATGATAATATGGGTCAGGGAAATGCCTATCAGCGTGCAAGACCAGCGCACTGCACCCTGCTTGCTCAGACAGAAGAAGGCTTGAAAAATATCTTTAAACTCGTATCCATCTCGCATCTTGAATATTTTTACAGAGTGCCCCGCATTCCGAGGTCAGTCCTGCAAAAACATCGTGCAGGAATTCTGGTTGGATCGGGATGTGACAAAGGCGAAGTTTTTGAAGGCATGATGCAGAAATCTCCAGATGAAGTGGAAGATACAGCGCAATTCTACGATTATCTTGAAGTGCACCCGAAAGCTGTCTATGCACACCTTTTGGAGCTTGAACTTGTAAGAGATGAAAAAGCGCTGGAAGAGATTATCGGCAATATTGTAAAGTTGGGAGAAAAGCTTGATCTGCCGGTTGTCGCGACAGGCAATGTACACTACCTGAATCCAAATGATAAAATCTATCGGAAAATCCTTGTTAATTCACAGGGAGGAGCAAATCCTTTGAATCGCCATCAGCTCCCGGATGTTCACTTCAGGACTACTAATGAAATGCTTGATGCTTTTTCATTCCTTGGCAAAGACAAAGCGAAGGAAATTGTGGTAGAGAATACGAACAGAATAGCGGATATGATTGAAGAAATTAAGCCGATTAAAGATGATTTGTATACACCAAAAATTGAAGGCGCAGATGAAGAAATGCGCAGCATGAGTTACGGAATGGCTAGGAAAATCTATGGTGATCCGCTACCTGAGATCGTTGAAGCCCGCCTTGAAAAAGAACTTAAGAGTATTATCGGGCATGGGTTCGCGGTTATCTATCTGATCTCACATAAGCTTGTAAAAAGATCACTGGATGATGGCTATCTTGTTGGTTCCCGTGGATCAGTCGGCTCCTCTTTTGTTGCGACGATGACCGAAATAACTGAAGTAAATCCGCTGCCTCCCCATTACGTTTGCCCGGAATGCAAGACATCCGAGTTTTTCAATGACGGGTCAGTTGGCTCCGGTTTTGACCTGCCTGATAAAGACTGCCCGAACTGTGGAGCAAAATATAAAAAAGATGGACATGATATCCCGTTCGAAACGTTCCTTGGTTTCAAGGGAGATAAGGTTCCCGATATTGACTTGAACTTTTCGGGGGAATACCAGCCGAGGGCACATAACTATACAAAGGTGCTATTCGGGGAGGAATATGTATACCGTGCAGGAACAATCGGTACTGTGGCAGACAAAACAGCTTATGGTTATGTCAAAGCATACCAGCAGGATAATAATCTTCAAATCAGGGGTGCCGAAATTGACAGGCTTGCTTCCGGCTGCACAGGAGTAAAGCGGACAACAGGACAGCACCCTGGCGGTATTATTGTTGTGCCAGATTACATGGATATTTATGATTTTTCGCCTATTCAGTTCCCTGCTGACGACCGGACATCTGAATGGAAAACGACTCATTTTGACTTCCATTCAATTCACGATAATCTATTAAAACTCGATATACTAGGGCACGACGACCCAACCGTCATAAGGATGCTTCAGGATCTTAGCGGTATTGATCCAAAAACGATTCCGACAGATGATCCTGAAGTAATGAAAATTTTTAGCGGGCCGGAATCACTTGGTGTGACAGAAGAGCAAATCATGTGTAAAACTGGAACACTAGGCATACCGGAATTTGGTACACGATTTGTCCGCCAGATGCTTGAAGATACAAAGCCGACCACTTTCTCAGAACTTGTCCAGATTTCGGGTCTTTCTCATGGTACAGATGTTTGGCTCGGGAATGCCCAAGAATTGATCCATAATAATATTTGTAACTTAAGTGAAGTAATCGGGTGCCGCGATGATATTATGGTTTATTTAATCTATCAGGGGCTTGAGCCTGCTTTTGCTTTTAAAATTATGGAATCGGTTCGTAAGGGTAAAGGCCTGAGCGATGAAATGGAAGCTGAAATGAGAAAGAATGAAGTGCCGGAATGGTATATTGATTCCTGTAAAAAGATTAAATACATGTTCCCTAAAGCCCATGCGGCAGCCTACGTATTAATGGCAGTCCGGATTGCATATTTTAAAGTGCACCATCCGCTTCTTTACTATGCAGCATACTTCACTGTTCGTGCAGAGGACTTTGACGTTGATGCCATGGTTAAAGGATCCCAGGCGATACGTTCCCGCATCGAAGAAATCAATGCAAAGGGACTTGATGCTTCTACGAAAGAAAAAAATCTATTAACTGTAATGGAGCTGGCTTTGGAAATGAACGAAAGGGGCTTTAACTTCCAAAAGGTGGACTTATACCGCTCTAGCGCAAATGAGTTTATCATTGATGGAAATTCTTTGATACCGCCGTTTAATTCCATTCCAGGATTGGGTACAAACGCAGCATTCAATATTGTTAAAGCAAGGGAAGAAGGAGAATTCCTATCCAAAGAAGATTTGCAGCAGCGCGGAAAAGTGTCCAAGACGATTATCGAGTATCTGGATAATCACGGCTGCCTTGAATCTCTTCCTGAACAAAATCAGCTTTCACTATTCTAAAAAAGAGGGCAGGCAAATGGTCCGCCCCCTTCTGCTGACAGCTATTCCATTTGCATAAAAAAATTGGTTATGGTATAGTTTTATTGGAAATACTAAGAATAACTCTCGCAAAAGGAAGAGTGGGGCAACCCACTCTTTCGTGTTGTGTACGGTTTTTTCCTGAAGATTGTTTTCGTAAGTTTTGTTGCTTTTTGTATATTATTTGCTGAGTTGATTGTAGCGGAAGGTGCGAAGACTTATGCGGGAGAGGCTCACCGCCCGCCACGCGGTTCGCTGAGCAGCCTGGAGCGAAAATCAAAGGACAATATAGATAGATGAAAAACAACAATATATCCGAAAAAGTCTTCCTGTATATCAAAATAAAACTTTTGTAAAACAAGAGCTAAGAATCCAGTAAAAAGGAGGGAAATGAATGAGCAAAGTGACTGAAACGGTGGAACAACTGGTCACCCCTATTGTGGATGAACTTAATTTAGAATTAGTCGACATTGAATATGTAAAAGAAGGGAAAGACTGGTTCCTTCGCGTATTTATTGATAAAGAAACTGGTGTTGATATCGAGGAATGCGGAACGGTCAGTGAAAGGCTTAGTGAAAAGCTTGATGCTGAAGATCCGATTCCTTACAACTATTTCTTGGAAGTTTCATCGCCGGGAGCTGAACGCCCTCTAAAGAAAGACAGTGATTTTGTTAAGGCAGTTGGCAAGAATGTTTTCATAAAAACATACGAGCCGATTGATGGAGAAAAGACGTTCGAAGGTGTATTAACCCAATTTGACGGGGAGACCGTTACGGTTGAAGTGACAATCAAAACAAGGAAGAAAAGGATCGAAATTCCTTATGAGAAGGTAGCGAATGCCCGTTTAGCCGTTGTTTTCTAATGACGGCTGATTGCGGGCTTGCTTATTAAGAAAAGCGGAAGCGTCTTGCCCACGAAGGAACGCAGACTAAGAGCGCCGTGTCCTGTGGCAACGTCTGCATGACCCTCATCCTGGGGCCTCACCTCGAGGGGGTAGGCAGCTTGCGCTAGACAGTTGTTGACGTTCAAAAACCAATACTTACTTGTCTTATTAATTAAAGCAAATTGCTACTTTAGAGTTGATCATTTTTATAAGAGAAATAAAGGGGGATATAAATCTCATGAGCAGTGAACTTTTGGATGCTCTGACATTGCTTGAGAAAGAAAAAGGCATTTCTCGCGATGTGATTATCGAAGCAATTGAAGCTGCATTGGTGTCAGCCTACCGCAGAAACTTTAACCAGGCACAGAATGTGCGCATTGATTTAAACCTAGGAAACGGAACGATGAGAGTCTTTGCACGAAAAGAGGTAGTGGATGAAGTATTTGATCCGCGTCTTGAAATTTCAGTTGAAGATGCTCAAAAGATCAACCCGAACTACCAGGTGGAAGATGTCGTCGAAATGGAAGTAACTCCTAAGGACTTTGGGCGCATTGCTGCCCAAACGGCCAAACAGGTTGTTACACAGCGTGTCCGTGAAGCGGAGAGAGGCATCATTTATTCTGAATTTATCGACCGTGAAGAAGATATCATGACGGGAATTGTTCAGCGTACAGATCCTAAGTTCATCTATGTGAGCCTTGGAAAGATTGAAGCAATCCTTCCGGCGAACGAACAAATGCCAAATGAGCGTTATCAGCCCCATGACCGCATTAAAGTCTTTATTACAAAAGTAGAAAAGACAACAAAAGGACCACAAATCTTTGTTAGCAGAACGCATCCTGGTCTGCTGAAGAGATTATTTGAAATTGAAGTTCCAGAAATTTATGATGGAACTGTTGAAATCAAATCTGTTGCGCGTGAAGCAGGGGACCGTTCTAAGATCTCCGTACATTCAGACAATGAAGAAGTAGATCCGGTAGGTTCATGTGTAGGCCCTAAGGGAACACGTGTACAGGCGGTAGTAAATGAGCTTAAGGGCGAAAAAATTGATATTGTAAAGTGGTCTTCAGATCCGGTAGTTTTCGTTGCAAATGCACTTAGTCCTTCAAAGGTGCTTGACGTAATCGTAAATGAAGTTGACAAAGCAACAACAGTTGTAGTCCCGGATTATCAGCTATCCCTGGCAATCGGAAAGCGCGGCCAGAATGCAAGACTTGCAGCCAAGCTTACAGGCTGGAAAATTGATATCAAATCAGAAACAGATGCCCGTGAAGCCGGAATTTATCCGCGGGATGAAACACTGTTGAACTTTGATAATGATGGTTACGAAAACGAAGACTACGAAAATGATGCAGACTTCGATTTTCAGGATAATCTTTTAGAGGGAAAAGAATAGGGAAGAGGTGAATGATCGTGAACAATCGTAAAAAAGTTCCTTTGCGAAAATGTGTCGCTACCGGTGAAATGAGGCCGAAAAAAGAACTCGTTCGCATCGTTCGCTCCAAAGAAGGGGAAGTATCTGTAGACCCGACCGGAAAAAAATCAGGGCGCGGGGCTTATCTTTCCAAAGAAAAGGAAGCAGTTTTATTAGCAAAGAAAAAGAATATCTTAGCCAATCATTTAGAAGTTTCCATAGATGATGCTATCTATGAAGAACTCTTGGAGTTAATAGAGAAGGAGAAACGGCAATCCAAATGAACTCAAATCAATGGATGTCATTGCTTGGCTTAGCCAATCGGGCACGGAAAATTACTTCGGGAGAAGAGCTTGCTGTTAAAGAGATCAGAAATGGCAAAGCAAAGCTTGTTTTGCTGTCTGCAGATGCATCCGCAAATACGGCAAAAAAAGTTACAGATAAATGTAAATCATTCGGGGTTCCTTATAAGCTGATTCAAAACCGGGAAATGCTTGGTAAGGCTATAGGGAAGGAAGCCCGCGTTGTTGTGGCAGTGTTAGATGCCGGATTTGCAAAAAAGCTGTTAACGTTGCTCGATTAATACTAGCGGGGGTGAAAGTATGAGTAAAATGCGCGTATATGAATATGCGAAAAAACATAACATTTCAAGCAAGGATGTTATTACAAAATTAAAAGACATGAATATTGAGGTTTCCAATCATATGACTACGATTGAGCCGGCTGCAGTCCAGAAACTTGACGGCATCTTTATCAAGAATGACAGCCAGTCTCAAAAACAGAGCAAACCTCAAAACCAGCAAAAACCGCAAGGGAATCAAAAACCAGCTTCAAATAATAGTGCTGCCAGTTCAACAGCTGTTAAAGGCAAGCCCCAGAATAAACCAGGTGAAAACAGAAACCAGGGGCAGGGCAGCCAGTCCAGCAATAACCGGGGCAATAACAACAACAATAGAAACAATAATAACAACAATAGAAGCAACAATAACAACAACCGAAACAATAACCGAAACAACAATAAGAATAAAAACAACAAAGGCAAACAGCAGCAGACTTTTGTGGCCCCAGCTCCTAAAAAAGTGAAGGAGCTTCCTTCAAAAATTACTTTCAGCGAATCACTGACTGTAGCGGAACTGGCAAAGAAGCTTCACCGCGAACCTTCTGAAATCATTAAAAAGTTATTCATGCTGGGTGTTATGGCAACCATTAACCAGGATCTTGACAAAGATGCCATTGAGCTGATTGCAGGTGAATATGGTGTAGAAGTAGAAGAAGAGGTGCTGGTTGATACAACCGATCTTGAAGTATACTTCACAGAAGATGAAAATGCCGAACTAGTGGAACGTCCATCTGTTGTAACCATCATGGGACACGTTGACCATGGTAAAACAACATTGCTAGACTCCATCCGCAACACGAAAGTAACAGCGGGAGAAGCTGGCGGGATCACACAGCATATCGGAGCTTATCAAGTTGAAGAGAACGGCAAAAAGATAACCTTCCTTGATACTCCTGGACACGCAGCGTTTACGACTATGCGTGCCCGTGGTGCGAAAATTACCGATATTACAATTCTCGTTGTTGCAGCAGATGATGGTGTTATGCCGCAAACGGTTGAAGCAATCAACCATGCAAAAGCAGCAGAAGTGCCAATCATTGTGGCTGTTAACAAAATGGATAAGGAAGCAGCAAATCCTGACCGTGTCATGCAGGAACTGACTGAACATAACCTAGTTCCTGAGGCATGGGGCGGAGACACAATTTTTGTTCCAATCTCTGCTATAAAAGGCGATGGAATTGATGAACTGCTTGAAATGATTCTTCTTGTAGGTGAAGTGGAAGAATACAAGGCTAATCCTGACCGCAATGCCGTTGGTACAGTTATCGAAGCACAGCTTGACAAAGGACGCGGTTCAGTTGCGACTCTGCTTGTGCAAAACGGTACATTGAAAGTAGGAGATCCAATCGTTGTCGGCAACACATTTGGACGTGTCCGTGCAATGGTTAATGATCTTGGCCGCCGGGTGAAAACTGCCGGACCTTCAACACCTGTTGAAATTACAGGTCTTAACGATGTTCCTCAAGCTGGTGACCGCTTTGCTGTACTTGATGATGAAAAGACAGCCCGCCAGATTGGTGAAGCTCGTGCCCAGCAGGCATTACAGGCCCAAAGAAACGAAAAAACACGCGTAAGTCTTGATAACTTGTTTGAACATATGAAACAAGGGGAAATGAAAGACTTAAACATCGTTGTTAAAGCGGATGTTCAAGGTTCAGCGGAAGCATTAACTGCTGCGCTTCATAAAATAGATGTAGAGGGTGTTAATGTTCGTATCCTTCATACAGGTGTCGGTGCCATTAATGAGTCTGACATCACTTTAGCTGCAGCTTTCAATGCTATTGTCATCGGATTTAATGTACGTCCTGACAATAATGCAAAACGTGCAGCAGAAGCTGAAGATGTGGATATCCGTCTGCACCGCATCATCTACAAAGTAATTGAGGAAATTGAACTGGCGATGCAGGGTATGCTTGACCCTGAGTTCGAAGAAAAAATCATCGGCCAGGCCGAAGTACGCCAGACATTCAAAGTTTCAAAAATCGGTACCATTGCAGGTTCGTATGTCACAGACGGAAAAATCACTCGTGACAGCGGTGTCCGCTTAATCCGCGATGGAGTTGTTATTTTTGAAGGGGAAGTTGATGCTCTTAAGCGATTCAAAGATGACGCTAAAGAAGTAGCTCAAGGCTATGAATGCGGTATTACCATCAAAAACTTCAATGACGTTAAAGAAGGCGACGTTATCGAAGCATATATTATGGAAGAAGTGGAACGTTAATGATAATTGGGCTTGCAGCCTGTGAATGTATCATTTATGACACACATTCTTTGAAAGAGAAACGGGCTGTTTTGCAGCGGATTCTCACCCGGCTGAAGCAAAGATACAATGTATCTGTATCTGAGGTGGACTATCAGGACCTATGGCAGCGGACAAAAATTGCCATTGTGGCCGTTTCGTCCACCCAGGTTTCAACGGAACACGAGCTGCAAAATGCGCTTAAGATGATTGATTCGTTCCCGGAAATAGAACGGACAATTACAGATTTAGAGTGGCTTTAAGAAGAGGTGATATAGAATGAGCCTTAGAGCAAATCGAGTTGGAGAACAAATGAAAAAAGAACTGGGCGAAATCATCGGCAGGAAAATAAAGGACCCGCGGGTTGGATTTGTAACAGTTACCGATGTTCAAGTTACTGGGGATCTCCAGCAGGCAACCGTATTTATCTCAGTTCTGGGTGATGAGGAACAAAGGGAAAATACGCTTCGGGGTCTGGCTAAAGCAAAAGGCTTTATCCGATCTGAAATTGGCCAGCGAATCCGGCTGAGAAAAACGCCGGAAATTCTTTTCGAATTTGATGAATCAATCGACTACGGAAACCGTATAGAATCATTGCTCCATCAAATTCAGGACGAAGGCCGTTCCAAAGATGAGGATCGCTCCAATGAAGAAGAATAATGGAATGGATAGACATTTTGTCTATCCATTTTTTTCTAATTACAAGACAAGGTGGTACATGATATGGAAGGAATTTTGCCGCTTTTTAAACCTAAAGGAATGACATCCCATGATTGTGTCTTTAAGCTTCGGAAGATTTTGCGGATGAAAAAAATCGGCCACACTGGCACACTCGATCCAGACGTAACTGGTGTACTCCCAATCTGCCTTGGGAGGGCAACAAAGGTGGCTGAATACATAACAGATGCTGGAAAGTCATATGAGGGAGAAGTCACAATAGGCTTTTCTACGACAACAGAAGATGCATCAGGAGAAGTCGTGGAGAGAAAAGATGTTACAGCACCTATTGCCAGAAATCAAATAATGGATGCACTTCAAAGTCTGACCGGGGAAATTACTCAGACACCTCCTATGTTTTCAGCAGTAAAAGTGAATGGGAAACGCCTCTATGAATATGCAAGACAGGGAATAGAAGTAGAACGACCGTCCAGGAAAGTTACTATTTACTCTATCGAACTGCTCGATGGCAGAAAAATGTTTGAGGGTGAGAATATTACCTTCCGTTTCCGTGTAGCCTGCAGCAAAGGAACATATATACGTACTCTTGCTGTCATGATTGGAAGTGAACTGGGATACCCTGCTCATATGTCTGAGCTGGTCAGAATCCAGTCTGCCTCATTGACACTTGATGATTGCCTGACTTTTGAAGAAATAGAAGAAAGAGTGGAGAAGGGGACAATGGACGAGGTTCTTCGTCCTATGGAAGCCGCGCTTTCTCATTTGCCGAAATTTCAAATAAGTGATAAAGTAGCAGAGAAAGTAAAAAATGGGGCTGTATTAACTATCCCTGATCATTTGCATAACACTAAAGGGCCAATTGCAGTGGAAACAGAGGCAGGCCTCGTGCTGGCTATCTATGAGCATCATCCGCGCAAACCTGGGATGATGAAGCCAGTAAAGGTGTTAAGAAATGATCAATAAGCACTCGTTAAAAAGCTGTGCATTTTTATAGGTCCAGGCTCTGTAGAAAAAGGTGAATCAATAATATGGAAGTTATTCATATAAATCATCCCCATCGAATGGATAGAACCGTATTGCCTGAAATGGCAATAGCACTTGGATATTTTGATGGTGTTCATCTGGGTCACCAGAAAGTCATCCGTGAAGCAAAATCAATAGCGGAACAAAAAGGATTAAAAAGTGCTGTTATGACATTTGACCCGCATCCATCGGTTGTTTTGGGGAAAAGCGTTCAGCATGTGGAGTATATTACGCCTCTTGAGGATAAAATTGCTATCATGGCTGATTTGGGCATAGATTATTTGTTTATCATCAATTTTACAAGGGAGTTTGCAAATCTCCTGCCGCAGGAGTTTGTTGATCAATACCTGATTGGTCTTAATGCAAAGCATGTTGTAGCAGGCTTTGATTATTCCTATGGGAGAATGGGGCGCGGTACAATGGAAACACTATTGTTCCATTCAAGGGATCAATTTGATTATTCGGTCGTTGCAAAGCTTGCAAAAGAAGACGAAAAAATCAGCTCTACGCTTATAAGGAAATACATCCGGGAAGGGAAAACAGCTGAGCTTCCCGACCTTTTAGGAAGATATTATAAAACATCAGGTACCGTTATCCATGGCGATAAGAGGGGCCGTACAATCGGCTTTCCTACTGCGAACGTGGATGTTTCGGATGACTGTATCATCCCACCGCCAGGTGTATATGCTGTGAGATTCTTAGTAGATGGCAGCTGGTATGAAGGGGTATGCAATGTTGGCTACAAACCTACCTTTAATAAGGAAAAGGGGGATAGGCCATCGGTTGAAGTCCATATTTTTGATTTCTCTTCAGATATTTATGGCAGGAAAGTTACGGTTGAATGGCATAAACATCTTAGAAACGAAAGGAAATTTGCTGGCGTTCAGGAATTAATCGCCCAAATTGCGAAGGATAAACAGCAGACTGAGCAATATTTTGAGAAAAACAGGGTTTAGCCTTGCTTTTTGTCATAAAAAGTTGTATTCTAAGTAACGTACCAAATGAACCTTTGCTTGGCAAGTCGAGTCACCGACGCTTGCTCAGTAACAGGGGATTGAAAATTTAGGAGGTGAACCGGATGGCAATCACTAAAGAACGTAAAAATGAGCTAATCAATGAGTTCAAAACTCATGAAAGCGACACTGGATCTCCAGAAGTTCAAATCGCTGTCCTTACTGAAGAAATCAACAATTTGAACGACCATTTACGTACTCACAAGAAAGACCACCATTCACGTCGCGGTCTTTTGAAAATGGTTGGTAAGCGCCGTAACCTATTAACTTACCTTCGCAACAAAGACGTTGCTCGTTACCGTGAGTTAATTAATAAGCTTGGCTTACGTCGATAATCAACAGAAGCGGGATTTTTTCCCGCTTTTTTATTAGCTTTAAAAACTTGAATTTTGTTCCTAATCATGTACATACATAAGTTATTCTTATTTTAGCAAACGGAAAAATTGTGCATACTATAAGATGCCTAATTTTATTATGATTAAAGAGCATTTCATGCTTTTATATAAAACTGGACTGCTGGCAATGCAGAGGATATCAGTCTTTGCTGATGTCATGGCAGGATTATCTGCAGCTAATGCAGGATAAATAACAATTGAACGGACCAGGCAGAATAGACGCCTGTCCTTAAGTGAAAGCAGAGAGGGGTACAAATATGGGACAAGATAAACATGTCTACAGCCTTGAGTGGGCTGGGCGCAAATTGACCGTTGAGATTGGCCAGCTTGCAAAACAGGCTAACGGTGCAGTTTTAGTGCGCTATGGCGATACTGTAGTATTAAGTACTGCTACAGCATCAAAAGAACCGAAAAATCTGGATTTCTTTCCGCTGACAGTTAACTATGAAGAACGTTTATATGCTGTTGGTAAGATTCCCGGCGGGTTTATTAAGAGAGAGGGACGTCCAAGTGAAAAAGCGATTTTGGCCAGCCGCTTGATTGACAGGCCAATCCGTCCATTATTCGCTGACGGTTTCAGAAATGATGTACAGGTTGTAAGCATGGTGATGAGTGTGGATCAAAACTGCTCATCTGAAATGGCTGCAATGTTTGGGTCATCATTAGCTCTTTCTGTGTCGGATATTCCATTCGGCGGACCGATTGCAGGGGTCAGCGTAGGGCGCATCGATGGAGAATTCATCATTAATCCATCTGTGGATCAGGCTGAAAAGAGCGATATCAGCCTGGTTGTAGCCGGTACAAAAGATGCAATTAACATGGTAGAAGCAGGTGCAGATGAAGTGCCTGAAGAAACAATGCTTGAGGCGATTATGTTTGGCCATGAGGAAATCAAACGCCTTATTGCTTTCCAGGAAGAAATTGCGTCTGAAATCGGCAAAGAGAAAATGGAAATTGTTCTATACCAGGTTGATCAGGACCTTGAGGCTGAAGTACGCGGCATCTGTGAGAAAGATATGATTCAAGCTATCCAGGTGCAGGAGAAGCATGCCCGAGAAGCTGCCATTAAAGCCGTTAAAGAACAAATTACAGCTAAATATGAAGGTGAAGAAGCAGACGATGACAAGCTGAAGCAAATCAGGCAGATTCTTGATAAAATTGTTAAAGCTGAAGTGAGGCGTCTAATCACAGAAGATAAAGTTCGCCCGGATGGACGCGGATTGGATGTTATCCGCCCGCTATCATCAGAGGTAGGCCTTCTGCCGCGCACACATGGTTCCGGTTTGTTTACACGCGGACAAACTCAGGCTCTGAGCATTTGTACATTAGGAGCTCTTGGAGATGTACAGATTCTTGATGGTCTGGGCATTGAAGAAGAAAAGAGATTCATGCACCACTACAATTTCCCTAACTTCAGTGTAGGTGAAACTGGGCCAATTAGAGGGCCAGGACGCCGCGAAATCGGACATGGAGCTCTTGGAGAACGCGCTCTTGAGCCGATCATTCCATCTGAAAAGGATTTCCCTTATACAATCCGTCTAGTATCAGAGGTATTAGAGTCCAATGGTTCAACATCACAGGCAAGTATTTGTGCAAGTACATTGGCAATGATGGATGCAGGTGTGCCTATTAAAGCGCCAGTTGCCGGTATAGCAATGGGTCTTATTAAATCAGGCGAGCATTATTCAATCCTGACAGACATTCAGGGTATGGAAGACCACCTGGGTGACATGGACTTCAAAGTGGCGGGTACATCCAAGGGTGTTACTGCCCTGCAAATGGATATTAAAATTGAAGGTTTGTCTCGTGAGATTCTTGAGGAAGCATTGCAGCAGGCGAAAAAAGGCCGCATGCAGATTCTTGATTCCATGCTGAGCACTATTGGGCAGCCAAGAAAAGAGCTGTCTGAATATGCTCCTAAGATTCTGATGATGTCAATTAACCCTGATAAAATCCGTGATGTCATTGGGCCAAGCGGAAAGCAGATCAATAAGATCATTGAAGAAACAGGCGTTAAGATTGATATCGAACAAGATGGCACAGTATTCATCTCATCTGTAGATGAAGAGATGAATCAAAAAGCGAAGAAGATTATTGAAGATATCGTACGTGAAGTGGAAGTTGGACAAATGTATCTTGGCAAGGTGAAACGAATTGAAAAATTCGGTGCATTTGTTGAAATCTTCTCCGGTAAAGATGGTTTGGTTCACATTTCTGAACTTGCTGAAGAGCGTGTAGGAAAAGTGGAAGATGTTGTATCCATCGGTGACGAACTTCTCGTAAAAGTTACTGAAATCGATAAGCAAGGCCGCGTAAACCTTTCCCGCAAAGCCGTATTGCGTGAACAGCGTGAGCAAAAGGAAAAAGCACAGCAATAATACTAACCTCTATTTAGAAGAGAAGCATTTTGCTGGGCTGAATTTCCTAGAAGCCAGGGGAAACCCTGGCTTTTTACATATACGAATATCCATGGGGGCGTTTGCCCTATACCTTTGTAATTTGCTTCCGTTCTACCTTGTCCCTTTGAATCATACTATGAATTGAAGGAGGCATGAAGAATGAGAAAGTTTATCCATATCGCCATCATGTTTGTTATGGCACTTGCTTTTATCAATAATCCTTTTACTGATCAGTATGTATCTGGCCTCAAACAGGAGACGGGAGCCGTACCTGTTTCCAAGTCTAAGGATTTACTTTATGAAGAGATTACAGCAAAAAAAGATGAATACAGCATTCCTGCACAGGATGCAAAAATAGACCGTGTATGGAAAGCCATTCCAGGGCTTAACGGAATTGAAGTAGATGTTGAGGCATCTTATAAAAAGATGAAATCAGAGAAGAGGTTCAATGAAGATAAGCTTGTATTTAAACAAATTGAACCGAAGGTGAAGCTAAAGGACCTCCCTCCGTCACCTGTATATAAAGGCCATCCCGATAAACCGATGGTCAGTTTCATTATCAATGTGGCATGGGGAAATGAATATTTGTCCGGTATGCTGGCAACTTTAAAGGAACATAATGTGTCAGCAAGTTTCTTTCTTGAAGGAAGATGGGTAAAGAATAATCCGGAACTTGCCAGAATGATTATGGATGCAGGACATGAAGTGGGCAACCACTCGTACACTCATCCGGATATGAAGGTGATCTCTTCTGCTAAAACAAGGGAAGAAATCCAAAAGACAAATGATGTGATTGAAGCCACGATGGATGAAAAACTGAGTAAGCCCATTACATGGTTTGCTCCTCCAAGCGGCAGCTATAGAGATGAAACAGTGAAGATTGCTGCTGAGAAGAACCTCGGCACTGTTATGTGGACTGTTGATACAGTGGATTGGAAAAAGCCATCCCCGGATGTGCTGATAAATAGGGTGTTATCAAAGGTTCATAATGGAGCACTGATTCTGATGCACCCTACTGACTCCACCGAAAAAGCACTCGATAGACTTATTACGGGGCTTAAGCAAAAGAACCTTCAGATTGGAACTGTATCCGAATTGTTAAGCGAGAAGAGAATCCAGAATCGGGAAAATAATAATCAGGATTTTGGAAAAAATAACAATAATAATATAAACTAATGGACGTATGTCTTTGGGTTTCAGAACAGGAGGAATTTACTTGATCAAGAAATATACATGCCAAAACGGAGTAAGAGTCGTACTAGAAAACATTCCAACCGTCCGTTCTGTTGCGATCGGAGTATGGATCGGAACAGGTTCACGAAACGAGATTCCCGAAAATAATGGAATCTCTCATTTCCTCGAGCACATGTTTTTTAAGGGAACGAAAACAAGATCAGCCCGGGAAATTGCCGAGAGCTTTGATAGCATTGGCGGCCAGGTGAACGCATTCACCTCAAAAGAATATACATGTTATTACGCAAAAGTACTCGATACCCATTCTGACTTTGCTCTTGAAGTCCTTTCTGATATGTTTTTTAACTCCACGTTTGTGGATGAGGAACTGAACAAAGAAAAGAATGTTGTTTATGAAGAAATCAAAATGTATGAAGACACGCCTGATGATATTGTACATGATCTTTTGAGTAAGGCAATCTATGAGAACCACTCTCTTGGCTATCCGATCCTTGGCACTGAGGGAACGCTAGCCACGTTTAATGGTGAAACATTAAAGCAGTATATGCATGAAACCTATACACCTGAAAACGTTGTGATTTCCATTGCCGGAAATATCGATGAGTCTTTCATCAAAGAAGTAGAAAAATATTTTGGATCCTATGAAGGCGGAAATAGAGAACGCCCAGAGCAGAAGCCAGAATTCCATTCAAACCATCTTGCCCGTAAAAAGGATACCGAGCAGGCACATCTTTGCTTGGGGTTCGAGGGGCTGCAGGTAGGGCATGAGGATATATACAATCTGATTGTTTTAAATAATATTTTGGGCGGAAGCATGAGCAGCCGCTTATTCCAGGATGTCAGGGAACAAAAAGGATTGGCATATTCTGTTTTCTCTTATCATTCTGCCTTCCAGGATAGCGGTATAGTGACGCTATACGGCGGAACAGGCGCTAAACAGCTGGATGTACTGTTTGATACGATTCAGGAAACTCTTGCCACTCTTAAAAAAGAAGGCATCACAGATAAAGAGCTGAATAACAGCAAAGAACAGCTTAAAGGAAGCTTGATGCTTAGCCTTGAAAGTACAAACAGCAGAATGAGCCGCAATGGCAAAAACGAACTTCTGCTGGGCCGCCATCGTTCTATGGATGAAATTGTAGAAGAAATCGATGCAGTTTCCATGCAAGGCGTGAATGACATGGCGAATTCCATTTTCACAGAGCATTACTCTGTGGCTTTAATCAGCCCGGAGGGAGAACTTCCGAAAAACCTTTAATAAATTTGATGTGTCCCGATTGCAAAACCGGAAATCAACATGAGAGAAACAGCCTGTATTCTGCAGGCTGTTTTCTTTTGTCTTGGACTTCTAAAACTTCTCCCAGAACGATAAAAATATAGAGAAAGAGAAAAGAGGAGGGCAGAGGATGAGATTAAGTGAGCTGAGCGGAAAGGAAATCGTGGATGTGAAGCGTGCGGAACGGCTTGGGGTGCTTGGGCAGACAGATCTTGAAATAAATGAAAAAAGTGGACAGATCCAGGCATTGCTCATTCCTTCATTAAAGTGGTTCGGCTTCAAGCGGCAAGGAGACGAAATTCGGGTATCATGGCAGCATATAAGAAAGATAGGCAATGACATGATCATTATTGATATTCCGGAAAATGATGGTCAGCAGGAATAATCTTGAAAGAAGGGCCGATTAGGTCCTTTTTGTTTTTTGGAATCTCATCTCCTTAATGTCTAAAAATTTCTTTCCACGCTGATCCATTTTCTTTTAAATGGAAAACTCACCTATTGCCCCCTTCATACATAAGATGTTGAAGTAGTTCAATACAACAATTCCCTTATGGTTATTAGATGAATTGCCGGCCAAAAAAACGCCACATTTCGTTTAAGATAAATCTGCTTGTGCAATTGCTGTCTCGTGCCGCAGCTGTTGTATAGTGGCGATGCCGGTGCGAGGATATTTTTTACCAGGAGTCATGCGGTCATTGGCTTCAAAAATAAATGCTTTCTTAAAAAGAAAGAAAAAAGAAGGTGAGTGTTGCATGCTGACAGGAACCCAAATAGCAGTCATCGGCGGTGATGCAAGGCAGCTCGAAATCATCCGGAAACTGACTGAGCTTGATGCAAAGCTCTCATTAATCGGATTTGAGCAGCTGGATCATGCGTTCTCTGGTGCGGTAAAAGAAAAAATAGATGAAGTGGATTTTTCCCATATAGACGCGATTATTTTGCCTGTTCCCGGCACGGGCCTTGAGGGGCAGATTGAAACAATTTTTTCCAATGAAAAGGTGACTCTTGAAGAGGAAATTCTCTCGCAGACTCCAGCACACTGTACAGTTTATTCCGGCATAACCAACTCGTATTTAACAGGAGTTACCAAGTCGGCAGACCGCCGTCTTGTTCAATTATTTGAAAGAGATGATGTAGCCATTTACAATTCAATTCCAACAGTAGAAGGAACTATCATGATGGCGATCCAGCATACTGATTTCACCATTCATGGATCTAATATAGCCGTAATCGGCCTTGGCAGAGTTGGAATGAGTGTAGCAAGAACCTTTCGTGCACTGGGTGCAAAAGTAAAAGTAGGCGCGAGAAAAAGTGAACACATTGCCCGGATAACAGAAATGGGTCTTACCCCATTCAACCTGAAAGAGATTGAAGATGCTGTAAAAGATGTTGATATTTGCATAAATACTGCTCCTCATTTAGTTGTAACAGCGTCCGTCATTTCGAAAATGCCTACACATACGCTTATCATTGACCTGGCTTCAAAGCCCGGAGGAACCGATTTTCGCTATGCGGAAAAACGGGGAGTGAAAGCGCTGCTCGCACCAGGCCTGCCTGGAATCGTTGCTCCGAAAACAGCGGGGCAGATACTGGCGAATGTTCTTTCTCAATTGATTATGGAAGATTTGCAAAAGAGAAAGGGGAATACAAAATGAGTTTGAAAGGAAAAAGAATCGGATTTGGTTTAACAGGATCACATTGCACATACGATGCAGTGTTTCCGGAAATAGAAAGGCTCGTTCTTGCAGGGGCTGAAGTGCTTCCGGTTGTAACCTTTACGGTAAAGAGCACTGAGACTAGATTCGGGAAAGGGGAAGACTGGGTTCAAAGAATTGAAGATCTGACTGGAAATAAAGTGATCGATTCAATTGTGAAAGCGGAACCGCTGGGACCTAAGATACCTCTAGATTGTATGGTGATTGCCCCGCTAACTGGAAATACCATGAGCAAATTTGCCAATGCCATGACCGATTCGCCCGTCCTGATGGCAGCAAAGGCAACTTTAAGAAACGGCAAACCAGTTGTGCTCGGAATATCCACCAATGATGCATTGGGTTTAAACGGGGTAAACTTAATGAGACTAATGGCTACGAAAAATATTTATTTTATTCCATATGGCCAGGACGATCCTGTAAAGAAGCCAAATTCAATGGTGGCAAGAATGACAGCATTATCTGATACAGTGATTCATGCCATGGAAGGCAAGCAGCTGCAGCCTGTTTTAGTGGAAAGATATAAAGACGAAAGTTAGCCCCCTATTTTTTCTAGCAAAAATTTTTAGTCCTTTAGTGAACGAATATGTTAGAATAAAGGTTATTAAGATAACCAACCTCCAAGCTGTGTTTAATTTAATATTAACACCTTGGAGTAATGACAATATGCTGATAATATAAATGGAAGCCTGCCATCTTCAAAATCAGGCAGGAAAACGGCTGCCAATTGTATTTGGCTGCCGTTCTATTGAATTTTGGGCATATTGCTTTTTCACTAAAAAACTAATTTTGCTAGAAAAATATAATGGTACTGGAAGGGGAAAAGAAATTTGGAACAGAAAAAAGGATTTCATGTCGCGGTAGTTGGAGCAACTGGTGCAGTTGGTCAGCAAATGATTCAAACACTTGAAAATAGAGAATTTCCAATCTCTGAATTAACACTTTTATCATCAGCCCGTTCTGCAGGCTCGAAGGTAACATTCAATGGACAGGAGTATACGGTTCAGGAAGCAAAGCCAGAGAGCTTTAAAGGCGTGGACATCGCATTATTCAGTGCCGGCGGAAGCGTATCCAAGGAACTTGCTCCACATGCGGTTGAACATGGTGCCATTGTGGTAGACAACACAAGTGCATTCCGTATGGATCCAAATGTGCCTCTTGTCGTACCTGAAGTAAATGAAGACGACCTTCATACACATAATGGCATTATCGCCAATCCAAACTGTTCTACGATTCAAATGGTTGTAGCACTAAAGCCGGTTAAAGAAAAATACGGTTTGAAAAAAGTGATTGTTTCTACTTACCAGGCTGTTTCAGGTTCAGGAGCAGCTGCAGTTCAAGAGCTGAATGAGCAGACAAAAGCCATTATAAATAATGAAGAGTATGAGCCTGCAATTCTTCCTGTTAAGAGCGATAAAAAACACTATCAGATTGCTTTCAATGCGATTCCGCAAATTGATAAGTTTCAGGATAATGGCTACACTTTTGAAGAAATGAAAATGATCAATGAGACAAAGAAAATCATGCATATGCCAGGGCTGCAAGTGGCTGCTACATGTGTGCGTCTCCCGGTGGCAACCGGACACTCAGAGTCCCTTTATTTTGAAGTGGATACAGACGGCGTTGCTGCAAATGAAATAAAGAGCCTTCTTGAAAGTGCACCAGGTGTTGTCCTGCAGGATGATCCGGATAATCAGATTTACCCAATGCCTGCTGATTGTGTCGGTAAAAATGATGTGTTTGTCGGCCGTATCCGCAAAGATTTGGATGAGGATAAAGGCTTCCATATGTGGGTGGTTTCTGATAATCTTCTTAAAGGGGCTGCATGGAATTCCGTGCAGATCGCCGAAAGCTTAATTAAACTTGGAATAGTGAAATAGTTAACGTATTCTCTTTATGTTGAGAGGTTAGAGGTGTTTTAATGAATATCATCGTTCAAAAATATGGAGGCACATCAGTTCGCGATGAAAATAGCCGCGAACATGCGCTTAAGCACATAAAAAAAGCGCTGGCTGACGGATATAAGGTTGTTGTTGTTGTTTCAGCGATGGGCAGAAAAGGCGATCCTTATGCAACAGACACACTGCTTTCGCTTGTAGAAGGCAATAACAGCAAGATCAGCAAACGCGAAACGGATCTGCTTTTATCCTGCGGTGAAGTCATCTCAAGTGTCGTTTTTTCAAACATGCTGAATGAACATGGAATCACAGCAGCAGCTTTAACAGGGGCACAGGCAGGATTTAGAACAAATAATGATCATACAAATGCAAAAATTATCGATATGAAGTGCGACAGACTATTGAAAGAGCTTGAGAATCAAGATGTCATCGTCGTTGCAGGTTTTCAGGGTTCTTCTAAAACCGGTGATGTCACAACGATCGGAAGGGGCGGCAGTGATACCTCCGCAGCGGCTATTGGCGCAGCCCTAAATGCCGAGTGGATTGATATCTTTACTGATGTGGAAGGCATCATGACTGCTGATCCGCGCATAGCCGAAAATGCACGCCCATTATCAGTTGTCACTTATACGGAAGTCTGCAATATGGCGTATCAGGGTGCTAAGGTTATTCACCCTCGTGCTGTCGAAATTGCCATGCAGGCCAAGATTCCGATCAGAATCCGCTCAACATACTCCGATAGTCTCGGAACACTTGTCACAACTTTGAATAAGAACAGGCGCGGGACAGATATTAAAGAGCGCTCCGTAACAGGAATTGCCCACGTATCCAATGTGACTCAAATAAAGGTTCTTGCGAAGAAAGATCAATATGATCTTCAGTCTGAGGTCTTTAAAGCGATGGCAAACCAGGGGATCAGCGTCGACTTTATCAATATATATCCAAATGGCGTCAACTACACGGTTACGGAAGAAATGACTGATAAAGCGATTAGTATTCTAAAGGGCCTGGGTCACGATCCACTGGTTGAAAGAGAGTGCGCAAAGGTTTCGGTTGTAGGTGCAGGAATGCAGGGTGTTCCTGGTGTGGCTTCACGAATTGTGACAGCATTGTCCGAGCAGGGAATTCGTATCTTGCAATCTGCAGACAGCCATACAACAATATGGGTTCTGGTGAAGCAGGCAGATTTGATAAAGTCTGTTAATGCATTGCACGATGCTTTTCGCCTGGAAGAAGATTTGGCAGAATATGAGAGAACAGACATTTAATCTAAGAAAAATATCATGTTTAAAAAGGGGAAGAAAGCCCTTCAGCGGTTAACGACGGATTTGCATCCTATTCGGCAGATCCGCCCGTTTCTTCCGGTCTTTTAAACATCTGCAAGGAGTGTAAACATGGTTCTATTTGGCCGAGTATCAACAGCAATGGTAACGCCATTCGATCATAAGGGACATATTGATTTCCCTAAAACAACACAGCTTATCAATCATCTTATTGAAAACGGTACAGATTCATTGGTTATTGCCGGAACTACCGGCGAGTCGCCAACATTGACCAAAGAGGAAAAGCTGGCATTATTCAAACACGCAGTGAAAGTGGCTGACAAACGTGTGCCTGTAATTGCAGGCACTGGGAGCAATAATACGTACGAATCCATTGAATTAACGAAAAAAGCAGAGCAAATTGGTGTAGATGCCATCATGATCGTTGCACCTTATTACAATAAGCCAAATCAGGAAGGGCTTTATCAGCATTTCAAGGCAATTGCAGAAAACACGAGCCTCCCAGTAATGGTTTACAATATTCCTGGACGCTCTTCGGTCAATATTCTGCCTGAAACGATCATCCGCCTTTCGGAAATTCCAAACATTGCTGCAGTTAAAGAAGCAAGCGGAGATCTGAATGCTATGGCAAAAATCATTGCCAATACGGATGAGGACTTTATGCTTTATAGCGGTGATGACGGCCTTACTCTTCCATGCATGGCAATTGGGGGAACTGGAATCGTGTCTGTGGCTTCCCATGTGATTGGCAATGAAATGCAGGAAATGATCACAGCTTACCTGAATGGTGAAAATGAAAAGGCTGCAAAAATCCATCAGAAAATTCTTCCGATCATGGAAGGCCTTTTTGCTGCCCCAAGCCCAGTGCCTGTAAAAACAGCGCTGCAGCTTAGAGGGCTGGATGTCGGATCCGTCCGTCTTCCTATGGTTCCGTTAACAGAACAGGAACGCAGCGCAGTTGCTGCCCTATTTAAATAATTCCGTGCTTGCCAACCAGTGTTTTGCTGGTTGGTTTTTATTTTTGTTAATAAGCCGTCTTTCGAGCTTCCATGAAACCAGAAATATAATGCCTTGAGATGAATGGCCATGGAGCCCGCATGAAGCCCAAAATCAAAAGCTGAAAGTGGAAATGGTCGTCATGGGTCTTCCAAGTACCCTAAACCAGAGCCAACATTTTTCTACAATGAAACTCTTTAAGTTTATGAGAAGGCAAAAGTATCTTGCCCGCCCTATTAAGCCCTATGTATAAATTTGGTTGTCATGGTTTTATGACTTCAAGTATAATATGGATAACTGATCTTGATCGGCTGAACATGCATGGGAGGATACGTACATTGAAAAAGAGACAGAATGAAAGCATCAAGCTAGCAGCACTCGGAGGAGTCGGAGAACTTGGGAAGAATATGTATTTGGCAGAGGTGGACGAGGACATATATGTAATCGATGCCGGATTAATGTTCCCTGAAAATGAAATGCTCGGAATTGACATCGTGATACCGGATATTACATATTTAGTTCAAAACAAGGAAAGAGTGAAAGGAATTTTTCTGACACATGGGCATGAGGATCATATTGGCGGCCTGTCTTATGTGCTGACAAAGGTCAATGTTCCTGTTTATGGGACAAAGCTAACTCTGGCGCTGGCCAAAGCCAAAATGAAGGAACAGGAATACAGAGGCAAAGCAAAGTTTATTGAAATAAATTCAGATACCAAGGTTGAATTTGATTCGGCAGATGTAACTTTTTTCAGGACTGGCCATAGCATACCGGATAGTGTCGGAGTGGCTATCCATACTTCCGAAGGTGCGATTGTATATACAGGAGACTTCAAATTTGATCAGGCAGCGACTGCCTTATACAAACCTGAAATCGGCAAAATGGCGCGCTTAGGGGAAGAGGGGGTTCTTTGCCTGCTATCTGACAGTACAGAAGCAGAAAAGCCGGGGTACACCAACTCAGAATCGAAAGTGGCCAGAGAGATGACAGCTGCATTCTATGCTGCTAAGGGGAGAGTCATTGCAGCTTCCTTTGCTTCTGACTTAATCCGCATACAGCATATTTTTGATGCGGCCATGGAAACGGGCAGAAAAGTGGCAGTGGTCGGGAGAAGTCTGCAAAAGATCTTTGATATTGCCATGCAGCTTGGATATTTGCAGGTCGGAGAAGATGTGATAATACCTGTCGCTGAAATCAGCAAATACAGTGATGACCAGATCGTTGTTCTTACCACAGGTAATCAGGGGGAGCCGATTGAAGCCCTTCAAAAAATGGCGAAGCAGTCTCATAGACAGGTGAATATCAAAAAGGATGATACCGTTTTACTGGCCGCATCTCCATTAAGGGGAACAGAGGTATTAATTTTTAAAACGATTGATATGCTGTATAGAGCTGGTGCTGAAGTCATCCCTGGAAAGGGAACTTTTAATACCTCCAGCCATGGCAGCCAGGAAGAACTTAAATTTATGATAAATCTGATGAGTCCGAAATTCTTCATTCCAGTTCATGGGGAATACCGTATGCTGAAAGCGCATGCTAAAATTGCCAGGGACTGCGGAATATCAAGCGGACAAATTTTCATCCCTGATAAAGGCGATGTAGCAGAAATTAAAGATGGTGTAATCGTTCCCGGAGGAAAAATCCCTTCAGGAAATGTGCTGATTGATGGAATCGGTGTCGGCGACGTCGGAAATATCGTATTAAGGGATCGAAAGCTGCTTTCGCAGGATGGAATCTTATTAGTGGTGGTCACTCTTAATAAAAAGGAAAAGAAAATATCAGCTGGCCCTGAAATCATTACAAGAGGTTTTGTATATGTCAGGGAATCAGAAAAGCTTCTGGAGGAAGCTGTAAAAATAGTAAAGGAAGCGGTAGAGCAAAACCTTGCCAGAGAATCCTTTGACTGGTCCGGCATTAAGCAGGATATGCGTGACAGCCTGAATCAGTATCTGTATGAAAAAACAAAACGAAGACCAATGATCCTTCCAATTCTGATGGAGGGATAACAAATAAAACACAGCCTGGAATTCAATGCCAGGCTGTGTTTTTTGCCTTCTGTCTTCAGCAATAAAACGCATGAAAAAGAATCCCGCGTTCATACTAACAATATATTGCTTGAAGGGAGAAATAAGGATGGAAAACGATATGAAAAATAACCGCAATGAGGGCGGGGAAGGGCAAGAACAGCCAAAAGAGGATAAACCATCTGCTCTTATGGAGAAGATTCAGCAGCTTGGACAAACGAATGTGCCTCAGCTGTCTCAGGATTCCAAAATTCATTGCCTGACCATTGTCGGACAAGTAGAAGGACATCTTCAGCTTCCGCCGCAAAATAAAACAACAAAATATGAACACTTAATTCCTCAAATTGTAGCGATTGAGCAAAACCCAAAGATAGAAGGTCTTTTGGTCATTTTGAATACAGTAGGCGGTGATGTGGAAGCCGGACTGGCAATATCAGAAATGCTGGCATCTTTATCAAAGCCAACCGTCTCCATTGTCCTTGGAGGAGGCCATTCCATTGGTGTGCCTATTGCTGTTTCATGCGATTATTCATTTATTGCAGAGACGGCTACGATGACCATCCACCCTATAAGACTGACCGGCCTGGTAATCGGTGTGCCGCAAACTTTTGAGTATATGGATAAAATGCAGGATCGGGTTATTAATTTTGTAACAAAGCATTCAAATATTTCCGAACAGAAATTTAAAGACCTGATGTTTGATAAAGGCAACCTAACCAGGGATATTGGGACAAACGTGGTCGGCAGGGATGCTGTTGAATATGGCCTGATTGATGAAGTTGGCGGGGTAGGGCCTGCGCTGGCAAAGCTGAATGAGCTGATAGATATGAATAAACCTAAAGAAGAAGTGATGGTTCAATGATCATTTATACAATGATGCCCCAAGAGCTTATTTACCAAAATGAGCAGGATGATTTTGGCAAACAGAAAATTGTGTCTTATGAAGGAATCCCGCTCTTAGTTGAAATGAACTCAGGACAGGAATGCCGAATCTTAAGAATCATGAGCAGCGACCCCTCCCATTATATGGATGAAAGATATACTCCCGGGTCCATGATCACCTTGACGCAGTTAAGCTGAGAAATACATTCAAAAAACAACTTAATTAAGAATTGATATGATATAATAAAAGTAACTTTAGAAGCAGCCAAAAAATGGCTGCTTCTTCTTTCATAGCAGACATGATGTATTACATAATGGATTTTTGATGATGCTGTTAATAAGAACAATGATAAGGTGATAAAATGGCCAAAAGAAAGAAAAGAAAATCTAAAAAGAGCGAAACACTGAAACGGACAATGAAATTTGAACTTATTGCGCTGATCATACTGGCACTTGCTGTAATATCAATTGCTAAACTGGGAGCGGTCGGCAAAGCAACCGTGCTTTTTTTCCGTTTCTTTATGGGAGAATGGTACATGCTCAGCCTGATAGGATTAGTCATATTTTCAGGTTACCTGATGTGGAAGAGATCTCTTCCCTATCTATTCCACACAAAATTAATTGGCATTTATCTCATTATCAGCTCCCTGCTGCTGTTAAGCCATGTCACATTATTTCAGCTTCTCTCAAATGGCGGGAAGTTTGATGATCCAAGTGTGATAGCCAATACATGGGAACTATTCCGGATGGAGGTCCGGGGAGAAACAAGCACAACCGATTTAGGCGGCGGAATGCTGGGGGCAATTTTTTTCGCACTGTTTTATTATCTTTTTGATGAAGCAGGTTCAAAGATTGTGGCCTTTTTATTAATTATTATCGGTTTCGTTCTCATTACAGGAAAAACGTTCGGAGATGCTGCCGGAAAAATGATGGCCGCAATGCTGAATTTCTGTAAAAACCAATGGGCAGCTTTTATAGATGATATGAAAGAATGGAAACAAAAAAGCAGGGCAAGACGAGAAGAAAGACAGTCAAGAAGAGAAGAAGAACAGCAGGCTCTCCAGCACGAAGAAGAACCAGAGACTGTTATTACCATCAATAATACTGCTGAACCGGCGCCAGAACCGATTATTTCAAGCTTTGCCGAAAGAGCTTATCAGGAGGATCCTCAGGAAGCGGCTTCTAATCAGGTTCAGGAAGCAGCAGAGACTGAACCGGAGGATGAGAATGCGCCGCCAATTACGTTTACTGAAGTGGAAAACAAAGACTATGAGCTGCCGCCAATCAGACTATTGAAATTGCCAAGGCAGACGGATCAAAGTGGTGAGTATGAGCTTATCCATGCGAATGCTGCTAAGCTCGAAAGAACATTTCAGAGTTTTGGGGTAAAAGCGAGAGTGACACAGGTTCATTTAGGACCCGCTGTTACAAAATATGAGGTTCATCCCGATGTTGGGGTAAAGGTAAGCAAAATCGTTAGTCTGAATGATGATTTGGCACTGGCACTGGCAGCCAAGGATATCCGGATAGAAGCACCAATTCCCGGAAAATCCGCCATAGGAATAGAAGTTCCTAACTCTGAAGTAGCCATGGTTTCTCTTAGGGAAGTTATTGAATCCAAGCAAAATGACAAACCGGACTCGAAGCTATTAATCGGGCTTGGCCGTGATATTACCGGAGAGGCTGTCCTTGCAGAACTCAACAAAATGCCCCATCTTCTTGTTGCCGGTGCAACAGGAAGCGGGAAGAGTGTGTGCATTAACGGAATCATTACCAGCATTTTGATGAGGGCAAAACCGCATGAAGTAAAATTAATGATGATCGATCCAAAAATGGTGGAATTGAATGTATATAACGGGGTGCCGCATTTGCTGGCGCCGGTAGTGACAAATCCGAAAAAAGCAGCTCAGGCGCTGCAAAAAGTCGTCAATGAGATGGAAAGGCGCTATGAGCTTTTCTCCCATACTGGGACAAGAAATATCGAAGGCTACAATGAGTATGTAAAAAAGCATAATGCCGAAGAGGAAGCACAGCAGCCCCTTCTGCCGTACATTGTAGTTATAGTGGACGAGCTTGCAGATTTAATGATGGTAGCGTCTTCCGATGTCGAAGATGCCATCACGCGCCTTGCTCAAATGGCAAGGGCAGCGGGCATCCATTTAATCATCGCAACCCAGCGTCCGTCAGTAGATGTTATCACAGGTGTGATCAAAGCGAATATACCATCAAGGATTGCATTTGCCGTTTCATCCATGACGGATTCCAGAACCATTTTAGATATGGGCGGTGCTGAAAAACTTCTGGGAAGAGGAGATATGCTCTTCCTGCCTGTAGGTGCTTCCAAGCCAGTCCGTGTACAGGGTGCCTTCCTGTCTGATGAAGAAGTAGAAGAGATCGTGGATTTCGTCATCGGTCAGCAGAAGGCACAATATCAGGAAGAGATGATTCCAGAGGATATCCCTGAAGCGTCAGGAGAAGTGGATGATGATCTTTATGAAGAAGCTGTTGAATTGATTCTGGAAATGCAGACTGCTTCTGTTTCCATGCTTCAAAGGAGATTCAGGATCGGCTATACCAGAGCTGCAAGGCTGATTGATGAAATGGAAGCAAGGGGCATTGTCGGTCCATATGAAGGCAGCAAGCCAAGAGCTGTGCTGCAGGGCAAGCCTTCGGAAGAAGCAAGTTCCTAAATGTTATAAGAATGACACATTAAAAAATGGCCAGTCTTCGGACGGCCATTTTTTAATGTATTTGAAAGATATAGGGCAAAAAAATGACGTCAATAAAAAAAGGTATGGGAATATGCCATACTACTAAAAACGCTTACATAAAATGAAGAGGTATGGTACTTTCAACTCATCACAAAATAGGATTCATTGTCAGTTACTTTTTCAGCAGAAATCTTGAATGTAATCGTTTTCAAAGTAGTATTATACCAGAAAAAAGGAATTGGTACAGAGGGATTCACAAACATTTTGTTCTTTTCACCTTTTTTCGACAAATTGATAAATTTCTATTTCTTTATTGGGTAAAAAGTGTTATAGTATTTTCGATTAGTAGGAATGATTGAACATCAGAGGTCTGATGTCTTGAGAACTGAAGTTGGAGGAACCCTGCATGTCTATTAAGTCAGATAACCGGCATTTATATTTGCAAGTCATCGATCGATTAAAACAAGACATTGAAGATGGAGTTTATAAAGAAAAAGAAAAACTTCCGTCTGAATTTGATCTTGCCAAACAGCTTGGTGTTAGCAGAGCTACACTGAGGGAGGCATTGCGCATTCTTGAAGAAGAAAACGTAATTATCCGCCGTCATGGTGTAGGCACCTTTGTCAATGCAAAGCCGCTTTTCACATCAGGCATCGAACAGCTTAATAGTGTCACAAATATGATTTTGCAGGCAGGGATGAAGCCGGGAACCGTTTTCTTAAGTTCTGTAACTATGGGACCGACTGAAGATGATATCCGCAGATTCTCATGTTCGTTAGACCAGGAGATTGCCGTGATTGAGCGTGTGAGAACTGCAAATGGTGAACCGGTCGTTTATTGTGTGGATAAAGTTCCTGAGGATATTCTCCCGGACACATTTTCCCACGAACAAGAGTCGCTCCTCAACATGCTTGAAGAAGAGGCAAACCGGAAAATCACCTATGCTGTTGCCCAAATCGAGCCTATTGGCTATCACGAGAAAATTTCACCTATTCTGGAATGTGACCCTGAAACTGCATTGCTGGTATTAAAGCAGATGCATTTCGATGAAGCGGATACACCGATTCTCTATTCGGTCAATTATTTCAGAGCTGATAAGTTCAGTTTCCATGTCCTCAGAAAGAGAATCTAGCTTTTGGGGGATATACGAAAACACAATTATTCCGCTAATGCAAAAACAATTTCTTAGGGGGTACCAACCTTGAAAAAGCGTAAATTCGGATTGGCGCTATCTTTAGTTCTTGCTGCTGGAACGATTCTGGGTGCTTGCGGCAAAAGTGAAGAAAAAGGCGGAGAAACAGCTGGCGGAGACGAAAAAGAAAAAGCATTCTCTGTAGCGATGGTAACAGATGTCGGCGGTGTAGATGATAAATCATTTAACCAATCTGCCTGGGAAGGATTACAGGCATTTGGTGAAGAGAATGAACTTGAAAAAGGAAAAGGCGGATTTGACTATCTTCAATCACAGTCAGATGCTGACTATTCTACAAACCTTAATACATTAGCTCGTCAAGATTTTGATCTTGTTTTCGGTATCGGATTCTTAATGGAAGGTGCAATCAATGAGATTGCCCAGCAGCAAAAGGATGCGCATTTCGGAATCGTTGACGCGGTTGTTGATCAGCCAAACGTAGCAAGCATCATGTTCAAAGAGCAGGAAGCTGCATTCCTTGCAGGTGTTGCTGCAGCAAAAGCAACTAAAGAAAACAAAATTGGTTTCATCGGCGGAATGGAGATTCCGGTTATCGAGCGATTCGAATCTGGATTCCTTGCTGGTGTTCAAGCGGTAAACCCTGATATTAAAGTAGAAGTTCAATATGCTGGAGCATTTGATAAAGCTGAATTAGGTCAGACAATTGCTTCTAAAATGTACTCTTCTGGCGTAGACGTAATCTTCCACGCTGCTGGCGGAACAGGCAACGGTCTATTCAAGGAAGCTCGTGACCTTAAAAAGAAAGACCCGGCAAGAGAACTTTGGGCAATTGGTGTAGACTCAGACCAGACAGCTGAAGGTGTAGTTGAAATCGATGGCAAAGAGCACAATGTAATCCTTACATCTGCACTTAAGCGTGTAGACAATGCTGTTAAGGACCTTTCTACAAAGGCAAAAGACGGCAGCTTCCCTGGCGGAGAAACGACTACTTACGGATTGGCTGAAGACGGTGTAGGCCTTGCTACTATCAATCCGGAAGTATCTACTAAAGCAGAAATCGAAGGTGCAGTTAAAGAATGGCAGGAAAAGATCAAGAATGGTGACCTGACTGTTCCATCTACAAAAGATGAACTGGCTTCTTTTTCAGCTGAATAATTAACTTACAAGGAATAAGCAGGTTGCACTGCGGCCTCTTATTCCTTTTTTAAAAATTAAAAGTTTAATTGAAGGACAGAAAAAATTCTGTATTTCACTTAGATTTTTAATGCAATAATCATATTTTTCTATTCATTAAGATGAGCTTGGCATTTTGGCCAGGTTTTTCTAAGAATTGCCAAGGTCTGACCTCTTACTACTAATGATTTCCATATATTTTGAGCAAGGAGTGAAACAAATGGATTATGTAATTGAAATGCTCAACATCCGCAAGGAGTTTCCTGGAATCGTTGCAAATGATAATATCACGCTTCAGCTGAAACCAGGTGAAATTCATGCGCTGCTTGGCGAAAATGGTGCGGGCAAATCAACATTAATGAACGTCCTTTTTGGCTTATATCAGCCTGAAAAGGGTGAAATAAAAGTTAAAGGAAAGCCGGTGCGCATCACCGATCCAAATATAGCAAACGACTTGGGCATCGGGATGGTCCACCAGCATTTCATGCTAGTAGACCGTTTCACCGTCACTGAAAATATTATTCTAGGAAAAGAAACGACTAAAGGCGGAAAAATAGATATTAAAAAGGCTGAGAAGGAAGTCAGGGAAATTTCTGAGCGATATGGACTTGCTGTTGACCCGCAGGCGAAAATTTCAGATATTTCTGTAGGAATGCAGCAGAGGGTAGAGATTTTAAAGACCCTTTATCGGGGAGCAGAAATCCTTATTTTTGATGAGCCTACTGCAGTTCTTACTCCACAGGAAATTAAAGAGCTTATTCAGATCATGAAAACCTTAATCCAGGAAGGCAAATCTATTATTTTAATCACCCACAAGCTGAAGGAAATAATGGAAGTTTGTGATCGAGTAACGGTCATCCGCAAAGGGGTCGGCATCGGTACGGTTAATGTCAGCGAGACGAATCCTAATGAACTTGCCAGTTTAATGGTGGGAAGGGAAGTTACTTTTAAAACGGATAAAACAGTATCGAAGCCACAGGAGCAAGTGCTTGAAATTCAGGATTTAAATGTAAAAGATTCCCGGGGGCTTGGCGTGGTTAATAAGCTTAACCTTAATGTACGGGCCGGGGAAATTGTCGGTATTGCCGGTGTAGATGGAAATGGACAGTCTGAGTTAATAGAAGCTATTACAGGTTTGAGGAAGTCTGAAAGCGGTTCAATTAAATTGAATGGCAAAGAAATTATTAATATGTCACCGCGGAAAGTAACGGAGACGGGCGTAGGGCATATCCCTCAGGACCGTCATAAGCATGGACTTGTACTTGATTTTCCAATTGGAGAGAATATGGTTCTGCAAACCTATTACAAAGCTCCATTCTCTAAAAAAGGTGTTCTGAACTTTAAAGAAATCTACAGAAAAGCAACAAAGCTGATTAAAGAATTCGACGTCAGAACCCCAAGTGAATATACACTTGCTAGGGCACTTTCCGGAGGTAACCAGCAGAAAGCCATAATCGGACGTGAAATTGACCGCAATCCAGATCTCCTGATCGCTGCTCAGCCGACACGCGGATTGGATGTCGGAGCAATTGAATACATTCACAAGCGTCTGATTGAACAGCGTGACCAGGGGAAAGCTGTGCTGCTTATTTCATTTGAATTGGATGAAATCATGAATGTCAGCGACCGTATTGCTGTTATTTATGAGGGTGAAATTGTAGCAGTAGTTGACCCGAAACAAACAACTGAACAAGAATTAGGTTTATTGATGGCCGGTTCTAAACGGAAGGAAGCGGGTGGCGAAAACCATGTCTAATCGCATGAAGAATATTGTCGTGCCTCTAGTTGCCGTTCTGCTCGGCGTATTAGTAGGTACAATCATAATGATAGCAACAGGGTATAATGCCGGATCTGCATTTAATGCCCTATGGAACGGTGCTTTTGGAGAAATCTACTACACTGGTGAAGTCGTCAGACAGGTCACACCTTATATTCTTGCCGGTTTGGCAGTTGCATTTGCTTTCCGTACAGGCTTATTTAACATCGGTGTTGAAGGGCAGCTGATCGTCGGATGGCTTGCTGCTGTTTGGGTAGGGGTTGCATTTGAACTTCCAAAGTTCATCCATCTGCCGCTGGCAGTTCTTGCAGCTGCAGCAGCGGGTGCACTATGGGCATTTATTCCGGGATTGCTGAAAGCCAAGTTTAAAGTCCATGAAGTAATTGTCACGATCATGATGAACTATGTGGCATTGCATGTAACCAACTATATAATCCGTACGGTCCTTTCAGACAAAAGTGACCGTACTGAGATGATTGCAGACTCTGCATCACTGCGTTCCCCATTTCTTGAGGGCTTAACTGACTATTCCCGTCTGCACTGGGGAATTTTAATTGCTTTAGCTTGTGTGTTTATAATGTGGTTCCTATTAGAAAAAACATCAAAGGGATACGAATTGCGCTCCGTAGGCTTTAACCAGCATGCATCTGAATATGCAGGCATGAGCGTCAGCAAAAACATTATTCTTTCAATGGTAATCTCAGGAGCATTTGCTGGTCTTGCAGGTGCGATGGAAGCTTTGGGTACATTCGGATACGCAGCCATCAAAGGCGGATTTACCGGAGTAGGGTTTGATGGTATTGCGGTTGCCCTTCTGGGCGGTAACGGTCCAATCGGAATTATTTTTGCAGCATTGCTATTCGGAAGCTTGAAGGTCGGCGCCTTAAACATGCCGCTTGAAGCTGGAGTTCCAAATGAACTGGTGGATATTATCATTGCTCTTATTGTGTTCTTTGTTGCAGCAAGCTATATGATTCGCATCTTTATTGACCGTATCAGCAAAAAGGGGGTGAAGTAAGTGGGCTTAATGGAGATCCTGTTAATTATTATTCCATCAACATTGCTTTGGGCAGCCCCGCTTATTTTCACTGGTTTGGGCGGAAACTTTTCAGAAAGCTCCGGTGTTGTAAATATTGGTTTAGAAGGCTTGATGGTAATTGGAGCATTCACTGCCATAGTCTTTAACCTTACGTTCGTAGATGTATTTGGCAGCATGACCCCATGGGTAGCATTATTGGCAGCTATGGTTGTAGGAGCACTTTTATCCATCCTGCATGCTGTTGCTTCCATTACGTTTAGAGCAGACCAGGTAGTCTCAGGTGTTGCGATTAACCTTCTGGCAATTGGAGCTGCACTGTTCCTGGTTAAATTCATTTATGGAAAAGGCCAGACGGATATTATTCAAAAAGGGTTCAGCAAGGTGGATATACCATTTTTGAGCGATATACCCGTAATAGGAAAACTGTTTTTCTCAAACACATACTATACTTCATTTGCAGCGATTGCCGTGGCATTTCTTGCCTGGTTTGTGATGTTTAAAACTCCATTCGGGCTAAGGCTGAGAGCGGTTGGTGAACACCCAATGGCTGCAGATACAATGGGTATTAATGTTACCCGAATGAGATACATTGGGGTATTAATCTCCGGTGCCCTAGCAGGAATTGGCGGCGGTGTGTATGCACAATCCATTTCTTCAGATTTCGGCCATGCAACGATCAGCGGCCAGGGCTTTATGGCATTGGCAGCATTGATCTTTGGTAAATGGCATCCGCTTGGTGTTATGGGGGCGGCTCTATTCTTTGGGTTTGCGCAAAGCTTGAGTATCATCGGCTCGAGCCTTCCATTCCTTGAGAATATTCCAAATGTATATCTTCTCATTGCACCATATGTTTTAACGATTCTGGCATTGACTGGTTTCATAGGACGCGCCGATGCTCCAAAAGCATCTGGCACTCCATATATAAAAGGAAAGCGCTAAACAGCAAAGCCTCATTTCATTTAGAAATGGGGCTTTTTTCAGCGCAAATCTTATCCTATTTTAATTTGTGATTCATTGAGGCAAATGTGTTAATATTTTGTTAATTAGATAAGAGATTAGAGGTTTGATTATGCGTTTTTCCTTATATATGGATGATTATGAAACAGAAAAGATTTTTTCCTATTTGCGCTGGCTTTTTTTTGCCGCTGCGGCTTTATTGTTTTATTTGCCGGTATCTTCCGGCACTTTAGGATGGAATAGTGAATCGTTTAGTATCTGTATCAGGCGAAGAATACCGGGAAAAACCAGGTGCATTTTGAATGCGGAAAAGTGATGAAAAATCATGATACTAAACTTAAGTCAGTCTTTGTAAGCTAACCCCTAAAAGGGGTTTTTATTTTGTTCTATAACCTTCCAAGACAGCCAATAACTTGAAATAAAGAAATAGGGCAAGGTATAGTAAGAATATGATTTAATACAAAGGATATTATAGAAGATAGCAGCAAAGTGTTTACATATAGGTGTTGATCCCTATTCTTAATACTGACCGTACTTTGGACTCATCAACCGACAGGAGGAAAAGAAATGGCTGTAATCTCTGAATCCGTAAAAGCCATGAATGGCTTTAAGCTTCATGTAGTTAAAACAGAGAAATATAAAACCAATACACTGGTCTGGAAAATGAAAGCTCCGCTTGAAAAGGATACTGTTACATTAAGATCTTTATTGCCGCATGTCCTGCAAAGCAGCAGTTCGTCATACCCTGCAACCGGAAAGCTGCGCTCTTATCTAGATGAATTATATGGTGCAACTCTTTTTGTCGATTTGGCGAAAAAGGGTGAGTATCATGTCATTACCATTTCTGTTGAAATTGCAAATGAGAAGTTTCTTTCAGACCCAACGCCTCTATTGAAAAAAGCGTTCCAATTTTTATCGGAGATCCTGACTAAGCCAAATGTGCAAGGTGGAGCTTTTGACCAGGATACGGTTGAAAAAGAAAAAAGGACGCTGAAACAGCGGATTCAATCCGTTTATGATGATAAAATGCGCTATTCCAATTTTCGGCTGGTACAGGAAATGTGCAAGGATGAGCCTTATGCGCTCCATGTGCATGGCGAGAAAGAAGATGTGGATAAAATTACGCCTGAAAGTTTATATGAATATTATCAGCAGGCAATGGCGCAGGATGAACTTGATTTATATGTAATAGGTGATGTGGATGAGGCAGATGCCGAATCCTACGCAAGGGAGCTTTTATCTTTAGAGGAAAGAACCCCGCAGGCAGCGCCGGCATCTGGAGGAAGTATCAGAGAATCTGTTAACGAAGTCAGGGAAGAACAGGATGTGAAGCAGGGGAAACTAAATATCGGCTATCGGACAAAAGTCGTTTACGGTGATTCTGATTATTATGCCCTGCAGGTATTCAATGGAATTTTTGGAGGCTTTTCACACTCAAAATTGTTCTTGAATGTCCGCGAAAAAGCCAGTCTCGCATACTATGTAGCCAGCCGCCTTGAAAGCCATAAAGGCTTAATGATGGTTATGTCGGGGATCGATAATAGTAATTATGACCAGGCAGTTAATATTATTAAAGAACAGCTGGAAGCCATGAAAAACGGGGACTTTACGGAACAGGAAATGGAGCAGACCAAAGCTGTCATAAAAAATCAGCTTTTGGAGACTGTTGATACAGCCCGCGGGATTGTCGAAGTCCTCTATCATAATGTTGTGTCAGGCAAAGAAATTACGCTTCAAACCTGGATGGATGAAATGGATAAGGTAACTAAAGAGGAAATTGCCGAAACAGCTAAGAAGGTCAGTTTGGATACAGTGTATTTCCTGACAGGAAAGGAGGCGGGCAAGTAATGGAAAAAATCACTTTTGACCAGCTTCAGGAAGAGCTGTATTATGAAAACCTTGAAAATGGGCTGGATGTATATGTTTTGCCGAAAAAGGGATTTAACAAGACCTATGCCACGTTTACAACGAAATATGGTTCGATCGACAATCATTTCCTGCCCCCCGGGAAAGATGATTTTGTAAATGTTCCTGATGGGATTGCCCATTTTTTGGAGCACAAGCTTTTTGAAAAAGAAGACGGAGATGTATTCCAGCAATTCAGCAAGCAGGGAGCATCAGCCAATGCATTTACTTCTTTTACGAGGACTGCTTATTTATTCTCCAGCACATCGAACGTAGAGTTGAACCTTGAGACGCTGATTGATTTTGTGCAGGCCCCTTATTTTACAGAAAAGACTGTTGAAAAAGAGAAAGGCATCATCGGCCAGGAAATCACCATGTATGATGACAATCCTGACTGGCGCTTATATTTTGGACTGATCGAAAATATGTATAAAAACCACCCGGTTAAAATCGATATAGCAGGTACGATCGAGTCCATTTCCCATATTACAAAAGATATGCTGTATGAATGCTATGAAACCTTCTACCACCCAAGCAACATGCTGCTGTTCATCGTTGGACCCGTTGATCCGGATCAGATTATGTCTCAGGTTCGAACGAATCAAAGCAAGAAGGATTATAAAGAGATGCCGGAAATTAAACGCCAATTCGAAGAAGAGCCTGCTGAAGCGGCCGAAAAGAAAAAGGTTCTTGAGATGAATGTTCAGACCTCAAAGTGTCTTGTTGGGATAAAGAGCAGTAATGCAAATCAGTCCGGCAAAGAAATGCTCAAAAATGAACTGAGTCTGAATGTGCTGCTGGATATCTTATTCGGTAAAAGCTCTGAGCACTACAGCTCACTGTATAATGAAGGGTTAATTGATGACACATTCTCCTTTGATTATACACAGGAACAGGGCTTTGGATTTGCCATGGTCGGCGGGGACACAAATGATCCTGACCGTTTAGCTGATACATTGCAAAAGATGCTGCTGGATGCAAGGGAAAAGGGAGCTATTTCACAGGAAACACTTGATCGGACAAAAAAGAAGAAAATAGGTGCATTCCTGCGTGCTGTCAATTCACCTGAGTATATAGCCAATCAATTTACCCGGTATGCTTTTAATGAGATGGATTTGTTTGATGTTGTGCCGACGCTTGAAAGCATCACACTTGAGGATGTGGAAAATGCGGCTGGTCATTTGATTAGCGAAGAACGATTTACGGTTTGTCAGGTTGTGCCTAAAAAATAAAAAGCTGTTTCAGCAGAGCGCCATAAAAGGCGCTTTGCTTTTTTCGGGAGTGTATGAAATGAGGAAATTTGCGTTAATAACTGGAGCCAGCGGAGGAATCGGCCAGGAAATCAGCATTAAACTGGCGGAGGAAGGCTATTCGCTCTATTTGCATTACAATCAAAATAAGCGAAGTATAAACAGTCTGCTGGACCGCCTGCAGGCCTTTGATGGAGAATATATTCCAATCCAGGCAGACCTGTCTGTACAAGGCGGCTATAAAAAAATTATACCAAATATCTTTTCGCTTGATGCCATTATCCATAATAGCGGGTCAGCACAATACGGACTTCTGACGGAATTGCCGGAAGCGGAAACTGAGGCGCTGATGAACCTTCATGTGACCTCACCTCTTCTGCTGACCAAAGAGCTTCTGCCAAAACTTATTTCAAAGGGCAGCGGGAATGTCATAGTTATTTCCTCTATATGGGGCCAGACGGGTGCTGCTTGTGAAGTTGCTTACTCGGCAGCTAAGGGCGCCCAAATTGCTTTTGCAAAAGCTTTAAGCAAGGAAGTTGCCCTAAGCGGAGTGAGGGTTAATGCGGTTGCCCCAGGTGCAGTCGAGACAGCTATGCTGAATGATTTTACTGAAGAGGAGCTGGATGCCGTAAAAAGCGATATTCCTATGGGCAGGCTTGCCTTGCCTGCTGACATTGCCAACTCCGTTTCCTTCCTTCTTTCAGAAAGGGCCTCGTATATTACCGGACAGGTCTTGGCTGTAAATGGCGGCTGGTATACGTAACTGCCTATCGTTCATTGAAGTTTCACATATTTTTTGTTCATGTGTATTAGTGCATGCATATTTTATTCAGCCCCTAAGCACAATATAATTGTACAACATTTAAAGGAGGCAATAATTATGTCTGTACTAGATAACTGGCAGCAGTGGAAAGACTTCCTTGGAGATCGTCTTCATCAGGGACAGAACCAGGGAATGAATAAGGAAACTGTAAATGACCTTGCTTACCAAATCGGCGATTATTTAGCCAAGCAAGTGGAGCCGAAGAATGACCAGGAAAAAATCCTGGCTGATCTTTGGTCTGTAGCAAGCCCGGATGAGCAGCATGCCATTGCAAATATGATGGTAAAGCTTGTTCAAAACGACGGCTCTCAATAAGAATTTAATGTAAATCAGCGAAAAGAGAGGAAATCCTCTCTTTTCGTTTTCCCCAAAAAGAATTTCCTCCACAGCCAGACGGGTTTTTCCTTTCATATTGGTAAAAAATCATATATTATAGAATCTAGATGAAAATTCAGGGTAGGTTTAATAAAAATTTACATTAATAAAAGATATACATATACATATAAAATGCGCAATGAGCCGCGCATCATGCAGGAGGAGGTTTTCCGGTGGAGAAAACAGAATGGTATTTGGAATATGAAATCCAAAAGAATCGTCCCGGCTTGCTTGGTGACATTTCTTCCCTGCTGGGTATGCTTTCCATAAATATCGTTACCATCAATGGTGTGGATGAAGGCCGAAGAGGATTGCTGATTCTGGCTAAAGACCACGAACAGATTGAACGCTTAAAATCGATTTTAAATACTATGGATACAATTAAAGTGATTAAGCTCCGGGAGCCTAAACTTAGAGACCGTCTTGCTGTGCGCCATGGAAGATACATTCAAAGGGATGCCGACGACAAGAAAACGTTCAGGTTCGTCAGGGACGAGCTTGGTTTATTAGTCGACTTCATGGCGGAATTATTTAAACAGGAAGGGCACAAGCTTATAGGGATCAGGGGAATGCCAAGGGTTGGAAAAACTGAATCCATTGTGGCCTCAAGTGTTTGTGCCAACAAACGATGGCTATTTGTTTCATCCACTCTGCTAAAGCAGACGATACGTAACCAGCTGATCGAGGATGAATATAATGAAAACAATTTGTTCATAATAGACGGAATTGTCTCAACCCGACGTGCAAATGAACGTCACTGGCAGCTTGTGCGGGAAATTATGCGCCTTCCTGCAGTAAAGGTAGTAGAGCATCCGGATATCTTTGTGCAAAACACTGAATACTCCCTTAATGATTTCGATTATATTATTGAGCTCCGACACGATCCTGAGGAAGAGATTACTTATGATGTAGTAGAGAAAAACAGTATGTTCTCAGAATCTGATTTTGGAGGCTTTGATTTTTAGTAAGTTGGAAGGTGTTGTAAATTGACAGAACTAGGAAATCGTTTAAAAGAAGCGCGGCTGGCTAAGGATATGAGCCTTGACGATCTGCAAAAGGTCACAAAAATACAAAAGCGCTATTTGATGGGTATTGAAGAGGGCGATTATAGCATGATGCCCGGGAAGTTTTATGTCAGGGCATTTATAAAGCAGTATGCTGAAGCGGTGGGAATTGAGCCTGAAGAAATTTTCGAGCAGTATAAAAATGACATTCCGGCACAGATGAATGATGATATTCCGGAAAAGCTATCCCGTGTTCAATCCAGAAAAGATCTTTCTGGCAGGACTTCAAAGGTATTCGATATTCTCCCAAAGGTACTTATTGGTGTCTTTATAATTGGTCTCATCGCAGTCCTTTATAATTTCCTGGGTGCCAAAGATCAGGCGGATAATGAAGAGCAGCCATCTGATCGGACAGATGGGCAGACGGTCATAGAAGAGTCTGAAAACCTTTCAGATAGTAAAAAAGATGAAAATGATAAAGATGAATCAGTAGGAGAGAAAGAAGAATCTGCTGACAAAGACTCTGCTGAGGAAACTGCCAAGGATCAAGAAGCCGAGGAAGCGCCAAAGCAGGAGGTTGCTGTGGTGCAATCCAGCGGAAATGGAACGGTTTATGAATTGAAAAATGCGGACAAGTTTGAACTGGAAGTTGTGTCTACAGGAGAAACTTGGGTGAATATCAAAAACGGCAAAGGAAATTCCTTCTACCAGGGAATGCTGACAGCTGATGGCACGAAAAGCCAGAAGGTAGACTTTTCAAAGGAAACGGAAGCTTCTATTGTAGTCGGAAATTCGACTCAAACTGAAATCTATGTAAACGGCGAAAAAATTGAGTATAAGGTGCCGCCTTCACAATCCGTCAAGCAGGATATAACCATTAAGTACGCGCCGAAGACCGAATAGTCATCTTCTTTAGATGACTATTTTCGCTTTTTATGTAAAAATTATCATTAAAAGGTTTGCAGCGAATGTCTGACACCTTTTTCTGCAAGAAGCTTCATTTACTATACTTGGAGGTAAAACATGAATCTGCCAAATAAAATTACAGTGTCACGTATCATGATGATACCCGTATTTCTGCTCGTAATGCTTGTTCCTTTTTCGTGGGGAAATATAGAATTCCTTGGAGCGGAAATGCCGGTAACCCACCTGATTGGAGCTCTTATCTTTATCATTGCTTCAGTTACCGATTGGGTTGATGGCTATTTTGCCCGCAAATACAATCTGGTTACAAATTTAGGTAAGTTTCTTGATCCGCTTGCAGACAAGCTCCTTGTCTCTGCAGCATTGATTGTCCTTGTTGATCTTAAGCTGGCTCCATCCTGGATTGTGATTATTATCATTAGCCGTGAATTTGCCGTAACAGGTTTAAGGCTTGTTCTGGCGGGGGAAGGAGAAGTAGTCGCAGCGAATCAGCTAGGCAAAATCAAAACATGGGCTCAAATTGTGGCCATTTCTTCACTGCTTTTACATAATATTATTTTTGAAATGGTTTCAATTCCGTTTGATCTGATTGCCCTTTGGGTTGCGATGTTCTTTACCATCTGGTCCGGCTGGGACTATTTTGCAAAAAACAAGCAGGCCTTCATTAACTCAAAATAATTTTTTTAGCCAGAAAGGGGCTTTTGAATGAATGCAGAAATTATAGCTGTCGGGTCTGAGCTTTTACTTGGACAAATCGTTAATACAAATGCCCGCTTTCTTTCCCGGCAGCTTGCTGAACTGGGCATTAATGTTTTTTACCATTCAGTGGTTGGCGATAACCCTGAGCGCCTGAAGTCTGTGATCAAAATTGCGGAAGATCGATCAGATCTGATCGTTTTCACTGGCGGGCTGGGGCCGACAAAGGATGATTTGACGAAAGAAACGATTGCCCGCCATCTAGGCAAAAAGCTTGTCATGGATGAGCAGGCGCTTGAATCCATACAGATGTATTTTAAACGGACCAACAGAGAGATGACTGAGAATAATAAAAAACAGGCACTTGTACTTGAGGATGCACAAGTACTTCCTAACGAGCATGGAATGGCTCCTGGAATGATTTCCGATAATGGCGGGCATGTTTTTATGCTACTTCCGGGACCTCCAAATGAAATGGAGCCTATGTTCCTGAAACATGCTTTTCCGGCCCTGCAATCCAAGCTGGGCACAGATGATGTGATTGTTTCCCGGGTATTGCACTTTTTCGGGATTGGAGAAGCCATGCTTGAAACTGAGATTGAAGATATTATCGATGCGCAGAGTAATCCAACAATTGCTCCGCTTGCCTCTGATGGAGAAGTCACGCTAAGGCTTACGGCAAAGCATAGCCAGCCTAACACGGCAATGATGCTGATGGATGAAACTGAAGCTAAAATCCTCGGCCGTGTCGGCGAATTCTTCTATGGCTACGATGACACTTCCTTGATGCATGAGCTCACCAAGCTGATCAAGGAAAACAATATGACTATTTCCGCTGCTGAGAGTTTAACAGGCGGCATGTTTCAGCAGGAGTTTACATCCATTCCGGGAGCAGGCGGTCTTCTAAAAGGCGGAGTGGTTTGCTATACAAACGAAGTTAAGGCTGAGGTTTTAAAAGTTCGCAAAGAAACGATTGATAACTACGGGGTCGTCAGTGCTCAGTGTGCAGCAGAGCTTGCTGAGAATGTCGCCAGTCTGACTAACTCAGATATCGGAATCAGCTTCACAGGTGTTGCTGGTCCTGACGAACTGGAAGGCAACCCGGTGGGAACCGTATATATAGGCATCTGGATAAAAGGTAAGCCTGTCCAGACTGAAAAGCTGAACCTTGGGGGAACCAGGGCGGCAAACCGTGTCCGTACGGTAAAATATGGCTGCCATTTTCTTATAAAAGCATTAAAAGAATGTCAGAGCGCCTGAAAAGCGTTCTGATTTTTTAATAGCCTGAAAAATAGACAGAATTCTTATCGAAATGCCATTTCTTCTATTGATTCACATCTGAAAATTACATTTTCCACAGCATGAATTGATATTTTCGGGCAAAATGTCCAGGTGAAAAAAATCGAATGGATGTTCGACTTTTTGCTCGACAAATGCATTGAAAAGGTTTATAGTAGAGTTAGGTTTTGAGATGAGACAAAACGAATCTAATCAAAAGATAGATTCGTCTATATAAAAGGAGGAACTATTAGTGAGTGATCGTCAAGCAGCTCTTGAAATGGCGTTAAAACAAATAGAAAAGCAATTTGGTAAAGGTTCTATTATGAAGCTTGGTGAACAGACTGACCGCAAAATTTCCACTGCACCAAGCGGATCCCTTGCCCTTGATGCAGCTCTTGGGGTAGGGGGCTATCCAAGAGGACGCATTATTGAAATTTATGGACCTGAGAGCTCAGGTAAAACAACTGTAGCCCTGCATGCAATTGCAGAGGTTCAGGCAAGCGGCGGACAAGCTGCTTTTATCGATGCTGAACATGCTCTAGACCCTGTTTATGCACAAAATCTTGGTGTGAATATTGATGAGCTTTTACTTTCCCAGCCGGATACAGGAGAGCAGGCACTTGAAATTGCAGAAGCACTTGTTCGAAGCGGAGCTGTTGATATTCTGGTAATTGACTCTGTTGCAGCCCTTGTGCCAAAGGCTGAAATTGAAGGGGAAATGGGTGATTCCCATGTTGGTTTGCAGGCCCGCCTTATGTCCCAGGCACTTCGTAAACTATCAGGCGCAATCAACAAATCTAAAACCATTGCGATTTTCATTAACCAGATCCGTGAAAAAGTCGGAGTTATGTTCGGAAACCCTGAAACCACTCCTGGCGGACGCGCTTTGAAATTCTACTCTTCTGTCCGTCTTGAAGTGCGCCGTGCAGAAACTCTTAAGCAGGGCAATGAAATGGTTGGTAATAAGACAAAGATCAAAGTTGTCAAAAACAAAGTCGCACCTCCATTCAGAGTGGCGGAAGTAGATATCATGTACGGTGAAGGAATCTCTAAGGAAGGCGAAATTATCGATCTTGGCTCTGAACTGGATATTGTCCAAAAGAGCGGCTCATGGTACTCATACAATGAAGAGCGCCTTGGCCAAGGCCGTGAAAACGCCAAAGTATTCCTAAAAGAAAACCCTGAAATCCGCCTCACTATCCAAAAACAAATCCGTGAACACTATGGACTTGATGGAGATAAAGTAATCAGCGGAGACGAAGAGCAGGAAGAATTCGAGCTGATCGATTAATACAAAGCAAAAGCAAAGCCCGGGCGGCTTTGCTTTTCTTATAGGTATGAAATTATGTAAACGGGAAGGTTACATGTGGATTTGAGCTCATGGTACGACAGTTCATCAGTAGTATTGAAAATATCCTTTGAAATATCGGTTTAAGGGTTTTGATAACTAAAAATTACTTAATTAGTACATGCTGATTGTAGTGGGAGGCGCGAGATCCTCGAAAATGCTAACGCATTTTCTTCGTGCGGTGTTTAACAGAGGAGCTTACTCGATGTCCTGCGGGAGTGCGGTAAACGGGAGATCCCGTTGGCGCGAATGCGCTGAGGAGGCTCCCGGACCGCCCTCGGCCGCTGAGTGAATGCATCAGAAATCAACACCCATATTCAACGGACGCTAAACAAAATCTTAATTGTAACCAGTTGTAATCTTAAGATATAAAAAAATGAATTGACTAAATGATCAAAAGTGTTCAAACCAATCGAAATATTAAGAAAAGCCTATAGGACAAACCCTTGACAATGAAATTCCACAGCTTTACAATTAAAAATGTATATTTTACATTTTATATGTAAAGAAATTCTTACTGAGTTAGACTTTGTCTTTCTCCAGGCTCCATTGGCTATTCATACGTTAATATTATGCCAGCCCTCAAATGGATGCCCAGTGCTTTATTGAGATTGAAACGTTTAAAAGCCTTAGTGCTGTATGTTGAATTGGACAATGTACATGCCGACACTTTAAAAAACGTAACACAAACAAGTTCATAGCAAGAGGAGGTGAAATGATGGATCTAGTAACAGCAATCATCTCCATTTTGCTTGGCCTAATCGTCGGTGCTATTGTTGGCTATTTTGTTCGCAAATCTATTGCCGAAGCAAAAATTGCAGGAGCTAAAGATGCTGCTGAGCAGATTTTGGAAGACGCAAAGCGAGAAGCTGAGGCTACGAAGAAAGAAGCCCTGCTTGAAGCGAAAGATGAAATTCACAAGCTTCGCACAGATGCGGAAAGTGAAATTCGTGATCGAAGAAATGAACTGCAAAAACAAGAAAATCGCTTAATGCAAAAAGAAGAGAACCTTGATCGCAAAGATGAAACGTTAGATAAACGTGAAGCGCTTTTAGAAAAGAGGGACGATTCTCTTAGCAAAAGACAACAGCATATTGAAGAGATGGAAAGCAAAGTGGACGAGATGATTAAAGAGCAGCAAGCTGAGCTGGAACGCATCTCAGGCTTGACTCGTGAAGAGGCAAAGTCCATCATTTTAGAGCGCACGGAGCAGGAAGTGGCTCACGATGTCGCTATTATGGTAAAAGAGAGCGAGACTAGAGCGAAAGAGGATGCAGATAAGAAAGCGAAGGAAATCTTGTCACTGGCTATCCAAAGATGTGCAGCTGATCATGTAGCAGAAACTACAGTATCAGTTGTCAACCTGCCAAATGATGAGATGAAAGGGCGCATTATTGGCCGTGAAGGCCGTAATATCCGTACTCTTGAAACTCTGACTGGAATTGATCTCATAATCGATGATACGCCGGAAGCGGTTATTTTATCCGGTTTTGATCCGATTCGCCGTGAGACTGCACGCTTAGCTTTAGACAAACTGGTTCAGGACGGACGCATCCATCCAGCTCGGATTGAGGAGATGGTTGATAAGGCCCGCCGTGAAGTGGATGAACACATCCGCGAAATTGGTGAACAAACTACTTTCGAGGTTGGTGTTCACGGTCTGCATCCAGATTTAATCAAAATTCTTGGCCGTTTAAAATTCCGTACAAGCTACGGTCAGAATGTGTTAAAGCATTCAATGGAAGTGGCTCAGCTTTCAGGTTTGCTGGCGGCCGAATTAGGACAGGACGAAACATTGGCACGCCGTGCTGGATTGCTTCATGATATTGGAAAAGCAATCGACCATGAGGTGGAAGGAAGCCATGTTGAAATCGGTGTGGAACTTGCCACTAAGTATAAGGAGCATCCTGTTGTCATCAACAGTATTGCTTCCCACCATGGTGACACAGAGCCTACTTCGATCATTGCCGTGCTTGTCGCTGCAGCTGATGCTTTATCAGCAGCAAGACCTGGAGCAAGAAGAGAGACTCTTGAGAATTATATTCGACGTCTGGAAAAGCTTGAAGAGATTTCAGAATCCTATGATGGTGTTGAAAAATCATTTGCCATTCAGGCAGGACGGGAAATTCGCATTATGGTTAAGCCTGAACAAATTGATGACCTTGAATCTCATCGTTTGGCAAGGGATATCCGTAAGAAGATTGAAGAGGAACTTGATTACCCGGGCCACATCAAGGTCACGGTTATCCGTGAAACGAGGGCCGTTGAATATGCAAAATAAAGCGATGCACATGCATCGCTTTATTTCTTTTTCGGGGTGTGCTTTATATTGATGCAGGAAACTGTGTTAAACTAATAAAAAAGACTGGAAAAGCATACATATATCTTTAAAAACAGAAAGGGATATGACATGAATATATTGTTTGTCGGAGATGTAGTGGGATCCCAGGGGCGTGATATGATCACTGAATATGTACCGAAGCTAAAAGAAAAATACCGCCCGCATATCACGATTATTAATGGGGAAAATGCAGCAGGGGGAAAGGGAATAACAGAAAAGATATACCGGGGATTTCTGGAGGCCGGTGCTCAGGCGGTAACGCTCGGTAATCATACATGGGATAACCGGGAGATTTTTGAATTCATTGACCGCGCTAAATACATGGTCCGTCCGGCCAATTTTCCTTCAAATAATCCTGGCAAAGGCATGGTGTTTTTAAAATTCAATACAGAGGAAGTAGCGGTTATCAGCCTTCAGGGCAGGACTTTTATGAATACAAGTGATTGTCCTTTCCAAAAGGCGGATGAACTGATAAAGGAAGCCCGTGAAAGGACTCCGTTCATTTTTGTTGATTTTCATGCGGAAGCAACAAGTGAAAAACAGGCAATGGGCTGGTATTTGGATGGAAAAGTATCAGCAGTAGTAGGTACGCATACGCACGTGCAGACAGCCGATAACCGTGTTTTGCCTGGCGGGACAGCTTTTATGTCTGATGTAGGAATGACAGGCCCTTATGACGGTATCCTTGGTGTTGAAAAAGAAGCTGTGATCAAAAGGTTTTTGACTGGATTACCGGTTCGATTTGAGGTTCCGAAAGAAGGCAGGACCCAATTAAGTGCAGCATTCATTGAGCTGAACCCAAAAACGGGGCTCGCAAAAAAAATTGACCGGATCTTAATTAACGATGACCACCCTTTTTACACATAAACAGATAAAAAACTGCATTCGGATGTCCGAATGCAGTTTTTAGTTTTTTTCATGAAAATCAGCCTGAAACCCTGCTTTTTTTGTCCAAGCCGGAATATGTGAATTCCAAGCTGAATATAGTAGCAATGGAATGATATATAGACCTGGTGCTAAATTCCATCAAAGCAGTATGACATGAACGGAAAGTAATTGCCTCTCTGAAGGCATTCGGCCTTTGCAGAAGGCGAATCAGCGCTTTGAGCAATGCATACAGGAGGGGTAAAACGAGGAGGAGCTAGGAATGGAAATATTAAAAGTTTCAGCAAAATCTAATCCTAATTCTGTAGCTGGTGCGCTTGCTGGAGTTCTTCGCGAAAGAGGAAATGCAGAAATCCAGGCAATTGGTGCGGGTGCATTGAACCAGGCTGTTAAGGCAGTAGCGATCGCAAGAGGATTCGTAGCGCCTAGCGGAGTGGATTTAATTTGTATCCCTGCATTCACGGATATTCTGATTGACGGCGAAGAGCGGACTGCCATTAAGCTGATTGTGGAGCCGCGTTAGCCAAAAGCTTCAGAATGGGAAATCATCCATTGTCATATGCATAAGTCAGCAAAATATAAATTCGTGAAAAAATATTAAAACCTGTTTGCATCATAGGCAAACAGGTTCTTTTTTTAATAAGATGAAGCTATACAGAAAAAGGGAGGAAGACAGCGTGAAAATATTTGATGCACATTGTGATGTCCTATATAAAATGTTTTTGAACAGAGAGGTTGATTTTAAAAATTCAGGAAGTCTTCAGGTAAACATGGAAGGTCTGCAGGCCTCCCGTTTCAAAGTTCAGTGCTTTGCCATATATGTTCCTGAAACTGTACATCCGGAAATGAAGTTCAACGCGGCCCTATATATGGCCGATCTGTTTTACGACAAAGTGCTTAAGCCCAGCCCTCAATTAAAGCTCATTAGAAGCAGCCGGGACATCGACCTGCTGCAGGATGATGAAATAGGGGCAGTGCTGACACTGGAGGGATGTGATGCCGTTGGCTGCGATCTGCTTAAATTAAAGACGCTTCTCAGGCTGGGGGTGTCTTCAGTGGGACTGACCTGGAATTATGCAAACTGTGCTGCTGATGGAGTGCTTGAAGAGAGGGGGGCAGGGCTTTCCTCGTTTGGCAAACAAGTGGTTTATGAATTAAATGCCAGCAAAGCATGGTGCGATGTATCCCATCTCTCTGAACGCGGGTTCTGGGATGTGATGGAATGGGCGGATTATCCTTTTGCCTCTCACTCGAACTGCTATTCGCTGTGCCCAAATCCCCGCAATTTATCAAACGAACAGATTGAAGCCCTGATTGACCGGGACAGTGTTATGGGCATTACATTTGTGACGGAGTTTTTATCAGGAAAACAATCAGCCACAATTACTGATATCCTAAGACATCTTGAACATGTTTGTTCACTTGGAGGAGAAAATCATGTTGGATTTGGTTCGGATTTTGACGGCACCGATGGAAGAGTTACAGGTTTGGAGGATGCAAGAAAATACGACAGCCTGATAAATGAACTAATAAAATATTATTCTGATATACAAGCTGAAAATTTTCTATTTCGGAATTTTTATAGCAGATTTCCAAGGTGAAAATGGTGAAAAAACTGTATATCAAGGGTTGTTAGAGACCTATTGAATCCAAAATAGAATGATCTTTTTAGTATTTTTCAAAAAATAAAAAAATATTCATCTTTTAGCCAATAAATATTCAGAAAGGGTTGCTTTTTTAGACGCATAGGTCTAGAATTGAAAGCGTTTAGTACCCATCCATCTTCCAAAAATATAGCCTTAAAGGCATGTTGAATGACCGGTTTGACTGGACAAGTACTACACTTATATTAAATAAACGTTTTTACATAATTTCTTAACGTATCTAAAGGGGTGTAAGACATGATCAATCAACTTTCATGGAAAGTTGGAGGACAGCAAGGGGAAGGTATTGAAAGTACCGGGGAGATTTTTTCCATTGCGCTAAATCGTTTAGGCTACTACCTGTACGGTTACCGCCACTTTTCATCACGTATTAAGGGCGGGCACACGAACAACAAGATTCGCGTCAGCACGTCACAAATTCGTTCTATTTCGGACGATTTAGATATTCTGGTAGCTTTTGACCAGGAAACAATCGATTTAAACTACAAAGAACTACACGATAAAGGGATCATGATTGCAGATGCAAAGTTTGATCCTAAACAGCCAGAAGATACGAATGCAGCTTTGTTTGCAGTCCCTTTTACAGAGATTGCTACAGAGCTTGGAACATCCCTGATGAAAAACATGGTTGCTGTTGGTGCGACATGTGCGGTTCTAAATTTAGATATTAAAGTATTTGAAGAAGTAGTTCAAGAGATTTTTGGGCGAAAAGGACAGCAGGTTGTCGATAAGAACATGGAAGCCATTCAGGCTGGCTTTGATTTCATGAAAGAAAAGCTTAGTGATGATGTGGAATTAATGGAGCTTGAAAAAGCTGACGGGCTGAAGCGTTTATTCATGATCGGAAACGATGCAATCGCTCTTGGTGCGCTGGCAGGCGGATGCCGCTTCATGGCCGCTTACCCAATAACACCTGCATCCGAAATCATGGAATATCTGATTAAAAAGCTTCCGGCACTTGGCGGATCTGTCATCCAGACAGAAGATGAAATTGCCGCAGTTACTATGGCAATAGGTGCAAACTACGCAGGTGTCCGCTCACTTACAGCATCTGCTGGTCCGGGACTTTCCCTTAAAATGGAAGCGATAGGCCTTTCAGGGATTACTGAAACACCGCTTGTTATCGTTGATACGCAGCGTGGCGGCCCTTCTACAGGACTTCCGACAAAGCAGGAGCAATCTGACTTAATGGCAATGATTTACGGAACTCATGGCGAAATTCCAAAAATCGTGCTTGCTCCAAGTACGGTACAGGAAGCATTCTATGATACGGCTGAAGCTTTCAACCTTGCGGAAGAATATCAGTGCCCGGTTATTGTTCTCTCAGATTTGCAGCTTTCCCTTGGAAAGCAGACAGTGGAGCCGCTTGATTTCAGCAAAGTGGAAATCCGCCGTGGAAAGCTTGTTACAGAAGATCTTCCTGAAATTGAAAACAAAGGCTACTTCAAGCGCTTTGAGGTTACAGAAGATGGAGTTTCACCTCGCGTAATCCCAGGTATGAAGAACGGAATTCACCATGTGACAGGTGTGGAACATGATGAAACTGGAAAACCTTCAGAATCAGCTGCAAACCGGAATGCGCAAATGGATAAGCGTTTCCGCAAGATTGAAAATATTAAATTCAATACACCTGTTCACAAGCATGCTCCTCATGAAGAAGCAGACTTGCTGATTGTCGGCTTCAACTCAACACGCGGTGCAATTGAGGAGTCAATGAGCAGACTGGAACAGGACGGTATTAAAGTGAACCATGCACAAGTTCGCCTGATTCATCCTTTCCCAACTGATGAGTTATTGCCGCTTGTGAAATCAGCTAAGAAAATCGCTGTAGTTGAAAACAACGCTACAGGACAATTAGCGAACATCATGAAGATGAACGTCGGACATGCTGAGAAAGTACATAAGCTATTAAAGTACGACGGAAATCCATTCTTGCCGCATGAAATTCACACAAAATGCAAGGAGTTGTTCTAAATGGCCACATTTAAAGATTTTCGTAATAATGTAAAACCAAACTGGTGCCCAGGTTGTGGAGACTTCTCCGTGCAGGCTGCGATTCAGCGTGCGGCAGCAAATGTTGGTTTAGAGCCTGAGAACTTAGCTGTTGTATCAGGCATCGGATGTTCCGGACGTATTTCCGGCTATATCAATTCTTACGGTTTCCACGGCATTCATGGGCGTTCACTTCCAATCGCCCAGGGTGTGAAAATGGCAAACCGCGATTTAACAGTTATCGCATCCGGTGGTGACGGAGATGGATTCGCGATCGGTATGGGCCATACGATCCATGCGATCCGCCGTAATGTGAACATCACTTATATCGTCATGGATAACCAAATCTATGGTTTAACAAAAGGACAGACTTCACCGCGTTCTGCGGCTGGCTTCAAAACTAAGTCCACTCCTCAAGGTTCTATTGAGCAGGCGATTTCTCCAATGGAAATGGCATTAACTGCTGGTGCGACTTTCGTGGCACAAAGCTTCTCAACTGACCTTAAAGATCTGACTGCGTTAATCGAAGCTGGCATTAAGCATGATGGCTTCTCTTTAATTAATGTGTTCAGCCCATGTGTTACATACAATAAAGTAAACACATATGACTGGTTTAAAGAAAATCTGACAAAGCTTAGCGATGTGGAAGGCTATGATAATTCAAGCCGTGAAATGGCCATGCAGACTCTTATGAAGCACAGCGGCCTTGTAACTGGATTAATCTATCAGGACACAGAGCGGAAGTCTTATCAGGAATTGCTTTCAGGTTACTCTGAAACTCCTTTATCACAAGCAGATCTTGAACTAGATCAAGCTCACTTTGATAAACTTGCAGCTGAATTTATGTAATGGAAAGAAGCTCGGGGCTCCCGGGCTTCTTTTTTTGAGGCAGATACGGCTATTGTGAATTTGGCGAATAATATGTAAAAACTGGGGATATGAAAGCAGGATTGAAGTAGCAATCAGAAAAATAGGGAAAGTTTAGAGTAATCCGGGATAAAAATCTGCAAAATGGGGAAAGCATTCCACCAGAGACGAAGCTTAGGGAGATTGAATATAATGTGACACTTATCACACACAAAATGTTAATTTTAGTCTAGTATTAGTGGTTGTGAAGGGTTAAAACTTTACCAGAACGTACATACAAGTAATAGCTGCTGATAAGAGGCTGAGTGCGGTTTTCTATTGTTTTAACTATAAGAAAGCCTTATACTATAATAATGTGCACATATATAAAATGCACACCAATAATAGCTGAAAAATGAGTTTAAATGATAGATGCTGCTCAGGAGAAAGAGAAAGGGGATACATGATGAACGAAAAACAGCGTTTAGAAAGCCAGCAAGTGCAAACAGCAAATCCTTCGGACAAAAAATCCGTCAAGGATTACAGCAAATACTTTGAAACTGTTTATACTGCACCTTCCTTAAAGGAAGCGAAAAAACGCGGTAAAGAAGAAGTGAAATATCATAAAGACTTTAACATTCCAGAAGAATTTCATGGAATGGGGAATGGCCGCAAATTCTATATCCGCACTTACGGCTGCCAGATGAATGAGCATGATACCGAAGTTATGGCTGGTATTTTCCTTGGTCTTGGCTATGAGCATACAGAATCAGTGGAAGATGCAAATGTCATTTTGCTTAATACATGTGCCATCCGTGAAAATGCGGAGAATAAAGTATTTGGCGAACTTGGCCATCTTAAACATTTAAAAAAGGAAAATCCCGATCTTCTAATTGGTGTCTGCGGATGTATGTCACAGGAAGAATCTGTTGTTAACAAGATTCTTAAAACATATAACCAGGTAGATATGATATTTGGAACACACAACATCCACCGTCTTCCTAACATTCTTCAAGAAGCGTATATGTCGAAGGAAATGGTTATAGAAGTATGGTCTAAGGAAGGGGATGTTATTGAAAACCTTCCAAAAGTGCGCCGCGGCAATATTAAAGCATGGGTCAACATTATGTATGGCTGTGATAAGTTCTGTACGTACTGCATCGTACCTTATACACGAGGAAAAGAGCGGAGCAGACGTCCTGAGGATATCATTCAGGAAGTGCGCCAGTTAGCGGCACAGGGCTACCAGGAAATTACCCTGCTTGGGCAAAACGTAAACGCGTATGGAAAAGACTTTGAGGATATGAATTACGGTCTTGGCGATTTAATGGATGAAATGCGCAAAATAGACATTCCGCGAGTCCGCTTTACAACAAGTCATCCGCGCGACTTTGATGATCATCTGATTGAAGTGCTGGCCAAAGGCGGCAATCTGGTAGAGCATATTCACCTTCCAGTTCAATCGGGTTCAACAGATGTACTGAAAATCATGGCCCGTAAATATACAAGGGAACAATACTTGGAACTTGTTCGCAAGATTAAAGCGGCTATTCCAGAGGCTACTTTCACAACTGATATCATCGTCGGCTATCCTAATGAGACAGAAGAGCAATTCGAAGAAACAATATCCCTGTATCGGGAGGTAGGCTTTGAAGCTGCTTATACATTCATTTACTCACCTCGTGAAGGCACACCAGCGGCCAAAATGGTGGATAATGTGCCAATGGAAGTGAAGAAAGAACGTCTTCAGCGCCTGAATGCAGTTGTTAATGAATTATCGGCAGAAGCAATGAAAAAATATAAAGGCCAGACTGTCGAAGTTCTTGTGGAAGGGGAAAGCAAGAACAATCCTGAAATTCTTGCAGGGTACACAAGAAAGAACAAGCTGGTAAACTTTAAGGGACCGAAAACAGCGATCGGCAAAATTGTGAATGTCAAAGTAACTGATGCGAAGACTTGGTCCCTAAACGGAGAAATGGTAGAAGAACTAGACGCGGTTGAGGTGAAGCAGTAATGGCTAAATACACAAAAGATGAGATTGTAGAACGTGCTAAGGAATTGGCACGCATGATTGCAGAGACAGAAGAAGTGGATTTCTTCAAGCGTGCTGAAGCACAGATTAATGAAAACGATAAGGTTAGTGCTACCATTACAACAATCAAAGGCTTGCAAAAGCAGGCTGTGAATCTTCAGCACTATGGTAAAGCTGAAGCATTAAAGAAAACGGAAGAAAAAATTGCCCAATTGGAACAGCAGCTGGATGAAATCCCGGTTGTTCAGGAATTCAAGCAATCCCAGGTGGATGTTAATGAATTGCTGCAGATTGTGGCTAATACGATTTCCAACACTGTAACAGACGAAGTCATTACTTCTACAGGCGGAAATCTCCTGAGCGGCGAAACAGGATCAAAAATCAGCAACAGCAGCTGTACACATTAATAAACAGATAGTGAAACACCCTGCACCAATTGGTGCAGGGTGTTTTTACGTTCTATATTTAAGGGAGGAATTGGTATTGGCCATGGGTTGTGGGGGGCCTTTTATTGGTTTCGCAATAGTTCTACTGCCTTTAAAAATTCTTTTCTGTACTCCTGCTGTTCGATGATTGCTGCATTTAACGTTGACAGCAGGGATTGATTCAGCATTTTAGTCCCTGCATCATCAGATTTTTTGTCCAAAAAGTTGAGGAGAAAAGTATACACAAGAAGCAATGTCGAGTAATTATCCACATATGTGAGATTGATGGCCCGTCCGCCCTTTCCGCCGGCAGCATGGTTATTAATCGACGGTATTCCGGCTTCTGCAGCCATATCAATAAACTCCTTTGGAATACCCAGCTGCTTGAGGACTTCCGGATCCAGATCCAGCTTTTGCATATTTTGACTTAGCATGGTACTCCCTCCCTTCTTTTTGGACATTTTTAGACTCTGCATAGAAAGAATTGCTTTATCTTTAATTACGCTTTGTTGCTTTGCTGCTGAGTTGTAGTGTTCACAGAAATGGCTGTGGAGTCTCCTCCATTTGCAATATTGTATTGGGCTGAAAGAATTGGAATGTTGATCAGTGCAGCGTTAACAGCAAATCCTCCACCAGAAATCGGCAATTGGCCGTTTAGGTTTGTTTGAGGAAGGTTTGCTTGTGCAGCGAAAGTAAAAGCTTCCGCTTCATTGCCGCTGTCTGCTCCATTTACTGCTCCGCCGCTCGGCAATACGCCATTGTCTTTTTCGTAATCATCATAGCATCTTGATAGCATATTTTTTCACCTCCTTCAATTGATTGAAGTGGCTGTTTTCCAGATTATGAGTCTTTCTTCATCATGTCTGAAAGATCCAGATCCAGAAGTTTCTTACCGTTTACAGATAGTTTCACCTGTTTATAATCCTCGGATGTTTCCACAACAGGCAGCAGATTTTTTAATGCAGGAATCATATTCCCGATCCCGGAGGAATTTTTTGTGAAGAGCCCTTCTAAGTTTCTCAACGGCTTAAGAGATTCCATAAGATTTCCTTTTAACTCTTCAGACTGAATTTTTTCTAATCCTTTTGTATAGAATCCGCCCAATGTTTCCGTAAACTTGGCCACCATTTCTTCTGCATATTGTTTTGCTTCTTCCCCTGTCATCTCTTTGCCATTGATTGAAACTTTATAGTTGGAGTTCTCCTTGTCTGCCATTCCTGTTCACCTCCTTATCGATAGTTTATTATATTGATTCAAGAGCCAAGCTGTCTCCGCAAATGCAGTAGGACAAACGTGCATTTTTCAATTACATACCTATTAGTGAGTTTTAAGTCCTTACCATAGGCAGGCAGTTTCCTTATTTATATAGAGAATTCTCCTGCTGGATTTGTTCAGACCGGAACATTCGCCCGCTCCCGGCATACTATAAATCATGCCAATACTTTTGCCTAACATTCATAAAAATTATCGCACACTAGTCTAATATCCCGCATAGGATGAATTGAAAATGAATGAGGAGGGTTCGCTCGCAATGGGAGATTACAGAGAGATTATAACGAAAGCGGTCGTTGCGAAAGGACGTAAATTCACACAGTCCAATCATACGATCTGCCCGTCACACCATCCGTCAAGCATACTTGGCTGCTGGATCATAAACCATACGTACGAGGCGAAAAAAGCTGGAAAAACAGTGGAAATCTGCGGCCATTATGACATTAACGTTTGGTACTCTTTCAACAATAATACAAAAACCGAAGTTGTTACCGAACGGGTTGAGTATAAAGATGTCATTAAATTGAAGTACCGTGATCCGGACTGTTTGGATGATCATGATGTCATCGCCCGTGTTCTGCAGCAGCCGAGCTGCTGTGAAGCAGTCATTTCTCCAAATGGCAACAAAATCATCGTCACTGTGGAAAGAGAGTTCATGGTCGAGGTGATCGGCGAAACAAAAGTTTGTGTAGCTGTTCATCCAGACAAGTGCGAGTGCGATGATGACGCTTGGGGACTTGATGTGGAGGATGAAGAATTCGAGGATTTAAATCCGGATTTCTTGGTGGGAACTGAAGAAGAGTAATGACAAACTAGGAGGTTTTGCTTCCTAGTTTTTCTTTTTATATTTTCATAATGTCAGCCAAATTCAAGCGAATTAATGACAGCACCTTCCGCCTTTAGTCTGAATGCATCTGCAGAGCCTTACCTTAGAATGGAGGTATAAGATGTAAAGGGGAGAGGCGAGGATGAAAATATTTCAATTGAATTTGAAGTGCCATGATTTAGACAGGATGAAAGAATTTTATACAAATGTGCTGGAGATGGAACTGTTGACGGAGACTCAGAGTTATTTTACGATTATGGCCGGTTCAACAAAGATTCTTTTTGAGAAAGATGCAGCAATCCCCTTTTATCATGTGTGTTTCCGGACTAATGCTGAATACTTTGAACATATGTATCAGAAATTAGGTGCTGAAAGTGTGCTGCTGCCAAATGAGAGCGGCGAGTACAGTATGTTTTGGAAAGGAAAGCAGGCATATTTTATCGATCCGGACGGAAATATTATGGAGATGCTCGAGCGGCCTTTGGATGGTGTGAAAAAGGATGGTCTCCGCTGGCATGATGTTGGGGAAGTTGGCTTGCCAGTCAATGATGTAGCTGCAATGGAGCAGGAATTAGATCAGTATCTGTACAATGAACAGATGGATTCCAGTGAGACGTTTGCTTTTTACGGAGACAGGAAAGGGGTTTTTGTGCTTGTAAAGGAAGGGCGGAACTGGTATCCAACAGAAAGGGCTTCCGTTATTTCACCAATTAAAGTATTTGCATCAGGACCAAGGGATGTTATGTTTCAGCATCAGGAATATCCTTATGAAGTGATTGTGAGGAAGGAATGGGAAGGGAGCATCCCGGCTGTGCAATTTCGCATTGCACGTCCGACAAACCAGCTTGATAAACTCATTTCCTTTTATGAAAAAGGACTGGGTCTGAAGAGAGTTGGCGAGTTTTGGAATCATGAAGGCTATGATGGTATTATGATTGGTCTGCCTGATAGCCAATACCATCTTGAATTTACTCAATCTAAGGAAAAAATGGAGCTTCCGCAGCCGACAAAGGAGCATCTATTAGTTTTTTATGTGGGAGACCGCCTGGAGCGTGATAACATTGCCGAAAGGCTTGCTGCTTATGGGTATATGGAAACAGAACCGGAAAATCCATATTGGGGCAGAGGCGGAGTGACAATAGAAGATCCAGATGGATGGCCGATTGTATTAATGAATACGCCAGGAATATGAAGCTTCCGGTTTGCCGGGAGCTTTTCCAGCGTAAATTTTTAATTGAATAAGCCATCGTTTTCCTAAATATGTTAAAATAGCAAAGTAGTAAAATGAATGCAGAAAGGTTGAGGGGTTATGTTTAAAAAGGTTGCCTCTGATGTGCTGGGATTAAGCGATGTGGGAAGCGTCATCCAGCCGGCTGACTATGACAAAGTTGATGCTGACGATTACGTCCTTCACGAAGATAATGAGAAAATTTACTTCCTGATTAAGTCCAAATCGGATGAATACTGCTTTACGAATAAGGCGCTAATTCATCTGGATGGTACAAGTGCTGTCAGCAAAAAACGAACTCTAAAGCGCTACAGCTACCGCGAATACAGCATTTCAAATGTGATGCTGGAAACAGCTGGTACAGTCGATTTGGATGTGGAAATCAAATTCGTGATTGGATCTCAGGCATTCTCTATTGACGTACATAAAAAGCATATCGAAGAATTGAAAGATTTATATAAAGCACTGATCCGCATTTCCGAAATCTGCCGCGAAAATGAAGTGTCCATGGAGTATGCTGAAAAAAGCCTGAATTTGGCATCAAGCACTCTTGGACGTTCAGTGTCCAATCAGGACGCCAATGTGGTGGACAATTTCCGTGTACTAAATGAAACAGCCTTCAACTGGCTGATGAACAGCCGCAAGAAATATAATGTGAAAGACTTCGGATATGTGTTTGAAAAATACATAAATAACTAAGAAATCCTGGCAGCTCTCCATTTGGGGGCTGCTGTTTTTTTTGTGGCAAGACTTTCTACTGCTCATTAAACGCAAGTATAGTTTAACCACTGCTTTGATCGCAGCGGAGGATATTTGACTCAAGCGGGAGGAGAGGGAAGTGAAAGACCCCGCAGGCAAAGCCAAGGAGGCTCGGGAACCTACCCGCGGAAAGCAAGTGTCCCGTGCTGAAATCAACGGCATAATATATAAGCCTATCAATATAAGAGAATAGCCAAGGCAAATATTGCACCTCTGAGTCAGCCGATAATCTATGATATAATGAAAAAGACGTTTTTAGAGGAAATCTCTAAAACAGGATTATAAAATAATAGATTATGGATCGTTGGAGGAAGTTATGGCAGCAGCATACACGCCTATGATACAGCAATATTTAAGGGTAAAGGCAGAATATCAGGATGCCTTTTTATTTTTTCGCCTTGGAGACTTTTACGAAATGTTTTTCGATGATGCACTTAAAGCATCACAGGAGCTTGAAATCACATTAACCAGCCGCGAGGGAGGCACGGAAGAAAGGATTCCCATGTGCGGGGTGCCGTATCATTCAGCACCGGTTTATATTGAACAATTGATTGAAAAAGGATACAAAGTCGCAATCTGCGAGCAAACAGAAGATCCGAAACAGGCAAAAGGAGTTGTGAAGCGGGAAGTCGTTCAGCTTATCACACCTGGAACAATGATGGAAGGCAAAGGCCTTCAGGAAAAAGAAAACAACTATATTGCATCGATTTCGGTCTTTGAAGATGAAACCTTTGGATTTGCCACCAATGATTTATCAACAGGTGAGACGAAGGTAACGATGTTAAGCAGCGGGTTTGATGAGGTCTTAAACGAGCTGTCTATGTCAGGTGCAAAGGAAGTAGTCATCTCTTCCGACTTTGATGGAGAATGGCAGAGGAGAATGAAAGAACGCTCCGTCATGGCGATTTCATTCGAGGATGATTGCGGAGTCCGGGACTCTTTCGAGGGACTTCTGGCTGATTTAAATCAGGACAAGCTCAGGACAACTTCTTGCAGACTGATTAATTACCTGTACCGTACGCAGAAGAGGAGCCTGGATCACCTTCAAAAGGTGGCTACTTATCAGATTAATCAATACATGAAAATCGATTATTTTTCTAAAAAGAATCTTGAGCTGACAGAAACCATCCGCAGCAAAGGCAAGAAGGGCTCGCTGTTATGGCTCCTGGATGAAACGAAGACTGCCATGGGCGGCAGGCTTTTAAAGCAATGGATCGACAGGCCGCTTATTGATGAACAGGAAATCAAACGCCGCCATTCGCTGGTTGAAACGCTTATTCACTCTTTCTTTGAACGGGAAGAAATCCGAGAAAAACTGAAGGAAGTCTATGATCTGGAACGCCTTGCAGGAAGAGTGGCGTTTGGAAATGTAAATGCCCGCGACCTTGTGCAGCTTAAGAAATCTCTTCAGCAGATACCTGTTCTAAAAGAAATGGTCTCAAATCTGCCGAATGAGGAAGCAGTGAGGCTTGCTGAGCGCCTGGATGCGTGTGAAGAAGTCACGGATACTTTGGAAAGCGCGATAATGGAAAATCCGCCGCTGTCATTGAAGGATGGAAACATCATTCAGGACGGCTATCATGAAGAGCTGGATAAATACCGTGATGCCAGCCGCAACGGGAAAACCTGGATTGCCCAGCTTGAGAAGCAGGAACGTGAAAAAACAGGCATTAAATCATTGAAAATCGGTTTTAACCGTGTGTTTGGCTATTATATTGAAGTTACTCGCGCTAACCTTCATCTTCTAAAAGAAGGGCAATATGAGCGCAAACAGACCCTGACCAATGCCGAACGATTTATTACGCCTGAATTAAAGGAAAAAGAATCACTCATACTGGAAGCACAGGAAAAGTGTGTGGAGCTCGAGTATGAATTATTTACGAATGTCCGCGAACATGTAAAAGAATTTATTCCGAGATTGCAAAAGCTGGCGAAAACGGTAAGTGAGCTGGATGTTCTTCAGTGCTTCTCCGCTGTCAGCGAGCAAAGGCATTATATAAAGCCAAGTTTTTCAAATGAAAGACGGGTTTATATCAAAGACGGCCGCCATCCAGTCGTTGAAAAAGTGCTGAACGCACAAGAATATGTGCCGAATGACTGTTATATGGATGCGGACCGGGAAGTGCTGCTGATTACAGGGCCGAATATGTCCGGTAAAAGTACGTATATGCGGCAAATCGCCCTGACTGCGATTTTAGCCCAAATCGGCTGCTATGTACCTGCTTCTGAAGCCGTGCTGCCGATTTTTGACCAGGTATTTACGAGAATCGGAGCCGCCGATGACCTTATTTCCGGCCAGAGTACATTCATGGTCGAGATGCTTGAAGCGCGAAATGCTATTGTGAATGCCACTCAAAACAGTTTGATTCTGTTCGATGAAATCGGGCGCGGAACATCCACCTATGATGGGATGGCATTGGCGCAGGCAATCATTGAGTATATTCACAACCGGATTGGTGCGAAGACTTTATTTTCCACGCACTATCATGAATTGACGGTGCTTGAAGAAGAACTGCAGAAGGTGAAAAACATCCATGTCAGCGCAGTCGAGCAAAATGGACGGGTTGTGTTCCTTCATAAAATTAAGGAAGGAGCGGCAGATAAGAGTTACGGAATCCATGTTGCCCAGCTTGCAGAGCTCCCTAATGAACTAATTGTAAGGGCAAATGAAATTTTAACGGGACTGGAATCGAACGATCCCGCTCCTGTGAAAAAAGAGATTCCTGCCGCAGAAAAAATGGCAGAGCCTGCTGCCCAATTATCTTTCTTTGAGGATTCTGAAGATGTGAAGAAACCTTCAATAAGCTCTAAGGAAAAAAAGATTATTGATAAAGTCAAAGCGCTCGATATCCTTGATATGACGCCAATGCAGGCATTAAATACATTATATGAACTGCACAGAAAATTGAAGAATCAATAAACAGGGGGTGACGAGATGGGGAAAATCATTCAGCTGGATGATGCGCTTTCTAATAAAATTGCTGCCGGCGAGGTGGTGGAGCGGCCAGCATCGGTGGTAAAAGAATTGATGGAGAATTCGATCGATGCCGGAAGTACTATTATTGAAATTGAAGCGGAAGAAGCCGGCCTGGCCAAAATCCGCATTATCGATAATGGCGATGGCATTGAGGAAGATGATGTCCTGAATGCCTTTCATCGCCATGCCACCAGTAAAATTAAAGACGAAAATGACCTTTTCCGCATCCGCACGCTCGGATTCCGCGGCGAGGCATTGCCAAGTATTGCGTCGGTATCGAGGATTGAAATGAAAACCTCAACTGGGGATGACGGCACACGTGTTGTCATAGAAGGCGGAAAAGTGGAAGTGATGGAAAAGGCACCCGGCAGAAAAGGGACTGACCTGACAGTGACGGATTTATTTTTCAACACGCCGGCAAGGCTTAAGTATATGAAGACGATTCACACAGAACTTGGCAATATTACAGATGTGGTTAACAGGCTGGCGCTCGCCCATCCGGAGGTCGCCATCCGCCTGATCCATAATGAGCGAAAGCTCCTGCAGACGAACGGAAACGGGGATGTCCGGCAGGTGCTTGCAGCTATTTATGGGCTCAATATTGTGAAAAAGATGGTTCGGATTGAAGCAAGCTCACTTGATTTTAAAATCAGCGGATATGCAGCAATGCCGGAGATTACAAGAGCATCAAGAAACTACATTTCTACCATGATCAACGGCCGCTTCATCAAGAATTATTCTTTGGCCAAAGCCATTCAGGAGGGGTATCATACTCTGCTGCCAATCGGCCGCTACCCGATTGTGCTCCTGAACATTGAAATGGATCCGCTCCTTGTCGATGTGAACGTCCATCCGTCGAAAATGGAGGTACGCTTAAGCAAGGAACATGAATTGAATGAGCTTGTATCAGATGCTTTGAAGGCTGCATTTAAAAAAGAGGAACTGATCCCATCCGGATTTACACAGCCGAAGACCATGAAGCCTAAGTCAGAACAGACGGCTCTTGAACTGGATCATTTGCCTGAGCATCGGGAGCATGTGCCTTCTTTTGTTCGTGAAGCGAGGGAGGATGCTATCCGGCAGTACCCGAATGGGGCAGATCCGCAAAGCCCGCAAAGTCTACCAGGTGAACCGGCAGCAGCTGAATATCCTGATTTGCAGGATGCTCCTCTCATAGATTTAAGCCCCTCAGCTGAAGAATTGCCTGAAGCTGATCAGCACATATTCCAGCCCGAAGAGCCGAGAGCTGCAGGACTGGAACAGTTTTTGGCAGAGACCGCCACAGTGGATGAGCCATCCCGGGTGCCGCCGCTCTATCCGATTGGGCAAATGCATGGGACATATATTTTTGCCCAAAATGACCGGGGCCTTTATATCATTGATCAGCACGCCGCCCAGGAGCGGATCAAGTACGAGTATTTCAGGGAGAAAGTCGGCCAGGTTGAAAGTGAATTGCAGGAAATGCTTATACCGCTGACATTTGAATACTCAACGGATGATTATATTAAAATTGATGAATACAAAGGCGAGCTTGAAAAAGTGGGGGTATTTCTGGAGCAGTTCGGACATAACAGCTTTATTGTCCGTTCTCATCCGCAATGGCTGCCTAAAGGCGAGGAACAGGAAATTATTGAGGATATGATTGAACAGCTCTTAGCCATGAAGAGAGTCGATATTAAAAAGCTGCGTGAGGAAGCTGCCATTATGATGAGCTGTAAAGCTTCCATTAAAGCGAATCACCATCTCCGCAATGATGAAATCCAGGCGCTGCTTGATGAATTGCGGAGGTCTTCCGATCCGTTCACATGCCCGCATGGACGGCCGATCATCATACATTACTCCACTTATGAGATGGAGAAAATGTTTAAGAGGGTAATGTAGAAAAGAACGACGCTGAACCAGAGTGGTTCGGCGTTTTTTTATTCATAGACGACGATAATTCTATTATGTAAACTAAGTGGTGTTTGGTCCATAATTTTTTCTTTTTTCGCTCATAAAACTTTATTTCGCTCAAAAGGACAATATACAAAACAAAAAAGCATCCATTTCGCGGAATGGATGCTTTTCTTATAGCTTATCTCACTGCCGTATGCAGCTTATCAATAAATTGCAGGGCTTTTCCTGTTCCAACCGCTACAGATTCAAGCGGGCTTGGTGCAAGGTGTACAGGGACTACAATTTCCTGTGAAAGCCATTCCTGCATGCCGTTTAAAAGGGCACCGCCGCCGGAAAGGATCACACCGCGGTCTACGATGTCTCCGCTGAGTTCAGCCGGACTGTCTTCTAATGTTGCGCGGATTGCTTCAAGAATGTGAAGCAATGATTCTTTGATTGCATCACGGATTTCATAGGAAGTTAGAGTAATCGTCTTAGGCAGGCCGGTAACAAGGTCGCGGCCGCGCACTTCCATTGTCAGTTCTTCATGGTCAACCAGCGCGTAGCCGATTTCCATTTTAATATGTTCGGCTGTTCTCTCTCCGATCAGAACGTTGTATTCTTTACGTACATATTGAATAATATCATCGTCAAGTCTGTCGCCGCCAATCCGGATGGAATTGCAGGCTACCACTCCGCCGAAAGAGATGATGGCTACTTCTGTTGAGCCCCCGCCAATGTCAACAACCACGTTCGCGACAGGCTCATCGACAGGCATGCCTGAACCAATTGCTGCTGCCACAGGCTCTTCGATCAGATGTACTTTCTTCGCCCCCGCATTGCGGACAGCATCATGGATGGCTCTTCTTTCAACACTTGTCGAACCAGATGGCGTACAAACAACGACATTCGGCTTTCTGATTGCAAATCCTACTTTTTTCGATGCTTTTCGCATAACCTGGCGAAGCATTTCAGTAGTGGTGTCATAATCGGCAATAACCCCGTCTTTGAGCGGACGGATGGCAACGATGCGGCCTGGTGTTTTCCCGATCATTTCCTTTGCTTCTTTACCAACAGCTAACACTTTTTTCGTTTCTGTATCAATTGCTACTACAGAAGGTTCATTAAGGATGATGCCTTTTGTTTTGCTGTATACAAGTATATTAGCAGTTCCTAAGTCAATTCCAATTTCAGATGTATTTAACATGAATTCTTCACCCAATTTCAAATTTATATTGTAACAATATAACCTTCTAATAAATTAACATGATTTTGGGGGTTACCCTTTGTTTGTTATGGAATCGTTAATAAAATGTAATTTTATAAGAAAATTTTAGGAAACTTGTCGAATAGGAAAGGTGAAACTTGTTCATAATGCATAAATGTTCTGTTTTTATAAAAAGAATGGTAAGATGATACCTGAAAAATTTTCCTGCTATATGGTAGGATAATAATTAGAATGGCAGTAAAGGCAGTGAACAGATGAGTGAAAAAGAAAAGCTTGCAGTGCTGATTGGCCCTACAGCTGTAGGAAAAACAAAATTAAGCATTCTTCTGGCGAAAAGTTTTAATGCTGAGATCATCAGCGGAGATTCTATGCAAATATATAAAAGCATGGATATCGGCACGGCGAAAATTAAAGAAGAAGAAATGGAAGGAATTCCGCATCATCTAATTGACATCAAAAATCCTGAAGATCCCTTTTCGGCAGCTGAATTTCAGGAACTGGTCCGCAGCAAAATCACAGAGATCACTTCAAGAGGCAAACTTCCAATGATCGTTGGAGGCACTGGATTGTATATTCAATCCGTTATTTATGATTACCAATTTTCTGATGCCCCTTCAGATGAAGAATTCAGAAAAACTTTGGAGGAACGCGCCGAAAGGGAAGGGAACGATGCCCTTTTCAAGGAGCTTTTGGCCATAGACCCTGAAAGTGCGGAAAAAATTCACCCCAATAACATTCGAAGAGTGGTCAGGGCATTGGAAATTTACCATTGCACAGGGAAAACGATGTCTCAGTATCAGGAGAATCAGGATCCAGCACTTCTTTATGATACGGCGCTGATTGGGTTGACCATGGACCGGGATACCTTATATGAACGCATCAATCTCCGGGTTGAGATCATGATGAAGGAAGGCTTGCTTGAAGAGGTGAGAGCCCTGTATGATCTGGGATTAAAGGATTGCCAGTCCATACAGGCCATCGGATATAAAGAACTGTATGAATACTTTAATGGACGTGTATCACTGGAGGATGCCGTTGGAAATCTGAAGCAAAATTCAAGAAGATATGCAAAAAGGCAGCTAACATGGTTTCGAAACAAGATGAATGTGGAATGGTTTGATATGTCCGGTACAGCCGACCCTCATGAGTTTGAAAAAAAATTCGCTGAAATTTCTGCTCATATTGAAGGAAAGCTGAAAATAAAATCGAATACATAATGATAGAGATAAAAGAGGAGGATTATAATGAAATCAGCAATCAATATTCAGGATCAGGTTCTTAATCAGCTACGCAAGGATAATATTAATTGTACTGTATTTTTGTTAAATGGATTCCAAATTAGAGGCCAAATCAAAGGCTTTGATAATTTCACGGTATTATTCGAGTCAGAAGGCAAGCAGCAGCTCGTTTATAAGCATGCCATTTCTACCTTCGTTCCACAGCGCAATGTTCAGCTGGATATGGAAAACCAGCAATAATATAAAAGTTGCACATGCACAAGAAAAGCCCGCTTTGATTGAAGCGGGCTATTTTCTTATGCAAAGACAGCACAAATATTTTTAATGAAATGGAGGTTGGCTGAATACATATAGATATGAGAATTTATTGTAGATATGAGGGAGCCTGACTGCAGGGCTTGTTTCCCATGAACAGGCAGTATGCTCCCAGGTATCAGCAGCATCTTAAAGCGGAGGACAGCCCGAAGAGGTGAAAATTTCACCTTATTTCTCGGGAAACCGCATGAACCGACACTCCTGCATCAGTGATTGCAGAAATGCGCGGGAATATGTCGGATTTTAGCCTAATAACCGTAAACTCGCGGATGCATATAGGCTTTTGTCACAACGATTACTTCTATGCGTATACTGTGCTAAGAATGTGAGGTGATAGCTTTTGGACCAGCCGATTCGCCTGAAGAATAACGGACAGATCAGCATCGTGCTCAATTCACAAAAGAGAAAAACATACACAAAAGAGCTTCCCGAATCCCAAGCGGCTCCAAAAGCCATTCCGCCTGAGCATACAGCTCTGAAAGAAATTGAAGAAGAACTTGGCGCTCTTGTGGGAATGGAAGAGATGAAGAAAATGATCAAGGAGATCTATGCGTGGATTTATGTGAATAAAAAGCGGGAGGAAGCCGGTCTCAAAGCTGGAAAGCAGGCATTGCATATGATGTTCAAAGGCAATCCCGGCACCGGTAAAACAACGGTTGCCCGATTAATAGGCAAGCTTTTTCAAAAAATGAATGTACTGTCAAAAGGCCATCTGATTGAAGCTGAGCGGGCTGATCTTGTTGGTGAATATATTGGTCATACTGCCCAGAAGACAAGGGATCTGGTGAAAAAAGCGATAGGCGGGATCCTGTTCATCGATGAAGCATACTCTTTAGGAAGAGGCGGAGAAAAAGACTTTGGCAAGGAAGCCATTGACACTCTCGTAAAGCATATGGAAGACCGCCAGCATGAATTTATTCTGATACTGGCGGGCTACTCAAGAGAAATGAATCACTTCCTGACGCTGAATCCTGGTCTTCATTCCCGGTTCCCCCTGGTTGTTGACTTCCCTGATTACTCGATTGAGCAGCTGATGGAAATCGGCGAGCGGATGCTGAAGGAACGGGAATATACATTAAGCCACGAATCTGAAAAGAAGCTGAGAGAGCACTTACATTTTGTGAAAAATAATCTCAGCCCAAACAGTTTTTCGAATGGGCGCTATATCCGGAATATCATTGAAAAATCTATACGGGCACAGGCCATGCGCCTATTAATGCAAAACAGCTATGACAAACATGATCTGATGACCATCAGAAGCAATGATTTGTTGTTTGAAGAAGCCGATTAAGGGGATATTGATATTGTAATAAAAAAGACAGTGTCAAAGAACATTGGCATTGTCTTTTTACTGAAGGAGGAATATAAAATGAATAATATTACGGTTTATACGACCAATACATGTCCTTACTGTACGATGGTGAAGAATTTTCTGGATGAGAAAGGGCTGGAGTATAAAGAGGTTAATGTGCAGAATGACCAGCGAGAGGCACAAAAACTGGTTGCAACCACTGGACAAATGGGAGTGCCGCAGATCAATGTGAATGGCAATTGGGTCATTGGCTTTGATCCAAATACGATTATGGCAAATGTGAAGCAATAATATAGAGGGGACCTGCTCGTGGATTGAGCAGGTCTTTTTTTTTGAATTGTGAACTCTGCAAATAAAATTGCATACTAGCAAAAAAAGCAGCTGTATTCGCAAATAAATAGGAAATTTTGCAATGAAAGTACATGAACTTGCAAACAAACAGCTTAAACCGGCAAATAAATATCTATGTATAAGTTTAAAAATATATCAGGATAATCTGATGTTTTTGATTTTAAAGAAAGAATTTTCTAAAAACATTGACCGAACTTCCCGGGGGTGTTTTAATAATTATAGTGGTTGGGTCACCTAACCATTTATTTTGGAAGGAGCTTGAGAAAATGAAAATCCTAATTACTGAATTAATCTGGAAAGAAGGAATTGAAGAGTTAATAAACAATGGCTTCCAAGTGGATTATGACGAGAATCTATGGAGTAACCGTGAAGAATTATTAAGAAAAATCAGCAATTACGATGGTTTAATTGTAAGAAATCAAACAATTGCAGATCAGGAATTAATGGCAGCTGGTCCTCAATTAAAGGTTATAGGCAGGCTTGGAGTTGGACTTGATAATATAGACACAGCATCAGCAAAGAAAATGGGAATCCCAGTGGTTTATGCTAAAAATGCCAATGCTACTTCGGTGGCCGAGTATGTGATGATGGCCATGTTAAGTGTTTCCCGGCCTCTTCATCTTGCTGATTATGATGTCAGGAACGGCAATTGGGATAGAAAAACATACACCGGCATGGAACTTGCGGGTAAAACGCTGGGCCTTATAGGATTAGGGGAAATCTCTCATCGCGTTGCTAAAAGAGCAATATCGTTTGGAATGAAAGTGGCTGGTTATGATCCCTTTATTGCGGATTATGATCACATTGTTTCTGAAACAGGGGTTCAAATAATAGAATCATTAGCAGATCTGCTTGCTGAATCTGATTTTATTTCCTTGCATGTTCCGCTTACACCTTCAACCAAGTATTTAATCTCCGAGTCAGAACTTCATTCAATGAAGGTTTCTTCCTATATTATTAATACCTCCCGAGGCGGTATTATAAATGAACGTGATCTTGCAGCTGCTTTAACCAATGGTGCGATTGCAGGAGCGTTTCTGGATGTGCTTGAGACAGAACCAATCCTTCCGTCGAACAAACTATTGACATGCTCGAATGCTGTTATTACTCCGCACATTGCTGGTTTAACTGAAGAATCACAAATTAGAACTTCCTTATTGGTGGCAAAGGAAGTAGCAAAGGTTATGAAAAATCAGCCGTCATTATGTGTAATTTAAAAAAGTTTCCGAAAATTTAAATAAATAATTGACTTTAACATTTGGGAGTGGTTTAATTAACCTATAAATAGTGGTTGGGTCACCCAACCAAATACAAAAGGAGGCAATTGAATGAGTAATAACAGTCAATCTACAACTCTGGCAGACACGCATTCTCCTGAGTCTAAAGAGGTTAGCACACATAAGTTTTTAATTCATCATAAGGGAGATCATGTAGGGGTAGCGACTAGTCCAATAAAAGAAGGAGAACAGGTTATCGGAATCTTTATGGATGATAATTCTGAGGTGTCTGTAAAGTCTCGCGGGGATATTCCTTTAGGGCATAAAATTTCATTAGTAGACTTAAAGAGTAATCAGCCAGTCTTAAAATACGGAATTCAAATTGGCTTAACTACAACAGAATGGGCTGTAGGAGATTATGTCCATACTCATAATATTAAAACGGCGAGGTGGTAGAAATGAATAATACACTAATGGGTTACCGCAGAGAAAATGGAAAAGTTGGAATACGCAATCATGTCATCATTTTGCCTGTTGATGATATCTCAAATGCTGCCTGTGAGGCTGTTGCAAGACAAGTTCAAGGAACGATGGCACTTCCACACGCATATGGAAGACTCCAGTATGGACCGGACCTTGATCTTCATTTCAGAACAATGATAGGAACCGGCTCAAATCCAAATGTGGCAGCGGTTATTGTCATCGGCATTGAAGAAAACTGGTCCAAGAAGATCGCGGAAGGTATTGCAGAAACTGGCAAACCTGTATCCTATTTTTCTATCGAGGGAAATGGCGACTTTGAAACCATCCGTCAAGCATCATGGAAAGCAAAAGAGTATGTTCAATGGGCATCTGAACTGCAGAGAGAACCGATTGAACTAAAAGATTTAACGATCAGCATTAAGTGCGGGGAATCGGATACGACTACAGGACTGGGATCATGCCCAACAGTATCTCAGGCAGTTGACCGCCTGGTTGATGCCGGTGCGACGGTATTCTTTGGGGAAACATCTGAATTGACTGGTGGGGAGCATCTAATCGCACAAAGAATGGCAACTCCTGAACTTCATGAAAAGTTTATGGCTATTTATGAAGATTATGTTGGCGAAATCGAATCCAAAGGAGTAGATTTGCTAGGTTCACAGCCAACACAGGGAAATATTGCAGGAGGCCTATCAACTATAGAAGAAAAGGCTCTTGGTAATATCGCCAAAACAGGTACAAAGGAAGTAATTGGGGTCCTTGATCCGGCAGAAAATCCAGATAATGGAAGTGGATTGTATTTTATGGATACTTCTTCTGCAGCCGCAGAATGCATTACGTTAATGGCAGCTGGCGGAGCAGTACTCCATCTTTTCCCAACAGGGCAGGGGAACATTATCGGAAATCCAATTGAGCCTGTTGTGAAAATTACCGCAAATCCCATAACTGCAGGAACAATGAGCGAGCATATTGATGTAGATGTACAGGGATTATTGTCCCGTCAGATTTCCCTGGAAGAAGCAGGCGACAAATTAATGGAAGTTATTTGCCGCACGGTAAATGGCCGCTTGACCAGTGCTGAAGCTTTGGGACATCGTGAATTTGTCATGACAAAACTATACCGAAGCGCCTGATTCAATTTCTCCCTGCACATTTTTGAGCAGGGAGAATCCTTTTTTAAAGAGAGTACAAAAAAAGGAGTTTAGACATGAACACATATAATGAGTCGGATCTAAAGGAATTCTGTGAAAAAGTTCTTGAAAAAATGGGAATGCGGAAAGATTATTCGGAAGTTGTCGCAGATTCACTGGTAAAAGCAAACCTAGAAGGCACGGATAGCCACGGGATCAGCAGACTTCCCATTTATGCCAAACGATTTATGGATAAAAGAATAAATGTGAATCCGGATATTAAAGTAACAAAAAAAGCCCCATCCGTGCTCCAGATTGATGGCGATAATGGCCTGGGCCATGTAGTCAGCTGGAAGGCAATTAGAGAAGGCATAGAAGCTGCAAAAGAAAATGGCACAGCAGCAATCGCGATTCGTAATAGCAATCATTTTGGGACTGCTTCGTATTTTTGCCAAATGGCATGCGAGCAGAATCTCGCATGTATAGGCTTTACTAATTCCCCGCCAGGGATCGCACCCTGGGGAGGGAAGGAAGCTTTCTTTGGCACCAACCCAATCGCCTTTGGCTTTCCAACTGGCAACGAACAGCCTGTAATTATTGATTTATCAACCAGTATAGTGGCCAGAGGGAAAATCATATTGGCCGCAAAGCAGGGGAATGAAATACCTGGTGACTGGGCAATTGATGAAGATGGGAATTCCACCAAGGATCCGGCGGCTGCCTTAAAAGGGTCTGTATTACCGCTTGGAGGAGCAAAAGGGGCTGCACTCGCGCTTGCTGTTGAGATATTAACTGGTGTACTTTCAGGAGCAGCATTTGGCCCCCATGTGAAAAATCTTTATGATGACAATGAAACAGAGAATGCGAATGTTGGACACTTCTTTTTGTTATTAGATATTAAAAAATTTATGGATTTAACATTGTTCTTTACCTCTATTCAAAATCTGCTGCAGGAAATGAAAGAAGTTCCTAAGAAACCAGATGTAAGTGAAATACGCTATCCGGGAGAAAGAAGAAAAAGAGAAAGTGCCAGCAGGCTATTAACAGGTATTGAATTATCAGGCAATGTTGAACAGGAATTAAAAGATTTGGGGGAGAAGTTCAATATCCCGTTTCCTGAGGCAAGGTCACTTGATCATTCCAGTAAAAGCCTTTCTCTTTAATAAAAGCTGTATGGTGATTATTGACCCATCCAATTGGATGAGGCATATAAACACCATAACAGCTTTTTTTAGCTGGATAATGTATTTTGAGAAATCGAACATTCTACACTTTCAATATGGTCAATCATACGTTCCTGAGCCAACTCAATGTTGTTCTGTTTTATTGCCTCAAGAATCCTTTCGTGCTCCTGGACAGATTTTAAAGCACGGCCCGGAATGTTAATTGATTTTGTACGTGACTCTGACAGAAGATCGATTAAAAAGTGCATAATCCTTACTAGAACCACATTATTTGAATGATCAGCAAGCGTCATATGAAATTTATGGTCCAACTCAGCCAGACGGTCAAAATCCTGGTCACCGCTTACAATTTCGTTTGCTTCCTTTAGGATTTGATCTAATTGCTGAATAAGATCCGGGCTTGAATTCTCTATGGACCATTTTACTGTCCATTCCTCAAGAATTTTTCTGACGGAGAAGAAATCCTTAAATTGATCAGAGGATACAAAAAAAGCTTCAGTCATTTTTTGTATCTGCTGCTCAGGAGAAGCGACGAAGACCCCTGTTCCATGTTTGGCGGTTAAATAACCATATGCTTCGAGTATTTTATAGGCTTCCCTTACTGTATTTCTGCTGACAGAAAGCTCCATCCCCATTTCTCTTTCGCCGGGGATTTTTTCACCTGCTCTGTATTCGCCATTGTGGATCTTTTTCTTTATACTATCGGCTACCTGCTCCGAAATTCCTTTTCTATTAATGTCCAAATATACCCCTCCATGCAAATTTACTGATGGGCTTTTTATATAGGAAAAATGGTTCAATGGCCCAACCTATTTTATTAAATCATTAACGGGTCAAGTAATCAACACCGCTATCTTAATTTTCTCAAAAAGGTAAATAGAGCTGCCTTCATAGGCAGCTTTAAATGAAATAAACGATTAAAAATCCCAAGGCTGCTAAGGCGGCAGCTCCGAAAGTTCCAGTAAAAATCACCTTGCTGTTTAACTTTTTAAATTCAGTATAATTAACTCCTAAACCTAAGCCTGCCATGGCCATGGATAATAAGAAGATACTTAGTGCGATCAGCATTTGGGTCATTCTATCAGATAATATGCCAGCCGTATTAACCAGGCACATAATCAGAAAGCCGAAGATGAACCAGGGGACCGGCAAATCTCTGAATCTTGTTTTTTGTTTCTTTAAGCTGTTCTTATTAAATATCACTCCAAGTATAATCGCTGCAGGAATTAATAATGCTACACGTCCCAGTTTTACCAGAATGGCAGTATCACTGCTCACATCTCCTCCTGGAGCAGAAGCTGCAATGACATGCGCAAGCTCATGCAAGGTTGCCCCTGTTAAAACTCCATAATCATAAGGGCTCAGGCCCAGTACGGGGAACAAAAAAGTATAAATGATTGTCACAATAGTACCCACAATGGCAATAAAAGCTACGGAGATTGCAGTAAACTCATTTTTAGCCCGGATCAGGGGGGCAACAGCAACTATGGCAGCAGCCCCGCATATTGCTGTTCCAACGGCAATCAGTGCTGATAAATGGCGGTCGATCGAGAGAAGTTTTCCGATATACATCATAAGGACAAGAGTGAAAGCGATTACAAGGATATCGACAATAATAAGAGAGAAACCAGCGGCAAAGATTTGTTCAACATTCAGTCTTAATCCCATCAGAATAATACCCGCACGAAGAAGAGTCTTGCTGCTGAATGTGATCCCTGCAGATGCATCGGCTGGTACATCCATTATTCCTTTCCAGCTCATGCCAAGCAGTATGGAAACAATCATAATTCCCATTACTGAAAAAACAGGCAATTTCGCTATGGAACCAGCTAATACAGCAAGTATTAAAGTTAGCAGGACTCCTTTTAGCCAGCCCTTTTGCAACTTTAGGGTTTTAATTTTTTTTCTTGTGTGAAGGGGAACTGTTTTTGCTTTATGCAGTTTTGTTGCTCCAGCATTGCTCAATCTTCTGCCTCCTTTTCCGCAAAATTGGTCCAATGGTCAGGAGACCCAACCAATATAATCTCATTTAAGCATTTTTAAAAAGAGTTATCAAGAAAAATATAAAAATTAAACAAAAAAATTTAGAAAGTATTGATTTTTTAGAAAATTATAAATAGAATATGGATAGTGGTTGGGTGACTGTACCATAACTTAAGTATTCTCCTTTAAGAAAAGTCAGTCCATAAAGATTTTAATAGATCAGCAGGCTAGTGAATAAAAAGGAGGAATTTTAAGTGAAAATCAATTTAGTCTAATCAATTAACAATATTAACAACTATTTTTGTAGACCTGGCGGCGGTAAATCTGAGGATATTAGCAGTTTTTCAATCATGTATTTGTAAGGGCTTACAATATAGTGCGGGAGGCGAATTATATGAGAGTATACCTGTCTATCTTATCAATCCTATTGTTAATATTTGTGAGCGGCTGCTCCAGCAATGTTAATGGCAAAGAGCGGGATGCAGAATATGTTTTGAGACTGGGCCATCTTCAAACGGAAACTCACCCTTACCACAAAGGGGCATTGAAGTTTAAAGAACTGGTGGAAGAAAAATCTAACGGGCGGATAAGAATCGATATATTTCCAAGCAGCCAATTAGGAAATGGAAGAGACCAAATAGAAGGAGCGCAAATTGGCTCCATCCATTTTCATATTGGCTCAGTAGCACCAGTAACCAATTTCGCCCCTAAATTTAATTTGCTTAACCTTCCATATTTATTTGAAAGCCGGGAGCATGCTTTTCGGGTCCTGGATGGGGAGATCGGCAAAGAGATAGCTTCTGATTTAGAGAACAGGGGCCTTATCAACCTCGGCTATATGGAGAACGGCTGGAGGCATATGACGAATAATAAGAAACCCATTAAGACAAGTGCCGATGCAGCGAAATTAAAATTGAGGGTCCAGGAGTCACCTCCATACATCTCATTCATTAAAGCTCTTGGCTCAACTCCTGTTCCTGTTCCATTCGGTGAACTATATACTGCTTTGGAACAGAAAGTGGTCGACGGCCAGGAAAATCCCCTTGCGCAAATCTATTTAAATAAATTTCAAGAGGTGCAGAGCTATTTGACATTAACTGCCCATAACTATGATGCTGCTGTTTTTCTTATGAGTAAAACAACATTCGACACATTGCCTGAAGAACTGCAAAAGGCAGTATCTGAAGCCTCTGCAGAAGCAGTTGATTATGAACGCAAAGTAGCAATGGAGGATGAGAAAAAACTGTTGGAGGACCTTAAAAAGACGGAGATAGAAATTGAAGAAAATCCAGATTTGGATTCATTTAGAGAAGCAGTAAAGCAGGTTTATGAGGAATATGAAGAAACGATAGGAAAGGAACTGTTTGATAAGATAGAAAGCTTAAAATAAATGACGGGGGTGTAGAAAAATGAGTGAATTTTTCAGGAAATTGAGTGACAAAGCGGATAAGATATCGAAAAAAATTGTTATCTTATTTTTTGTCATTGCCTTTATCTCCACAGTGTATCAAGTATTTTCAAGATACGTCCTGCAAAGTGCGTTTGCAAAAAGTATACTCCCTTTTGCAGATTTCAGTATTTTCAACTTAACCTGGATTGAAGAACTTATCAGGTACATGTTTGTATGGATCGTGTTCTTAGGAATCGGAATCGTATATAAAAGCAAAGGGCATGCACAAGTAGAAATTCTCCATCATTATTTATCTGAAAAATGGAAAAGTAAAGTAATGCTGCTGGTTGAATGTATTAACAGTGCACTTTTTCTGTTTCTCATTATTTATGGATCAAGAATATTGAAGTTCTCCATTCAGCAGATTTCTCCTTCGCTTGGGCTGAATATGACTTTTATTTACGGAGCAGTCCTAGTCAGTTCAATTGTCTGTTTTGTTCACTCATCGGTCAATATTTTGGAGCTCCGCACTGCAAAAAGAGATGAAAGAGTGGTCGTTCAAGCAGAATCCCAAAATACAAATATGGGTTAGTTGAAAGGGAGGGAAATTGATGACGGTAGCAATAATAGTATTGGTTGTATTGTTTTTATTAATGATTCTGGGTGTGCCAATTGCAATATCTTTAATTATAGCTTCCATTTCCGGATTTATATCAAGCATATATTATATTCCTCTTGAAGTGGTTCCACAGCGTTTGATTACATCAGTTGATTCCTTTCCGCTGCTGGCAATTCCATTCTTCATGCTTACAGGGGAATTTATGATGTCAGGAAGCATGGGGAAAAGAATAGCAGCATTTGCTTTTGCTGCTGTGGGCTGGGTAAGGGCAGGTCTTGCACAGGTTTCAACCTTAACAAGTATGTTTTTTGCAGGGATATCCGGTTCAGGTGCTGCAGATACAGCTGCTGTAGGTAAAATGATGATACCGATGATGGAGTCAAAGGGATATGATAAAGGGTTTGCAGCTGCCACTGTTGCAAGTGCAGGAACAATAGCTGTGGTTATACCTCCATCCATTCCCATGATTGTATACGGTGTAACCGCAGGAGTATCCATAGGAGACCTGTTCACAGCAGGCATCATACCCGGGATATTAATAGGCTTGTCTTTAATGATGTTAAATTACTGGTTAACCAGGAAAAACAATTATTCTGAAGAAAAAAGGACATTCGAATTCACAACATTCCGGAAAACTTTATATGAAGGGATATTGGCTTTGCTCTTGCCGTTAATCATTATTTTCGGCATCAGGGGAGGGATCTTTACTCCTACTGAAGCCGGTGCAGTAGCAGCTGCATATGCTTTTATCATTAATAAGTTTGTTTATAAAGATATGGATTGGAAGGATATACCCGAAGCGTTTATAAACGCAGGAAAAATGTCTGCGATGGTTGTCTTTATTATAGCCGGGGCAAATTTATTCGGATGGTTATTAACGGCTGAACAAATTCCGCAGCAGCTTGCACAGCTTGTCATGAACGCAACAGAAAATAAATATTTGATACTATTTATCTTCAATATTATTTTCTTTATTGCAGGGTGCTTCCTGAACGCATCAGCAGCGATTACAATCCTAACGCCATTGCTTCTCCCGATTGCTCTCGGAGCAGGCATTGACCCGGTTTTCTTTGGATTAATCATGGTTGTTAACTTATCAATCGGTTTAATTACACCTCCAGTTGGATTGGATTTGTTTATAGTGAAGGGAATAGCTGAAGTTTCCTATGATAAATTAATAAAGGCTGTAATTCCTTTTATTGCTGTAATGGTTTTTGATTTATTTATTATTACTTATTTCCCTGCTATATCAATGTTTTTAACAACCCTATAAATATTTAAAAGCATCGGCTAGCCGATGCTTTTACTTGTTCCCAGCCTCTTAACCGGAAGCTTCCAATTATATGTGTAAGATAAAACCCGTAAAGCTGTAATAATAATGAACAAAGTGTAAAGTTCAAATGGTGCTGAGGCGATTCCGAGTCCGACTCCAAAACCGCAAAGGATAGCCCAGACCGCATAGATTTCAGACCGCAATACAAGCGGTTTTCTTCTTGCAAGAAGGTCACGGATGATGCCCCCTCCGCTTCCAGTCAATACAGCAGCCACAATTACGGCGCTTAAAGGATGGTTCATTTCCGTTGCGTACAGTGCTCCTTGGATGGCAAAGGCGGATAACCCGATTGCGTCAGTGAAATTGCCCCATCTTTGCCAGTGTTTGAGCAGGTTGTTCGGGAACAGCATTACTGCTGTGATTGATAAAAGGGCAATCTGAAAAAATAAACCCTGTTCCCAAAGGGCAGAGACAGGAACACCGATTAGCAGGTTTCGGATCGCTCCGCCGCCAAAAGCGGTGACAATCCCAAGGATATATACACCTAAAATATCATATTCTTCTTCCATCGCCACAATTGCACCGCTGACAGCGAAAGCAACAGTGCCGATCATACTTAAAACTTCCCATGTCATATGCCATTTCTCCTCTTGATGCAGATCTATAAATCTATTTAAGTTTAAGTTATTTAAAAACGTAAATTCTTTCCAAACAATATGATTTTAACACGGAAAAAAAGAAATACAACCATTTTTTTTATCATTTCAAATGGACGGTGCAAAGGCCTGTGATTAGCGGTAAAAATTAGTATTTGAATATGATTTTTGTTATGATGTTATCAATTAAAATAAGCATATGAAAGAGGGATGCTGGTTGGAACGTAAGCCAGATTATGAAAAAGTCATTCTTGTCGGCTGCCATACTGATGAAGATGACCAGCGGTTTGAATATTCAATGGAAGAATTGGAATCGCTGACTGAAACGGCAAACGGAAAAGTTTTAGCTTCGATTACTCAAAAAAGGGAACGAGTTCATCCGTCTACATATATAGGAAAGGGGAAAGTGGAGGAACTGGCTGCACTTCAGGAAGAAATGGAAGCAGATATTATCATTTTTAACGATGAGCTCTCACCAAGCCAGGTGCGCAACTTATCAGCAGATTTGGATGCCAGGATCATTGACCGCACACAGCTGATTTTAGATATCTTTGCGCAGAGGGCGCGCTCTAAAGAAGGGAAGCTGCAGGTCGAATTGGCACAGCTGCAGTATCTGCTGCCGCGCCTGTCAGGCCAGGGTGTTCAGCTTTCAAGACTTGGAGCGGGAATCGGCACAAGGGGACCAGGTGAGACCAAGCTTGAATCAGATCGCAGGCATATCCGCCGCCGTATTGATGATATTAAAACCCAGCTTTCCGTCATTGTGCAGCACCGTGACAGGTATCGTGAACGAAGGAAGAAAAACAAAGCATTTCAAATTGCACTTGTCGGCTACACAAATGCAGGTAAATCCACCATTTTTAACAGGCTGTCTGAGGCGGAATCCTATGAAGAGAACCAGTTGTTTGCCACACTTGATCCGATGACCCGCAAACTGATTTTGCCAAGCGGATTTATTACACTTGTGACAGACACGGTCGGTTTTATTCAGGATTTGCCGACTACTCTTATTGCAGCCTTCCGTTCCACTCTGGAAGAAGTTAATGAAGCAGATCTTCTTCTTCATGTGGTCGATATGTCCAATCCGGATTATTACCAGCATGAGCAGACAGTCAATAAACTGATAGAAGATTTGGAAAATGATAAAATACCGCAGCTGACGGTATATAATAAAAGAGATTTAAAGCATCCTGATTTTGTCCCGACTGCCAGAACAGAAACGATTCAGATCAGTGCCTTTGAAGAAGATGACCGCAATGAGCTGAAATGGAAAATCGAGCAGATGATTCTGGGAATGATGAAGCATTACCATGTGGAGGTGCCGTCAACAGAAGGAAAGCTGCTGTCGCAGCTCAAGAACGAAACCATCCTGCGGGAATTGACTTTCAACGAAGACAAAGAACTTTATGTTTGCAAGGGCTATTACCTCGAAGACCATCAGATTTCAGGGCCTTTAATGAAATATACCGTATAGTTAGGAGAACATCATGTTTCAACAGTTATCACAAGGGGAAAAGCTCCAGCCGATTGTAAAAGAAGTGGAGCAGCAAATTTCAGAGGTATTAAAGAGCATTGATGAGCGGATTGATGAGAATCAATTCCGTGTTTTAAAGAGCTTTCAAAATTTCAAAGTCAGCGATTCGCATTTCAATCCTTCAACCGGCTATGGTTATGATGATATCGGCCGGGATACGCTTGAGGGAATATATGCAGAAGTTTTCGGCGGGGAAGCAGGATTGGTCCGCCCGCAGATAATATCAGGCACGCATGCCATTTCCATTGCACTCTTTGGCGTACTGCGGCCAGGTGATGAATTGCTGTATATCACCGGCAAGCCATATGACACACTGGAAGAAATTGTTGGGATTCGGGGAACAGGTAACGGTTCGCTGAGAGAGTTCGGCATTGGATACAATAGCATCCCGCTGAACGAAGATGGAAGCATCGACTATCCTGCCGTTGAAAAAGCAATCAGGCCGAACACGAAAATGATTGGTATCCAGCGTTCCAAAGGATATGCGACAAGACCTTCTTTTACAATTGAACAAATTAAAGAAATGATCCAGTTTGTAAAAGAAGTTAAGCCGGATACGATTGTGTTTGTTGACAATTGCTATGGTGAGTTTGTTGAAGACCGTGAGCCTTGCCATGTTGGGGCAGACTTGATGGCCGGGTCGCTCATCAAGAACCCTGGCGGCGGGATTGCAAAGACGGGCGGTTATATTGTCGGGTTGAAGGAATGGGTGGAAGCCTGCTCCTACCGAATGACTTCACCGGGAATTGGTGCAGAAGCGGGTGCGTCCCTTTACAGCCTTCAGGAAATGTATCAGGGCTTTTTCCTGGCTCCCCATGTTGTCGGCCAGGCGCTGAAAGGGGCTGTTTTTACAGCAGCGCTTCTTGAACGGCTTGGCATGAATTCCAACCCAAAGTGGGACAGTAATAGAACTGATTTAATCCAATCTGTTCAATTTGATGATAAAGAAAAAATGGTGGCGTTTTGCCAGGCAATTCAATTTGCATCTCCTGTTAATTCACATGTAACTGCCTATCCTGCTTATATGCCTGGATATGAAGACGATGTAATCATGGCAGCTGGGACTTTTATTCAGGGTGCAAGCATTGAACTGACCGCTGATGGTCCTATCAGGCCGCCTTATGTTGCTTATGTTCAGGGCGGGCTGACTTATTCTCATGTGAAAATGGCTGTATGCATCGCGCTGGACCAATTGCTGGAAAAAGGTTTAGTCCAAATAAATTAGGTGAATATTAAAAAGGACAGCTACATAGTTAGTTGTCCTTTTCTGTTGCTTTACAGAGAATTATATGAAAATATGAAAGGCAAAATTTTTTTGAAAAAATCATGTTATAAAAGCTAACATATAGTTGACAGATTATCTGACATTACATATAATAATCTCAAGAAGTAATTGAAAAGGGGGAGAAATAGTTGACTGGAAGCGAAATTCGACGTTCCATGCCGCTTTTCCCGATTGGTACTGTCATGCAGCTGACTGACCTGACCGCCAGGCAGATTCGCTACTATGAAGAGCACCAATTAATTTCTCCAGCTAGAACTGACGGAAATAGAAGGCTTTTTTCCTTAAACGACATCGATGTCCTTTTGGAAATCAAAGATTTGATTGATCAAGGCGTGAACATGGCTGGGATCAAGCAGCTATTTTTCGTGAAAGAACAGCAAGCGATAACTGAAAACTTGAATAAGCAGGCAGAAAAAGCGAGACGCGATCTATCAGATGAAGAAATCCGGAAACTTCTTCGCAAGGAAATTGTGCAGGCAGGCCGGTTTAATCGCTCATCATTGAGGCAAGGCAACATGCACCGCTTTTTCCATTAAAAACGCCGTTTTTAAGCTCGTTGATATTGTCTTGGATTTCTGAGAGAAACATTAACAGAGCAAAAAATAAATCACTCATGTAATTTTTTAAGGGAGGAACTACCAGTGGCAAAGTTTACTAAAGAAGACATTAAGCGTATTGCAGAAGAGGAAAATGTAAAATTCGTCCGTTTACAGTTTACGGATATTCTTGGAACAATCAAGAACGTAGAAATTCCGATCAGCCAGCTTGAAAAAGCGCTTGATAACAAAATGATGTTTGACGGATCTTCAATCGAAGGTTTCGTGCGTATTGAAGAATCAGACATGAATCTATATCCAGACCTTGATACATGGGTGGTATTCCCTTGGACAGCAGAAAAAGGAAAAGTTGCACGTCTGATCTGTGATATTTACAATCCGGATGGAACTCCCTTCCTTGGCGATCCGCGCAGCAACTTAAAACGTATTTTGGCAGAGATGGAAGAGTTAGGATACTCTGATTTCAACTTAGGGCCTGAGCCGGAATTCTTCCTATTCAAGCTTGACCAGGCTGGAGAGCCAACTCTTGAACTGAACGATAATGGCGGATACTTCGATCTTGCGCCAACTGACCTTGGTGAAAACTGCCGCCGCGATATCGTGCTTGAGCTTGAAGAAATGGGCTTTGAAATTGAAGCTTCCCACCATGAGGTTGCACCTGGACAGCACGAAATCGACTTCAAATATGCGGATGCATTAACAGCTTGTGACCAGATCCAGACATTCAAGCTTGTTGTTAAAACAATTGCCCGCAAGCACGGCCTGCACGCGACATTCATGCCAAAACCGCTGTTCGGTGTTAACGGATCAGGTATGCACTGTAATGTTTCATTATTTAAGGATGGCAAAAATGCATTCTTCAACGAAACAAGCGATCTTCAATTAAGTGAAGATGCTCGCCACTTTATCGCAGGTATCATTAACCATGCGACAGCATTTACTGCTGTAACAAACCCAATCGTTAACTCTTATAAGCGCTTGGTTCCTGGTTATGAAGCACCTTGCTATGTTGCATGGTCTGCTCAAAACCGTTCACCGCTTATCCGTATCCCGGCTTCACGCGGTGTAAGCACACGTGTTGAAGTTCGCAGCGTTGACCCTGCTGCTAACCCATATCTTGCTATGGCTGTACTTCTAAAAGCTGGTCTTGACGGAATCAAGAACAAATTGACTCCACCGGCACCTGTAGACCGCAACATCTATGTAATGAACAAGCAGGAACGTGAAGAAGAAGGCATCAAGGATCTTCCGGCTACATTGGCTGCTGCCCTTGATGAGCTTAAGAAGGATGAAGTCATCGTATCCGCACTAGGCGACCATATCTTCGAACACTTCATTGAAGCGAAAGAAATTGAGTGGGATATGTTCCGTACGCAAGTGCATCCATGGGAGCGCGAGCAGTACCTGAGCATGTACTAATAAGTAAACCCCTTGACACCATAGGTGTTGAGGGGTTTTTGTTTTCGGGTAAATTATTTAAAAAATTACCACAAGAACCTTAGTTCATAGTAAGAAAAAAAATACAACAATCAAGCCTATTGATGTAATTCCGTAACCTTTTTTAATTCTATAATCGGTTCCAGGAATCTTAGTTATTAAGTAATAAATTGGAATTACAAGTAATATGGGAAGAAAAACCCTTGCATTAGCTGAGAGGTTTTCAAATCTTGAAATTATCGTACCAATAATCAAAAGAGGAATAAAAGTTAGCAAATAGGCAAGTGACACTCTTATCACACCTTTTTTCTGAATTATACCAAATTTCCAAAATTAAGGGCATCAATTATTAAAGTAACATGGATTCCTAAAATGATGTAAAAAGAAACCAAATTTATACCTTCCTAAAAATAATCGTAAATTTCAGGCAACATTATGAGTAGTTTTATAACAGTGTGGAATGGAAGAAGCTACGAGTAGTAATCAAGAAGCGTGACAACTATGAATGCCAGGAATGTAAACGGAAGGGGCGCTTAAGCATTGAAACAAATGAATACAGTGAGAGTGGTAAGGGTAGGAAGATCCAGTTGCTTGTTCACCATATCAAGGAGCTCGAGCTTCATCCAGACTTAGCGTTTGGTGAAGATAACATGGATACTGTTTGTGTCGATTGCCATAACAAATAACATGGCCCAGACTTCAAAAATATGAAGCTAAACAAATGGCAGCATGATGAAAAGTGGAGTATCGATTTTTTTAATTATGTAAACAAATAGTATTAAATAGTTCTAATGAAAGGTGACTTAAATGAATCTTGAAAGATGGATTATAATGGGGGTATTAATACTAAGTATCATGTGTCTCAAGCTGCTAGTACCGGGAGACAAGGTTAGAGAAGCGTGGGTTATCTTTTTATTTCTGCAGGTCATTACATGGCCAGCCGGTTTAATAGCAGTAGAAATGGGTTGGATTGAATATCCGATTCAATTGTACCCTAAGGCAAATTTATATAATAGGACTAGTTTTTCCTTTGAGTTCTTCCTATTCCCGGTAGTCGCCATTATTTTTAGTTTGTATTTTCCAAGGAACAAAAAAGGGTTTGGCTCACTATTGTATTATGTTTTCTTTGCTGGATTTTTTACCTTCTTAGATGCTGTATTAGAATCTAAAACCAAACTGGTTGAGTACCATGAATGGAAATGGTATTGGACACTAGTAACAGTAATGATTGCTCTATATATAAATGATAAATTTTATCGATGGTTTTCTAAAAGATTAATTTTGGTGGACTTAAAATGACCAGAGAAGTCCTGATTTTAGTATGTTCGTGGATTTTATCATTGTACTTGTTATTAAGATATATCCCAACCGAAAGTAAAAGGTTAGCTTGGATAACCTTTATATTTGTTCAATCAATAGCATGGATACATGAATATATACAATTGGTATTTGGATTAGTTGAGTTTCCGTATAGAGAATTTAATAAAGCGACAAATATGAGCTTTTCATTGCATTATATTGTTTATCCCACAATTGCGGTGTTTTTTATACTTTTTTATCCAAAAGAAAAAGGGACAAGAAGAACATTTTTGTACTACTTACTATTTTCAATGGGGATAACAACTTACTCCTATCTTCTCGAAAAATTTAGTTCATTGTATCACTATATTCACTGGAACTGGTTCTTTGGATTAATTACCAACATGATTCTTCTTTATGTTGTAAAGATATATATATTTTGGTTTAAAAAAGGTCTGGTGTAACGAGTTGAAATATCTAGGTTCCCCCCGAGAAATATTAATAGTAAGGATTCTGTGTTAGACGACTAATTTAACCAAGGCAGGGGGCGTAAATTAAGAATAAGAATTAAGAGCTCAGGCGATAAAGGCGTGGCAACAAATCATTTACTTAAAATAAACGCCAGTACAGTGCCCCATATGAAAATCACTAAATAGAATAACCTTTGCAATAGACCGGCGTGCATAGGGATGAAAATTATTAACATATTGAGTGTGACTATGACTAGTAATGTAACTAAACAGTATTGAGTCCAGCGTTTTCCAATTTCTAAAGATTTTGCGTATAGCCAAAGACCGGGCAAAACAGTTATCATGTCAAGTTGAGCTGCTATTGAATGCCAAAATAGATTTATATCTGCTGGTATAAAGCCAGTCACAATATTCCCTAAAGCTAAGATAAGAATAAATATGGTTGCTAGCCGGTTTAGTCCTGTTTTCAAGGGTTTGTGAAAGATATAAAACACCAATGCTGCACTTATATAAAAAAATCCATTGGGCCTTTGCTTATTCCTTTTTTATCTTAGTTTCACTATACTTAATTGCCCATTGGTTCAGCAGAAGGAGCAGTTTTGAAAAAATAGTTAAAGAGGATTTCTAACGGCAAGGATTAGTATTTATGTTTCGTACGCAAGTACATCCCTTGGAGCAACGAACACTACATGAGCAATTACTTTAAAAATTCGAAAACACTCTGTTTGCATGAGCAGGGGGTTTTTACATAGCTAAAATACAAAAACCCCGTTTCTAAGTGAACGAGGTTTTAACTAATTTGTATTTCCCTGCATCTCTCTATTCTTTATGTCTGATCTTTAGGAAATCGAGACATGTCAGCAGTGCATCTCCTCCAAATCCTGCAATTACCGCAAGGAGCACTACCTTTAAGGCAGAGTCAGGATCTGAAGATACGACCAAAAAAACAGCCGCTAAAGCCCCCATGATTACTTCTTCAAAGACCCCCAGATAGATGAATTTTTTTGTCCTTCTGGGTTTGACCATTTTGCCTTCTTTCCGAATATGTCCAACGACACCGACCAGCCCACCAATCAACAAAGCGAAGGTAATGTTCAAAAACATTTTTTCTTCACACTCCTAAAGTCGAGATTTTGGACAAGCGACCTTAGGTTGATTCTCGGTGTATTACCATTATATAGAAAGTGGCTATAAAATAATATGCATAAAAATACCGAATTTTCTGAATAATAAAATAGTCATACATGACTGCAACTTAGTACCAACAGAAAAGGTATCAGTTACTTTCGTATGATTTCACTAATAGCATCAGGTAATAGGAACTGATAACCTTCTTAAAATTGGAAAAAATAAAAAGCAGGCAGTGGCTGCCTGCTTTTTATCATTCTATTAATGCATATGGCGGTATACACCTATAACTTTGCCAAGGATGGAAACATTTCGAAGGATGATAGGTTCCATTGTAGAGTTTTCCGGCTGAAGCCGGATATAGTCTTTTTCTTTAAAGAATCTTTTGACAGTTGCTTCATCTTCCTCTGTCATGGCAACCACGATATCTCCATTATTAGCAGTGCTCTGCTGTTTGACGATGACATAGTCGCCATCAAGGATTCCGGCTTCAATCATACTTTCCCCCATGATTTCAAGCATGAATACATGCTCATCAGCTGGTGCCATTCTTTCTGGAAGAGGGAAGTATTCTTCAACATTTTCAATGGCTGTTATCGGCTGCCCTGCAGTTACTTTACCGACGATCGGAACATTGACTGCACTGACCTTAGGGATGTGAGAAGACTCGTCCAGATCTAAAATTTCAATGGCGCGCGGTTTAGTAGGATCTCTGCGGATCAGCCCTTTGCTTTCAAGACGGGCGAGATGGCCGTGAACTGTTGAGCTTGAAGCCAGGCCGACTGCTTCCCCGATCTCCCTTACAGAAGGCGGATAGCCTCTCAATTTAACTTCCTCTTTAATAAACTCTAATATATCTTGCTGCCTTTTTGATAATTTCACCATCTTTACGCACCTCGTATGTTTTTGTTGTCTCAATTATAGCATCAATTACCATATGATACAAACATAAGTTCGAATTTTTATTGACACAAAACAAATGTTCGGTCTATAATAAAAACATCAAATGCGAACATACATTCTTTTAGAGGTGGTATATCATGCTGAAAAAATTGTGGAAATCATATTCTTATGCTATTATTCTCTTCGTTTTAAGCCTGACAGCATCGTTTATTATGCTCATTCAGATAGAGACACCTGATACGGAAAAGTTTGTGAAAGTCACTGTTGCAGAAGGTGACTCTTTATGGGAAATTGCTGAGAGTTTTTCGGCTGAACATTCGCTGTCTACAGATCAATTTATTAATTGGGTCGAACAAAATAATGAGATAGCGGCAGGCAGGATTTTTCCGGGCGATGAAATTGTTATTCCAGTAAAAGCACTGGATGACGAGCCTTATAAAGAGCTTGCCAGTTCAGACTTTTATGAATAAGGAGAAGTTATGAAAGCAATTATTTACTGCAGGGTTAGTACAACAAAGGATACTCAGGAAACGTCCCTTTCAAGACAGGAAGAAGAGCTGGTGAATCTGGCGAAAAAGCATGATTTTGAAGTAGTCAAGGTGATACGCGAACAGGCCAGTGGATATGACCTTGAAAGAGACGGTATATTGGAGCTTTTAGACTTAATTAAAGAAAAGGATATCAAGGTTGTCCTCATTCAGGATGAAACCAGGCTGGGGCGGGGTAATGCAAAGATAGCGATACTCCATTGCATCCTAAAGGAAGAAGTTCAGCTGTACAGCATTTCGAATAACGGCCAGCTCGAGCTTTCGGAATCAGATTCGATGGTGCTGAACATTGTTGGGATGGTAGAAGAATATCAGAGAAAGCTTCATAACATCAAAATTAGACGCGGCATGCAGCGGGCTGTTGATAAGGGATACCGCCCCGAGAAGAACTTAAGCAATCAGGGAACAAATGGCGGCAGAGAAAGAATAGAGGTGCCGATAGAGGAAATTGTCCGGCTAAGGAAAAACGAGTTAACATTTGCAGAGATTGCTGCAACACTCAGAGGCTTTGGCTATAATATCTCAAAAGCAACAGTCCACAGAAGGTATAAAGAGTATATGGAATCACTTGTTGAATAGAGCACTTTTCTTGTCAAAAGTGTTCTTTTTTAGTATGATGGCAGTTGAGTTTCAGTATTGTTCCATATCTGAAGCTATTGTATAATAAAAACTTCTATCAGAATATCCAAAGGTAAACTTTTGATATAAAGGAGCTTTAATATATGCTGCCAAAACAAAAACTTGCCCGAATTAATGAACTGGCAAAGAAGGCAAAGGAATCAGGTTTAACAGAAGCAGAAGCAAAAGAACAGACTTCTCTCCGCAAAGAGTATTTGGAGACTTTTCGCTCTGGCATGCTGAACACGCTTAAAGGTGTTACAATCGTTGACCCGAAAGGAAATGACGTAACTCCGAAAAAGCTAAAAGACTTCCAAAATAAAAACCGCCTTCACTAATATTATAATTGCAAGGGATACACAATGCTGTATTCCTTCTTTTAATAGAAAGCGGAGATGACTTCTATTACCGGCTATCTCCGCTTTTTTTACATACGCCGGGTCTTTTTGTGTCAATATAGTAACAAACCGGCTTTTTTGTCCTTTTCCTGACCCTATTGGTTGTGAAAAAAAAGGACACCCGATAATATTAAAAGAGTAAAGAATTACTACTCGAAAGGATGTATTGAATGTTTAATCACACAGATGAACTATCCATCAGTTCCATTCGTACTTTATCAATCGACGCCATTGAAAAGGCGAATTCCGGCCATCCGGGGATGCCGATGGGTGCAGCGCCAATGGCTTATACGCTTTGGACACGCTTCATGAACCATAACCCGAAAAATCCTGAATGGTTCAACCGTGACCGTTTCGTCCTTTCTGCTGGACATGGCTCCATGCTTTTATACAGCCTTCTTCATCTTTCTGGCTATGATGTTTCCATGAATGACATTAAAGAGTTCAGACAGTGGGGAAGCAAGACGCCAGGTCACCCTGAATATGGCCATACTCCAGGTGTTGACGCAACAACAGGCCCATTAGGTCAAGGTATTGCAATGGCTGTTGGTATGGCAATGGCTGAACGCCACCTGGCTGCAACATACAACAAAGACAACTTCAATGTTGTTGACCACTATACATACAGCATCTGCGGTGACGGAGACCTTATGGAAGGCGTTTCGGCTGAAGCTGCTTCCCTTGCTGGCCACTTAAAGCTTGGAAGACTGGTTGTTCTATATGATTCAAATGATATCTCACTTGATGGTGACCTTGATAAGTCTTTCTCTGAAAGTGTTGAACAGCGATTCAAGTCATACGGCTGGCAGTATATCCGCGTAGAAGACGGCAATGATCTTCACGAAATTGCAAAAGCAATTGAGGAAGCGAAGCAGGATGAAAACCGACCAACAATGATTGAGGTTAAAACAGTCATTGGCTACGGTTCTCCAAACAAATCAGGTAAATCTGATGTTCACGGCGCTCCACTGGGTGCTGATGAATTGAAATTAACGAAAGAAGCCTATAAGTGGACTTTCGAAGAGGATTTCCATGTTCCTCAGGAAGTATATGATCACTTCAAGCAGCAGGTTGTAGAAAGCGGCTCTAAGAAGCAGCAGGAATGGGAAGACCTTTTTGCACAGTATAAAGAAGCGCATCCTGAGTTAGGAAAACAGCTGGAGCAGGCAATCAATGGCGAGCTTTCAGAAGGCTGGGATAAAGACATCCCTGTTTATGAAGAAGGAAAGAGCCTTGCAAGCCGTGCTTCTTCCGGAGAAGTGCTAAATGCAATCGCACAAAACCTGCCTTCCTTCTTTGGCGGTTCTGCAGACCTTGCAGGCTCCAACAAAACAATGATTAAAGGTACAGGCGACTTTACAGCTGAGTCATTTGACGGCCGCAACATCTGGTTTGGTGTACGTGAATTTGCAATGGGTGCTGCACTTAATGGTATGGCCCTTCACGGCGGATTAAAAGTATTCGGCGGAACATTCTTCGTGTTCTCTGATTACTTGCGCCCGGCAATCCGTCTGGCTGCACTTATGAACCTGCCTGTTACGTATGTATTCACACATGACAGTATCGCTGTAGGTGAAGACGGACCTACACATGAGCCTGTAGAACAGCTTGCTGCATTGCGTGCAATGCCAAACCTATCTGTTGTCCGCCCTGCTGACGGAAATGAAACAGCAGCTGCATGGAAAACAGCAATTGAATCAACAAACAAGCCAACTGCATTAGTATTGACCCGTCAAAACCTTCCTACATTAAAAGGAACGGATTCAGCGGCATACGAAGGAGTACAAAAAGGTGCTTATGTTGTTTCACCAGCTTCCAACAGCAACGCGGATGTATTATTGCTTGCTGCTGGATCTGAGGTTAGCCTGGCTGTTGAAGCACAAAAAGCGCTTGAAGGCGAAGGCATCCATGCATCTGTAGTGAGCATGCCTGCTTGGGACCGCTTCGAAGCTCAATCAAAAGAGTACAAAGAAAGCGTAATTCCTAAGACAGTCAAGAAGCGTCTTGCCATTGAAATGGGATCTTCACTTGGATGGCACCGCTATGCAGGAGACGAAGGCGATGTTCTTGCAATCGATACCTTCGGCGCATCTGCACCAGGTGAGAAGATCATGGAAGAATACGGATTCACAGTTGAAAACGTTGTGGCACGCGTAAAAGCATTGCTGCAGGGATAATATTTACCGGAAAGGGAGAGCTGAGAGGCTCTTCCTTTTTTGTGAGATAGGTTTATATTAAAAAAAACAGGATTATATTTCAGTAAAACCGGGAAAATGACGAAGTAAATATTTTGAGCAGCTATTATAGCAGTTCTCCCAGCAAGAATCCTCATAATCAACTGAATTCTTTGTTTTCGACAAAATTAGTGAAAGTTTTTAACATCTTCAGACACATTCCTTATTTTTGGTTGCTTATAATTGAAAGAAATGGATTGTCCCGGAAGGAGGGGCCAGATGAGAGCTTATCAATTGTATTTAATAGAAGATGAATTTGCGGCCCATTATTTTGGCAGAGAGCGGATGTTTTTTCAGTTGTTTGAAGAGTATGAGCATTCGTCAGGTGAAATGAAGTCTATTCTATCGAAGCAAATTGATTTTGTGACTAAGCCAATCCCGGGTTTGAAAGTGCATCAATACATCCATCAGCAGCTGCAGCGAAAAAAGGACTTTATAATAGAAAAAAGTGCATACTATATAGAGATGAGCAAAAGAAGCAGGGCGAAGCTTGAAGTATTTGAACGGAGCCTGGTTTTAGAAGCGGCCGGCAGCTATGAGGCAGAGACGGTATTTTTCGAAGTACTGCGAAAAAGCGAGTCCTCCTTCCTGGCTGTTGACCTCAAGCATAAGCGCTATGGGTGGCTAAAACCGATAAAAGAGAGAAAATTCGTCTAAAATATGAGAAAAAATGAAGCAAATATTGTATAATAACCTTTGGTCTAGTACACTGTATGATAGACAACATGAAGGAGGAAGTTAGTATGGGTATGTACATTCTAGTTGGTGTACTGGCGCTTCTTGCCGGTGTAGCACTAGGATTTTTCATTGCTCGAAAATATATGATGAGCTACCTGGAGAAAAATCCGCCAATTAATGAACAAATGCTTAAAATGATGATGATGCAAATGGGCATGAAGCCATCTCAGAAGAAGATCAACCAAATGATGAATGCCATGAACAAGCAGACTGGCAAGTAATCAGGGACAAGCATCCCATCTGAAACCACTTTTCTGTTACAATACAAGGAAGGTGGTTTTTTTATTTCCAAAATGAAACCTTCTTTGAAACAGACCGTATTTATACTATGACAAATCATGAAAGGAACGAGCAAATGAAAAAAGTAATTCTTATAGGGCTCCTTACCGTTTCCATGTTATTAAGCGGCTGTTCCGTTCTGGGAGAAGTGAATAATTCCATTGACTATGTTAATGAAGCGACTGAGCATATCAATACATTAAGCGACTTTGCTGAAGAGGCGCCGCAAATGATTCAGGAGGCGGCAGCGGATCCGGCATTAAAGCAGGAACTTGAAGACAGATTGACGACACTTAAGCAGGAAGTTGAAGAGTTTATCGCCCTTCAGGATATCCCGACGCTGGCAGAGGATGTTCATCAGGAGCTGGTTACACAGAATGAAGCGCTTCTGGCTGAGATCAATAAAGTATTGGAGAACGGCAGCCTAGCATTGGATCGGCTGGAGAACTCAGAGCTATTCACTACCATTAATGAAGCAACAAGCCTGATCAACCGAATAGAAGCATTAGGGCAATAAAGCATCCAAATGGGTGCTTTTTTCTTACGAGAAAAAATCTTCCTTATTTTCTCAATATTTGTTAAACTATTTAAGCTATTATGTTTCGAATTTCGGAGGATGGGGTATGAAGGTTTTTTTGGATTTGATGTGGTTTTTTAAGCAGGAGAAAAAGGCTTATGTAAACGGGATTATTCTGCTGTTATTTGTGGCAATGCTTCAGCTGGTTCCGCCAAAGGTGGTCGGCATTGTGGTCGACTCGATTAAAAATGGCGAGCTGACTGCAAAAGCCTTATTAATGTGGATAGGACTACTTGCTGTTACAGCCCTCATGATGTATGTGCTCCGCTATTATTGGCGCATCATGATTTTTGGATCAGCGGTTAAGCTGTCCAAACTCCTGCGCAACAGGCTTTATCAGCATTTTACGAATATGTCACAGTCCTTCTACCAGAAAAAGCGGGTGGGGGACTTGATGGCCCATGCAACAAATGATCTGCAGGCGATTCAGCAGACGGCAGGAGCGGGGGTCCTCACATTTGTCGATTCACTGGCGACAGGCGGGTTCGTTATCATCGCCATGGCGACAACAATCAGCTGGAAGCTTACACTTATCAGTCTGATTCCGATGCCGTTCATGGCACTTTTGACAAGCTGGTATGGAACACTTCTTCATAAACGGTTCCACAAAGCACAGGAGGCTTTTTCTTCACTAAATGACAAAACTCAGGAAAGTGTTTCAGGAATTAAAGTGATTAAGACATTCGGCCAGGAAAAAGAAGATATTGAAGATTTCGGCAGGCAGTCTGAAGATGTAGTGCAAAAAAACATTTCTGTTGCACGTGTTGATTCTTTGTTTGATCCGACGATCAGCATTATTGTAGGGATCTCTTTCTTCCTATCTATTGCATTTGGATCAAGATATGTGATTGCAGGAGAGCTGACAATCGGGCAGCTGGTTTCATTTACTACCTATCTAGGTCTCCTGATTTGGCCCATGCTCGCATTTGGCTGGCTGTTCAACATTGTCGAGAGAGGCCGCGCCTCCTATGATCGAGTCTCTGTGCTTCTAGCAGAAGAAATCGATATTAAGGATGATGAGACTGGCATCAATGAAGTTCCTAGCGGAGATATTGAGTACAGGATTGAGGAGTTCGCCTATCCGGGTGAACAGGAAGCGCTTCTTAAGGATATTCATTTTAGGTTGGAAAGAGGAGAGACTCTCGGCATAGCAGGTAAAACGGGTGCGGGCAAAACCACACTGCTGAAGCTATTGATCCGTGAGTTTGAAGGCTATAAAGGGGAAATTCTTTTTGCCGGACATCCTATTAACCGCTATAAAATCGAAAAGCTGAGGGAAGCAATTGGCTATGTCCCGCAGGAGCACTTCCTGTTCTCGGCCACCGTTGCTGAAAATATAGCTTTCACGAGACCGGATGCAGACCTTGAAGATATTTATACGGCGGCGAAACTGGCCAATATCCATGAAGATATTCTCGAATTCACAGATGGCTATAAAACCGTTGTGGGTGAAAGAGGGGTCTCTCTTTCCGGAGGACAGAAGCAGCGTATTTCTATTGCACGAGCCCTTCTGGTGAAACCGGAGGTATTGATTTTGGATGATTCCCTTTCTGCCGTTGATGCGAAAACGGAGGAAGCGATTCTCACTTCATTGCGTGGTGAGCGGGCAGGCAAGACAACGATCATAACCGCTCACAGGCTGAGCGCCATTCAGCATGCGAATCTGATATTGGTGCTGGATGAAGGGAAAATTGTTCAGCGGGGTTCACATGATGAACTGATGGCTGAAGAAGGCTGGTATAAGAATATGTATCTGCGCCAGCAGCTGGAAGAGCTTGTGGAGCATGGGGGATAAGACGATGGAAAAGACACCGATTATGAAGGGGAAAGAGCAGCGGATGGTCCTTTTTCGGCTGCTTTCCTATACAAAACCGCATAAGAAAACAATCATACTTGCCTTCAGTCTGCTTCTGTTAACGACGATTGGAGACATACTGGGGCCGATTCTTGTCAAAATTTTTATCGACGATTATTTAACACCAAGGAACCTGGTTTTCGAGCCGTTATTTGCTCTTGGTGCAGCATATCTGGGCATTCAGATCATGAATGTGCTGGTATCCTATTTTCAGCTGCTGAAATTTCAGGAAATTGCCCTTAAAATCATTCAGCAGCTGCGTGTGGATGTCTTTTCAAAAGTTCAGTCACTGGGCTTGAAATACTTTGATAAAACGCCTGCCGGAAGCATTGTATCCAGGGTTACCAATGATACAGAGGCGATTAAAGATATGTTTGTCAGTGTCCTGGTTACCTTTATTCAGGGTGCCTTCCTTTTGACAGGGATCTTTGTGGCGATGTTTATCCTGAATGTGAAGCTGGCTCTATTCTGCCTGGTGATTCTCCCGATTCTTTTTATGATCATTCGTACGTACCGTAAATACAGTTCTGTATTTTATAAGGACTTAAGGGAAAGACTGAGCCAGCTGAATGCAAAGCTGAGTGAATCACTGCAGGGAATGTCCATCATACAAGTTTTCAGGCAGGAAAAAAGGCTGCGGAAGGAATTTGGTGATATCAATAAGCAGCATTACCAAGCAGGTATGCGCAATATCAAAATGGATGGATTGCTGTTAAGGCCGGCCATTGACCTTGTGTATGTTCTGGCACTTATTATTGTATTGAGCTTCTTTGGTATTTCTTCTTTTAACAGTCCGATCGAAATCGGTGTGCTGTATGCCTTTGTCAGTTTTCTGGACCGCTTTTTTGAGCCTGTGAATCAGATCATGATGAGGCTTTCCATGTATCAGCAGGCAATCATTGCGGCTTCAAGAGCGTTTGCGCTGCTGGACGAAAAGGAGCTTGCTCCTGCACAGGAGGATAACCTGTCTGATGGAATTAAGGAGGGAGAGATTGAGTTCAGGAACCTCAGCTTCTCCTATGACGGCAAACGGGATGTGTTGAAAAATATTTCTTTTACAGCCAAGCCGGGTGAAACCGTTGCCCTGGTTGGACATACCGGAAGCGGCAAGAGCTCAATCATTAATTTAATGATGCGATTCTATGAATTTGAGCGCGGTGATATTTTCATTGACGGAAAAAGCATTAAGTCTTATCCAGCGGAAGAATTGCGCAAGAAGATGGGGCTCGTCCTACAGGATCCTTTCCTATTTTACGGGACGATTAAAGATAACATCAGACTTCATAATGAGAAAATGACAGATGTAGAGATTAAAGCTGCAGCTCAGTTTGTTCAGGCCCATGCATTCATAGAAAAGCTTGACGACGGATATGAGCATGCGGTAGTTGAGCGCGGCTCGACTTTTTCGAGCGGGCAAAGACAGCTTATTGCCTTTGCAAGAACGATTGCTGCCAATCCGAAAATTCTTGTGCTCGATGAAGCAACAGCCAATATTGATACAGAAACAGAGGAAGCGATTCAAACCGCACTGGAAAAAATGCGGAAGGGCCGGACGACGATTGCGATTGCTCATCGATTGTCTACGATACAGGATGCAGAATTGATTCTCGTTCTTCATCAGGGGGAAATAGTAGAAAGAGGAACGCATCAGGAATTGCTTGCAAAGCGGGGCTTGTATCATAAAATGTATCTGCTGCAGAATGGGTCTGCTGAAAAAGTGGAGGATGCAGTAGGGTAATAGAAAAGACGTGTGAATGGCCACACGTCTTTTCATCTCTTAAAAGGAGTAGGATTCTCCATCTTCAGGCACTAATAGTTGATCGGAAAAGCCGTTTTCTTTACTATAGCTTTTTAACTCTTCCTTTGATAGTGTCCAATGGTTGACTGCCTCCATATGGACAGAAATAATCCTGGCATCCGGGGCAGCTTTGGAAACTTCATAGATATCCTTCTTCCCCATAACAAGCGAGCCGCCTTCAAGAAACTGGTTATCTCCGCCATTTACAACAATGACTTCAGGGCTGTGTGTTTCAATAACTTCCTGAACAGCATCATACCAAACTGTATCTCCTGCTACATAAAGTGTTTTTTCACTGTGATGTTTGAAGACCACTCCACAAACGAGACCGGCCATTTTTAGAATTTCGCCCCTGCCATGTTCGCCCTTTGTTTTTATTAGTTGGATATCTTCAAAAACAGTATTCTCATGGAGGACTTCAATATTATTAAAACCAGCATTTTTCACTTCAGCAGCATCTACTTCATTTTGCACAAACATGTTAATGTCCTTTGGCAATGCCTGTTTGGCTGCATCATCAAAGTGGTCTAAATGCAGGTGGGTAACAATCACTGCATCCACATTATGAATAATTTCATCAATGGAGATTGGAAGCTCTGTTAAAGGATTGTTTTCATCTTGTCTTAATGAATTTGGAAAAGGCGGGTAAGTCCCTTTTTCGGCTAAAAAGGGATCAATTAAAAACTTTTTCCCTGCATAATTGACGACTAGTGTAGCGTTGCGGATTTGCTGTATATTCATATAAATGTACTCCTTTTCTTTGATTTACGTATAGTTTATACTAAGACCCATTGGTACTTACATAGATAAAATCAAGTCTTTTTGCCGTTTAACTTGAAAAGTGAAAGGAGTTGAAAAAATGCTGGATCACACGGATCAGCGTATTTTGGAGGAACTCTCCAAAAACAGCCGGATCACCATGAAGGAGCTGGGGGAGAATGTCCATTTAACTGGCCAGGCGGCCGCATCAAGAGTGGCAAAATTAGAAGATCAGGGCGTAATTGAGGGATACACAATCAAAGTGAACCAGGAGAAATTAGGGTATTCCATCCATGCTTTTATTACGGTTATTACTCAAAGTATGAATCATCAGCCGTACCTGACCTTCGTAAAAACACAGCAGGAAATCATCCATAATTTTAAAATCAGCGGGGATGGCTGTTATATACTTGAATGCAAATTTCCGTCCAATGAGCGGTTAAGTCAATTTTTAACAGATTTAAATAAGCATGCAAATTATAAATTATCGATTGTTATTAATAAATAACTGCTTAAAACCAGAGGGATGGAATGTAAAAACAGCCTGCATAGGTTGCATGGCTGTTTTCTAATGTGTCTGCACTTTTTTTATAAAGGTTCGGTTATATTCATTTAATAGGGCATCCAGTTCCTGGCTGTACCGGATTGCTGCGGCAGAGCTTAAGCCGCTTTTCATGGCCACTTGAATTAACTCTGTTCTTTTTTGTTCAATCAATGTAAGCAGTTCCTGTTTACACATGGCCAATAGTTCCTCTCTGATAATTTCTTATATGTAGGCTTTTCACTGCCAATTTGATTCCATGTCAAAAGCTGAAAGATAATAACAGAATTTGTTAAGTCCTATCCTAGTATATCGAATAATGGTAATTAATTCAAAAGAAACTTGTTTTAAACTTTATTAACATTTACATTAAAATTACATGTTTTAGGTTGAAATCTAATATGAATTAATATATTAGCAGGTGGTTTACTCAGAAATGTGTGAAATATTCGTGACACAAAATGTTCACATTCAATCCATTATCTTTTCTATATGGGATTTGTTAGAATGAAATGGGAATGAATGAGTATCAGGAGTTGTGACTATGACAGATTTGAATGTATTTATTGCATTAGGGGCAGGGTTCTTAAGCTTCATTTCTCCTTGCTGCCTTCCGTTATATCCAGCATTCTTATCGTATATTACAGGAATGTCTGTAGGGGAGATTAAAGAAGAGAATGCAATGCTGCAAAGACGGAGCATGCTGCACACGCTTTTCTTCCTGCTTGGATTTTCGGCTATTTTTATTGCAATTGGGTTTGGCACTACTTTTATTGGCCGTTTCTTTACTGAATATCAAGACCTTATCCGCCAGCTGGGAGCAATATTTATCTTCTTCTTTGGTCTGTTGGTAGTGGGAGTTATCAAGCCGGAATTTTTAATGAAAGAAAGACGGTTTGAGTTTAAAAACCGCCCTGCCGGATTGCTTGGTTCGGTATTAATTGGGATGGCATTTGCTGCCGGCTGGACCCCGTGTACAGGACCGATTCTGGGAGCTGTGATTTCACTCGCAGCATCTAATCCAAGCTCAGCAATGGTTTATATGATTGCCTATATCCTTGGCTTTGGAATTCCATTCTTTGTGCTTTCGTTCTTTGTGGGCAAGCTGCAATGGATCAGACGAAACAGCGCCAAGATCATGAAAATCGGCGGAGTATTAATGATGATTATGGGTGTTGTCTTATTCTTTGACTGGATGACAAAAATCATAGCGATTCTTTCACCGTTATTTGGCGGATTTACTGGTTTTTAAAAGCAGGAGCACATTCAAATTGGGAATGTGCTCCTTTTTTTGCTATAAGTAAAAAGGCTATGAGGTCTGGTCGAAATTTGTCATATTCTTTCAATTGCCATTTATCTGATACTTCGATATATTGTAATATGTGTTCTTTGAGCGTGGAAGAGTGTTTTCCACAAAAGGAAATAAATTTCTTCCCCAATATGTTTAATATTTGTTATTATGGGTATTTTTTACTATGATTATAGTATAATAGAGATATAGCTTCCAATGCACTACAAGGGGGAAACAGCGTGGCGAGAATATTAATAGTAGATGATGCAAAATTTATGAGGGTTACCCTTGGCAGCATTTTGAAAAAAGCAGACCACGAAATTGTGGGAGAAGGCGAAAACGGAAAAGAAGCCGTGTACCTATTCGAAAATCTGAAGCCTGATCTGGTGATGATGGATATCACAATGCCTGAAATGAGCGGACTTGAGGCTGTCAGGGAAATTAAGAGGGACAACCCTAATGCAAAAGTAATCATGTGTTCAGCCATGGGCCAGCAGAAGGTAGTGGTTGAATCCATTGAAGCCGGCGCGAAAGACTTTATCATAAAACCATTTGATGAAGGCCGTGTATTAGAAGCAGTGAATCGGGTATTAAGCTAGGAGCTGACTCAGGGTACCCTGGACATACGGATGTGTCCGGGTATCAGCTGGAGTGGCTTTTTTTAATGAACTTTTATCCTTCTGAGTACCTAAATCAAGCCTATTAAGATATAATATGGGTAGTAATCAAATGAAATAGAGGATGAAATCGAATGGACTTTGTATTAATTTCATCAATCGGTGCCGTTTTTATGGCGATCTTCGTGATGTTCATCCGCATGAAGGCTGCAAAAAAGCCGGCTTCCGCCAAGAAAATCATCTTGCCGCCGATTTTTATGAGCACAGGTGCTCTTATGTTTGTCGTTCCTTATTTTCGCGTAACTCCAATGGAGATCTTAGAAGCAGCCACAGTTGGAATGCTGTTTTCCATCCTTTTAATTAAGACTTCTTCCTTTGAAATCAGAGACAGCGACATTTACCTGAAGCGTTCCAAAGCTTTCGCTTTTATATTGATAGGATTGCTTGTTATCCGGATTATTGGAAAAATGGTCCTTAGCTCAACGATTGATTATGGTCAGCTGAGCGGCATGTTTTGGATTCTCGCGTTTTCAATGATCTTACCGTGGAGGATAGCGATGTATATGAATTTTCGGAAGCTTCATCAGGAGCTGCATGGATCGGGGAATCCGAAAACAACTTGATAGAATGAAAGCCGCCGGGCATTTCGCTCGGCGGCTTTTTGCGTTTGCGATTAATGGACTCCATTCTTAGGGTCCCAAAGTCCATACATTTTCCGTATTTCGACGATCTGTCCGATATGATAGGCGTTGTGGATGGTTAGGTTGGAAATGACAGACGACCAGGGTTCAAATGGTTCTTTATAAGCGGATAAGAGAAGCTTTTCTTCACTGCATTCTTCCAGGGCTTTGATCCACTCAGACAATACGTTTTGAAGAGCTTTTATGGCAGACTGCCAATCCTCTTCCGTAAAGGATTCATTGGTGCTGAATGTTTCGTCATTGGCGATATGGATTTGGGAGAGCGGCAATTCTTTGAATCTTGTTAGATACCGGTCATTCCAGAAGGTAAGGTGGGTGATGATCTGCCAGACCGAATTGGCGGTTCCAGACTTGAATGATGCTTCTTTTGCTGATAGTCCTTCTATGGCAGCGGATAAAGGGACAAACCAATTGGGCTGGTCTAGGCAGGCGGATAGTTGTTTTAATAAGACTTCTTTTGTGGTCATTGGATTTCTCCTTTTTGGAAAGAGTACTCTTCATTTCTATTCATTAGATATTCAGACTATCCTATTTAATTTCAAGAATTGAATTAAGCATGTGTGGCTTTTAAAAGCCCGTATAATAAAAAACCATTCCGATGATACGAAATGGCCTAAAATAAGTGCTCGTATGGAGTCATATTTATCTGTTTTTCCGTCAATTTCTTGCGGAGAAATTTGTGATCTCTTTTTGGAGTGGCTAAAATATAGCCGCGAATCAGGAGGTCCTGATCGATTTGTGCTGCCTTTTCCTTTAGGGCAAGTTCGCCGATTTTGCCGGCTATTTTCATTCTTGCTACATCTCTGAATAGCTCCGGCACTGGACTTACTAGATCCTCAAGCAGATCTTTTTCCTTCTGCTGCCATAGATGGCGTGTTTCATTGACGTAATGCTCTTCCCAATCCAAATCCGATTTGCCATCTTCTTTCGGCATGCGCTTTAAGAATTTACGGAACATAAAAAAGCCGCCGATCGCGAAGAAAGAAATCAAAACAACAACCCAAAACAATATAAAATACATAAACCAGCCTTCTAGCATTTCCTTCACCTACACACATATTTTCCTGTCTTTATTATAAGCCTTGTGCCGCGATACGACAAGAAAGGAAGCATTAGTCTTGAAAACAGCACCATTTGCCCTTATAATAGGAAGAGTCTTTACGGGGCTGATTGGGGTGCTGGTGCCCTCCACGGTCTTCAAAACCGCTTGTGACCACCGTGTGTGGTCAGCTGGGTTCGATTCCCAGGCGGTCCCGCCAAATATACATATAATTGCCGCATAGTGGGATGCTGTGCGGTTTTTTGTGCCTATCTATATGTGATAAAACATATTAAATAATTGTTTGCGTAATCTATGCATTGTGAGGATGCGTTGATGATAGACTTAAGATAGTTAAAAGGGCCTGTTGCTATAAAGACCAGTGGCCACTTTAAAATAGGAGGAATTAAGTTGATGGATAATAATGATATATTAATTCGGTTGAGATATGCGTTAGAAATCAAAAATAGTGAAATGGCAGAGATCTTTAAACTTGGGGGATTAGAGGTGTCCGTACCAGAGGTGGTAAAGATCCTTATAAAGTCAAATGATGAAGTAGAGAATGACAGCCAACTAAAATTGACAAATAGTATGTTAAATTCATTTTTGAATGGCTTCATTATCTATAAAAGAGGTAAACAAGAGCCAAAACCAGGTCAAACTAATACGCCAGAACCGTCCATAGAAAATAATACAAACATAAACAATATCCTTTTAAAGAAGATCAAAATCGCCTTGGCATTAACAACAGAGGACATGATAGATGTATTCAAAAAAGCTGGATTAAACGTATCAAAAGGAGAACTCGGAGCTTTTTTAAGAAAAGAAGGACACAAAAATTATAAAGTATGCTTAGATAATTTTGCCAGAAACTTCTTAAAAGGTCTAGCGATCAAGTATAGGGGTTAAGGAAGAAAAGAATTCGAGTGATAACTTATAAATAGCATAGAAAGCAAAGCTGTCTTAGATCTTTGAAAAGTTAATAGTACATGAAATAAATTTAATCTATAAGGAAATATAAATGGACTCCTGGTAAATATTAAAAACGAGCCTGAGAAATGATTAGGACTCGTTTTTGATATTTAGCGCCTGACCTTTGCATGCGTTAATCCTTTTATTGACACCGGGAAAGACGCTGATCATCTAAAAAACCCTTTTTCTCTGCTTATTCATCATATTCTTTATATAAATCAACAACACCCTCAGCCATCCCCCTAACACTTTTCCTAAGCGAAACAGGCCTTACAATTTTAATCTGATCCCCAAACCCAAGTATATACTCCCTTGCCTCCTGTTCAGTATCAAAGCAAAGACTTGCTGAAATCCAACCATCATCCTTAGGACTATCCTTGTGCATCACCTGTACAAATCGCCCAGTAAAATTAATCCGCTGAATAATAGACGGAGACATCTCCACTTCTACCTCAAACCGAGGCAGACTGCTAATGAATTTCTGCTTCGATTCCTGCCAATAGCCTGAGAGATCAAAGTCATTCGGTCTGCTGAAGTTCTCATTAATCAATTCGGCATCCAATATTCTTGAAACACGATAGCTTTTTATCTTTTCTTCTGAAGCAGCGATTAGATACCAGGTGTTCCCTTTAGCGACCAGTCCTAATGGCTCAACAATTCTGTCGCTCGTTTGTTTATCTGCCTTCTCGTATTGAATTTGAAGTTTTTTTTCTTCCCATACCGCCTGCTGGACTATTCCAAATGACTTCATTTCCCGTGGTGTTTGTCTCCACGTGCTGGTGTCTATATGAATCCGATTGGAAATGTCTTTAACATCCTCTTTCAGGGGAGCAGGAATGGCCGCGAGGAGTTTCTGGCGTGCTTCTTTCCATTCCTCACTGATTCCAAGGTCCGCAAGATGCTCGAAAGAAGGGGATAGAAGCAGTGTTTTGATTTCATCAGCTTTTAAACCTGTAAGATTTGTTCTGTATTTCTCAAGCAGTTTCCATCCGCCAAATTTTCCGCGTTCAGCAAGGACAGGAATGCCTGCAGCACTTAATGCTTCCATATCCCGGTGTATGGTCCGCTCTGTTACCTCCAATTCTTTTGCCAATTCCCTTGTGGTCATTCTTTCGTTATTTTGAAGCAATAATAATATAGAAATGAGTCTGTCTGCCCGCATTCTGTTCACTCCTGGACAATATAAATGTTAAATATGACATTAGATGTCAACATTAATGATTATAGTATAGATATAACACAAAAGGGGGCAGATAGGAATGACATCATTAAGAGGCAAGGTAGCATTGGTAGCCGGAGGAACAAGAGGAGCTGGCCGCGGCATTGCCATGGAACTGGGAGCTGCAGGTGCGACCGTGTATGTTACAGGCCGTACGACACGAAATCAGATGTCGGAATATGGCCGTAAGGAAACCATTGAAGAAACAGCTGAATTAGTCAGCGAACTGGGCGGTAATGGTATTGCTGTCCAAGTGGATCATCTGGTACCTGATCAGGTGCAGTCATTGATTGATAGAATAGAGAAAGAAGAGGGAGGGCTGGATATCCTCGTCAATGATATATGGGGAAGCGAAAATTTGATGGAATGGGATATTCCTGTCTGGGAGCATTCTCTGGAGAAGGGGATGAGAATGCTTCGTCTGGCGATTGATACGCATATAATCACAAGTCATTATGCCCTTCCGCTCCTGATTAAAAATAAAGGCGGACTAGTTGCCGAAATCACAGACGGAACAGAGGAGTACAATCAAGATCGTTACCGTCTGTCTCTATTCTATGATTTAGCCAAAAGCTCGGTTATCCGGATGGCCAAAGCGTTGGCACATGAACTTGCTCCTTATGATTGCACAGCGGTTGCTGTTTCACCCGGCTGGATGCGTTCTGAAATCATGCTGGAGGTGTTTGGGGTAACAGAGGAGAACTGGAAAGATGCAGCCGTTAAGGAGCCTCATTTTGTGATCTCTGAAACACCAAGGTATATAGGAAGAGCGATTAGTGCCATTGCAAAAGATCCAGATAAAAAACGGTTAAACGGCGGCTCCTATTCCAGTGGCCAGCTGGCTAAAATGTACAACTTTCATGATCTGGACGGTTCGCAGCCGGATGCCTTCAGATATCTGGTGGAGGTCCAGGAGGCGGGGAAACCGGCCAATGCTGAGGGATATAGATAGCTTTTCATTGGAAAACTCCTTTGCAGAACTTCTGCAAAAGGAGTTTTTAATATGTCTAAGGGAACACGATTTTCTTATCCAAATTTTGGTGAATAATATCACTTTAATCGTTATAATAAAGCCAGGTATATAAATAATTAGGCATACATAGAGGGGAGAATGGTCTTGATCATCCCAGTAAAAAATAATCCCATTTTACCAGTGAAGATTAGAGTAAAAGACATAGAATCCATCGTTAACTGGTTCGAACAGCATCAGCGATCCTTATATGCAATTGGCTGGTCCTATCTTGGGAATCAACGCAAGATAGAGGAGCTTTTTTATCGGGCCATTTTACAGGTGCATAAGGAGCTGCCTAGGTTTAAAAGCAGCACATCTTTCGAAATATGGGTTTTATCTATTTTTATCCATATTTGCAGGGAACTTTCTCTTAATAAAAGTTTACAAGCTTCGGAGGAAAGTGATTCCCATCAAAAGATATTTCATGAACTTCATAAGTTAATAGAGAAGGAAAGAGAAGTTCTAGGTTTAACATACATAAGAGGACTTTCAAAGGGCGAAACAGCACAGCTTCTCCAGGTTTCTTCCGAACAGGTTAAGGAGCTTTTATTTTCAGGACTTCAGTCACTCAGAAACGGAATGGGATATGGAGAGCACTATCACGGCTGTAATGAGTATCGAAAGCTTTACGTTGATTATCTGGAGAGAAACCTGGAACGGCCCGCAAAAATTGATTTTGAAATGCATATCTATCATTGCCAGGACTGCCAGGAGGATTTAGCAGCCTTACAGGAAGTTATGGTAGGCTTTACTGAAGCGATTGAGAAATTCCGTGTACCTGATGGTTTTATTGGAAATATCAAAGAACGAGTTGCACAAAGGGAAAGGCTTATTCAGCAAAAGAACAATAAACGTAAAAGAAATGGCATAATTGCCGCAAGTATATTCGTTCTAGCCATTTTTGCAGGGATTTTTTCAGGTGTCTTTTCAAAGCTTTATTACACCTGGACAGAAGAAAATCAGGAGCTACGTGCCTTTCTGCAGGAGGATGTGGGTGAAAGGCTGAACCTGGAAGCAGAAAGTGGTGGGGTGAAAATAAAGATTAAGAGTGCGATTGCCGATGATACTCAGACCCTTATTTTTTATGAGATAGAAGATTCAAAAGAAAACAATCAATATATGATTAACATTGATGATGGCGTTTTTATAGAGAACGAACGGGAGATCATGGTGGCAAACACCTTTCCAAGGTACTTCCCTCCTGATACTGAGATGGAGCTTAATAATAAGGAAAAGAACATATATCATGGGAAGATAAGCCTTAGGCCGCTGAAAGAGGATACAGGTAAAGTTAAACTCAAAATAAATAAGGTTATGAAATTAAAACGTAACCCCTCTGATTCCTACGTGAATATGGTGCCGGAAGAAGGGGAATGGAATTTTGAAATTCCTGTCACCAAAAAGCCATCCACCGAATATGCGTTAAATGAAAAAATCGAACTTGAGGGAGTTCCGGTTCGGCTGGATAAACTGATCCTTGCTCCAACAGCGACAATTCTGCAATATAGCATAAATAATGAACAGCCAGCGAAGCGAATTGAAATTATTAATTTTAATGATCTTGAAGTTAACAATAAATTTTTGAAAGCTGATCTATATGGAAATTCTTATGTGCATAATCAGCCAGACATAAATTGGAGCATTTTCCAGGCGAATTTTGAACCTCTTTTTGAAAAAGAAACAAATGAGGTTAAGGTTCAGTTTGGCAGTGTGTATTTATCAATTGAAGATCATAAAACAATTAAACTTGATGCTTCCAAGGAATACCCTCAAACCTTTAAATATGCAGGCAGCACCATCACCATTAATAAGGTGGAAATAGGTCAGCCGTCCACAGTTATCTTCAGTAATCATGAAATTAAGAACCGAGCGTATGAATCGCTTCATTACTTTATTGAGACTGAGCAAGGGGAAAATTCAATGGAGGGAGACTATGAAGGAGTCATTGTTGATAAAAATGGGAAAGAATATGATATGAATAAAATCACAACAAAAATTTACGAAGAAATGGAACAGCCCCGCCACTTCTTTACTGTTCAAAGCGTGAAATTACCTGGTAATAAAGTAATTCCTAAAAGCTTAGATATTACAGGATATAATACTACTAAATATTTGGATGATGTAGTAGAGGTTGAGACAGAGCTTATTGTAAAAGATAAAGCAGGAACCCAATAAGGGTTGCCTGCTTTTTTACTTCACCAAAATGGAAACTATTGCAAAATACGTGTGTATAGTGTATATATAGTATATACACAATATATTAGGGTGTGAAATAATAACTTTGATCCAAATGTAACAATAATAATGGCACTTATTTCGAGATGAGGGATTGGCATGCAAATCATTATTTCCAACAGTTCAAAGGAGCCGATTTATGAACAAATTACGAATCAAATTAAATCGTCTATTTTAGCAGGTGATCTGCAAGAGGGTACTGCATTGCCTTCCATACGTCAACTTGCAAAAGATCTGCAAATTAGTGTAATAACGACAAAGCGTGCCTACGAGGAATTGGAGAAGGCGGGCTTTATCTATTCCATTGTGGGAAAAGGTTCTTTTGTCGCAGAGCAAAATCTAGAGGTAATTAGAGAGAAAAAACTGAAGGTCATTGAAGAGCAGCTGAGTGCAGTCATTACCAATAGTAGAGAAATTGGCCTGACTTTCGATGAACTGCAGGAATTGATGAAGATTTTATATGAGGAGTGAGAAGATGGAAAATGTAGTGGAGTTAAAAAATGTAACGAAACATTTCAAAGATTTTTCAGTTAAAAATATTGATTTGCAAGTGAAGCAAGGCTTTATAACAGGGTTTATCGGGGCAAATGGGGCTGGTAAGTCGACTACCATCAAAATGATGATGAATCTGTTAAAGCCGGATGCCGGGGAAATAAACATTTTTGGGCTGGATTACAAGAATCATGAGAAGGCGATCAAGGAGCGCATTGGTTTTGTGTACGATGGAAATGTATTTTTTGAAGGACTGAACTTAAGAGATATCAAACGTATTGTAGCACCAGCCTACAAACACTGGGATGATGAACTGTTTGATCAATACATTGAAACATTCGGATTGCCTCTTAATAAAGCAATTAAAACCTTCTCAAAAGGAATGCAAATGAAGGCATCCTTAGCAATAGCACTTTCACATCGGGCGGAGCTGATTATTATGGATGAGCCAACAGCAGGTTTGGACCCCATTTTTAGACGCGAGCTGCTGAATATTTTACAGGAATTGATGATCGATGGCAGTCGTACCATCTTCTTCTCTACGCATATTATAACAGATTTAGATCGGATTGCAGATTATATAACTTTTATGCAGGGTGGGGAACTGGTTTTTAATCAGTCCATTCACGACATAGCTGAAAACTATGCACTTGTTAAAGGCGGATTGGACCTCCTGGATCGAGACACGGAAAAAGACTTTGTCCATATTCATCGTGCACCAACGGGATTCCAGGCCTTAACTGCCAATGTCAATGCGGTGAAAAGAACGTTCGGAAACACAGTTGTCATTGAACGCGCTTCTCTGGAAGATATTATGTATTCCTTTAAAGGGGGCGTACACCATGTTTAATTTAATCAGACGTGATGTCATCCTCCAGAAAAGACAGCTATTAATCTTTATTCCTTTTATCTTATTCTTTATTATAATGGGGGCTCAGCCTGCTCTAATTTTTCTGGTTGCCAGTATCTTCATTCCATTTAACACTTATGCTTATGATGAAAAAGCAGAGACCAATATATTGCTAAATTCCTTGCCTTATACACGCAGGGAAATTATCGCCTCGCGCTATCTTGGTGCACTCCTATATATGATTCTATCAATTGGGATCGCAAGTTTGGCTTTGCTGGCTTTTAATAAACCTTTTTCCATTACTGATATTGCAATTGGCAGTGGCTTATTTTTATTATTTGCTGCGTTTACCTTCCCGTTATTTCATCTATTTAAATCAGGTTATATTACTACTGTCGTTCTTATAAGTTTCCTGCTTTTAACATATCTATCTGGGCCTATTGTGTCGTTTATTAACGAAAACCTAACGGTGATTACAGATTTTATTTTCAGTTTATCTACCCAGCTTTTATATATGGGAGCAGCAGCTGTAATCTTAACTTTCTATGCGGTTTCCTGGGGAGTTACTACAGTTATTTATCAGCGAAAAGCATTCTAAGTCCGAATATGGAGCGGGAGAAAACAAGTGCCTGCCCCGGTTGGTTTTTAAAACTGGGGCAGGCACTTTTGGAGATTTTTCTTACACACCGGTTTTTTCAATAAAAGGGGCAGGGAACTTATCATTTTTCATTTTCCTATCCTAAACACCATCGACGCCACCAATTCTTCCCGTATCTTCGTAATATGCCCCTCCATCAACTCCTTCGCTCTATCCCCATTCCCAGAGGCAATAGCCAGATAAATTTCCTTATGCTCTTCCATTGTATCCTCGTAACGAGAGGGATCCTTAAAGCGATGATTCTGTGTAGCCTTAATGGTATCTTCCATATGTCCTTTGAGGGTATGTATCAATTCAATGAAAATCGAATTATGGGTAGCCTCGGCAATCCCAATGTGGAAGTCAAGGTCGGCTTTTAACCCTAACACCGGGTCTTGTTTGGACAGAGCCATATGATTCAAAGCTATACGCAGCTTCTCCAGGTCTACAGAAGAGGCTCTTTTGGCAGCAAGGAAGGAGGATTCGACTTCCAGTGCACGCCTGAGCTCCAGCATTTCATATACTAGCGGATTTTCTACTTTGACAGCTGTGATGATTTCCTCTTTTCTTGAATGGACATCTGAGACTTTAACGTAGCTTCCGCCTCCCTGGCGGATATCGATGAGCCCGTTCAGTTCCATGGTTCTCAGGGCTTCTCTGATGGTTGTCCGGCTGACATTAAATTGGCCTGCCAATTCTCTTTCTGAAGGCAGTCTTTCACCCGGTTTGAGAGTTCCTCCTAAATAGCATTCTATAATTTTATCTACTAAAACCAGATAGGTCTTTTTTTTCTCCGACATTCCCCGTAACCTCTTTTCAAAATAGGCCTCATTCACTTTTCTAAATGTAACAGACCTAAAATCTATTAATCAATAATGAAAAAATAATTAAATTAATAATTGAATTTTTCTGATAAGTTAGTATAATTGACTTAACTTGTTGGACCAATTATACCATTGGTTTGACCAAATTTTCAGCAGAAGAAAGAAGGAGTATAGGATGGAAACAGCTAGTATGAGCCTCGTACATGCTTTAAAGGAGGTTCTTTCTGAGCAGCAGGTAACAGAAAATCAGACAGTAAGAGAATTGCATGGAAGGGATGAATCCTACCATAAGGAGAGCCTTCCTGATATTGTGGTTTTTCCTGAAACAGCCCAGCAGGTCAGTGAAGTTGTAAAGCTGGCAAACCAATATAAAGTTCCCATCGTTCCTTTTGGTCTGGGATCCAGTCTCGAGGGGCATGTCATACCTTACGAACATGGAATTACGATTGATTTTTCCTTAATGAATAAAATCCTCGAAGTGCGTGAAAATGATTTTCTTGTCCGTGTACAGCCTGGTGTGACACGCACGCAGCTTAATAAGGAATTGAAAAAATATGGATTGTTTTTCTCTGTGGATCCGGGAGCGGATGCTACGCTTGGCGGAATGGCGGCAACCAATGCCAGCGGAACAACATCGGTCAAATATGGAGTCATGCGTGATCAGGTGCGTGATTTGGAAGTGGTTCTGGCTGATGGGTCGATCATACATACAGGAAATTTAGCTGCTAAATCTTCATCGGGATACCATTTGAATGGTTTATTTGTTGGTTCTGAGGGGACGCTTGGCTGCTTTACGGAATTGACATTAAGAGTATATGGAATTCCCGAGCATGTGATGGCTGCAAGAGCCTCATTTCCATCCTTGAACGATGCGGTTGAAGCGGTTGTATCCATATTACAGGCAGGTGTTCCGATTGCCAGGGTGGAGCTTGTCGATGAACCGTCCATGAAGCAGGTGAACCTGTTCAGTGAAACAAACTATAACGAAAGTCCAACACTCTTTCTGGAATTTCACGGCAATGAAGCCGGCTTGAAACAGGATGTCGCATTCACAAGAGAAATAGTTGAGGACCACCGTTGCCTCGATATTGAATTTGAAACAGATAATGCCGCAAGAAATCGTTTGTGGGAGGCCCGGCATAACCTTGCTTATGCTTATATCCACGGCCATCCCGGTAAGAAAATGATGGTGACAGATGTATGCCTTCCGATTTCAGAACTTTCTGGCGCTATCAGCCATGCCAGGGAAGCGGTAGATTCACTGGGGCTTCCTGGAGGCATCGTCGGTCATGTGGGAGATGGAAATTATCATACACTTCTCATGATTGATATGAGTAACCCGGATGAGGTGGCTAAGGCAGAAAAGTTCAATGAACAAATTGTCCTCTATGCTCTTGAGCGGGGCGGAACATGCACAGGTGAGCATGGAGTGGGTGTAGGCAAGCAGAAATATCAGCAACAAGAACATGGGCAAGCCCTGCAAGTGATGGAAAAAATCAAACAGGCACTCGATCCAGAAAACCTTTTTAATCCAAATAAAATCTTAAAGACTAAAGAAGGAGCGTGATGATATGAAGGTATTAGAAGCGGTCAGTACCATTGCCGGAAAATATTTTGCCGTGTGGGTTATCTTAACATCGGTTATTGCCTTTATGTTTCCAGACCCATTTTTGGGATTGGGGGGCTATATCACCATCCTTCTCGGCGTCGTCATGTTTGGAATGGGGCTTACACTGAAGGCAGTCGATTTTAAAATCATCTTTACCAAACCACTGCCTGTGTTAATCGGAGTTTGTGCACAGTTCATCATCATGCCGCTGGTCGCTTTCGTCATTGCAAAACTGTTGAATTTGCCGGCGGAATTGGCAGCAGGACTTGTTTTGCTTGGGTGTGTACCTGGGGGGACGGCTTCTAACGTTATGGTGTATCTGGCAAAGGGAAATGTACCGTTATCCATCGCTATGACTTCCGTTTCAACTCTATTGGCACCGATCATGACACCGCTCCTTCTCCTGATGCTTGCCGGCCAATGGATGCCGGTTGATGCTGTAGCCATGTTTATGTCTATTGTCCAGGTTATCATTGTACCGATTGTTCTAGGTCTGGCCATCAAGAAATTCTTCCCTGTGGCCGTTGAAAAAAGCTTAACTATATTACCGCTTATTTCGGTAGCAGCTATTATCACAATTGTAGCTGCAGTCGTTTCAGGCAATTCAGCAACCATTGCCGCATCTGGGCTTCTGATTTTTACAGCCGTCATGCTTCACAATGGATTCGGACTCCTGCTTGGCTATTTTTCAGGAAAAGTGCTTGGGCAGGATGAAGTAAACCGAAGAGCGATTGCCATTGAAGTTGGAATGCAGAACTCCGGTTTAGGTGTTGCACTTGCAACTGCACACTTTGGTCCATTGGCAGCACTTCCAAGTGTGCTGGCAGCTGCCTGGCATAACATTTCAGGGCCGATTCTTGCGACTTATTGGTCGAAGAAACCTGCTGTAAAAAGTGAAGCAGAAACGGCAGTTAAGCCAGTTGAAGTGAAGCTATAGGTATGGATTTAGGTGTCTGGCCCTTAAATATTATGAGGGCAGGCACCTTTTTTGTAACTATCGAAAACAATCTAAATAGTTTTATAGGCTATTGACAACGTTTACAAATAATACTAGAATTGTGACATAACAAGTTAACTATGGTGGAGAAACGGAGAACCCATGCTTTTTTGCACTTCCATTCCTGGAAGTGTTATTAAAGTATGGGTTTTGTTTTTTTTAGCAGTTAATATTGTTGTCAAATCTATCTTAGGGGGAACCTAAATGTTCAAACTGTTTAAGCCTGCTCCCCCAATTGAAAGATTGCCTGAAGAACAAATTGATTCTGAGTATAAAAAACTTAGATTTCAAGTATTTCTGGGAATTTTCATTGGTTATGCAGCGTATTATTTGATCCGGAAAAACTTCTCACTGGCCATGCCTTACTTTATTGAAGAAGGTTTTTCCAAAACTGAACTTGGCTTTGCGCTATCTGCCATTTCTATTTCCTATGGCATCAGTAAATTTGTCATGGGGACCTTTTCAGACCGGAGCAATCCAAGGATGTTCCTGCCTGCAGGGTTAATTCTATCTGCTATTATTTCTTTATTAATGGGGTTTGTTCCTTTCTTTACTTCGTCTGTTGCTATTATGTTTATTATGCTTTTCTTAAATGGCTGGTTCCAGGGAATGGGCTGGCCGCCATCTGGCCGTGTTCTTGTACACTGGTTCAGCATCAATGAAAGAGGAAACAAAACAGCCATTTGGAATGTAGCCCATAATGTCGGCGGGGGGCTGATGGCACCTCTTGCCGTGGCGGGTGCAGCGATGTTCGCAGGCATAGCCGGAAGCTCTTCTTCAGGCTATGAAGGTGTATTTATATTACCTGCACTTGTAGCTATTGTTGTTGCATTCATTGCCTACTTCCTCATTCGTGATACTCCTCAATCGGTTGGGCTGCCATCCATTGAAGAATATCGCAATGATTATCCAAGTAAAACCAAGAAAACTTTTGAAACAGAATTAACAACAAAAGAAATTCTTTTCAAGTATGTATTAAATAATAAATGGGTTTGGGCCATTGCTATTGCAAACATTTTCGTTTATTTCGTCCGCTATGGTGTACTGGACTGGGCACCAACTTATTTGAGCGAAGAAAAAGGGTTCGATATGAGCAAGTCCAGCGTAGCCTATTTTCTATATGAGTGGGCGGGTATACCAGGAACACTATTATGCGGCTGGATCTCAGATAAGTTTTTCAAAGGGCGCCGTGGTCCTGCAGGCTTTGTGTTTATGCTGGGAGTATTGATCGCTGTTCTTGTTTACTGGTTTAATCCTGCAGGAAATCCAACGATCGATATGATTTGTTTGATTGCGATCGGTTTCCTTATTTATGGACCGGTAATGTTAATCGGCCTTCAGGCACTTGATTTCGTTCCTAAAAAGGCTGCCGGAACTGCAGCAGGATTAACTGGATTGTTTGGTTACCTCGGAGGTACTGTAACAGCTAATGCGTTAATGGGTGTTATCGTAGATGCATCTGGATGGGATGCAGGATTTATGCTGTTAACCGCATCTTGTGTCCTTGCAGCCATCATATTCGCTGTAACGTGGAATGTCCGTGGTCAAGAAGTCGTTAAAAATCAGCATTAAGATAAAAAAGAAAGTGTCTAATCATTTGGCACTTTCTTTTTTTATGCTCAAAAATGCGTTAAAAGGTAAATGAACTAAGGTAATAAGCATCTTTCTCTTAAAAGAAATCCTCTTTGTAAAATTATCTTGACTAACAGCAAATTATGGAATATATTTTAATTAACAATTAACAAAATGTTAATTAAAAATGAGGTGAACAAAATTGAAGAATAAATATATTACCCCAGACGGTTATACAAGTGATATAGCGGTTTTTACAATTACATCTGAGCTCTCGGGAGAATATAAACCTCCAAAAAAAGAATTGAAAATCATGCTGATTAAAAGAAGCGAGCTGGACCATGATGGAAATCCAAATATGGAAGCAGGAAAGTGGGCACTCCCGGGAGGATTTGTACGTCCCAATGAGACAGCGTTTCAGGCAGCAGAGCGAAGGTTAGCCGAGGAAACCGGAGTGGAAGGGCTGAAAATAAAGCATTTTGGTGTCTATGATTCTCCTGGCCGGGATCTGCGGGGATGGATTATGTCTAATGCACATTATGTCATTGCAAATGAAGCGGCATTAAGGAGCCGGAAAAAGACTTATGATGCTTCTGAAATTGGGCTGTTTACTCTTGAAGAGGCACTTGAACTTGATCTTGCATTCGATCATCGGACCATTATGGATGATGCACTTTGGTTTATTAAAAAAGATATGGCACTCACAACACTTGCTAAGCATTTTCTTCCGGAGGAATTTGTGCTTTCTGAACTTCAGGGCGTCTTATTGACAGTTTTGGATGATCCTTCGATCTCGACTGATGCTGCCTTTTTCAGAAAAGCACCGACACTTCCTTTTATTGAAGCGGTATCTGAAGACGGGAAGCCTAAGAAATCGAACCGATATTCCAAGACGCCGGCTCAGCTTTATCGATTTAATGACTTCCAGCCGATTGTGTCCGTGTATAGAAATAAGCTGCAAGGGTGAAAAGCAAATCATATAAGGGGAGAGATTCACATGGGGATTTTTAAGAACTGGACGCGGTTTGAAATTATATGGCTGATCACTTTTACGTTGGTTAACATTTATCTTTTCTTTGCCTGGTCAGATTCACTTCTGGGCCTCATATCATCCATAAGCGGGATGTTATGTGTGGTTCTGGTGGCGAAGGGGAAGATTGCAAACTATTACTTTGGCATCGTGCAGACCTTAACTTATGCTTATATTGCTTACGGTTATGGTCTTTATGGAGAAGCCATGCTCAATGCCCTGTTTTATTTTCCGGTGCAATTTATCGGGATTTATCTGTGGAGACAGCATAAAACAAATCGGGATGTTAAAGGGGAAGATGTGAAGGTTAAAAGTCTGACAACAAAGGGCTGGCTCTATACATTAGTATCCATTGTCGTCCTTACAATTGGATATGGGTATTTCCTTAGATATTTAGAGGGCAATTTTGTCTGGACGGATTCAGCTACAAACGTCCTTTCTATAACTGCGCAGATACTGATGCTGAAGAGATTTGCGGAGCAATGGCTCCTGTGGATTTCCGTTAATGTATTATCCATTATTCTTTGGGCAAGTGCTCTCATCTCACAGGGAGGCAATGACTTTTCGATGCTAGTCATGTGGACTGCTTTCCTGTTCAACAGCATTTATGGTTATATCAACTGGCGGAAATTATATGTGAAACAGAATAAGGAGGCGGTTTAAATGACAGTTGGGTTTATTGGAGGCAAGTTTCTCCCCCTGCATCTTGGCCACGTCTATGCCATCGTGCAGGCCTCATCCATCGTTGACGAACTGTACGTTGTACTGTCCCATAGCGAACTGCGTGACAGGCAATTGTGCCAGCGTTCTAAAATGGATTATATTCCGCCTCAGATCCGTTTGCGGTGGCTCAGTCAATTAACAAAAGATATGACGCATGTTAAGATCATTTCCATTCAAGACGATCAGGGGAATGAAGATTACAACTGGGCTGAAGGTGCCGGGAATATAAAAAAGGCAATTGGAAAGCACATTGATTATGTCTTTAGTTCAGAGTATGAATATAGCGATATCTTTAATGAACTTTATCCTGAGGCGAAACACGAATTGATTGATCCGAATCGGGGACATGTGAATATATCAGCAACAGCGATCCGTAATGAAGGCGTCTTTCATCATTGGGAGTACATTCCTGACTTTGTTAAACCTTATTTCGTTAAAAAGGTTGTTTTGGTAGGAACCGAAAGCTGCGGGAAATCTACCCTGACAAGAAATCTTGCTAAAGTTTATAATACTTCCTATGTTGAGGAATATGGCCGAATTGTATGTGAAGAACTAGGCGGCTGCGAAGGTATCATAGTGAAGGAAGATTACCACAAAATCGCTTACGGCCATAAGCTTGAAGAAATGAAGGCGATTGAAAAAGCGAATAGGATTGTTTTTATCGACACAGAGGCAATCGTGACTCAATTTTACTCAAATCTATACAACAATGAGCATCAAACAGTGCTGGATGAAATAGCGAGCCTGCAGGATTATGACCTTTGGCTATACCTTGAACCTGATGTGAAATGGGTGGACGATGGACTTCGTGTTCATGGAGAGCACGATATAAGGCTCCAAAACAACGATGCTCTAAAAACACTGCTGAACAATCATAAGATTGATTACAAAACCCTGAGCGGAGATTATAAGGAACGGCTTCATAGTGCAATAGGGCATATTGAAGAGCTGCTAAAGCTTTAAAAAAGTGATTGACAAAAAAGTTAATATTATTTATCCTTTAAAAAAACCTAATGAAATACTTTCATTCGTATAACTCCAATAATATGGTTTGGAGGTCTCTACCAGGAACCAATAATTCCTGATTACGAAGAAGATACATGTGCTGTATTTTCTTCGTAATCAGGAATTTTTTTTTGTAAAAAATCTAGGAGGTCCAGCTATGAATTTTACTATTTTGCCTAAAATTGAACTTCACTGCCATTTGGACGGGAGTGTCAGACCAGAAACCATCATAGATATCGCCAAAAGAGAAGGCATTAGCCTGCCTTCCTTTGATAAAGAAATAATCAAAGAAGAACTAATTGCCCCGTTGGATTGCGATTCCCTGGATGAATATTTAAAAAGATTCTCCATTCCAAACTTAGTCATGCAGTCAAAGGAAAATTTAAAAAGAATTTCCTTTGAGCTCTTTGAAGATGCAGCAAAGGAAAATGTGAAATACATGGAGGTCCGCTTTGCCCCATTACTTCATACGCGAAAGGGATTAACCGTAGAAGAAATCATCCAAAGTGTGATTGAAGGAATGAGAGAAGCAGAAGAAGAATTTGATATTAAAGGAAATATCATTTTGTCATGTATGCGAACGATGAGTGTGGAAAGTGCATTTGAGGTCGTCGAAAAGGGAAAGGCATTCCTCGGAAAAGGGGTTGTCGCAATCGATTTATGTGCATCTGAGGAGGAAGGCTTCTGCGGAAAATTCATTGAACCGATCGCACTGGCCAGAGAATATGGATACAAAGTCACCATCCACGCCGGTGAAACGGGAATCGGTAAAAATGTGCTGGAGGCCGTTGAATGGCTGGGAGCTGAAAGAATTGGACACGGTGTATTTATTAAAGACTGTGAAGAGGCATACCAAATTGTGAAGGAAAAACAAGTGGTGCTAGAGCTATGCCCAACCAGTAATGTTCAAACCAAAGCTGTTAACCAATTCAGCGATCATCCCATTTACGACTTCCATAAGGATGGCATAAAAGTAACAGTTAATACGGACAACAGAACGGTATCAGATACAACAATGACAAAGGAATGTGATATAGTCTCAAATGAATTTGCTATGAGTGCTGAGGATTATAAACAAATATATATGAATAGTGTGAAAGCTTCTTTTGCGGATGAAGCGACAAAGGAAAAACTGATGGGAAATTTAATGGATATTTAAGTTTGAAAGAAGGTGTCTGCCCCGGCATAATTTTTAATGAGTGGAGGAGACACCTTTTTTAAAGGATAGAAAAAATACTCCAAGAACTTATTTTTCGGATGCAAACAATTTAAGCTTTTCCTTATCTAAAATAATCGTTCCTTCATATTTCATCCCGATTTTTTCAAGCAGCCCGGAGGAAGCCTGATTTTCCAAGGAAGTGATGGCAAGGATCCGTTTCAGATCCTGCTGCTCATGACCATATTTCAATGTAGCAGAAGCTGACTCGAACCCATAACCTTGCGTTTGATATGTTGATAAAAAAGCAAAGCCAATATCAACATTATCTAAAGTATCCCGTTTTATCAATCCGCACATTCCAATAGGAATGCTTCCTTCCTTTCGTTCAACCATAAAAAGGCCAAAGCCCATCTGGGAGTACATTTTCATGGGGCCGGAAACAATATAATTCTTAGCATCCTCGAGGGTACGTACACCTTTATCTCCAATAAAACGAATCCATGAAGGCTCATTTAAAAGTTCAAGAATAAAGGCTGCATCATCTGGTGTTAACCAGCGAAGAATTAATCGATCTGTTTCAAGTACTTTCAATTAAAGTAACACCTCTTTCAATTCTTTATACCTGTTTAACCGATTCTTAAAAATATTTTTTTCAGTCATGCTATAACAAATTATAAGTTAAGTTATTACATGAGCAAATTAAAAATTCCATTTTCTAGATTGGTAATTCTCCCATAGATTCACTAATGAGTTATCCCTGTAAACCTGTTAGCCTTGTAAGTGGCCTGTTTTTGCCTAAAAACTACAAACAGGAGGTTTACAAATGGAAAATTTAGTAACGTTTGTTGCTGCCATTTCACTCATAATGGGTTCATATAGCGTGTTTCCTGCTGATCATTTTGATGCTGAGACAGTGGATCAAAAAGCCGCAGATACACTGACATATAAAAAAGTTGAGATTGACGCGAAGGAGTCATCATCAACGGATCATCGCTTCATCAAAGAGGAAGAAAAAAAGCTGCTTGCCCGACTTGTACAGGCTGAAGCAAAAGGGGAGCCGTTTGAAGGGAAAGTTGCGGTTGCTGACGTGGTGCTGAATCGTGTCGAGCATGAACAATTCCCGGATACAGTCAAGGATGTTATTTATCAAAAGAATGCTTTTGAACCTGTTCAAAATGGTTCCATCAATGAGCCGGCAAGTAATGAAGCAGTTCAGGCCGTTGAGACAGCTCTTGTTGATAAGGAGCAAAACGAAGAGCTCCTATATTTTTATAACCCTGAAACAGCTACAAGCCAGTGGATCTATTCACGTCAAGTTGTGAAAAAAATCGGCAATCATGCTTTTGCTATATAAAAGCGCGTACAGTCATAAAAGCTGCGCGCTTTTTTTATTGGCAAAAAAAAATCAAAGTGAGGAGGAAATTTAAGAAAGGCAGCGAAATTTTTTTGAGGTAAATACTTCCATGAAGGAGATGTGAAAATGAATATCATTGTAATGGAATTACCACAAACTGAAGTTGCATTTATCAGGCGTGCCGGAAGTTATTTTGAACTGCAGGATCATTGGGGAGATTTGATTAGCTGGGCAAACACCAATGGGCTGATGCCGCCGAAGCAATCTTTTATCGGCATTTCATTGGATAATCCTGAACTGGTGGAAAGCAAGGATTGCCGCCACGATGCCTGTGTTACCATTCCTGAGGGTTTTGATAAAGAAAAACATCAAAAAGTGAAATTTAGAAAGCTCCCTGGCGGAAATTATGCTCTGTATCGTTTCTATGATATCCCTGATAAATTGAATGGTGCCTATCAATACATGTTTGGGGAATGGCTGCCAAATAGCGAATATGAACCGGATTACGATCGGCACAACCTTGAGTTTAATTTGAATAATCCCGCTGAAGATGAAGAGGGGAAATGTAAGGTTGATTTATATGTACCAGTCAGAAAAAGAATTTCCTGATGCAGGGTAACACCTGAAGGATCTTTACATAAAATTCACCAATTATTAGCAGGAGGTAAACGATTTCCAGCGAATAATAAAGCACATCTTGCAGGAGGTGTATTTTATGATTAACTTTGCATGGGGCTTTTTATTATGGATGTCAGCAACTATATTATTCCGTTTATTTGGACAAACTTTTTTAATCCCTGGACAGGTATTTTTAGTCCTCTCGATTTTTATTCTGGCGATTCCTTTGATTATAATTGCAACCTATCCTTACTATTATTTTAGGGAAATTCCAGAAACAGAACGTTTAAAGGCAGCTGTGCAAATTGCTCTCCCAGGAATGCTGCTGGATATATTAAGCATTATTTATTTTGCAAAAGTGTTTCCGAATTTAACTAATGATTCTCTTCCTTTATTCGCTTCCTGGCTGCTTTGGGCGTACAGTCTGATATTAATAACTGGATTTTCAATAAAAAATAATAACAAATGATATGTGAGGTCCTTGATAAAAAGGGGCTAAAATTTGGAGATCTTTTTAGTTACAAATCATTGATCTTTTCTCATGATATTATGAAGAACGGTAATCACATACGTTTGTTTTTAAAAAGCGCGGACAGCATAGGCTCCGCGTTTTTTGTTAGCAAAAAAATACTAAATTTAATTTTTAAAATTAGATATTTTGAATTTAAAATTTCCGGCATGACGTTAATCAATATCTAAGTCCGCTTTTCCATTTTTATCATAATATCTTCGCTGCTTTACACCTTTACTATCTTTTAAATCTTTAGATGATAATGGCTTCCCTGTTTTATCTAAGGAGGATTTAGTTGATGTCGACTGCGTTGAGTGATTTGATGCCTAGAACCATCTTTCTTTGCCTTTTCATATGCTTTTTCTGCAAAATACGCAGCAACTTTTCAATATCATAGGTGCCTGACCTAGTCTTTTTACTTCCGGGGTTTTTGATTGTGGTTGGGTCCTTCCACGCTCCCCCTATATGAGCATCTTTACTACTAAATACCTTTTCCCATTAAATAAATCCTAGCTCCGTGTGAGTATTGACCTTTTACTTCGGAATAAACTAATTCTTTAGCAACAGCCTTGGCAGCAGATTCATTCATCTATAAGAAGTTTGGTTTAAAGTTGTTTTTCCATATTTATTGCAGCCTTTAATATCTGTTTAGCGATAAAAGCTAGGATTAGGCTGTTGTGTACCTTTCCTAAGAAGCAAACATATTGTTAGAGATAAACTCGATAAGTCACGAAGAGACTCACTAATGTTTGTTTTCATGGATTAAGCTTAGCAGACGAAATGCTCCTGGAGTTTAATCTATTCTTTGCAGACTCCACAAGCTTTCTTAATGCAAGAAAGAGGGAAGGGGGTAACAAAATAAATCTTCCAAATGGCGAGCGGATCAATGCTCCTGAATCAATGTCCACACTAAATATAATCAAACAAAATATACTGTTCTTATTAGGACTTGAAGAAATAAAAAACAGGCAGCCATCGTTTACAGAACTGATAGTGGCATAAATACCATTTAAGCTAATCTTTTGATCAGCTGTTGATTTAAAATAAAGTTCGATAATCTATAAAAAAGATTGGTTAAAATTCCTGTATTGATATACAGGAATTTTTTATTCTGCAATCGGGCCAGATTGCGGAAAAAGCGATCGTTGACTTAGACATCATAAATCTGGAAATTAAATAAATCGTCGCATTTACATCACTCTGTGTTTTATTTAGACTATAAAAGTCAGAAAATTAACAATGCTATTATACTATCTTTACGGCTACCAAATAACAAAGGGGAGAGAATCTTGAGAAAGAAAATATGTATTATAGGCAGTGGCACAGCAGGTTTACAGCTGGCTTATTCTCTTAAAGAAGAATTTGATGTGACTGTAATTCACTCAAACTCTTCGGATAAGATCCGAAATGGACGAATTTTGTCTACCCAAGTACACTTTGGATCAACAAGAACCCGTGAAAATCGCTTTAAAATGCCAAAGTGGGAAGATAAAACTCTTCTCAAAAGTATCCATATGACAATTGGTAATCAAAAACTATTTGTTGGAAAGCTAAAAGAGCCAGCATTATCTGTTGACCAGCGTTTCTACTTTTCACACTGTTTGAAGGATCTTGAAAGCAAGGGTGTCTCTTTTCGACTTTTAAGAGTAAATAAACAACGGGTAGAAAGTTTGGTAGATGAGTTTGATTTAATAATTGATTGTACTGGAAAATCGGGCCCTCTCTTTTCATTTCCTATTGAAAAGGAGTTTTCTCCCTTCCAAGTGCCTCAACGAAAATGCATCGTTGGTTATTTTTTGGGGGTGAAGCCAGTTCATCCTCTTGGTATAAGCGTAACAGTTCTGCCTGAAATAGGTGAAATGTTTGAGATTCCTGCAATCACAGAACAAGGGCCTGTTACTATATTGTTCATTATGGCAATTCCAGACAGAGAGTTAGATGTATTTAAAGAAATTAAGCACGAAAAAGAATTTACAAATCAAATGAAAAATGTAACAAAAAAATATTTCCAAGATATCCATGAACGTATCGAACAAGATATCTTTGCTCTTTCCGATGAAAATGGCTTCCTCAAGGTTGCCATTAAGCCTGTAATTAGAAAACCTTACGTAACGTTTAAAAACAAACTAATAGTTGGTTGTGGAGATAGTGTTTTTCTTAATGATCCGATTACTGGCCAAGGCTGTAATCTTTCTTCCCATTGTGCTGAACAATTGTATGAGACTTTGATTCAATATAGAAATTCAAAATGGGACATCCAACTTGGAGAGACATATTGGAATCGTACAAAAACATTTGTAAAAGAAGTAACAGCATGGACAAATGCAATGACTCAGGTACTGCCTGAGCATGTTGTTCAAACCCTGTTATCGGGAGCAGAAAATCAAAAGATCGCAGATGAAGTTGCAGAATGGTTTGCAAATCCACGAAAAGCTTATGAAGCTTTTTTTCAACCACTACATTAAGAACAGAACAAAATAAAAAACCTAATTTCTTTTTGAGGATATGGCAGCTCCCATTTCTACTAATAATCCCAAAATGAAGAAAGAACCAGGCTATTATAAATAGCTGGTTCAATACATGAAGGAAAAAAAGGTATATTAAATATCTATATCCAACTGTTGGAAACGGACATTTCCTTAGATCTCCCTTATAATTACCGACATAAGAACGGATTGGTAGCCATACTTTTTATGACTATAAAATATTTAAAACCCTACGAACAACCCTTGATGTCCTTGCATAACTACCATCTTCAGTAGAAAACAGCGTGAGTGGTGGAAATTCTTCGATTTGGCGATATATGAATCTATCAAAGAAGAGGGTGCCGGATTATCTGTAAATCTAAATCGGTTAATTGATGAAATTTACATACACCCAAACGCTCCAAAATGGTTTTTTCAAGCAGTTCAGGGATTTCTAACGAAATATAATATTAATAAACCTATAAAACAATCAACTTTGTATGCTGGACCTAGTATGGTCTGTTGAGTGAAACTACATTTCGTAAAAATTGTTTTTTACGATAAAATAGCATTCAAAAAGACACTATTTCAAACCTTAGTAAAATGTGCTAAAGACTATCTTTATAAGTTGTCCTCTTCGTCTCTTCCAAACTCAAATAGGATTACCAAAAAGGTGCATGCCCTCTGTTAATTTATACGTTAACAAGTGTGGGGCAAGCACCTAATTACTACCATCCATTTTAAAATCCAATTACCATCAATTCCTCAACTAGTTTATAATAAAAATGATGTCCTCATGGATAATAGTGGTCTCTATTGACCCCAAGATGTTTAAGAAGGTGAAAAAAATCAACATCATCGAAACAAGGGTGAGAAGTTTCATTGAAGATATTCAGCACCCGAAGCAAAAGAAGAAGTTAAACATAAACGATTTAGAATTTCAGCTGCGAAAATTGCTGGATGATTATTACGAAATGGATGGTTATTCGCTGTTTTATGAAGCCATTCAATCATTGCAAGATGAAGGGCAGCTGACTCCTATACATAATAATCAACACAATGGGAAAACACCGTCTTTGCCTTTATATTACTGGGTTAATGTGAAGGCTCAAGCCGACAAATGGGACCGGCTCGGGATGATGAAGCTGAGTGATCTGTTTGATTTTTCATTTTATGAAAGGCACCCGGAATGGCAGACGAAAGAGGAATGGAGCCGTATTCAGAGTTTATATGGTTTTCTCCAATCCAGCGGTGAACGGGAAGTCGTTTCACTAGAAGAACGAAGCCTGGAGCTGTTCGGCCATGAAGAATTCCTGCATGACGGGGTCAGTTTTCCTGATGGAAAAGGCTTTTTAGCCCGAATTGGCGTATCTGAAGAGCAGCTGAAAGTAGTGAAATACGGGGAGCCTTTTGTATTTTGGATGAAGCAGGGAAAAGAAATCAAAGATATTCAGAGAGTGCTGATTGTCGAGAAACTATCATTCTTTCATACTTCCATTCAATTATTGGAAAGTGATCTGCTTGATTATGAGCCGGAACTCATCATTTATGGGGAAGGCACTAAAATTGAACGGAGCTTTTCGTTTTTCTTTAAAATTTTTCCGGCTAAATCGTATCTCCTCTACTATGCAGGAGATCTTGATGCGGCAGGATACGGGATCATGACCCGGCTGATTGAAAAATACCCGGATTGCTGCATTCAGCCTGCATTAAAGATTTATCGTAAAATGCTTGAATGTCTGGATCAAAGAAATGAACAGAAATCTGGCCAGCTTCAAAATCTTAAATACCGAGATGCGTTCTTCAGGTGGTTTACGGAAGAAGAGCAGGAACTCTTAATGCAATTATGGCAGGAAAAAAAACGGATTCCTCAGGAAGTCTTAACAATTGAAACATGGAGGAGATGGATGTGAACGAATCATGGGAAGGATTCGCCCAGCGGATGCAGCGATTGAACCCGCTGTTTGAGCTTGGGAGAGGAATGGAAGTCGGAGAGCTGAAGCCTCATATCCAAACGATTCTGATGCAGGTGCTCCTTACCATTTTTTATCGGGAATTGAATGATGATGATCATCGGAGAAAATCGGATATTAAGTATATGGTCGAAGATTCAATTAAGCAAATGAAGCTTTTGGCCGATGAGAAGCAGGTTGAACGGATCACAAGCGGGCTTCTGTATCAGGGGAAAGAAGAGTACAGCAGACCTTTTGAAGCCCTATATTACGATGAAATCAGGCAATCATGGGAGACTCAGGTTTTCCGCTATGTGACGATGGATGAATTATATACGAACCTGGAGATAGGCGGATCCATTGTCTACAAGCTCACCGATGTCTCACAGGAGATGATTTTCATGAGCAGGGAAATGGCAGAGGAATTCTCGATCACCATTGAACAGCTTTATAGTATGCAGCTGATAAAAAACGGTAATTTCCGCAAAGCTACTCGAAACCTCGATCACCTCATTTCACGGGTTAACCGCTTAATGGCAAAAGAATTTTCCTTTCAAAAAGAAATGATCAATAATCCCAAAATCTTATTGATGGAAGAAGAAATGCAAAGGGCTGATAACCGTGCGGAAATTGAAAAGCAGTTCGAAGAAGAGAAGAATCACTTCCGCACCATCAGCAGCATGATTGAGAAAACGAAACGAAGAAATGAGGAAGATGATCTTATTCAAAAAGAATTGATCCTTCTCCAGGAAAAGATCGGCCATACAAGGCAGCTGCATGACCGTTTCGCAAAGCTTGTGATTCAAAATATCTCTTATGAAATGAAGCTGAAAGCGGAAAACCCATCCCTGTTTTGGGAAACGAGCCTTGTTTCATTCAGGGAACATATTTATGAGAACTGGTTCATGAAAGAAGGGTTTTCTTCATTCGATAGAGTTGAAAAAGTATTAGGTCCTTTATTTTCGCCAAGGAATGAATTTATCTTACCTTTGGACTGGATTTGGGGAGAGCAGGAATTTGATGAAAAGCAGCTGACAGAGGTAATGGAGGAAGAAGCGCAAGAGGAAAGCATTATCCATCAGAGGGTAACGAACTGGGATTCTGTCATCAAGGCCTGGAGCTATGTGTTTCAATATTTGCAGACATACGGAGAGTTTTCCTTGGCTGATTTAACGACATTGCCGCTCGAAGTCCAGGATTTATGGTTTGAAGAATCGGAAACGATTGATTTATGGATGATGTTTGATAAAAAACCGCTGAAGGTTCAGGTGCTGCATCGGAAAGAAGAGTCATTAAGTGATGAACGGGAGATTCTCCTCTATAAACTGATGCAGGAATACCCGCAATTCCAGGTGTTTGAAGGCTTGAAAATTTATACCGAATTTGATCATCGGGCTGAACCCTTCCTCTGGTATCAAATGAAAATCACTCCGTTTAAAATTTGTGTACAGGAGGAGAAATGATGAGTGCAGATAGTATCAAGAAAGCATCAGCGGTTTATTTTACGCTTTTAAAAGACAAAGTCATCGACGAAAACAGCGAGCACTTTCAGGCGTATTTCGATCCTGATGTAAGACAGACGGTACTTTTATTGGCAGACGAATCCGGCACCTTTATCATTGAATCGCCAAAACGGATTCAGCTCGTCGTGCAGCCGACCGGCTCTGTTTTTGCTACAAATTTTACTCATATGAAGGATAGGCATAAGCAGGTTGAAACGAAGAAACATTTTCACCTGATGAGCGTAGTCATTATGGCATTCCTGGCAAGCATCGACCGCAGCCAGGCGGCTAAAATCCGTACGAAGCGTGAAGGGATTAGCTTCTATACCCTGGAACGGCAAGTCAATGATGTCATCATGAATTGGGATAGCATACTTAAGGTAAAGCAGGATTTTGGAGAAGAGGAAAAAATTGATATGAAGGATGTTGTGACAACATGGAAATACATGGAGGTCGACACCGATGATTATGGATCTAAGAAAGCCAATCGCCGGACGCGTATCGGTTTGATTGCAAGCAGTATGCGTCTTTTGGAGACAGAAGGACTTATCGTCATTCTCGATCGGGAGGATATTCCAAAGGCGATTCCGAAACAGGAATTATTTGAGCGGATTGAATATTTGTATCATGATTATGACCGTTATGAAATGTTCAAGGAATTAATGACGACAGAGGAGGATCAGCATGCCGAAAATCCATCGAATTAGAATTGCCGGCCTGAAATATGATGGCATGCAAAAGCAATACAAGGATACAACATTTAACTTCCATAATGAAGATACCTCCACAAATGGCCTTATTTCCATGATGAATGGAGGAGGGAAAGGGGTTTTCCTGCAGACCATTTTCCAGATTCTTAAGCCAGGAACTTCTTGGGGAAAGCAGAATAATCGCTATTATCAGCAATTCTTTTTTAATAATAAAGAGCAATTCATTCCTTATACCTTTCATGTTCTTATGCAATGGGAGCTCGACGGGGCTGATTGCAGGCATTTGGTGACGGGCGGAATGTTTTCAGCAGAACAGCGGATTTCCATGAACGAAGAAGGCGGAGAAGCCAAAACACTTGAACAGGAAGCAAAAATTGTCCCGAATATTACGTTTTATACAAGGGAGTTTGAACGGAAAGAAGAAGCATCCCTTGAACATATTCCGCTCTATGAAGATGGTGAACTGGCTGATACGGAAGGCCTGAAGGATTATTTAAAATGGAATGGCTATGATGTCTACCGCGATACAAAGAAGCACTACCGCATCCTTGATACATACGGCATTAACCGCAAAGACTGGGATATTATGAAAGACATTAACAAGGATGAAGGCGGCGTTGGAAAGTTTTTTGAAGGCGCTGAGGATGATCATTCCCTGTTCCAAAAGCGGATTATTCCTACAGTCAGTCAGATCCTGCACCGAACGGAGCATCAGAAGAACGATCTGGTGGAGATTTTTAAGAGTCAGGCAAGTATTGCAAAGGACCTGCCTGTTTTGCTCAAAAGAGAGCAGGCTCATAAAGAGTTCCTGGAAGATATTATTCCATTTGAAGAGAGTCTGGCAAAGGGCATCAAGCATAAAGAAATTGTTGAAGACAGCATTAAGGTCGGGAGACAGCTGCTTGGTGCTTTGGAGCATTTGAAGAAAACGGAAGAAGAAACACTCATTGAGCTGGAAAAGGAAATCGAAAAATTAACGGGCAAGCAAGTGGAACTGCGCTTTCAGAAAGATAACCTTGAGTATGCAAAAGCTCACCGGGAAGTGCTGGATTGGGAGAAGAAACTAGGGGAAGAACAGAAGAAGCATACGATCCTGCAGGAAACGGTGAAAGAAAAGCAGGAGCGAAAAGATGAGCTGGCTTTTCACCTTTTATTGAAAGAATGGCATGAAGGGGAACAGAGCATCCGCGCTCTTTCCCAGCAGATTGTGAAGCTTGAGCAAAACAGCGGCCTGGAGCAAGTGAATCAAAGAATGGATGAAATCAAAAAAGAAGCGGCACAGCATTGGGAAAAATCCGCCGCAGCTATTAGGGAAGCCGTTCAGCATTATTCCGGATATCAGAAGTTTTTAAAGAAGAAAACAAACGAACTGTCAAAGCAGGATAAACAAAAGACCCGGGAGATTGCCCAGCTTCGTACGGAAATTGATTTTCTTTATACTAAAATTCATGAATTTGAATCAAAAGAAGAACAACTTATCAAAGAATTCGGTGATCGCTTAACCTATGATTTACAGGGATTTATCGAAAATCTTAACAAGCAGATAGAATCCAAAAAAGAGGCTCTCGAAGATTTACAGGCAAAAGAGAAACAATCAAATGAAAAGCAAAATCAGCTAGCATCTGCGCATGGTACGCTTGCTCAATCCATTCAGTTTTCTGAAGAGAAGTGTAAAGAGTTAAAGATGAAAAGTGAAGAGATGCATCGAAAAGAAGCGAAGCTGTACGATAAGCTGCAAGTTGTGCTTGACGATGTCTCAGCGCAGTTCACGAATGCTCTTTTATCCAAATATGCCCAGCAGGTGGAAGAGCTCCTCGTTCAAAATCGTGAGCAAGGGGAAGAAATAAAGAAAGCGCTCTGGGAAACGCAGCTGGATTTTGCTTTGAATGATGAGCATTTCTGGATTGCGAATAATGATGTGAAGGAACTGAAGGAATGGATTGATGAGAAAACAGGGATAGATGTGTTCTACGGCTCACAATTTCTGCAATCTTTAAAACCGGATGAAATGGCTAGCCACATGCTCACTCATCCGCTCCTGCCCTACGGCTTAGTGGTCAGCAGGCCGCAATGGGAAAAAGTGAATAAACAGGTCCTTGCAGGAAGAATGTTTAAGAGCCCTGTCCCGATTTTTATGAGGGAAGAAATGGCGGGCGAAAATCAGCAAAATACGTTTGTGATGATCACCGGTACGGAGAAGGAACTTCTGACAAATAAAAATCAGTTCACGAACTGGAAAATTAAGATTGCCAAAGAAATAGAAGAAAAAAAAGATGCACTTCTAGAAATGGAACAAACAGAGAGTTCTCTCCGCCGCATTTTAAAAGAAATCGACCGTTTCCTTTCCAATGACCTTGCCGGTGATATTGAAAGAGCGCTGCTTCAGGAAAAAGAAGCCCTGCTTTCCAAGAAAAACGAATTACAGGCCATCATCGTTCAGGAGGAAAAAGAAAAAGAACGGCAGCTGGGACTTAGAGATCAGCTTGAAAAGACGAAGGAAAAGATTGAAAATCTATCTAAAGATGTGGAGTCTCTGGAAAGCTTTAATCGTGAAAAGTCGCTGCACCTTGAAAATAAACGGGTAAAGCAGGAAAAAGAGAAACAAAAGGAAGCTTTCGAAAGTGTACAGAAAGAGCTTGCAAACGAGCATCAGACCATCATTGATCTGCAGGAAAAGTGGAGCCAAACGTACTTGGAATGGAAGCTATCAGCTGAGCAAAATATTAAGGAGATTAGCTTCTTTATTGATGGTGCGGTTTTTCCAGCCGCTGAGAAAGCAGAAGCTTCTGAAGAGGTTCCGCGATTATCATCGCATATGCTGGAAGAAATCATTGGAAGCATTGAGGAGCTTAAACAGCTGCAAAAATCAAAAGAAGAACAAGCCAGTGAATTGCTGGCGATCCAGGCGACAAGAGAATCGGAGCAAAAACAGCAAAAGAAGCTGGAGAAAAAACTTCATGCTCTTAACGAAGAGTGGAAGGATGCGTCTGTACCGGATGAACCTATGAGTATTTTGGAAAAGATGGTTCAAACAGCTGCAAAGGAAACAAAGGCAGCAGAGAAAGAAGAGCGAGAGCAGGGAACAACTGTAACAGTTGCTGACACTTCTTTAAAGCATGCGAAGGCGCAGCGTGATAAGACTGTTAAAAAAGTGGCCAAGCATGATAAACAGCCTGAAGAATGGGAAGAACTTGATCTGGAAGTGAAGACGGTTGAGATTACAGACCAGACCAAACAGACGAATGCAGAAATTAAGAAAACGGAAGAGCGCAAAAAAGAGACGGAGCAAAACATTGCTGAATTTGAAAACAATCAATTGCATCTATCCGTAATCCTTAAAGAGGAAGCAGCAGCTTTTACGGATGAAGATATTGAAAAAATAAAGAGCCAGGGAAAGCAAAGCATCATTTCCTGGAGTGAAAAACATCAGGGTATCCAGGATGAAGGCCAGGAGAAGCACGCAAAAATTGAACAATCCCTGCGCAATTTAAAACTCAATATTGAAGGCAAGGATTGGGAGATCCGCTTTAAGAATGAAGTCTTAACTACGCTTGATCATATGGATACAAGGCATTACGCACATATTCAAAGTGTTGTCCAAAACATGAAGCGCTTCTCACAGAGCGGCTTAGAGCAGCTGGAACGCGATAAAGAACGGGCAGAAAAGGCGCAAAACTTCTGGGCAAGCCGTGCGAGTATGAAGGTGATGAGTATTTCGGAAGCGATTCGCTCGATGATTGCGAAAATGAAGCTGAAGAATGAACGAGGGTCTTTCCCGCTCGTCCAGCTCAAAGAAGACATCCTGCCTAAAAAAGCGGAAGATATTGAACCTTTACTGAAACAGCATTTTGTTTCGGCCATTAACAAAATTACGAAACGATTCGAGATGATTGATGACCATAATCTGGAGCTGGATCAGGAAATCAAACAGCTCATCAGTGATGAGCAGATTTTATTTGTCTCCCTCAGGAATCGTTACCCGGAACTGCTGGTATATAATATGCGTACTGATAATGCCTTCATGTATGGAAAACCGCAGCGTGAGCATTATTCAACCTGGCAGACGATCAACCAGGGTTCAAAGACTAAATCGGATGGCAGCGGCGGCCAAAAGTTATCTGCCCGCATGGTCATGATGATGATGCTTCTTTCGGTTAAGAGTGAAACTGATCAAAGCTGGGTTCCGTTAGTCTGTGATAATCCGTTCGGACAAGCGGCTTCTGCCCATGTGCTTGACCCGATTTTCGCTGTAGCTGATAAGCTGAAGTTTCAATTCATCGTCGTTACTCCGCCTGAGTTGGTAAAAACAGAGATCAGCCAGAGGTTTGATGCGTACTATAAATTGGATTTCATCCGGGAAAAAGGGAAAGAGATTGTGTCGGATACGATTGTACCGGCATTTCGAATTTATCAGGGAGAGGAAGCAGTTCATTAGATTAAAAGAATTAAAGTATTGCCATCTTGCAAAAAATATGCAATACTTGGTTGAAAATAATATTTTATACAAATTCTTATCCAGAGAGGTGGAGGGACTGGCCCTGCGAAGCCTCAGCAACCCCTGATTATGTCAGGAAGGTGCTAATTCCAACAGAGTTGACGCTCTGGGAGATAAGAGGTCGTTTTTGATAATAAAGGCCTCTTATAAAGAGGCCTTTTTTTGATGTTCTTTTTAGGTTGATCTCGGTTTAGATAATAACGAAGAAAGAGGAGGAAAAACAAAATGGAAAACAGTGTTATACAGGTACCGGAAGCATATTCGAGAATATTACAGGATTCTGATGTGCTGGGTTTCGGGCAATCATGTGATCGAAAAACAGGGTTTTTACTAAAGGGGCTGGCTGCCTCCAAACCAGGAGGAAGCTTTTTGGAGCTGGGCACAGGTACGGGGGCATCTGCTTCCTGGATCATAGATGGGATGGATGAAAGCAGTAAGCTAACGACCGTTGACATAGATTCGACAGTTCAATCCATCGCGAAAAAAAACCTCGGGTATGACAGCAGAATTACATTTTGCTGTGAGGACGGAGCAGCTTTTATTCAAAACCTGTCGGAAAGGTTCGATTTTATTTTTGCAGATACGTGGCCAGGGAAATTTGAGCTTCTGGACAAAACCCTGGATCATTTAAATATCGGCGGTTTTTATGTGATTCATGATGTGTTTCCGCAGCAGAAATTGCCTGAAGAATTTCGGATCAAAGCCACTAAACTCCTGAAAACACTGCAGGACAGACCTGACCTGGACATTACAGAATTGGATTGGTCTACTGGGCTGATACTGGCAGTGAAGACAGCGGTTTGATAGTTTATTAAGGGGGGACGTTCCATGAGTAGCGTTAAAAATCAGGTTAAACATGTATTGTATGAAGGTGAAACCATTATTGAATGTCTAAGCTGTTCATTAGTGGCTCATTTCTGTTTAGCACCGCATCCAGGCTTCTTTGCGGCAACAAACAAAAGACTGCTGTTTTATGGAATTCCTGCATCAGGAACAACCAAGGATTTAGTTGAAGAATTTGCGTATATCAATTTAACTTCCATTGAAGAAAAAAGGGGAATCACCGGCAGGCATATTCATATGTACTATAACCAGGACTTGTATAAATTTCAGCAAATCCAGGGGATGAATATGTTTGATTTTATGGCAGCGGTTAAGGAAAAGATGTGTATGTTTGCTGCTTCGGCAAAAGAGCGTTATCCCGTAGGATAAACGCCCTTTTAAATTGTGGAATTTATAGCTTAGCTTAGTTGCTCAGACAACTTTTCCATGATTTAGTGATTAACTGGACTCCTCTCTCAATCTCGTCCATCGAGGGTGCGCCATATCCAATCATCACATGATGGTTTGGCTTGTGCAGCTGATACATAGGCGAAACAGCATCGATTTCAACACCTGCCGACTTTGCCAGTTCAATTGCTTTCGCTTCAGTCAATCCTTCGGGTAATTTCACGATGATATGCAAGCCCGCTGTATCTCCAATGATGTCAAAGTGGTCTCCTAAGTGTTTTGACAGGCTTTCTATTAAACAGCTCCGCTTGGATCGATATAACGTTCTCATTTTTTCTATATGAGATGTATAAAGTCCTTCTTCCATAAATTTTGCAGCAGCCTGCTGATCGATTCTTGAAACATTCGTCTTTTGGTAAGCATTAAATTTTTCAAAGTCTTGCTGCAGAGATACTGGCATAATCAGATAGCTGATCCGAAGTGATGGCAGCAATGTTTTTGAAAAGGTGCCAAAGTACAGTACCCGCCCGGTTGAATCCAAATGGGACAATGCCGGGATTGGTGCCCCTTTGTAGCGGAATTCAGAATCATAGTCATCCTCGATAATATAAGCGTCCTGTTTGATTGCCCAATTTAACAGCTCAATCCTTCTGGCAATAGACATAATTGTACCGGTAGGGTATTGATGAGCAGGTGTCGTATACAATAATTTTATTGGCTCTTCAGCATCAGGCACACAGCATCCATCCTCATCCACAGAAATCGGATAACAAGGCAGCTGTAATTGATCAAAAACAGATCTTGCCCGAATAAAACCTGGATCTTCAATCCCGATGGCTTTCCGCTTAAAAAACAAACAGACATTTAACAGCTGCGGCTGAAATCCGCTGAATAGATACACTTGTTCCGGCTGACAGGCTAGCCCTCTAGCTTGCTGAAGGTATTGTGCAATTTGAACACGCAAAGAATATTCACCCTGCCACGGGCCATTGCTGGCATTGGATTCCTTAAGCTCTTTTCGATAAAGTCTATTCCATTGTTTGTAAGGAAATGCAGAGGCATCTATCTGCCCATTTTTAAAATTAATGAGAAACTCTTGCTGATCTCTTTTCTCCAGGCCCATTGTATTAATCTGACTATAATGCATTTCATCCTGAATTTCAGAAACAAAATAGCCTTTGCGTTCTGCTGAATAACAGTACCCTTCACTCTGCAATTGTTCGTAAGCCATCTGAACAGTTATGATGCTTACGTTTAATTGTTCAGCCAGCCTCCGCTTTGCAGGAAGTCTTGCATGAGCTGACAATTTTTTATCTAAAATCGCCAGCCGAATTTGTTCATAGATTTCTTTATACTTTATTCCATTTTCCGAAAGCAGAATTTGAAGCTCCATCAAATCATTCCCTGGTATTATATTAAAATTCATTTTTGGTTATTTTTATCATACCAGAAATCGGTTTTAATTGATTCAAGGAGAGTGATAGCATGCGAAAATTAGAAAACAATGTTGTGCAGTTAATTCCTATGGAACTTGATCATGTTGAAGGAATTTGTGAAGCAGCTCAGGATAAACGAATATGGGACCATATGTCTGTTGATTTAACTGAGAAAGGCCGGGTCATTCATTATGTCAAAGATGCCATACAAAGACGGGAGCAAGGCACCGATTTTGCTTTTGTCATTATCCATAAAAATACAGGGAAGATCATTGGCGCTACTTGGTTTCTCGATATTTCAGCCCAGCATAAACATCTAGAAATCGGCTCCACTTGGATGAACCCTATTTATTGGCGCACGAATTTCAATACAAACTGTAAATATTTGTTATTGAAATACTGTTTTGAAGAACTGTCACTTAATCGCGTCCAAATCAAAACCGGACATGAAAACATCCGATCACAGAAAGCGATAGAACGAATCGGTGCGGTAAAAGAAGGCATTCTTCGAAATCATATGATAAGAAAAGAAGGGACTATTCGTCATACTGTCCTGTATAGTGTCATAAAGGAAGATTGGGCAAAAGTAAAAAAACTTTTCCAGGAGCACTTGCTTATATAGTTTTTGTGGAGCATCTCAGGCAAGAAGTTTATAATGAATAATAAAACTGCTGGAAGGGTGTGGATACAATGAGTGCTGGTTCTTTTTTTCCTGATAATATCAAAGGGGCGCTTCAGAATACTCCCCCTGGGGAGTGGATTCCGGAGATTCCAGATAAGTGTATACGCCTGCATTGCGGCTATCCAGCTCCTGCCCTTATACCTGATGAAGAGGTAAAGGCAGCTGTTAACAGTTTATTAGAGGAAGAACATGATTTGCCGCTCCATTATATAGGAAGTCCCAAAATAATAAAACTCAAGGAACAGGTTTTAAAGAGGTTGAAAGAGCGGGGGGTATCTGTTACGGAAAAAGAGCTTTTGATCACTTCAGGTGCCTGTCAGGCGATCGATTTGATTGCCCGCATTCTCCTGGATGAGGAGTCAATCGTGGCAATAGAATCACCTACTTATATGGAGGCTTTAGAAATTTTCCAAAATTACACCAAACATATAATTAGTATTCCTGTAGACAAGCACGGACTTCAAACAGGTGTATTGGAAGAGATTCTAGAGGATAGGAAGCAAAAAGGGCTTACTCTGCCGCGTTTTCTTTATACAATCCCAACCTTTCAAAATCCTACAGGCACTACGATGACAGGAGAGCGCCGGCAGCATGTATTGGAGCTTGCCAAAACATATAATTTCCTAATAGTTGAGGATGATGCTTATGGGGAATTATCATTTAATAAAAGTTTCCCCACTTTAAAAGCAATGGATCAAAACTCTCAAGTTCTGCATGTTGGTTCCTTATCCAAGATAGTGGCCCCGGGCATGCGTATAGGATGGATAGCGGGAGCAAGTGAAATAATCCATGCATGCGCCTGGTTTAAAAAAGATCTGAACCATCCGTTTGCTCAAGCTGCCATGGCTGTTTATTTAGCAAACACAGATTTAAATAATAAACTAGTAACCATGAGAGATACATACCGGTCCAAATGCAATGTTCTGACCTCCGCACTGGAACAGTACTTTCCTGAATCAGCTTCCTGGTATGTGCCCGAAGGGGGGTACTTCGTGTGGATGAAAATTCCCGGTGCCGATACATCGGAACTGCTGACACATGCCCTGGCAAAGGGGGTATCTTTTATTCCTGGCAAGTACTTTTTCAAAGATCAGGCAGACGGAACGGAATTTCTGCGCCTTTCCTTCAGTTATGCGGATGAGAAGGAAATAACTGAGGGGATTCGCAGGCTGGGAAAAGCCGCAGAGGCCTATCTTTAATGAAAATATTTCTATGGAACTTTTAAAAATGAAGAGGAATAAAGGAAACAAAGCCTAATTATCTTGGTATTGTAAGCCAGAAATTAGGCTTTTTCTTTAAATCCAGTCAGTGATAGATGTAAATAAATTATAGTCTTACCCGAACCTCAGAACCGTCCTTAGCTTTGACATCTACTATCACGAGCCCCTTTTGATTTTTCAGTTCCTTGACAATAGGCTTTAGCGCTTCTTTATCTATTAATGGAAATGTAAAGTCCAGTCTTTTTCTTTCGAAGTGCACTTTTGTCCATTTGTTTACATTTTGATGAAACAATTTTGAACAAAAAATGGAAATAGCAATGTTTAAAATTGCATATGGAATTGGGATGGTTAACCGAACATCTTTTGCTTTCACTTTTACATGCAGCATAATCAACTCACTAATCAATGATGACCGAAACGGTATCTCCGTTTGCCGATTTAATATCAACGATTTGGCCGTCTAATTCATTTTCGATTGCTTCGATAATAAGGCTTATGTCTATATCTTTAACGTATTTTTCTGACTGAGGGATACTCGCTGCGATGCTGTGTCCAGCCATTAATACTGCCTTAACAAGTTTTATTGGCAAATTGACCGTGACGTTATCATTTTCGGCGGATACAACACGGATTTTTAAAGTTTTATCTAAATATTTATTTGTTTTTAATGCTGGCTTATTACCTGTTTCTTCTTTATCTTTTAATATTTGGATCAGTTCTGATCCCTTATCTGCATCAATCTTCCCTTCTTGAACCATTGTTAACACTCTCGTAATTTCTTCTTTCATGATAAATCCTCCCTATTCCTCTTTTAATAGCTTAATGGCTTCTTCTGGTGTGATTTCGCCATTTTCCAACATGGTGACAACTTTTTTCTCATCTGCTTCATTCTTCTTCTTCTGTACATATCCGAGGGATGATATGATGTCTGTTAGCTTGCCTCGAACCGTTGGATAGGATATCCCCAGTTCCTTTTCAACTTCTTTGATATTTCCTCTGCATGTTAAAAATACTTCCACAAAATGAAGCTGATCCTTTGATAATGATGCCAGTTTAGATAATTCAAACTCATTTTCAATCGTTGTGTGACAATGAGAGCACTGCAGCTTTGTAATTTTCAATGTTTTACTGCAAACAGGACAATCTGTGATTAATTTATAAGCCATAATGAAATTCCTTCCTTTTATTTGAATTGATTATATAATAATGAATCAAATAAATAAATAATTAAAATGAAAAAAATTAATAATTTTAATTAAAAATTTAAATTTATTGATTTTTTAGGTGAAATGCAGAGGTTTTGTGAAAATATCCTAATAAAGGGAAAATAAAATATTCATAGAAAGTAATCAGTGATGCATTTAAATATTTTCTAGCTGAAGGAGTGATTTTCAATGCATTTTCGAAATGCAGATGAAAAAGATTTACAAGCTATTGTCCGCTTGCTTGCCGATGATGAATTAGGAGCAAAGCGTGAAAGGTATGAAGACCCGCTGCCGGATTGTTATTATAAAGCATTTAAGGCAATAGAAGCACAGGCGGGAAATCAGATTATTTTGGCGATAGACGGTCAGGCTGTGATTGGCTGCCTTCAATTAACAATCATTCCTGGGCTGGCACGTCAAGGGATGAAACGAGCACAAATTGAAGGGGTGCGTGTTGATCAGCACTGCCGTGGTAAAGGGGTGGGGGAAGCCTTGTTTAAAGAAGCGATTGCCATAGCAAAGTCTGAGGAGTGTGGTCTTGTTCAATTGACGACTGATAAGGAGCGTGATGATGCACATCGTTTTTATCATAAGCTGGGGTTTATGGCGAGTCACGAAGGGATGAAACTAATCTTTTAATCCGGAACCTTATTACTTATTTAGTCGCGATTTTTGTACAAGATAGAATACTAGCTAAATACGGAAGAATCATTTTGAAGGAATACTGAATAATTTTTCGTCATATGGAGATTATATAGTTGAATTCAAAAAGGAGGAATGATGTGGAAACAAGCATGAGTGTTGAAGAAGTATTGACCGGGATCTCTGAACTGTTGGAAAAAGAAGGGCAGCCGCCCCGAAAGAAGCAAGTAAAAAAATCAAACCCAGAGTTAATGAAAAATGCATTGTATTATTTTCCGAGCTGGGAAAATGCAGTAGAGCAGTCTATAGGATCTTAACCTCAAAGTGTACATAATATGTGTTTGTTCAATTTAAAAGAGAATGCTGAGACCACAGAAGATGCCTTCCTTATGGGAAAAGGAAGGCATCTTCTGTGGTTTTATAAATTAGGGGTTAAAAAACCCTGTCACCATTAAAAATCGAATTTTTAACAATAACGTAATCGACATGGCGGATGGCATCCAGCCTGTTGCCGCCTGCATAAGAAATGGAGGACTGAAGATCCTGCTCCATTTCTTTCAGGGTATCTGCTAAAAATCCTTTGTGCTCTACTAAAATTCTTTTGCCTTCAACATTTCTCTTTTCGCCTTTTTGAAATTCAGAGGCTGAGCCAAAGTATTCTTTATAGAGCTTTCCGTCTTTCTCATTCTCGATGGTTTTTCCAGGAGATTCCTCATGTCCTGCAAATAAGGAACCAATCATCACCATTGTTGCACCAAATCGAATCGATTTAGCGATGTCACCATGGGTGCGAAGACCTCCATCAGCTATAATCGGCTTGCTTGCTGCCTTTGCACACCAGCGAAGTGCAGCTAACTGCCAGCCGCCCGTCCCAAATCCAGTTTTAATCTTTGTGATGCACACCTTGCCAGGTCCTATGCCAACTTTTGTAGCATCAGCTCCAGCATTCTCTAATTCTCTGACGGCTTCGGGGGTGCCGACGTTGCCGGCAATCACAAAGCTTTGAGGAAGGTATTTCTTAATATGCTGGATCATTTGGATGACAGCATTGGAATGGCCATGAGCTATATCAATGGTAATGTATTCGGGTGAAAGCTTTTCATCAGCAATCTGCTGTATAAATGCATATTCGCCTTCTTTGACCCCTACACTGATCGAAGAGTATAGCCCTCTCGCCTTCATGTCTTTTATAAAAGAAATTCGCTTCTCCGGTTCGAAACGATGCATGATATAGAAATACCCGTTCTCTGCTAAGTATATGGCAATTTTCTCATCTACAATCGTCTGCATATTAGCAGGCACCACCGGAAGCTTAAACGCACGTCCCCCCAGGAATGCCGTTGTATCACATTCAGATCGGCTATTGACGATACTTTTTGCGGGAATTAATTGAATATCTTCATAATCGAATACATTTTCCATAGTAATCCTCCTATTGAAAACAAAGCTGATACGCACATCCATTGCAAGGATAGGTTTTTCAGTTTCAATTGATCTTATACAAGCACCTATGGAAGCATCATTAAAAAAGAGCTTAGAAAATTCCTAAGCCCAATGGATAATAGGGGGTCGAATTGTGAGGGTTCGACCAATTTAATTTTATACAATTCAGAATGTAATTTCAACTAATTAAAGTGAAAACGCGTAAAAGTGATAATGTGCTAAAATTTTCAGCTGGGGTAAGCAAAAGGTTATAAGAGCATTGTCCGGCTCATAAATTATTGGATTCTTGGATGGGCACCTATTTTCTGGTAGTTCATAAAAATAGATTAAAACATGCCATTCTCATTAGGTGAGTCCTCAGGCACAGGCTGCCCAACATCCCAAAGCTCAGCCACTTGGCCACCTTGAAACCGGAAGATATGTACGACGGCTCCTCCGCGATCCTCTGGATTCTGCTTCACATGGGAATGAACCACGACGGTTTCATTCTCCTGGATTGCGAGTCTGACTTCAAGTATTTTGTCAGGGTTTTTCTCTGCATTCTCTTCCATCGCGAGCATGAGTGTATCTGCATCGCCTTTGAAATAGGGATTATGGTGAGTAAAACCAGGGCTGATGTAACACTGGTAGGCTTCGCGGACTTGGCCTGATGCCACGAGCTGCAGGAAAGATACTGCTTTTTCTTTCAGTGATAGGCTTGAAGTCGATTGCTGCTCCGCACTCATTTTCATTCATCCTTTCATATCACAGAAATTACTTAATTTAATAGAAGTATAAAATATACTAAAAGTAATGACAATTATATAATAAAATATTAGTGTGAAATGGAGATTCTTATTAGTTATTGAGAGGGGGCAGTTTGCTTGAGTATCCGTTTTGAAGTGAAAAGAACCATTCAGGTATCTGCACAAAAGGCCTACTACGGTTTAATTGATCTTGATTCGGCCAAGGACTGGATGCAAGGCCTAGTTGGAATAGAGCGGTTCGAAAGCGGGCCATTGAAGGTGGGGAGTCAGTGGAAAGAGACAAGGAAAATGTTTGGAAACGAGGCTACTGAACATTTTGAAGTTATTGATCTTGATGAGCCCTGCAAAATTGTCCTTCGCTGTGACGGGACCAAAGGGACAACAGGAAAAGGAGAATTTATATTTACCTACATAATCGAATCAGCAGGTGATGCTTCAGAGGTTACTTTAGTAGGTGAGATAAAGGGGCTTACTGGTTTGTCAAAGCTGTTTGGAAAGATGATAGCTGGTGCTTTTAAAAAAGCCTGTGCGAAAGATCTGGATTCCTTGAAAAGCTATTTAGAGAAGTGATGATTTTAGTAAAGTCGAACCGCAAAATTAAACACTGTTTTGAGATAAGTGTTCGGTCTAAAGACCAAAGTTAAAAAGGAGCAAGTTATGACAATCATAGATAAATTAAAGCTGAGCAAATATAAAAATATGGCTGTGCTAAATCAGCCAAGTGATTATGATATATTTAATGGATTTAAGACGGAATTATCAGGAGAGCATGATGCCATTTTCATTTTTGTTGAAACGATTGATGAAATGGTGAAGCATACTCAAACAGTTATCCATGAGGATCAGCTTCTTGATAAAGGATATTTATTTTTCGCTTACCCCAAAAAAGGGAACAAGCGGTATGATACCTTCGTTCACAGAGATGAGATTTTTCCAGCCATGAAAGTAGGCGAAGATGGATTTGTGGGGAATAGCGATGTGAAATTCTCACGGATGGTGAGTATGGATGATGTCTTTACTGTTGTTGGATTAAAACGGGAGAAAAAGAAAGAAAAAAAGTCATCCGCCCCGAGTCAATGTGTAGCTGATTACGAGGATAACGTGAAAGACATTGAAAAGCTATTAGAAAATTATCCAGATGAATTGAAATTTTATCTGGAATTAACCCCTGGCTATCAAAGGGATTGGGCCCGTTATGTCTTTTCTGTTAAGCAGCAGAAAACACGTGAGAAACGCGAAGCCCAGATGGTGGAGATTTTATCACAAGGGTATAAATCGGTGGATTTGTTTAGGCAGAAGAAGAAATAAGCAAGGTGCCTGCCCCAGACTTTTGTAATTTGGGGGCAGGCACATTGAAAAAAACTATAATTTAGTTAACTCATCTAAGAATACATCTAATTCCTCAACGGATAAAAATTTAAATGCATAACCATAGCAAATCGGTCCATTTCCTGTGTGTTCCCTTTTAGGGAATTCCCTGAGAGCAGTACTATGACTAAGACCTGTGGATTTTTCCTCCAGTTCCTTATTTCCTTCAACTTTTTTCGGGTTTAAAACGATCGTAATTTCTTTGTTTGGAAGTAGATAAATGACTTCACCGTTTACGATATTTCTAAATTCCACAGCTTTTGATGTTTCTTTCATTGTTTTGAATTTGTTTAAACCAAACGTATTATGTATGTTTCCCATATGATCTTTCCCCCTTTCGAAGTAATTAAATCCCTCAATACTTTTATAAGGTAAAATTTCATACCAACTATTGTTTAATAGATTAATAGGCATATCTTTTTTAGAAAAGGGTGCTGTCATCCAGCAATCCATTAATAGGATTTATCCTTTTCTTTTCTTAATGTTGTCGTATATTGCTTTTCACTGCGTTACCTCACCATTTCTTTGATGCAGCCAGGTTAACTTAGGTATGTACTGGTGATATGTACGTTTCGCTTCATGACTGAATATCTGCTGCAAACTGCCAACCTTATGCTTTTGAAGAGTAATAGAGAAACTGTTTGTAAATATATACTATTCAGTGGTATAAGAGTCTGTGCAATAAATTAGTTGATGAGTTGAATCCTGTATTAAGATTCAATTTGGTAAATTTTAACTATTTAATCGACAAAATTCATAATATAAAAATAATTCGTATTATTCATTTAAATTATACTCTCCTATTCTATAATTTAGAGTATCTAAATAATAGGAGGTCAAAAGTTTGAAAAAAAAGCTGATTTTACCGGTATTACTGTCGTCCGCTCTACTGGCGGGGTCGATCCCTGTAAATGTTTTTGCCAAGCCGGCAGATTCAGCAAACGACCATCATCAACAAGCTTTAAAGGAGTGGAATGAGAATGCAAGTGTCCCATTGTTTGTTAAGGAGCGATCTGCAACAAAATTCTCTTCCAGCAGCCCTTCAAACGCGTTAAATTATTTGAAGAAAAATCAGGATAAAACAGGAATTAAAAATCCGGATAAAAACCTGAAATTGAAAAATGTTCAAAAGGATGAACTCGGAATGACTCACGTCCGCTTCAAACAGGCAGTTAATGGCGTGACTGTTGAAGGGGCTGAAGTGACTGTCCATTATAATGAGAAACATGAAGTAGTATCCGTTAATGGAAGAGTAAATCAGGCAATTGCCGATGATGCAGTGGACTCGTCTGTTTCCTTAAGCAATGATGCTGCAATAAAAGAAGCCTTATCCGCTGTCAGTGCTCCAAAAGAACTTACATATACCCCAACTTCCGAGCTTGTTGTCTATCCATTTGAAGGAAAGAATCATACAGCTTATAAAGTAAATGTGAACTTCATGGGGGAAGAGCCTGGGAACTGGTTTGTGTTTGTTGATGCAAAGACAGGCCATGTTATTGATAAATACAATGGCATAATGCATGCTGAAGAAAACAAAACACAAAAAGGTTTTGGTAAAGGGGTACATGGTGACCACAGGGAGCTGCATATTACCCGAGTAAAGGAAGAGGCCTCAGGTACAAAGTTTGCCTTGGCAGATTATTCTCATGAAAATCTCGGTGGGATTCTTACCTATGATGCTAAAAATGATGGAAATTCTAGTAATGATACTCTTTATGTTGGGAATTCCGCTGCCTTTATTGGCGATTATGATCGTGCTGCTGTTGATGCCCATTATAATTCTGAAAAGGTCTATGATTATTTTCTAAATGAGCATGGCCGCAATTCCCTCGATGGGGAAGGAATGGCTATTAATTCGTATGTTCATTATGGCAGCAATTACAACAATGCATTCTGGAATGGGCGTTTTATGACCTATGGGGATGGAGATGGTGAATTCTTTATCCCATTATCAGCGGGACTTGATGTTGCGGCACATGAAATGACGCATGGTGTTATCTCCCATACTGCTAATCTGGCGTACCGGAATCAATCTGGTGCACTGAATGAATCATTTGCCGATGTCTTTGGTGTACTTGTTGATGATGAAGATTGGGAAATGGGTGAGGACATTATGGCCCCAAGCGCCAAAGCTGATGGTGTAACGAGATTGCGCAGCTTAAGTGATCCAAACAGTGTTGTAGTAAGTAACCCTCAAAGAGCAGCCTATGGAAGCGGAGTATATCCGGATCATATGGATGAGTTTTATAATATGCCGCTTAATGTGGACAATGGCGGTGTACATGTGAACTCCTCTATTACCAACCATGCTGCATACTTGATTGGTCAAGAACTTGGAAGGGAGAAATTAGGAAAAATTTACTACCGTGCTTTAACGGTTTACTTAACCTCAAATTCTGATTTTAGTGACGCGCGACAGGCAATCGTTCAGTCCGCCATTGATCTATATGGTGAAGGCAGCGTGGAAGAAGCAGCCGTTCATGCGGGATTTGATGCAGTGGGGATCAACTAAGTAAATACTTGGGGAGTCAGGCATTATTCAATTGAATAATGCCTTTCCTTTTACTTTTTTGGTCCATTCGTTAGTTCCCGTATATGTTAGAGAATATATATGTGTTTTTGTAAAACTAATAACTTTCTGGATAATATCCTCCTTCAGAATTGAATCCATGTTAAATTCAATTCTGAAGGAGTCCTAAAAGCCGTAGACTACGTTTAAAGTAATCTATATTGACCGGGATAATGTTAATTGTCCGAATATAAATTGTCCTTATAGATTTTTAGAATTGCTTGTGCTTGTATCTGACAGCTTTGACAGCGGGCAATGGAGGATTGCGTAGAGTTCTTCCTGTTCTTGTAATCCTATATTCTATTTGACATTTATTTTGAGTTTGCATATTATAAAAACAAATAATCAAATTGTTTTTATGTTTATGAGAATCTTTAAGCCGGAGGTGTAAAAAAATGCCGAAATTTTCTGAAGCAGAAAAGGAAAGAATCAGGCAGGATATGCTGCGGAATGCACATCAGCTTTTTATAGCAAAGGGGCTGAAAAATACATCCATTGAAGAAATAACATCTTCTGTATCTATAGCAAAAAGCAGCTTTTATGTATTTTTTGAATCAAAGGAAAAGCTTTACCTTGAGTTATTAACTTTAGAAGGGGAAAGTGTTGAAAGACAGGTATGGCCAAAAGTGAAACAGGAAAAGGATACAGGCAGAGCCATAAAAGTTTTGCTTGATGAAATGTCTTCTGCACTGGAATCAAATGTATTAACACAGAGATTAATCACCAATCTGGAAGAATACAACCTGGTTTCCCGAAAGATAAATCACGAATATACAGCAACGAATACTTTAAGAAGCATTGTTCCCCTTATGGAATTTATAAAGGAGAATAAGGAACTTAACAAAATCATAAATAAAGATGTAGAAGTAATCGCGGGTGTAATACGAGCATGTTTAGCAATGGTTATTCATAAAAAAGATCTTGGTGAGGAGATTTATCCAGCAGTTCAGGAAATTCTTTTCAATGCTGCAGCAAAAGAACTTACAAGATAATCTTTAATACCAGTATTATTTTTAAAAGTTAGGTTGTGAAAAAATGAGTAGAACGAAAAAGCAAGTGATAGAAATTGCAGAACGTCATGGTCTGATGCTTAAGGGAGACACGTTAGTATTTAATGAATCAGGGATGGACTTTCAGGTAGTTTTTGCATTTGATCTGGAGGAAAATGAGTGGGTGCTTCGATTTCCCAGACGTGATGATGTTATGCCAAGAACGAAGGATGAGAAAAAAGCATTAGATTTGGTGAATAAGAACATAACGAATTACCAGGCACCAGACTGGTCCAATTATACGAATGAATTGATTGCATATAAGAAGTTAAATGGAATACCTGCCGGGACAATCGACCATGAAATTCAAAACTATGTTTGGGAAATTGATATCAATAATGTGCCGAAGAGTTTTCATGAAACCCTTGGAAAGGCATTGGCTGATATTCATAGTATTCCAAAGGATCAGGCGGCCGAAGCTGGATTGGTGGTTCATACACCAGAAGAGCTGAGACAGTCAATGAGAGAGCGCATGGATGCAGTAAAGGCAAAATTCGGAGCAGGTGAATCGCTGTGGAGAAGATGGCAGGCCTGGTTAACCGATGATGAGCTGTGGCCAATGGAAACGGGGTTTATTCATGGTGATGTACATGCAGGCCATACTTTAGTTGATAAAAACGCAAATGTAACAGGTTTAATAGATTGGACTGAAGCAAAGGTCTCAGATATATCAAATGACTTTGTATTCCAATATAAAGCATTCGGTGAAGATGGGCTTGAATCCCTCATTAAAGCATATCGGGAAGCAGGGGGATACACCTGGCCTAAGATGAAAGAGCACATCATTGAATTGGAAGCAGCATTTCCAGTTGCCATAGCAGAGTTTGCTATAGTTTCCGGGGAGGAGGAATATGTGGAGATGGCAAGACAGGTGTTAGGTGTGAGTGGGAATAATAAAGCTTAAAAATGAAAAACAAATGGGTCTGTCCATACTGTAAATGGTATTGTGCAGCGTGGACGTCCTATCTTAATTCTTTGAATCGTGAGAAATCCTTCCATCTGTCGTAAAATTAAATTAAAGTTAAATTGAAGGAGCAGATTAAATTGGCACTTAACAAAATTACTCCAAAAGAATTATATGAAAAAATGAAGCAAGAGAATGTCACCTTATTAGATGTAAGAGCAGAGGAAAAATACAAAGCGTATCATTTAGAAGGTTCTAACATCGAAAGTTTAAATATACCAAAAACACATATCTTAAATCACACTTTCGATGCCAAAACTGACTCTTTGCCACAGGGGAAAGAAATAATTGTTGCATGTACAACAGGAAATTCAGCTGCTCGGTGTGCAGCCGTCCTTTCTGAAAAAGAATTCAATGCTACTGTTTTAGTGGGTGGGATTACAGCCTGGAAGGAGTTTATTAGAAATAAATAAATATTAAAAGCTATTGACTTAAAATAAATCCAGGTGCTATAGTCTATTTAAATTCAAAAAATTCCGGCGATTACTGCAGGAAGTTACAGCCTAGAGGTGTGTTTTGTGGTTAGATTAAAGGATATTGCGGAGTATGTTGGAGTTTCTATTTCTACTGTTTCCAGAGTCATTCAGAATGACCAGACACGGAATGTTAACCAGGAAACGAGAAATAAAATTTGGCAGGCTGTCAAAGAGCTGGGGTATACACCTAATCAGCATGCAAGAAATCTCGTTAACAACAGACAAAATAAAAGTGATGCCAGGACAATGAAAATTGGATGGGTTGCCAATCCTACACAGGCTGAAATCAACCCATACTTTTCTAATATCTATACTGGTATTCGTGATACTTTAACAGAAAATGATTATACATTGATAAGTATTACGAAGGATGAGATTGAGAATGAAGCACTTCTTCTTAAGACCATTCATGATCTGGGTATTGAAGGACTGCTGCTGATAGACAGTATTGATGAGAGCTTAATTGATTACATACAGCAAACGATTCCTGTTGTGGGACTTGACTTCTACTATTCCGATAAAGATATTGCCATAATAGATTATAATCGTGTGGCCGCATTGGAAAAAGTTGTACAGCATTTAGTGAGTCTGGGGCATCGTGATATTGGGTTTATCGGCGGTGGAATAAATGAAGCCTTCCAGGACTTAAATGAAGAATTACGATTTAAAGGTTATCAATCTGCTATGAAAGAAGCAGACCTTTCTATTCGGGATGAATGGGTTATCAATACCAGATGGAAAATGGAAAACAGTTATGAGGGAATGAATCAGCTCATTAAAAGCAGTCCGGGAGATTTGCCGACAGCTATGGTTTGTGCAAGTGATTTAATGGCACTGGCCGCAATGAGAGCAGTTATAGAAAATAAGTTAAGAATACCCGAAGATATTGCTTTCTTTGGAGTGGATAATATTGAAATGGGGAAATATTCATCACCGCCGCTTTCAACAGTAGAAATCCCAAAATATGAAATGGGGAAAATGGCCGCGAAAACGATTATGGAAATGGTAGAGGAAAAAGTAGTACTGCCAATCAAAATTATTTTACCATTTGAGTTAGTTATTCGTGAATCATCTTCTAAAAAACGGACCTAATCGGTTCTTTTTTTTAAAAACGCTTGGAAAACGTTTGGATAAAAAACGGAAAATTTCCGGAAGATTTATTTGGCTCAATAGAGAGGAGAAATTTACATGAAGACAATGACAGCGCTCCTTATAGGAGCTGGAGACAGAGGGGCGAGAGCATATGCACCGTATGCGCTCGATTATCCGCATGAACTAAAGATTATTGCTGTTGCAGAACCAAATAAGGAAAGGAGAGGGAGAATCCAGCAAGAACATCAGATTCCAAATGAAAATTGCTATGAATCATGGGAAGAGATCTCACAGCTGGACAAACAAATTGCCGATATTGCCATTATCTGCACCCTGGATAGAAATCACTTCAAAGTTACCATGAGAGCTTTAGAGCAAGGGTATCATGTCCTCTTGGAAAAACCAATGTCACCAGACCCGGTGGAATGTATATTAATGGAACAGCAAGCTAAAACATATGACCGGCAGCTGACCATCTGCCATGTGCTCAGGTATACCGACTTTTGGAAAGCTATTAAGAAGGTAATTTCCAGAGGGGAGATCGGTGATGTTGTATCTCTTCAATTAAATGAAAATGTTGAAGTTATGCATATGTCACACAGCTTTGTAAGAGGCAATTGGAATAACAAAGAAAAATCAAGTCCGATGATCCTCCAGAAGTCCTGTCATGACATGGATATCATTTCATATATACTGGAAAAACCATGTAAACGATTAAGTTCGTATGGATCCCTGATGCATTTTAAAGCGGAAAATGCCCCGGAAGGAGCCCCATTGCGATGCTTGGATGGTTGTCCTGCCGAGCTGGAGTGTCCATTCCATGCAGGACGGTATTATCTCGGTGAAGGAAGAGGATGGGCAAAAAAATTCACAGAAGACTATACAAATGAAGGCATAATTGAAGCCTTGAATAAAACCCCTTATGGAAAGTGTGTATATCGTTCAGATAATAATGTCGTTGACCATCAGGTCGTCAATATGGAATTCGATGGCGGGGCAACTGCAACCTTCAGCATGTGCGGCTTTACAAGAGAACAAACTCGAATCGTACAAATAATGGGAACCAAAGGTGAAATCCGCGGGAACATGGAAGAAAATAAAATCACAATTTATGATTTCCTAACCAGGCAGGAAACTGTGATCCATTTTGGTCAGCCAATAGGCGGGCATGGCGGTGGAGACCGCGGAATTATGAGACTTTTCCTAGAAGAAGTCCGGAACGGTAATAAAAATGACAGTGTTACTTCTGTTTCCGCATCTGTAAGAAGTCATCTAATGGCATTCGCGGCGGAAGAGTCACGATTAAACCAGGGACAATCTATCAATATAGATGAATATTATCTTGGTTTAATTGGCAATATACAAGTTTAAAAGTTTGTGAGCACAGCTCTTTAAGTAGTGTTGTAATATATTTGGCCAGTTAAGATTGTTCTTAATGCAGAAAAATGGGTGTTTGGAAAACGTTATCCAAGGAGGTGGTGAACGTTATAAAAGTCATATTGTCCATAACATTTTGATTCATCTAGAGATAAACCCCTTATGTTTAGAGTTAGGTTAACAAAAAACTTTAGGAAAGAAGGGAAATGGGATGAAGAAATGGATCATCATGCTGGTAACCGTTGTATTAGGTTTGATTGGTTTATCTGGCTGCAGTGATAGTGATGCAGCATCCGGCGGAGAAAAAGATGGCAAGGTTGAGATTACGTATGGTTTTTGGGATAAAAAGCAGGTTCCTGCGATTGAAGAAATTATTAAGCTATTTAATGAAAAATATCCGGATATTAAAGTGAAAACAGAAATCACTCCTTATGGCCAATACTTTCAAAAGCTCGAAACAGCGGCAACGGGAGGTGCTTTGCCAGATGTTTTATGGATGAATGGTGCACACGTTGTTCAGTATGCAGAAGGGAAGGTCATTCTCCCATTAAGTGAAATGGCGGAAAAGGACAACTATAGCTTAGATAATTATCCGGAATCATTGATTGATCTGTACACGGTAGATGGAGATATTTATGGGATCCCTAAAGATTACGATACAACTGGGCTATGGTATAACAAGAAAATCTTCGATGAAGCTGGAGTGTCCTACCCGGATGAAACATGGGATTGGGAGAAATTGAAGGAAGCAGCAAAACAGCTGACTGACAAAGAAAAGGGAATTTGGGGCTATGCGGCATTGATGGGGAATCAAGGCGGATATTATGATTTCATTTGGCAGAATGACGGCTATATCATTTCTAAGGATAGTAAGTCTGTAGGGTTCGACCAGCCTGAAGCAATCGAGGCATTAGAATACAATGTCAGCTTTATTAAAGAAGGACTCTCTCCTACTCAAGCACAGATGACCGAAACGGCGGCTTCTGAATTATTTTCTTCTGGAAAGATAGCGATGATGTTTGATGGTCCTTGGATGGTTCCTGAATATAAGAAAAATCCCGATTTAGATGTAGCGGTGGTTCCACAAGGGAAAAAACGTGCCGTTTCTATTCACGGGCTTTCCAATGTAATATCTTCGAATACAAAACATAAAGAAGAAGCCTGGAAGTTTCTTCAATTCCTTGGTTCTAAAGAAGCAGCAGAAGTCTATGCCAAGACAGGAACCGTTATTCCTGCATTTAATGGTACACAGGATGCATGGAAAGAATCAGTCCCTAATTTAAACCTTCAAGCATTTATTGATGGAGCAGAATATTCAGTGCCTCTGCCAAGTGTGGAAAACACGGGGGAAATCTGGCAGTACGAAACAGATGTACTTAAAAAGGCGTGGAGTGAGGAAATAAGTATTGAAGAAGCAGCAGAAGAGCTGACAAAGAAAGCAAATGAGGCATTGTCCAAGTAATTACTAATTGAAGAGAAGGATTTTGCTATTCTTCTCTTCCATTCTAATAAGGAGGGATGACTTTGAAGGAAGTACCTCTTCAGACAGAAGTAAAATCAGCCAAAAGGATAAAGGTTTCGAGCCTCGCCAAAACAAGGAAGCGTTCAGACTATTTTTGGGCTTATCTTATGATTGCACCTACAATGCTGGGATTGTTTATTTTTTATCTCTGGCCCATTGTTCAGAATTTTTACTTTAGCTTCACCGAATGGGGTGCATTTGGACAGTATGAATGGACAGGCTTAGACAATTATAAGAGATTGCTTGAGGATGCAACTCTCCTGCAAGCATTTAAAAACACAAGCATCTATATCATTTTTACCGTGCCGATTGGAATTTTCCTTTCCATTATTGTGGCAGTTCTTTTAAATCAGAATATCAAAGGTAAATCTATTTACCGTACTTTATACTTTTTACCAGTCATCACTATGCCAGCTGCCATTGCGATGGTCTGGAAATGGCTATATAACGCAGACTATGGGATGTTTAATTATTTATTATCATTGGCCCGAATTGAAGGTCCACAGTGGGTAAGTGATCCCAATATTGCTTTATATTCGATTATCGCAGTAGCGATTTGGAGCGGTATTGGCTACAATATGGTCATTTTTCTTTCAGGGCTGCAAGGTATTCCAAAGATGTATTATGAGGCAGCAGAAATAGATGGGGCAGGCCCTGTCACTGTATTTTTTAAAATTACACTGCCGCTGCTTTCACCGGTTATTTTCTTTGTGTCCATTATGTCACTGATTGGTGCTTTTCAAGTATTCGATTTGATTTTCATGATGATTGGGAAAAGCAGCACCGCGCTTGAAAGTACACAGTCTATAGTCTATTTGTTTTATCAGCATGCATTTGTATTAAATGATAAAGGATATGCTGCGGCTATTGCCGTTCTTTTATTAGCGGTCATTTTAATTATTACAGCCATCCAAATGGTTCTTCAGAAAAAGTGGGTTCATTATGATTAAAGGGAGTGGTGTTGATGGACAGAGCAATTAAGCTTATTACAAGTAAAACATTCCTTTTCCATTTCATCCTGATTATTGGGGCTGCAGCAATGGTTCTGCCCTTCCTATGGATGATCCTTACCTCGTTAAAGACATATGCTGAGTCGATTCAAGTCCCCCCGGTTTTGATTCCCGAAGATTTTCAATGGGGAAATTATAAAGAGGTATTTGGACTCCTGCCCTTTTTCAAATTTATGTACAATACCGTAATTATTACAGTTCTTCGAACAGCTGGCCAATTGTTCTTATGTTCATTAGCTGCATATGCATTCGCCAGAATTGAATTTCCGGGAAGGAACATTCTATTTTTGTTAGCGCTTACTGTTTTAATGGTGCCTGGGCAAGTTTTTCTATTGGCGCAATATATGATAATGGTGAAATTAGGCTGGCTCAATTCCCTTCAGGCCGTCATTGTACCGGGTTTATTCAGCGCGTTTGGCACGTTTCTATTGAGGCAGTTTTTTATGGGACTGCCAAAAGAATTGGAGGAAGCAGCCAGACTAGATGGCTGTAATCATTTCCAAATTTATTGGAAGGTGATGCTCCCGCTTGCAAAGCCGGGTTTAATCGCTCTTGGGATCTTTACAACACTCTGGAGCTGGAATGAATTGATGTGGCCGATGATTGTCAATAGTTCTCCTGAGTCTATGACTCTATCAGTGGGATTATCCTCACTTCAGGGTCAATTTTTGACTAATTACCCAATTCTTATGGCTGGATCATTCTTAGCCATCTTGCCAATGCTAATCTTGTTTATCTTCCTGCAGAAGCAGTTTATTGAAGGGATTGCTGTTACGGGAGGAAAATAAAAAGAAAATTATTTTATATTTTTTCAGATTCAAAAAACTCCTCTTTTGGTTTTCTATAAGTTTTATTTGAATCCACTTAACCCAACAATCCATCTTCGAAGAGTCTTTATTGGAGGCGGGTAATAGATTATGGGCTAATTTCAGACTATTATCGAAAATGCCCATTAATTGATACCATATAAAACGGGTTGTTGGGTTGACACGGTAACTTGAAATGGTATAATTTAATTAAATTTTCAAATAATTAATATTGCTAAAGCACGAACTGGAGGAAATGGATTCAATGAAACAATTGCAGCACGATAGTATTATCCCGCTTTACCATCAGCTTAAAGAGATATTAAAGGATTCGGTAGACAATGGTAATTGGAATACTGGAGACAAAGTTCCTTCTGAAAATCAATTAATGGAAGAGTATGGGGTAAGCAGGAATACAGTAAAAAAAGCGATCGAAGAGCTTGTTCAGGATGGGGTTCTGTATAGAATCCAAGGCAAAGGCACTTTTGTTTCAAAGCCCAAGTTTCAGCAGCCATTAATGGGTTTTTATAGTTTTAGCAAAGTCCTTAAAGAACATGGAATGAATCCTAAAGACATTATTATAGATATTCGGGAAGTCAAGCCTGGTGCCAAAATTAAAGAAGGGCTGCAAATGAAAAATGACAGCAATGTCATTGAATTAAAACGCTTGAGATGTGCGAATGACGAACCCTTTATTCTGGAATCATCTTTTTTTACAAAAGAGACGGTCCCTGATATGACCAAGTTAAATGAAGTTGGTTCGATATCACTATATGATTTGCTCGATCAGCAATTTAATGTTGTCGTTACGCGAGCAAAAGAAGCTTTTGAACCAGTTCTAATCCGGGGAGATGAGAGCAAGTTTCTTCAAACCAAGGAAGGTCTTCCTGCATTACTATTAGAAAGGACAGCATTTGATAAAGAAGGTAGGCCTGTAGAGTTTTGCCGATCTATTGTCCGCGGTGACCGCTGCCGTTTCTATACTGAACTGACCTAATAAGTATTAATGACTCATAGTGTCAAGGCTATGAGTTAAATTTTCCGTTAACTTGTACCAACAACCCATCTTCCTATAGACGGGTTGTAATGCAATTGTTGAAACCATTCAGAAGGGAGTAGAAATATGACAGCATTAGTAGCTGACATCGGCGGTACAAAGATCGCAGCTGCCTTTGTTTCTGATAATGAAAAGACATTAAAACAACGAGTACAGGCTGGCAGTATATCACTTGATGCAAATGCGCTATTTGAACGTATACTTGCCTTGTTTTTTCAAATAATGGAAGCCGAAAAACTAAAACCGGAAGAAATCAGCTTCATTGGATTGGGGATTCCAGGAAAAGTGGATTCAGTTAATGGGCTTGCTGTTTATCAAAATAATCTGCCATGGAGGAATTTTCCCCTTAGAGAAAAGCTCAAGATATTTTTTCCTAATGTAGAAATAGTGATGGATAACGATGTGTATATGGCTGCTTATGGTGAATGGACTGAATGGAAAATGGCAAAGGAGACTTTTGCCTATGTAACGATTAGTACGGGTATTTCCTCATGTCTGCTATCTGAAGGTAAGTTTTTGCGAGGAGCAGGAATTGCTGGAGAGATCGGACTCACCCTATTGGATAATGGGGATGAACTCATAAGCTTAGAGAATCTTGCTTCAGGAACGGCCATTGGAGTAAAAGCAAATAAAATATTTAACCCGGGATTCACCGTTGCTGAAGTGATGGATCTATATCATCGTGAAGACCTTCAGGCCTCTGAGATGATTCATAGAGCTGCAAGGTGTATTGCAAGAGGATTACATCAGCTATTTACCATAGTCGATCCACATTTGGTCGTGGTTGGTGGAGGGGTTATTATTAACCAGCCTGAATTTCTTGATCTTATAAAACAGGAACTTAAAAATATAGTGCAAAACCCGCTCCAGGAGGGGATTGAAAAAAGGGTGCATTTAAGCAAGTTAAAAGCGGATGCCGGATTATTTGGATGTCTGTATCGAACTTCGGTAAAAAGGATGGGAAACAGCCCTTTATAAGAAAGTTAATAGATATCAAGAATGGAGTGAATTCCTATGGGTTCAGTAAAAAATTTACACGAAGAAGAACTAAAAGGCGCGCAGCACACTGTAAAAGAAATTCTTCAACAGCCGGAACTCTGGCTTCAGACAGTTAGTATTATCGAAAAACAAAAAGCGGTCATTAAGGATTTTATCAGTCGAAAGCTGATTGCCAAACAGGCACGGATTATTTTTACTGGAGCAGGTACATCGGCATATGTTGGGGATACTTTAACACCTCATTTAAGAAAAGAACTCCCTTATCAAATTGACTCAATTTCGACTACGGATATTGTTACAAACCCGCTGAATTATTTGAAGCCAGAGGTTCCCACCGTTTTAGTATCATTTGCCAGAAGTGGAAATAGCCCTGAATCAGTTGCTACTTACAGTTTGGCTAAAAAGCTGATCAACAATGTTAGCCAAATAATCATCACATGCAATCCAGATGGACAGCTTGCAAAGGAGGCTGGAAAAGACGAAAATTCTTTGCTCCTTTTAATGCCGAAAAAAGCAAATGACAAGGGGTTTGCGATGACAAGCTCTTTCAGCTGTATGTACCTTTCTGCTCTCCTTACTTTCCAGTTAAATCGATTCGAAGTGTTAAAGAAAAAAGCAGAAGCTGTTTCCAAAAACGCTGAGAGCATTTTAACCACGAAATATGAAACGTTAAAAAGTATTGTCAGCCTCAATAAGAAAAGAGTTGTGTATCTTGGTTCGTCAACTTTAAAAGGCTTGTCCCAGGAGGCGAGCTTAAAGCATTTGGAGCTTACTTCCGGGAAGATACCAACATTTCACGAATCGGTTCTTGGGTTTAGACATGGCCCGAAGTCACTGGTTGATGACGAAACCCTGATTTTCGTTTTTATTTCCAATGATCCTTATACCAGAAAATACGAGATTGATTTATTGCAAGAGTTAAAGAATGATGGCGGCAGTAAAACAGTGGTAGCAATTGCAAACACCATTGATGAAGGAATTGATGAATTATGTGACTGCGCCTTTATTATTCCGGAACAGGAGAATATTTACCTAGAAGACCACTTGATTGCATTGAATTACTTAATTATCGGACAGTTATTTGCGTTGTTTAACTCCATCCACCTGGGTGTGACACCTGATAATCCTAGCCCAACCGGAATAGTTAATAGGGTTGTTAAAGGAGTTAACATATATAACTTTTAAAAAAAGAGGGGGAATACAAAGTGCCAAACATTTTATTGACACGAATTGATAACCGGCTTGTCCATGGTCAGGTAGGTGTTACCTGGGTTAATCACCTTGGGGCTAACCTCATTGTTGTAGCAAATGATGAGGTAGCTGAAGATGAAGTACAGCAAGACTTAATGGAAATGGTAGTCCCTGAAGCAATCGGTGTCCGTTTTTTCTCGATCCAGACAACTGCAGACATTATTCATGATGCATCAGAAGATCAATATATCTTCTTAGTTTCTAAAACTCCTCAGGATGTCCTGAGGCTTGTCGAAGGAGGTGTTCCGATCGACAAAGTGAATATTGGAAATATGCACTATTCTGAAGGGAAGACACAAATTTACTCCACCGTTTCTGTTGATGATGCTGACAAAGAAGCATTTCGCAAACTAAAAGAACATGGTGTGAAACTCGAAGTGCGCCGTGTTCCTGATGAAAGGCCAGATGACATTTATAAATTCCTTTAAGGGAAAGGATGGTGTGAAGGATGGATCAGGAAATATTGCTTCAGGCATTGTTGATTGCCATTTGGGCAGGTATTGCCGGCATCGATTTGTTTAACGGTTTGTTACACATTCACCGCCCTATTGTAACTGGAGTCATTGTTGGGTTAATTCTAGGCGATTTGCCTACTGGTGTGATGACCGGGGCTGCAATTGAATTAGTATGGGCAGGAATGGTACCGCTTGCAGGAGCTCAGCCTCCAAACGTTGTAATCGGCGGAATAATTGGTACAGCATTTGCGATTTTAACTGGGCAGGAGCCTCAGGTTGCAATAGGAGTTGCCGTTCCATTTGCCGTTGCAGTCCAGGCTTGCATCACATTAATGTTTACGGCCTTTTCACCTGTCATGCATAAAGCTGACAAATATGCCGAAGAAGCAAATACAAAAGGCATCGACAGGATTAATTACCTTGGAATAGCAACACTATTCGTTTTCTATTTTGTGGTTGCATTCCTTCCAATCTACTTTGGAGCTGATGCAGCCAAGAGTGTAGTCGAATCACTTCCTGCCTGGATCATTGCAGGTCTCGGTACAGCTGGCGGTATGATGGCAGCCATTGGGTTTGCCATGCTTTTAAAAATTATGCTTAAGAAACAGTATATTGCCTATTTTATAGTTGGATTCATCCTTGTTACTTATTTACAAATGCCGATTATTGCTGTCGCGCTAATCGGTCTGGCAATTGCTATGTATGACTTTTATAAAACATCTGGCGGCCAGGGAGCTGCTATGAGGGGGGCGAGGGGCCGTGGCATCTGAAAATGCAGCGATTGAACCGGAAATTTCTGTTCAGGCAAACAATCCTGAGTTTTATGAAGATTCTTCAGCCGAACAGTTAATTACAAAAAAAGACCTCAACAAAATGGTCTGGCGCTCACTATTGCTTCAGGCATCTTTCAACTATGAAAGAATGCAGGCAGCAGGCTGGCTATACTCTATTCTTCCAGGACTAAAGAAGGTTCACAAAAATAAGCATGACCTTAGTGAATCAATGAAAAGCCATATGGAATTCTTTAATACCCATCCTTTTCTAGTAAACATCATTATGGGAATTGTCCTCGCAATGGAGGAGAGAAAACAAAACCGGAATACCATACGTGCTATCCGGGTTGCCATGATGGGTCCCCTGGGTGGTATCGGGGATGCCTTGTTTTGGTTAACACTTCTGCCTATTTGTGTTGGTATAGGTGCTTCGCTCGGAGCAGATGGCAATCCAATAGGTGCACTTGTGTTCCTTATTATATTCAATGTCGTCCATTTTGGACTGCGCTTCGGTCTTATGCGATATGGCTATAATGCTGGAACCAATGCCATCAGCTCATTAAAAGAAAACACCAAGAAAGTGTCTCATGCTGCCTCTATCGTTGGCTTGACAGTGGTAGGCGGGCTTATTGCCTCATTTGTGCAGTTAAAGGCAAATCTGGTCATTCATGCAGGCAAAGCTGAAATTGCCCTGCAGGAAGATTTGCTGGATAAGATCATGCCAAACATGCTGCCGTTAGGCTATACCTTATTAATGTATTACTTGCTAAAAAGAGGCTTGTCCCCTGTTATTTTAATTCTGATTACAGTTGTTATTGGCATTATTGGTAAGATACCATTCCCATTCGGCACCATTCTTTAAACGGGAGTGAGGAGGAAAAATAATGAACGGTTTAATTGTTTCAGGGCATGGTTCCTTTGCTGCAGGTCTTCACTCTTCAGTGAAGTTGATTGCAGGGGAACAGCCACGTATAGAGTATGTTGATTTCTTAGAATCAGAATCTACATCAGATCTTGAAGTAAAGATGAAAGCAGCATTGGCAAACTTAAAGTGCTGCAATGGGGTACTCGTTCTGTGCGACCTTGTGGGAGGTTCGCCCTTTAAAACGGCTGTTTCTCTAACAAACGACAAACAGGATACTGCTGTTATTGGCGGAGCAAATCTGGCAATGGTTATGGAAACCGCCATTATCAAAGACAATGTCTCCATAGACGAACTAAAAGAAATAGCCATCACTTCAGGAAAAGAAGCGATAAAATGTTTCCAGAAATCTGATCGCCTCAAGAGAGATGGAGCAGGCATTTAATGGAGGCTATTTGTGCAGATAAAATCTATGACCCTAACAGCAGAATACATTCAGGATTTGTGATTTATAAGAATGGATTCATAACGGATATTACGGAAGAGGAACCAGACTGCCAGATACATGATTTCTCGGGATTTTCCGTTATCCCTGGTCTTATTGATATTCATATCCATGGCATTTCAGGGAATGACACGATGGATGCAGCGCCGGAAGCTTTGCAGGAGATTTCTATATCACTTGCAAGGCATGGGGTGACGTCCTTTTTGCCTACAACTCTTACGCATGATTTTGAGAAAATAAAGGCTGCCGTTAGCGAGATTGGCAGACAAATAGGAAAGACAGCTGGAGCAGAAATCCTCGGTTCGTATGTTGAAGGACCTTATTTAGCCTCTGAGCACAGAGGCGCGCATCCTGTGAATTACATGCGAGAAATATCAATGGAAGAAATTGATGAGTTAATTAAAGCATCCCAAAATACGATTAAAATTCTAGCGCTGGCACCGGAAAAGGAGATGGCTTTAAAGGTTATTCCCTATCTGAAAAGTCTGGGAATTCTTGTCTCACTGGGACATACCAATGCAGACTATGAAACTGCCAATCTGGCAATAGATAGCGGGGCTAGTATTTCAGTTCATACGTTTAACGGAATGCGTGGATTCACCCATCGTGATCCGGGATGTCTGGGAGCTTTCCTGACAAATGAACATATTTTTTGCGAGTTGATAGCTGATTTGGAACACGTGCATCCAGCAGGTATTCAACTGCTTCACAAAGCAAAAGGAGCAGACCAGATTCTATTAATTAGCGACAGTATGGCCGCAGCGGATTTACCGGATGGGAAGTATAAGCTTGGAAGCCTAACTGTCAGAGTAAAAGACGGAATAGCCAGAACAATGGAGACTGGATCCCTGGCAGGCAGTACTGCAAATTTAATGAGCTGCTTAAGAAACACAAAGGAGGTTCTAGGGCTGCCGCTTGAATCCATTTTGCCGATGGCTACTATAAATCAAGCTAAATTGCTGGGTGTTGATCATGAAATCGGCACCATTGAAATTGGAAAAAAGTTAAATGCAGCTGTTATTGACGATGCATTCAATGTAATAGCCACCTTTGTTAATGGAAAAGTTGCTTTTATGGAGGAGAAAATAAATTGAGTAAAAATAACATTGTAAACACCATTGATATGTTCAGAAAAGCCCAGCAAGAAGAATATGCGATTCCTGCCTTTAATATCCACAACCTTGAAACATTCCAAGTGGTGGTGGATACTGCAGCAGAATTGAACTCACCTGTCATACTGGCTTCCACACCAGGTACCATTTCTTATTCAGGCGGTGACTATTTGGTGTCAATTGGAAATGCTGCAGCAAAAAGATATGAGATTCCGATCGCTCTCCACCTTGACCATTTTGAGAGTTTTGAAGAAATCAAGAAATATATTGAATTTGGTTTTAAGTCTGTGATGATCGATGCCTCCCATCATCCTTTTGAAGAAAATGTCAAGATTGTAAAGGAAGTTGTCGATTATGCCCATGAATATGGGGTCTCTGTTGAGGCTGAATTAGGCCGTCTAGGGGGAGTAGAAGACGACCTCGTTGTGGATGAAAAGGACGCGAAGTATACCAATCCGGAGCAGGCTGGAAAATTTGTGGAGTTAACCGGGATTGACTCTTTGGCAGTTGCTATTGGAACTGCACATGGATTATACAAGGGTGAGCCTAAAATTGACTTTGATAGGCTGGATGAGATCCGCTCCATGGTTTCTATTCCTCTCGTCCTTCATGGGGCTTCCGATATCCCGGATACAATGGTGAAGAGAACAATAGAACTCGGTATTTGCAAGGTAAATATTGCAACAGACCTAAAAATCCCATTTTCTAATGCGGTCAAACAATACTTTATCGAGAACCCGGATGCAAATGATCCCCGAAAATATATGACTCCAGGCAAAGACGCGATGAAGAAGGTAGTCGAGGAAAAAATTCTTATGTGTGGCAGCAATGATAAAGCCTAGCATACTAACCGTTACCCTTAACCCCGCTATAGATACTGTCTACCGCCTGGAATACCTTAAGATTGGAAGAAGCACACGTACGAAAAGTCCCCTTAAAACTGCAGGAGGAAAAGGACTGAACGTTACAAGGGTGTTGAGCATTCTTGGAGAAAGTGTGACGGCAACCGGTTTTTTAGGGGGGAGCAACGGGGATTTTATCCGGAATGAGCTGGTAAACCTTGGTGTCCGTGATGAATTTGTGAAGATTGCAGGGGAAACAAGGCAGTGTCTTGCCTTTCTTGACAACAGAAATAATCAGACAGAAATTCTTGAGGAAGGGCCCTTCATATCCGTCTTGGAGCAGGAAGAGTTAAAACAGCGCTTGCGCATCTTAATACCTGAAGCTCAAATCCTTATAGTAAGTGGTTCAATGCCCCTTGGAGTATCATACAGCCTCTATCAATGGATGATAAAAGAGGCTAAAAATCATGGAGTCAAAGTTCTCCTGGATACCAGTGGAGAGGCACTAGCCGAATCTCTGTCTTATGGACCTTATTTAATCAAACCTAATCGTGAGGAACTTGAAGGGCTTCTTGGCCGTCCCTGCCGGGAAGAAACAGAAATCTGGAAATCGATGGAGAAGATAGCTGAGAACGGCATAGAGATTGTAATTGTTTCAGACGGTGAAAGGGGATCATTCGTTCATTATAAAGGGGAACGGATGAAAGTGGCAACTGCAGAAATTCGGGCAGTTAGCCCTGTGGGGTCCGGAGATTCATTTATTGCAGGTTTTGCCGCTGGACTTTCAAAAGGATATTCAGTAAAGGATACTCTGATCCTGGCTTCTGCTTGCGGCTCAGCAAACGCAATGGAAGAGAGGACTGGATATATAAATCTCCAAAACTTGAATACATTGATTGAACAAATTTCAATAAACTCAACTTGGTCAGGCAGTTTATAAAAATTTTTCAAAAGATCGCGGAGGTGCCGGATATTGTTAAGAAAGCGAAATAAACAGAAAAGATTTGCCTCTATATTTCTTTCATTCCTTTTGGTCATATCGCTTATTCCACTCAGTGCGGCTGATGCTGAAGAAAATTCAGATACTTCTTCCATCGGCAAAGTTAGTAGGATACAAAAAGAAGGCAGTGATATTTATCTTGATTTCTCTTCTGGAAAAGGAATTAAATTAAGCTTTCTGAAAGACAATGTTTTCAGGCTTCATCTGGATCCGAGCAGTGAATTTCCTGAATACCCAACACCTAACAAGCCTGACCATGTGACGAAAATCGTGGATAAAGATAAAAACGACTACCAAAAAGAATATGGAACCGTAAACGTAAAGGTAAAAGAAGATTCCGATTTTTATAGGATATATACAAAAATATTGGAACTAAAAATCTCCAAAACTGACTCCAAAATGAGCATGATTAATAAACAAAATAACAAGGTTATCTGGAGTGAGAAGGAGCCGCTTTCTCTTGAAGCGAATAGCGCAGTTCAGACACTTAATACAAAAGATGGTGAATACTTTTACGGTGGAGGACAGCAAAACGGCTACTACTCTCACAAAAATAATAAAGTAAATATCTCCATCGGAGGCGGATGGGATGCAGGTGCAGCATCAAGCCCTGTTCCGTTCTACTTGAGCACTGAAGGATATGGAGTGATGAGAAATACGTTTAAGCCGGGTGTCTATGACTTTTCCAAAACGGCAACTTTTTCACATGAGGAAAATAGATTTGACGCTTATTACTTTGTTGAAGACTCCATTCCGGAAATTATTAACGAATATACCGAGCTGACTGGAGAAGCAGCATTAATGCCGGAATATGCGTTTTATTTAGGGCACGCAGATTGCTTTAATGGCACTCACAACGGTCATAAAGACCAGAGAACCCTCCTTGGCAAAGGCTTGGATACATTAAATCAATATGTGGAGAAGGATATGCCGCTCGGCTGGTTTTTGCCGAATGACGGTTATGGATGCGGCTATGGTGGATTAGAGAATTTGGAGAAATTTGCAGATGAAGCAAATGAGAAAGATGTTGAAGTAGGCCTCTGGACACAAAGCAATTTATACCCAGACCCGAGCCTGCCTGAGGATAGCCCATTGCGAAGGGATCTTGATGGTGAAGTGAAGGCGGGAGTAAGAGCTGTTAAAACGGATGTTGCATGGGTAGGACAGGGCTATTCCATGGCTCTTAACGCAACACGCCAGGCTGCTGAAGGAATCGAAAAGCAGGAAAACTCAGGCGGAGCACGCCCGTTTGTGATTAGTCTCGATGGATGGGCAGGCACCCAGCGTTATGCCACTCTTTGGTCTGGTGACCAGTATGGAGGGGAGTGGGAATACATCCGCATGCATATCCCAACATACATTGGAGCGGGATTATCCGGCAATCCGAATGTTGGTTCGGACATGGATGGTATTTTTGGAGGAGATCCAGTCATCCAGACAAGAGATTTTCAATGGAAGGCTTTCTCGCCAATTCAAATTGATATGGATGGATGGGCGTCATCCGGAAACGATTACAGCAAATCCAAAAACCCGTGGAATTATGGCGAACCTTATACTTCCATAAACCGCATGTATCTGAAGCTAAAAGCGCAAATGATGCCATACATTTATACGATTGCAGAAGAATCCACTTCTACCTCTATGCCTTCTGTCCGGGGAATGATGCTGGAGTATCCAGAAGATCCATTTACGTATGGCACTGATACACAGTACCAATATATGTGGGGGCCAAATTTACTGATAGCGCCTGTCTACAATGAAAAGGATCATGCAGCTGGTGTAAGAAACGGAATCTACTTACCGGATTCTGAACAGGTTTGGATCGATTACTTTACAGGTGAGCAGTATCAGGGCGGAGCAGTTTTAAATAATTTTGACGCCCCATTGTGGAAGACACCAGTCTTCGTGAAAAATGGAGCTATCATCCCAATGGCTCCTGAAAACAATGCGATTAATGAGCTGGATGGATCTGAAAATCGAATTTTTGATATATATCCAGCAGGGAAATCTGAATTTACTCTTTATGAGGATGACGGTAAAACAACTGATTACAAATCTGGGAAGAATACAAAAACCAGGATTTCATCTGTCGTAGCAAATGATAAAGTAAAAATTACCGTTCATAAAGCAAAAGGAAAAGGCTACAAAGGAATGGTCAAGGAAAGAGGAACCGAATTCCTCGTTAATACACGAAAGCAGCCTGAATCTGTAACTGTAAAGGTTGGCGGCAAAAATAATAAACTGCGAAAAGCTTTAACAGAGGAAGAATACAGCCGCTCTGAAAATGTTTATTTCTACAATGAAAGTCCGAATCTTAATAAATATTCAACGGAAGGCTCTGAGTTCGCCAAAACAAAGGTAACTACTGCACCGAAGTTATTTGTAAAGATTGCAAAAACGGATATAACCAAGAATCAAGTGATGCTTACGGTAAATGGATTTAACAACACGCAAGAGAAAGAAGTAAAAGATACAGAAGTGCCTGATGTGCCTTACGGACTCGGAGCCGCAGATGAAAATATTACAGATAAAAGCATAAAACTTAATTGGAATAAAGTTGAAGGTGAAAATCTTTCCTATGACCTTAAAATTAATGGAATGATATACAAAAATGTTTATTTCGAAAAAGAAAATGAGAAGCCGTTTTTCGAGCACGATAATCTAAACTTTGACACAGAATACAGATATAGTATCCGGGCAGTTAATACAAAGGGTGCATCAGACTGGAGTGATGAAATAACCGTAAAAACCAAGCTTGATCGATTCAGAAACGTTCCGAAGAATATGACAGCCAATGCCTCAAGCAATCAGCCTGGGAGCGAAGCATCGAGAGCAGTAGACGGAGATGAAAAAACACAATGGCATACAGCTTGGGGGTCAGGAAACGTTCTTCCTCATACCTTTGAGATTGATATGAAGCTTGCCTATCAATTAGATAAGCTGGAGTATGTGCCTAGGCCGGATGCAGGGAACGGAACAATTCTTAAGTATGACCTGGATGTCAGCCTTGATGGGAAGACATACAAAAATGTTATTACCGATGGCACTTTTATTAGGAGCAATGAGACAAAAACGATTCAATTCAACGAAGAGGTAACTGCACGGTATATTAAATTAACGATTAAGGATGCTGTGGGAAAATTCGGATCTGCACAGGAATTCAGGCCTTACAAAAAGGATAAAACTGAAGGAATGGTAGTCGGTGAAAATATACCTAATGGTGCCATAGACGAAGAGGACCTGCTTTTCTTTGCCAGTTATATGGGTGTGGACACCACAGATACTTCTTGGGATCAGGTGTCCAAAGTTGATATTAACTATAATGGCGTGATTGATTCTTATGATTTAATGTATGTAGCAGGACAGCTTGGTGAGACACAGCTCCAGCCGACTAAGCGTCCTGCAGCAGGACTGCTGAGCATTCGTCCTGATAAGCAGCAATTAAAAGCAGGGGAAGAGTTTGCAGTAGAGGTAATAGGTGCAGGGATGAAGGATATTAATGCCTTCAATCTTGAACTTGAAATTGATCCAAATAAGTATGAAATTGTAAAAGAGTGTTTAGAAGGATCTGAATGTGGGGAGAGAATTGCCGACTCTGCTGCTTCTACCGCGAATATGCTGAATTATTCAATTCTTGCAGGAATAGGCAATGAGAAGCAAAGAATTATGGCTGCTTTTTCAAACAAAGGTTCTTTTGAAACGTTAGAAGGCACATCAACTCTGGCAGTCATTAAGCTAAAAGCGAAGAAAGATTTAGAGTTTGATATACCGATTACGAGATCCTTGCTTGTGAATACAAGCTTTGATACCATCGATGAAATCGGTCAGGTTTTAAAGCCTGGAGAAGAGCCTGGAGAAGTCGAGCAGCCTGAAGAGCCGAAGGAACTGCTCATGACGGCAAGGGATATCGCTGTATCTGGTGAAGCAGATAAAATGCAGGATGGTGCTGAAGCCTTCCCGCGGTTAATTGACGGTGAAATAAGTGAATCTTCCCTGGCTGAGCTTAAGTGGAGCATTACGGAAGCCGATGGTATTTCTCTTCCATTAGAGGTTGATTTCAGCTTTAATAGTCCAACAGAACTTACCAGATTTGAAGTATTCAACAGACCGCTTTATACCAATGGGAAAATAAAAGCCCTTCGTGCAAAAGCTTTTGATGAAGAAGGGAATGAGTATGATTTGGGTAGAATGGAAGTCGGGTCAAGCGATAAATCTGTAACCTGCGATTTAACTGAACATACTCAAATGCCATCCGGCAAGAAAATGGTTAAGTTCAAAATTATATTTGAAGAATCTCATAGTGGGCCGCTTATGCTTTCAGTTGCAGAAGTACAATTCTGGAAGAGAAACGCTGCCAATTGAGAGCAATTAAAAAAGAATTGAAGAAAGCCATGGATAGTTCCATGGCTTTTCTTCGTTAGGATTTAAGAAATCAATTTATAAGTAACAACGGATTTAGATAGAGGGGTTTTCATGGTTATCTTGACTGGTGATGATCAACATGTTACCATAACGTCACATGTTAAACTTTTATTTATAACGAAAGGGCCGATGTAATGAGCGACGAGCTTTCCACCGTTTTTAAGGCATTGGGACATCCAATCCGCAGGGAAATTCTCGATATTCTTAAGAAATCGCCAAGAACGACCGGAGAACTTAACGACTATTTTCCTGAAGTTACAAGGTATGCCATTATGAAGCATCTAAATATTTTAGAGGAAGGCAAATTAGTTTTGGTACGGAGAGAAGGAAAATATAAAAGGCATTTTCTTAATGCAGTGCCCCTTCAGGAAATGCATGAGCGCTGGGTAGGTAAATACATGAAATCCGCAGCCAGCTCGCTGTTGAATTTACGGAGGGCCGTTCAAGATAAAGGAGGAGACAAACCGATGGATTCAGCAAAGGAGTTTCGCATTGAACAGGAGATATTTCTTGATGCACCACGAGAAGAAGTATTTAGGGCATTAACCGAAAAGGTGGAAGAGTGGTGGGAGTTTCGCATAGCTCCAAAAGGAGTAACATCCCACTTTACGTTTGTGCCTGTTCCAGGAGGGCAATTCACCGAAAAATGGGGTGAAAAAGAAGGCGCAGTCTGGGGGAATGTATACTATGTGAATGCGCCTGAAGAAATACGGCTGCACGGCCATCTGGGCATGCATGGAGCGGTAAACAGTGCCTATACGTATCGTCTTCTTGAGAAAGAAGGAGGGACGCTGCTGCAGCTTTCCCATACAGCCTCTGGTGTTATTCAGGAGCAATGGGAAGAGGAGCATTCCAAGGGATGGGAATACCTGCTTGGAACCCTGCTAAAAAAATACGTAGAATCGAACTAATTCTGGAGGACAAGATGGTAGATGTAATCACATTGTCCTGCTTCACAAGTGTCAGAGTATGCTTCAAATCCCGATCATGCTCCTGAATGGTATGTCAATATACATGCTGTTGAGTGGAAGACACCAAAACCGCTTCAACTAGGATCACAGATTGCTTTTAGAGCGAAGTTTCTTGGCCGGGAACTTGCTTATGTTTACGAAATTACTGATTATATTCCAGATGAAATATTGGTAATGAAAACTGCAAATGGACCATTTCCAATGGAGACTATCTATACATGGCAAGCGATCGATGAAAATCATACCCTCATGACATTAAGAAATAAAGGGAACCCAAAAGGGTTTAATAAGGTCATGTCTCCATTGATGGAACCGATGATGAGAAGAGCAAATATGAAGGATTTAAAAAAAATCAAAGCCATACTTGAAAAATAATTTTTATCATCCATCCGGCAGGAAGGTTTTTCTGTGGGTTCACATAAGGTGTATGCCCTATGCAGCTTTAAAAAGGCTGTTTAACGGGCTGGGCACCTTATTAATAAGCTGCAGTTTTCACCTTAAAGCATACATATGGCGATACTAATGCCTCATTATTCAATTAGCAATTTTAAAACCGTCCAATCCCTATCAAATCAAACTAAGCCGTCCTATTTAGGGCGGCTTAGTTTGGTTATGTTCCCCTTTTTTATAAAACTAATTTATAGTAGATGCTCCTTTTAGCAGATAGGGGCAGCGCCATTCTCATCATTTTTTAATGATATTTTAAAAGAATTCTAGTTTTTGGAAGGTACATTACAATTACTAACTAATTTAGGAGGAAAGCTAAATGAAAATTGTGATTATACCGTCTGGTTTTAAAGAGTGCCTGGATGCGGAGGATGTGGCGCTGGCGATGGAAAGGGGAGCGCAGCGTTATAACGGGGAAGCCGACATTGAAATAATTCCTATGATTGATGGCGGAGAAGGGTTTGCAAAAACCATTACGAGATTAAAAGGCGGTCACTTGATTTACGTAGATGCGACGGGTCCTGTCGGCAAAAAGGTAAATGCCCATTTCGGCATTTTTGCAGAAAATGGTGAAATGACTGCTGTTATAGAGATGGCTGCAGTGGCAGGTCTGAAGCATGTTCCCCTGCAGGAGCGCAATCCTTTACTGACGACTACTTATGGGGTAGGGGAACTGATTCTTGCTGCTTTGGATTTTGGAGCTGATCGTATTTTGATCGGCTGCGGCGACTCCGGCACTTCAGATGGGGGGGCAGGGATGGCCCAGGCACTTGGTGTCCGGTTTTTGGATGGTAATGGAAATGTAGCCGAAATAAAGGGAGGTGCTGATTTATTAAGAATAAAGCAAATAGATGACTCAGACATGGACAAGCGAGTCAGGCAAATTGAAATTGACGTGGCCTGCAATTGGAAAAATGTTTTATGCGGGGACAATGGAGTAGCGAGGATATTTGGCCCGCAAAAGGGTGCAACCAAAGAGCAGGTAAAAATATTATCCGAAGCCATGGAGCACTATGCGAATCTTTTAGAAGAAAGTTATAGGTTCGATGTCAGATACCTCGAGGGAAGCGGTGCCTCAGGAGGGCTCGGGGCAGGTTTGGCTGTTTTTGCTGGGGCAGTGCTTCATCCTCGTTTCAGCCTTATAAGAAAATACATAAAGATAGAAGAAAAAATTGCTTCCGCTGACATCGTGCTGACAGCGGAAGGGAGTATCGATTTCCAGACTCCAAATGGAAAAATACCGACTGAAGTCGCCAGAATTGCCAAAAAATACGATATACCCGTCATAGCCATCACAGGTTCGGTTGGAAAAGGGGCATCCTTGAATTATGATGCCGGCATAGATGCCTTTTTGAGCATAATTCCAAAGCCGACATCTCTGGAAAAAGCAATTCTGTATGCTCCTCAGTGGATTGAGGACAGTACAGAATCAGTCATGCGGCAAGTGGACATTGGCTATAAAATGGCCAGCAGAAACCGGGTCAATGAAGGGGCAGTCTAATATGCAGACTAGAATGGGAAAGCATGGGCAATCCGGCCATCCATTAATTATGCTTATAGACTGTATTTCCGGGAGAAGCCTGGCCATAATCAGCGCCCATGTCTTCTTCTTTCTGTTGATTGCGTTCGCTGATGGGGTTGATTATAAAGCAAAGTTATCGATTTTCATATTTCTCTCCGCTGTAACACTATGGATTTCAACAAAACTCCCTGCTGGATTCATTGCATTTGCCAGCATCGTATTCATCATTTTAATGAATGGAGCGAGTCAGGAGCTATTATATCTGTCCCTTTCGGAGGAAGTGGTATGGCTGATGGTGGGGGCATTTATCATAGGGGAGGCAGTTGAACAATCAGGTTTAACCGGACGGTTCATTCAGTTTATCTTAGGAAAAAGCCGGACGCCGGCAAAGCTGAAAAGTGGGATGATATCCTTTCTTTTCGCCTCTGTTTTTTTTATACCTTCAACATCCGCCAGAGCTGCCATGGCAAGGCCGGTCATTATTCATCTGGCAAGCAGGCTGACCGTAAAAGAGAAAAAAACTCTAACAATCACTATACCTATTGTCATTTTAATGAGTACATCGGCAGCACTTATTGGTGCTGGTTCCCATGTCATTGGTGTTGGTCTTTTGGAAACTGGGGCTGGCCAATCCATCTCTTATTTGCAGTGGCTAATGTGGGGACTGCCTTTTGCATTGATCATGACAATCGTGAGCTCAATAGCCGTTCAGTGGATGGTGAGGAGCGATAAGGAATTGGAAGAATCACCTTTTATACCTAATATACAGGATACGCCACCTCAAATGCCGCTTACAGGAGCGGAAATTAAAACTCTAATAATAGTTTCTCTTCTGATCATAGGATGGATGACTGACAGTTTCCATGGATATGATCTTGCATTTGTTTCCATAATCGGGGCAATTGCGCTGACCATGCCGAATATGGGTGTAATTACCTGGAAACAGGGGCTTAAAGCAGTTTCTTGGAATTTGATTCTTTTTGTTGCAGCAGCATCCGCACTAGGAAAAATTCTTGTTGAAAATGGTGTGGCAGATTGGATGGAAGGAAAGATTACAGGTTTTCTTCAAATCTTCACTGATGCTCCGGATTGGATTATGGCAGCAGTAATTCTTATCATCACCGTCACCAGCCATTTATACATTACATCCCATACAACAAGGGCAATTATTTTGGTTCCAGGGATCATTCTGTTTAGTCAGTCAATGGGAATGAATCCATACGCAGCCGTCTTTATCAGTTTAATAGGCATGAACTACTGCATCACTTTTCCAGTAAGTTCTAAGGCACTGCTCCTTTTTTATGAAGATGATGAATTAAGTTATGATGCAGGTATTTTAGCTAAGTTAAGTGCAATCCTAATGCCCCTTTACATTGCCATTGCAGTTATTTTCTACTGTACTTATTGGCAGTGGACGGGTATGAGTCTATATTGACTGAAATACTTACCGCATTTTTAAAAATGCGGTTTTTCATTTGAATTGGAAATATATTTAATTAGGATGAACCGAACGAACTGGTTAGGGAAAATTAGATAGTGTGCTTGAATGTTACTTAAATTTAGGGTAAAGTTAATTGTAGACATTAAAGATCTTTAATGTATTCATAAAGGAGATAGGAAATGAAATATTCAAAAGCCACCAACTATGCATTGCACACAATGGTATATTTAACTTTAACACCCAAGGGGAAATCTGTTGGCGTTGAACAGCTGGCTAAAATCCAAAATCTTTCCCCGACCTACCTGTCGAAAATTCTCACGAAACTTGTAAAGGCAGGCCTTATTGAATCAACTCCTGGTGTTAAGGGCGGATACAGCATTGTAAGCCATTCGCGTAAAACTTCCTTTCTGGATGTCATTCATGCCATCGAAGGGCACACCACCTTGTTTCATTGTTCTTTGGAACATGATGATTTACAAAATGAAGATTGCTTAATTGAAAAGGTAATGTTTGAAGCTGAGAAAAAGATGAAAGATGAGCTGAATACAAAATATATTTCTGATATTGCAAAAGAGATTGATTCCACAAAAAAATAAAAAAAGAATTGTAATCAGTCTAAGTAATTTTTTTGTGATAATCATAGATATTAAAAGTCTATAATATATTTAATTGAGGAGGAAATAAATATGCTGTTAGATTGTGTCATTATCGGCGGAGGGCCATCCGGATTAAATGCTTCACTTGTTCTTGGAAGGGCAAGGAAAAAGGTTATCCTTTTTGATGAGAATAAACCCAGAAATGCGGTAACTCACGAATCTCATGGTTTTATTACAAGGGATGGCATCAAACCTTCTGAGTTTAAGAGAATTGCCAGGGAAGATTTAATGAACTATCCTGACATCACAATGGAGAACCAGCGGGTTACTGATATAAAGAAAGAAAATGATGCTTTCATGGTTCGTGCAGAAGACGGCAGAAGCTTTCGCTCCAGAAAGGTCCTTTTGGCAACAGGTCTAAAAGATGAACTTCCAGCAATTGAAGGAATTCACCAGTTTTATGGCAAAACCTTATTTAGTTGCCCATTTTGCGATGGCTGGGAATTAAGAGACCGCCGATTAGTTCTAATCTCAGAGGATAACCGTGCTATCCATATGGCAAAAATGATTTCAAATTGGAGTAATAATCTTGCTGTTTGTACGAATGGCAATTTGATATTTTCGGAAGAGCAAAAAGAAATATTAATAAGAAAACAAATAAGGGTATTTGATGATGAGATAGCTGCTTTAGAAGGGGAAAGCGGGCGCTTGGCCAAAATAAAATTTAGAAATGGCAATGAACTTTTTAGGGCTGGAGGCTTTGTCACAACGGGTTTAACCCAAGCTGCGCCATTTGCAGAAGTATTAGGATGCAAGATGAATAATATGGGAGGAATTGAAACAGACACCCTTGGCCGAACAAATATTGAAGGTGTTTATGCCAGTGGTGATAATTCTATCCTGGCACCTTCACAATTGATTATTGCTGCCAGTGAGGGAAGTAAAGCGGCTATAGGAATCGTTCATGATTTAGTAAATGAAGATTTTTAAAAGGTGTTGGAAGTAAAACTTTTTTTTACTATAATTAAAGAGTATGTGTGTCTTTAATATCCATTAATATTATTTGGTGAGTTACACATTGTCCAAAGGAAGAGTTGATCAATATGGAAGAAAAAATGGAACGTGCAGAAAGAAAAATAGAATTTCTGGAAAATCCAAAATAAGAGGTGATATTCCACTAAAAAACTGCTGTGAATGATCCCTATTAAGAATACGTACACGATTTCGGATATAGGTGCTGGCACTGGTTATATTACAGTCCGCAGCAAGAGCCACAGCTGGAATGGTTTATGCATTAGATATTGATGGAGATATGCTGGATGTGATCAAACCCAAAGCGGAAAAGGAAAAAAATGAAAATATCATAATACTAAAAGAAAGTATTAATCATATTCCATTACCCGACAATAGTATTGGTCTTGCACTTGCATCATTAGTTCTCCATGAGATGCCATCCTTACTACGTGCACTGGGGCAAATAAACGAGTGTTTATGCCTGGCGGCTATTTCGTATGTATCGAAATTGAAAAGAAAGACTTTCCAAAAGAAAGACATCCCAGAATTGCTTCATCTGAAATGGAAGAAGCAATTAAACTTGCAGGGCTGAATGTATCCATGAAGCTTTTTTAACAGATGCCATCTATATGATTATAGCTAAAAAATTATAATTGAAAAATGAGGAAGAGCTGTGAACTTCTCCATTTCTTTAGCGGGCAGTAAAGACTAAGGAGTGAGACATGGCTATGAAATCAATCTAGCGATAATTGGAATCAATACTCGAGCTGGAGTACTCATCAATTTTGGTTTCATATGCTTCTTATTTTCATACTTATAAACGTTGTCGGGTTTGCACAAGACAGGCGAGGTAAACGTTCACCTGCACTGATACTATCAGAGAACGCTACTCGCTTTAGTTCCGGTGCTGTATTTGATTTTGTACAAGGGTGTTTATAAATAAATTTTGAGTGCTATTTTTACTTTTGTATCAAGCGTATCCTTTTCTCCTATTTATCCTGCAAATAGGAACCGTCTATTTTTACTTGTATCTAACCTATTTCTCTGTAGCACCCGTATCAATTTGGTTAACGAATCTTTTTGTTAATTTTCAGAAACAAGAGGAATAAGAGGTTAAGAAGGCGCCTTGTACTTTTTTCCATAGGCATTATAATAGATTTGTAAGCGATTACGATATTAAAAGGAGGAGACTATGGGCAGATTAGTTCATTTTGAAGTTCATGTGGACGATATGGAGCGCGCCAAGAAGTTTTATGGCGAGGTATTCGGATGGTCATTTCAGGATTGGAGTGAGTATGCCGGAATGCCTTATTATGGAGCAGTGACTGGAAATGAAGAAGAACTTGGCATTAACGGTGCTCTGTTGCAAAGACAGGGACCGCCACCAGAAGCTAATCAAGCCTTAAACGGATATGCCTGCACGATGGGTGTGGAGGACTATGATGCAGCCGAAGCCAGAATTATTGAGAATGGCGGCACTGTCGCATTGCCGAAGTATGCTCTTCCTGGAATGGCTTGGCAGGGTTATTATAAGGATACTGAAGGGAATATTTTCGGAATTCACCAGCCGGATGCAAATGCCAAGTAAATCTATCTAAAACTTATATCATTAAATGGAAAAATACATAATTGAAAAAAGCCTTCTCCATGAGAGGGCTTTTTTGTTTAGGAGCCAGTCAAAGGGCTGGCAACTGTATTTCGTAATCAGGCACTGATTTTTACAATTTTGCCTTCTTTGCGTTTCTTTGCATATTCAGCAGTTGCGGTAAATAGTACATCTGATGACGAGTTAAGGGCCGTTTCACAAGAATCCTGAAGAACTCCTATGATGAATCCTACACCTACAACCTGCATCGCGATGTCGTTCGGTATTCCGAATAAGCTGGCTGCTAAAGGGATGAGAAGAAGCGAACCGCCTGCAACACCTGATGCACCTGCGGCTGATACTGCTGCTAATACGCTAAGGATAAGAGCAGTTGCAAAGTCCACTTGAATGTCTAGTGTATGGACAGCAGCAAGAGTCAGAATAGAAATTGTAACAGCTGCACCTGCCATGTTAACCGTTGCGCCTAATGGGATGGATACGGAATAAGTATCTTCATCCAGCCCAAGCTTTTCGCATAAGCTCATATTTACAGGGATATTCGCTGCTGAGCTGCGCGTAAAGAATGCTGTCATTCCGCTTTCTCTCAGACATTTAAATACTAGAGGATATGGGTTCCTGCGAATGTTTAAGAATACGATAAGCGGATTCACAACAAGAGCAATAAAGAACATAGAACCGAGCAGGATTGCAAGCAGTTTTCCGTAATCAAGCAATGCTGAAAGACCATTGGTGACTATCGCATCAAACACGAGACCCATGATCCCGATTGGAGCGAAGCTAATTACCCATTTTACTAAAGTTGAGATTGCATCTGAGAAGTTTGCGAGCATGTTTTTTGTTGTATCAGCAGATTTTCTTAAAGCAATGCCGAGGAGAATTGCCCAAGTCAGAATACCGATATAGTTACCATTAATCAGTGCATTGATCGGGTTGTCCACTACGTTAGTCAGAAGGGTTTGAAGAACTTCTGCTATCCCTCCAGGAGGTGTTACATCCTCAGCTCCGGGAGCAAGTGACAGGGTAACCGGAAAAATAAAGCTGGCAACAACTGCTACAAATCCAGCCAGAAAAGTACTTAATCCATAAAGGGCGATAATAGATTTCATATTCGTCTTATGGCCGCTTCTATGCTTGGAAATGGCGTGCATTACCAGGAAAAATACCAATACCGGCGCTACAGCTTTTAATGCACCTACAAAAAGAGTGCCGAAGATAGTGATCCATCCCGCTGCTTTAGGAATGGTCAAAGCCAGGGCGACACCTGCGATGATGCCCAGCAGAATTCTTTTGACCAGGCTTATTTGGTTCCACTTGCTGATTGCGTTTTTCATAGAATTCCCTCCGAAGTGATTATTATATAAAAGAGAATAATTGCTTGTCACTGTTATTTGACAGTGATATTTGTTAGTTTAACACAAATATTATAAATTGTGCGATAAATTATTATATTGAAATATCTGTCAAACAGCTTTTATTAAGATAGATTGCTGATGCTATTGGTTTCACTTGTTTATTTTTGTGGAAAGAATAATAAAGAATTTAATACTTTTTTTGCTTGTGGAATAAGAGCCTTTCTATAGCCGCAATCTAAAAATGTACATAAAATCGAAAGATGAGGTATACACCATGACTGGAATTCTACTAGCCCTCATAGCAGCGGTTTCCTGGGGCAGCATTGTATTTGTCAGCAACAAGCTTGGCGGTGACGAGGACAGCCAGACACTTGGTACGACAATAGGTGCCCTGTTATTTGCCATCGCTGTCTATCTTTTCAAGAGGCCGGATCTGTCCAATATTGTTTGGGCAGTCGGCTTTATTTCTGGTTTGTTCTGGTCAATCGGGCAGAAAAATCAGTTTGGGGCAGTCCGCTATTTGGGAGTTGCCAAGACAGCTCCGATGTCCACAGGTCTGCAGCTTATTGGAACAACTTTTTTTGGGGTATTCATTTTTAAAGAATGGGAAACAACGATGAGTATTATCATCGGGGTCTCCTCTCTTGTCTGCATCATTGTTGGTGCCGTTCTGACTTCTCTGAAACAGGGGGATGACAAGGAACAGGGGAAAAGTCTCAAGAAAGGATTGCTTGTACTGCTTTTATCGACGGCAGGTTTTGTGGGGTATGTCGTTTTAATACGCTGGTTTGATATTGACGGCTGGTCTGCGATTCTGCCGCAGGCGATTGGGATGGTAACAGGAGCATTCCTCATAACTCTGCGCCGCAAGCCATATAACAAATTTGCTATAAGGAATATCATTACGGGACTGATTTGGAGCACCGGGAATCTGGGATTGCTGCTTTCACTGCCGAAAATCGGCGTTGCCACCAGCTTTTCACTCTCCCAGACCGGAATTGTCATATCGACGATTGGCGGGCTTTTCTTTTTAAATGAACGCAAAAGCAAAAAGCAGGTGTTTATGGTTCTCCTGGGCTGTTTGTTTATTATCGCAGGTGGAGTTTTGCTGGGCTTTACGAAAAAATAAAAATAAGGGAGCGGATCTTATGTATCCAAGTCTTGAAGGCAAAGTTATCGTCATTACCGGCGGAGCTACCGGGCTCGGGAAGGCAATGGCTGAGCGATTCGGTGCTGAAAAAGCGAAGGTTGTCATCAATTATTTTAATGAGGAACAGGAACTGCAGGGAATCATTGAAACGATTGAAAATGCAGGCGGAAGTGCATCTGCCATCCAGGGGGATGTTACAAAGGAAGAGGATATTAAAAGAATGATTGCCCATGCAATTAACACGTTCGGTTCCCTCGATGTCATGATCAATAACGCGGGAATCGAAAATGAAGTCCCATCTGAAGAACTCACCCTTGAGGATTGGAATAAAGTTATATCGACGAATTTGACGGGACAATTTCTTGGCTGCCGGGAAGCCCTTGATTATATGCTGGAAAACAAAATAAAAGGCTCGATCATTAATATGTCATCTGTTCATCAGGAAATTCCCTGGCCCCATTTTGTTCACTATGCCGCAAGCAAAGGCGGGGTCAAATTGATGACCGAGACTCTCGCTCTTGAATTTGCCCCGCACGGAATCAGGGTGAACTGCATTGCCCCTGGTGCTATTGATACACCGATTAATGCTGAAAAATTCTCAGATCCTGAATTGAAAAAAGGTGTCCTTGAGCTCATTCCTATGGGCTACATCGGGAAGCCCGAAGAAATCGCAGCTTGTGCAGTGTGGCTGGCTTCCACAGAAGCGAGCTATGTCACCGGACTGACATTATATGCTGACGGAGGCATGACACAATATCCCGGATTCCAGGCGGGAAAAGGATGATGGAAAAATGCCCTTCTCACTAATGAGAGGGGCTTTGAAGTTTTATTTCAAATCAAAAAACACGGTATTTCCTACCCAGGAATCATATTCCATTTTGGCATCCTCGCCGGTTTTTACTAAACCGGCTATATACCCTTCCTTCTCGTTTCCTTTATACATTTCAAAAGAAAAATCAGGTTCTGCTGTTGCGACAGTATCGCCGCTGTATACATCGCCGCTCTCGCTGACAAATTTAAAGTTCATGATTCCATCGATCGTGAATGGATGGTCCTCTGTTTCAGAGTCGGCAACTATTACTTTGCTTTTTACAAGAACCCATTCATATCCTTCAGGTGCATCCTCGTTAAACTCATTCATTTCCTTCAGTTTGACCTGTGCATCCTGTCCGCGAATGACCTCTTCTACTGACAGCTCAATCTTTGTTTTATATTCATTTGATGAATCATCGTATGTGACCGTTTCAATCGCAGCCATCTCATTTACTTTTATCGGATTGGAGCGGGAGCCAGCCTTTGATTCTTCTTTTTTCTCCTCAGGCTTTGCACTTTGCTCCTCGCCATTCTCCTCTGTTTTGCTTTTTGTTGATACACCCTTGCTTTCACCGCACGCAGTTAGAAACAATGCAGACACCAAACCTGCCACAGCTAATTTTACTAATTTCCTATGTTTCATATTAATCCCTCCAGTTAGTTATCTTGATCTCTACAAGTAAAATAGTAGCATGAAGGCTGATTAAATTTTTGGAAGGGTGAAAGACATAAATAAAAAAATCCGGCCTCTTAATAAGGGCCGGACCTGAAGGGGTAAAGAAAAAGGGCTGTATGATGTTTCGGTACAAATTCATTGTAATACGTAAATGTTAACAAACTATGAACGGGATGCGGACAAAGTATTAAATATTTCCTTTCGATATAAGAGTGAAAGGTCCATTTGTTAAAATTATTAAATGAGTATACAATCAGGCTGGACAAAAAATCCTGCAGTAGAAATCGGGTTAACATTATCTATAACTTTGCAGTTAACTTTTCAATACATGAGGAATTTGAACCTGCAGGGGGGACATACAAATTGCTAAGGGAGTCAGCAGCGAAGGCGGCATCAGACATTCATAATTTTAGGCAAGCATAACTTTGAGAAACTCATTGATAAAGCCATCGTAGTCAAGTTTAACGGCTATTCTGGTCTTTCCCTTCTGGCTGCCGGGCCGGATATCAATGTATGATAAACCCTTTCCTTCTACAGTTCCATCTATAACACTTACGTCGTAATAAATGTATTCTGCTATAGCAGGATTATTGATGATCATGATGGTAAGCAGATCGTGAATAGGTGCTCCTTTAATGCCGGGAACCAGCTTCTGATAAGCCTTATAATAGTACTCGAAAATAGGTTTTAATAAAATGGTGAAAGGGTTTGTAGCTGTTTTTGTTACATATTCCACTGTTTCCATGGTCAATAAGGCGAATTCTGTTACATTTAGAGGGGTAATCGTAAGGTTATTGGCATATTTACAAATGTAATTGGAAGAGGTAGGGTCACCATAAAAATTGGCTTCTGCAAGAGGTGTAACGTTCCCGGGAACAAAGAAAGCACCGCCCATGATATAAAAAGCTCCCACTTGCTTGATCTGTTCGTCAAAGAGTATAAAAGCTATCGCCAAGCTAGTAGATCTTCCGGTATCAACAATAATCAAGTCTTTCTGATACTTTTCAATAAGGATACCTATTGTATCAAATGGATAGGTTTGATATTTCATATCAGCAGGAGGCTGAATAGGTCCAATCCCTTCGGCTCCATGGATATCCGGATAGTACGTAACTTTTTCCTGCTGAACAGGCTGAGCAGCACCAGGAATAATAGGAATATTTTTTTGTCCAGCCAGATCTAGCAGATAATAAGCATTTGATGTTGCCTGGTCCTCAGTTACATTCCCATAGCTTGTAACAAGTCCGACCAGTTCAAGATTCGGATCCAGCAATGTATAAATGATCGCTAGAGAGTCGTCAATTCCAGGGTCACAAAATAATAAAATTTTCTTCGTTTTTCTTTTCGCCATTTAAACCCCTCCCTAAATTGCTTATACAAAAATATTCATAAATGACTTTTAATATGTTGTTTTAAGAAAAGGTCTAAAAATATAAAAAGCGCCTGTTCCCGTAAAAGTTGAAGGGAAAAGCGCGTGTCTTCTTTTCTTCTATTTTCTTTTTTGAGCCTTCATTTTGTTCTCTTCCAGTTCAGCAGCATACTCTTCGTATGTTTTACCCTGCTTCTGGCTTTCCGATTGAATTTTTTTGAACTTGTTATCATTTAGATTAGGCACGTCTTCACCCCCCTTTGGACAAGAGTATTTTTTTACAAAGGCAAGAACATTATTCGAACAAATAAACGAGGAGCATTTTTCGTAAAAAGGTTTCATTTCAGCCACACAGGGTATGATAACACCTGAAGTAATTGTGTTTTGGAAGAAACCCCATCACCTAACAATACAGGAAAATCCAGGTATAAATTTCTAAAACCGAGGTAAAATATCGTCATAAAATATTAGGAGGTCTGATTTTGGCAAAGAATAATGATAGGAATTCAGCAAATGATCAAGATGTAAAGCGTGAGACGCTGACGACTCGGCAGGGACATCCTGTTACTGATAACCAAAACATCCGTACGATAGGCAATCGGGGACCAGCGACCTTGGAGAATTACCATTTCATTGAGAAGATCTCCCATTTTGACAGGGAAGAAGTACCGGAGCGTGTGGTTCACGCAAGAGGAGCAGGGGCATTCGGTTACTTTGAGACATACGGAAAAGTTGGGGATGAGCCGGTCGAAAAGTATACACGCGCAAAGGTTTTTTCTGGTGCAGGGAAGAAGACGCCATTGATGGTACGCTTTTCTACCGTTGCAGGGGCAAAAGATTCACCGGAAACGGCTCGTGATCCGCGCGGCTTTGCAGTAAAAATGTACACAGAGGATGGAAACTGGGATTTAGTCGGTAATAACCTGAAAATCTTCTTTATCCGGGATGCGATGAAATTCCCTGATATGATTCACGCCTTCAAGCCTGATCCTGTTTCAAATGTGTCAAATCCCGAGCGGATGTTTGACTTTGTATCCAGGACACCTGAGGCCACACACATGATTACATTCTTGTTTTCACCTTGGGGAATACCCGCTACATACCGTCATATGCAAGGCTCCGGCGTCAATACGTATAAATGGGTGAATGAAAAAGGGGAAGCGGTACTGGTGAAATATCACTGGGAGCCGAAGCAGGGCATCCGCAACCTGACACAGGAAGAGGCAAACGAAATTCAGGCGAAAAATGTAGGTCATGCCACACAGGATTTATTTGAGTCAATTAAACGGGGAGATTATCCTGAATGGGAGCTATTTGTACAGATTATGGAGGATGATTACCATCCTGAACTGGATTTTGATCCCCTTGATGATACAAAGCTTTGGCCGGAAGATAAGTTCCCTTGGCTTCCTGTTGGCCGTATGGTTCTTGATCGCAATCCAGAGGATTATCATGCAGAGATTGAGCAGGCTGCCTTCGGTACAGGGGTACTCGTTGACGGAATGGATTTTTCTGATGATAAGATGCTTCAGGGCCGGACATTCTCTTATTCCGATACACAGCGCTATCGCGTAGGGGCAAACTATCTGAAATTACCGGTGAACGCGCCGAAAGCACCTGTTCGCACAAACCAGCAGCGCGGCCAAATGGATACTCGTGACCCTAAAGAATCGGGAGAAAATCCGCATATTAACTATGAGCCATCGATGAAGGGCGGCTTCAAGGAAGCACCTGAGGAAGGGCGCACACCGCATCGGCCAACCTATAATGCTGCAGCCATGAGCGCACCTATCGATCGTCCAAATAATTATGGTCAGGCAGGCCATACATATCGGAGCTTTGAAGATTGGGAGCGCGAGGAATTAATCAAAAACCTCTCTGAAGCACTGGCGGTATGTGACAAACGTATTCAGGATGCTATGTTTGAGCATTTCACACAGGCTGATGAAGATTATGGACGCCGTGTGAAGGAAGGAACCGAGAAAGTCATGAAAGAATTGCTGGCAATGAGCGGGGAAGAGCAAGTGCCTGGCCGAGACGCTGGAAGATCCAAATATGGCCAGGGTTCGATTGCTGAAAACGAGGCAGCAAAGGAAGCTGTTGAGAAAAGCCGTGAAACGGATCCATATTAATTAAGAAGCTAGGGCTGTCCAAAGGTGGACAGCTTTTTTTCTTTGTTTTTTCCATTTTTTAATTGCAGGCAGGTAGGACTTCCTCCCGGTTTTGTAGAATAATCTCCTAAACTATATAGCCAGAGGTGCCGAATGAAACCAATTATAGGGGTTACATCGAATTTAGATGACAAGCAGCTTTCCGTTTCAATGGATAATATCCATTCATTAGTAAACGCAGGGGCCGTTCCAATTGTTTTGCCTAATCTGCTGGAAGATGGCAAAATTGAAAAATTAGCTGAAGAGATGGATGGGCTGCTTCTTACGGGTGGAGGGGACATCGATCCCACCCTATTTGGTGAAGAACCCCATCAAAATCTGGGAAGCATCTGTCCTGAAAGAGACACGTTTGAACTCAGCATTATTAAAAAAATGCTGGCTCTTGATAAACCAATTTTAGCCATATGCAGGGGCTGCCAAATCCTCAGTATTGCTGCTGGGGGTGATATGTATCAAGACATCTATTTCCAGATGGGCGTCCCTCTTTTGCAGCATGCCCAAAAAGCACCCCGGTGGCATGCGTCCCACTTTGTAAATGTAAAAAGAAATTCTCTTCTGCACAGAGCCACTGGTGAGCTGAGTTTTAAAGTAAACAGCTATCATCATCAGGCTGTCCGCAAGATGCCTGAAAACTTTGAGGTATGTGCCGAGGCAAATGATGGAGTCATTGAGGCTTTTGAGAGTAACAAGCATAGCTTTGTATTAGGGGTACAGTGGCACCCTGAATGCATGACACAAAAGAACGATCACCCATCCTTAGCTATTTTTGATGCATTTATAAAGGCTTGCAAACAATAAAACTAGAAATAAAAAGCCGTCGCATTTTTCATTTTTGCGACGGCTCTTTCATAGTCCATTCTCTAAATAACTCTCTGAACAGGCGATAAACTCCCGAACCGCAAACGATAAGTACTTTTCCTTTTTCCAGATCATCCCCAGCTCCAAATTTATAGCAGATTCAGAGATTGGCAGAACAACAAGGTCTTGGCTGTATATATTCTGACAGATTTTACTTGGCAGCATAGTGATCCCCAGTTTTCCTTCAACCATCCCCAGCAGGAAGTCCTTTTGTGAGCTTTCACAGACAATATTGGGATGAAATCCGCTTTTCGAGCACTCCTCAATGATCAGGTCGTAAAGGGTGAAATCTTTCCGGTAGAGTATAAAGGGCTCATTCGCCAATTGTGAAAAGTGTACCTCACTATTTGAAGCCAGCGGATGTTCACGATGGACAATAAGCATTAAGGGGTCCTTTAAAACATTAATAATTTCAAAGCTGCTGCCTTGTGCAGGCACCGTACAAATAAGGCCAATATCCAATGTTCCATCGTCTACGCCCTTTTTAATTTTCTTTGTGCCTACCTCTGTTAATTTAATTTCAATCAATGGGAATTTTTCTTTATACTGGCTGATGAGCTGCGAAAAAAAAGCGGCACCTACAATAGGAGGGATGCCAATTTTGATTTCACCGCTCTTCAGCTCCGTCACATCTGTTAACTCCAAAGTCAGGTTTTTAAATGCGTCCAGCACTTTCTTTGCATTAATCAGCACCGCTTTTCCCGCATCCGTTAATTCAAGCTGCTTCGATGACCGGTAAAAAAGCGGCACCCCCAGTTCGCCTTCGAGGTTTTTTATGGCTTTGCTGATGGATGGCTGGGTGACATGCAGGGTCTGTGATGCTTTTGTGAAACTTAAGTGCTGAGCTACTTCAGCAAAATATTCCAAATGCCGTATATCCAAACAGATCCCCCCTTCATATAACCAAAAGGCATAATGTTTATAGATTATATGTATTTCATTTATGGATATCATTCATTATATAATAATCTACAACAATATGATACTGAAAATTAACAATATTCAATTTGGGGAGATGGTTAAGATGGATTTGCAGAAAGAATCTTTATTGCTTCATGAGAAGTTTCGAGGGAAGTTATCAATTGATGTGAAAATGCCGCTGAACAGCATGAAGGATTTAAGCTTAGCCTATTCCCCAGGAGTAGCAGAGCCATGCCGGAAAATTCATGACCAGCCTGAGAAAGTCTATGATTATACAATAAAAGGCAATTTAATCGCGGTTGTCTCTGACGGAACATCGGTGCTGGGGCTTGGCGATATTGGCCCTGAAGCCTCCATGCCCGTCATGGAGGGGAAGGCTGCCCTATTTAAAGCTTTTGCAGGAATTGATGCCGTTCCAATTTGCCTTGATACGAAGGATCCCGAAGAAATCATTAAAACAGTCAAGCTGCTGCAGCCTTCCTTTGGAGGCATCAACCTGGAAGATATCGCGGCGCCTAATTGCTTTTACATTGAAGAACGCCTTAAGCAGGAAATGAACATTCCCGTTTTTCATGATGACCAGCATGGAACAGCCATCGTAACGGCTGCCGGTTTAAAAAATGCTTTAAAGCTTGTTGATAAACAAATGGAAAAAATAAAAATCGTAATCAATGGGGCAGGTGCCGCAGGAATCGCGATTATCAAGCTGCTCCTTAATATGGGTGTAAAAGATATCATCATGTGCGATACAAAGGGAGCGATTTATGAAGGAAGACAGGAGCGTATGAACCCTGTCAAAGAGTCTGTGGCGAAAATCACCAATCCAGACAAACGGCAGGGTCCGCTTGAAGAGGTTATTATCGGCGCTGATGTGTTTATCGGGGTTTCATCTGCAGGAGCCTTAACAAAGGAAATGGTCCAGACAATGAGTCAGGATTCCATTATTTTCGCCATGGCAAATCCGGTTCCAGAAATCATGCCGGAAGAGGCAAAGGAGGCAGGAGCCAAAGTGGTAGGAACAGGACGCTCTGACTTGCCTAACCAGGTGAATAATGTCCTCGCATTCCCGGGGATTTTCAGAGGGGCTTTGGACGTCAGGGCTACTGAAATTAATGAAGAAATGAAGATGGCAGCTGTCGAGGCCATCGCCGGATTAATCGACGCTACAGACTTATCACCGGATTATGTAATACCAGGACCGCTCGACAGCCGAGTTGTTCCGGCCGTAAGGGATGCCGTAGTAAAAGCCGCCCAGAAAACCGGTGCTGCCCGGATCGAAATCCTGCAGAGCGAGACGATAAGCCAATAGACTGAAATTTGCATGCGGAGGCATGTTCAAGCGAAGTAAATCATAGTATCCAAAGTATCAGGATGCTGGTTTTGCCAATGGGAATTATTTTATCACTTTCGTCACTCTGAATTAATGGCTGTTTTCTTAAGGTTCTATGTTTCTAAGCGGATAACTAAGTTTATCAGCTGAGTTGATTAAAGCGGAGGAAACTTGACTCCTGCAAAACCGAGGAGGCTCCCGTTCCTCCCCGCGGAAAGCATGTGTCCGTAGCGGAAATCAGCGGACAGCCTTATAAAATTTCCTATCTTTAGAAAAGAGCAAATTAATTTTATTAAGGAGATTGATACCGATGAAAGTATACGAAGTAATCGAGACGCAGGAAATGTTCCGTGGTGAAATCATCGAAGACTATTATATTATTTATGAGCAAACAGAAAACAAAATCTATGAAAATCGAAACAATCATCTGTTTCAGCAGGAAAGATTTTTAGAAGAGACAGTTAATGTCTTTAAAGGAAACCCGCACTCCACCCTAAAAAAAGTAAAAGCATATCCCATTCGCCATCTTGCATTTGGAGATATCCGCGAAACAATCAGAAACGACTTTCCGGATCTCTTTAAGAAACTGAACAGGTCTCCGGCATAATAATAACAGGCAGCCTCTATTTGATGGAGGCTGTCCTTTTTTATAGAACCCCATAATGGAAAAATAACCTATCTATCTGTATGATGGTATAACGGTAAAAAGAAAACTTCTGCACGGCTGTTTTTCCGTAAAATATTTAGGGAACAATCCAGATGTGAACTTATTAGAGGGGTGGAGCAATGATTCGATTTGACAATGTGTCAAAACAGTATGGGAATGGAACCAAGGCTGTTGATTCAATTAATTTACATATAAAAGAAGGCGAGTTCTTCGTTATTATCGGTCCGAGCGGTTCTGGAAAAACAACCGTTCTGAAGATGATTAATAGACTGATTCCTTTGACATCAGGAACGATATCCATTAAAGGCAAACGGATAAGTGACTATGACATTCATGAGCTCCGCTGGGATATCGGCTATGTCCTCCAGCAAATTGCCCTTTTTCCTCACATGACAATTGCGGAGAACATCGCATTAGTACCCGAGCTAAAGAACTGGGAACAGGGAAAAATCCAAGAACGGATTGATGAGTTATTGGGAATGGTCGGATTGGAGCCTGACATCTACCGCAGCAGAAGGCCACATGAACTCTCAGGGGGACAGCAGCAAAGAGTCGGAGTAACAAGAGCCCTGGCCGCCAATCCGCCTATCATCCTGATGGACGAGCCTTTTAGTGCGCTGGATCCCATAAGCAGGGAAAAGCTTCAGGACGACCTAATCCATCTCCAGAAAAAAATAGAGAAGACAATCGTCTTTGTCACACATGACATGAAGGAAGCTTTAAAGCTTGGTGACCGCATTTGTGTCATGAAGGACGGGAAAATCGTGCAAGTTGGCACTCCAGAGGAGCTTCTTGCTAACCCGGAGGATGACTTTGTCCGGCAGTTTGTCGGGGAAGAGCGGGGTCCTTACATGGAGGGATTCAGCCTTCAAGATATCCTCCAGCCGATTTCAGAAACCGAACAGAACGGGGCAGTCATTTCCGTCTCGGCTTCACTGGAAGAAACTCTTAACTTATTGGCAGCTCAAGATGAACTTGCTGTGGAAGAGGGCGGAAACATCATTGGAATGGTTAACAGGCAGGCCGTTATTCGTAAGCTGGCTGGCAGCATGAAGAAAGAGGTGAGGTCATGAACACCTTCAGCTCTGTTTTTAATGAAAGGAAAGGGCAATTATTAAGTGTACTTATTGAACATATACAGATTTCGCTTATTGCTTTGTTTTTCGCAGTCCTGATTGCGATCCCGCTTGGAATTTATCTGGCTAACAAACAAAAAATAGCAGAAGGGATCATTGGAGTGACGGCAGTATTGCAGACTGTGCCCTCTTTAGCTTTGCTTGGTCTTTTAATTCCCTTATTCGGCATTGGGAAAGTTCCGGCAATTATCGCACTAGTCGTATATGCACTTCTGCCCATACTAAGAAATACATATACAGGCATAAAGGAAGTGGATGATTCCATTATCGAAGCGGCAAGGGCAATGGGAATGAACAGGCGGAAAAGGCTCTTGAAGGTAGAGCTTCCTCTCGCCATGCCGGTGATAATGGCCGGAATCCGGACAGCTATGGTTTTAATTGTTGGAACGGCTACACTTGCAGCATTAATTGGAGCAGGAGGACTGGGAGAACTGATCCTCCTTGGAATCGACCGGAATAATACGGCACTGATCGTTCTTGGGGCCATACCTGCAGCCATATTGGCAATCCTTTTTGACATGCTGCTGCGCCGCTTCGAGCATATGTCATTTAAAAGATCGCTCACAGCGCTGGGGATATTTATTTGTGCGATGATACTGGTTATGGCCATCCCTTTAGTGACAAATAAATCAGAAGAGAATCTTGTCATTGGCGGGAAGCTTGGTTCAGAACCGGAAATCCTTATCAATATGTACAAATTACTAATTGAAAATGAAACCGACCTTAACGTTGAGTTACAGCCAGGATTAGGAAAAACGTCGTTTGTCTTCAATGCGCTGAAATCAGGCAGCATCGATGCGTATCCTGAGTTTACCGGTACGGCCATTGCTGAATTTTTAAAAGAGACAGCGGTAAGCACCGACAGTGGAGAGGTTTATGAGCAGGCGAGAAAAGGAATGAAAGAACAATACGACATGGAGCTGTTAGAACCGATGGCATACAATAATACCTATGCTTTGGCAGTTCCTAAGCAATTGGCCGAGGAATTTGGCCTGCAATCTATTTCAGATCTAAAAGCTGTCGAGAAAAACATAAAAGCTGGCTTCACCCTTGAATTTTCGGATCGGGAAGATGGTTATCGTGGAATCCAGGAGCTATATGGCGTGGAATTTCCAACTGTTTTAACCATGGAGCCTAAGCTGCGCTATGGAGCAATCGAAAAAGGCGAAATCAACCTAGTGGATGCTTATTCAACAGATAGTGAAATAGCAAGATATAACCTCACTGTCCTGGAGGATGACAAGAATCTGTTCCCTCCGTATCAGGGTGCACCATTGCTAAGAGCTGAAACAGTCGAGGAACACCCCGAATTGGTTAGAGCCTTAAACAAATTGAGTGGTAAAATTAGCGACGATGAAATGCGTGAAATGAATTATAAAGTCAATGTGGAAGGGGCAAGTGCAGAAGAAACTGCCCGGGAGTATTTGGAAAAGGAGGGGCTTCTGAAGTAGTACTCGAAAACCGTCTGGGGAGAATCCAGGCGGTTTTTGCATGGTGAACTGTTTTAAATTATGCCCGACTATCATACACATTTCTTAATCGCACTTGTGCTTAAGGAGATGTTGATATGCTATTTGAGATGGAAAAGGCTAACCTGCTCGCTGAAAATATTAAGGACTTTCTTGACTTTCTCGATAAAAATCTTGAAAGAAATATCTTTTATATGGACACTGACAAAATACATCAAATCAAATTGATTGCTGCAGACTTTAAGTTTCATATCCTCGCAGATGAGCTGTTCAGAATCAATCGCTTTGTCTGGGACCCAAAGTATACAAATTATTTGGTGGACCGGTTTGTAAAAGGGCTCACCATTATAGATGAATATGTACATAGAAACTATAACAGCCTGTTTATGGTGACTGGAAGATTATATACGTTGAAGAATCTCAGTGCATTATTCAGCAAAGATTAAGCAGACAGAGCTGCTCCTATTTTTCTGATTCCTAAGAGTTTTAGCGTGGAAGGAAATATTGCCTCTCTTAATTTTTAACTATTTGGATTATAATAGTTAAAGTTTATTCTTTTACTTTAAACAATTAGGGGTATGAAAAATGGAGAAGCACAAGATCTTAAGAATTCTGGAAAAAGAATTAGTGGTTGCCCTTGGATGTACGGAACCTGTTGCGATTGCACTTGCAGCAGCCACTGCAAAGAGCCATGCAAAAGGGGAAATAAAAGAGCTTTGCTTAAAAGCGAGCGGAAATATTATTAAAAATGCTAAGTCAGTAGGAATACCCGGCATGAGTTCCTATGGTCTTGATTTCGCAGCGGCAATCGGCGCTGTGGCAGGGGACCCTGCAAGAAAGCTGGAAGTATTAGAGGGAGTGGGGCCAGAAGATGAACTTTTGGCGCTGAAACTTATTGAAGAAGGAAAAGTAATTTCCCTTCAGGCGGAGACGCCAAAAAGGCTGTTTATCGAAGCGGAATTAAAAACAGATATGCAGACTGCCAGAGTGGTAATCTCTGATAACCACAGCAATATTACTTTAATAGAGGTTGATGGCAAGGCTATCTACCAGGGCGGATGTGAAAATATAGGAATTCAATCGGAAGAAGATGAATTAATTGCACTTTCTATTGATGAGATATATGAATGGGTGCTTAATGCTGAAATCAGTTCTTTATCACTTGTCAAAAAGAGTATCGAGCTCAATCGGGTCATTGGAATGGAAGGCCTTTCAGGCGAATATGGCTTAAAGGTAGGGAAAACGATAAAGAAAAATGTGAAAATGGGCATCTTGTCTGATGATATTGCCACTGCGGCAATGTCTTTGGCAGCAGCTGGATCAGATGCGAGAATGGCAGGCTCCACTCTGCCTGTCATGGCAAATACCGGAAGCGGCAACCAGGGAATCGCAGTCACACTTCCAGTTGTTGCTGCTGCAGAAAGACTAAAGGTTTCTGAGGAAAAAATGATTAGGGCAGTGGCACTCAGTCATCTGATAACCATTCATATTAAATCTAAATTTGGCCGGCTTTCAGCATTATGCGGTGTAACAGCTGCAGGAATGGGGGCAAGTGGAGCCATCGTATATTTGCTGGATGGAGAGCTTCAGCAAATTAAAGCAGCCATACAAAACACAATTGGGAATGTTTCCGGAATGATCTGTGACGGAGCAAAAGCCGGCTGTGCCATGAAAGTATCTACCTGCTCCAATGTAGCTGTGCAGTCTGCCCTCCTTGCGCTCAACGATCAGGAAATCAAATCAACCGATGGATTTATTCACGATGACGTTGAAAAGAGCATCGAGAGTTTTTGTAAATTAGGGAATGAAGGAACCCGTCATACGGATGAGCTGATTTTAAAATTGATGATGGAGAAATAAACTGAAAAAAAGGCCCTCTCTTTAAGAAAAGGGCCTTTTTGGTGTGCTAATTACGAAATCATCCCTCGTCGAAACATCTCCGCAATTGCCTGTGTCCGGTTTTGAGCTCCCAGTTTCCTAATAGCTGTTTTAATATACTGGTTGATGGTGACTTGACTGATAAACATGGAGTCAGCCATTTCTTTGATGCTTTCCCCCCCAGGAAATCCTTTTCATGACCTCCATTTCTCTTCTGCTTAATAGCCGGGCATCTCCTTTTCCTTCCGTTTTTTCAAGGGTTTTTCCTACGGTTGACCAAATTGTGTATAAGAAGAAAGCTGCTGATCAGATATTTTTCCGTGCTCATCAAATTCGTTTGTGCAAATATAGCCGATAGGAACGGCACCAAAGCAGATGGGGATAGCCAGGAAGGAGTTGACATTGGAAGTTGTTATGTATTTGATGTTTATTTGCTTAAGGTACTCGATCCCAGAACAATATTTTGCTTTTCGTTCATAAAGGGCGGAGTAAATGAGCGGCAATGAACGAATATCATCCCTGATATCTCTGATATGAATTAATCCGTGGCACGTTATTGCGATGATTCCTTCACCAATAAAACCTAAAGGTGAATACCGGAATAAATGGGCATTCTTTACAGGGAAAACGTTCATATAAACCTCTAGAATTTTATACAGCTTTTCCTCATGACTCTCGACATCCTCTAAATTCTGGATATTATCCAAAATGGTAGATTCTAATGCCATATTAACAGTTTGACCCGCTGCGGGATGAAGGGGAAGCCTATGCTGAACGCTTAAAAGAAGCAGGCGTCCCGGTCGAAGCCAAACGGTATGACGGCATGATCCATGGCTTCTTCTGGATGCCAGGTGTACTGGAGCAGGGAAGAAAATCGATTGAGCAGGCGGCAAATGCTTTAAAGCGTGTGTTCCAGGGCAGTGTCGCTTCGAAATAATATATGCAGATTGGACACTTCTGATTGAAGGAGTGTCCTTTTTTGTGTTAGTTTTGTAAATTAATTACTTGCCAGATTTTCTGAAGAGCTCATGGCGACTAAAGGAATTAATACGGTCGCCATGGAGGGCTCATGACGACGAAAATGCAAGAGAGGGAAAGAAAACGGTCGCCAAGGAGCGTTCATGACGACGAAAGTGCAAGAGAGGAAAAGAAAATGGCCGTCATGGAGGGCTCATGACGACGAAAATACAATAGAGGAAAAGAAAATGGTCGTCATGGAGGGTTCATGACGACGAAAATGCAAGAGAGGAAAAGAAAATGGTCGTCATGGAGGGCTCATGACGACGAAAATGCAAGCGAGGGAAAGAAAACGGTCGCCAAGGAGCGTTCATGACGACGAAAGTGCAAGAGAGGAAAAGAAAATGGCCGTCATGGATGGCTCATGACGACGAAAATACAAGAGAGAAAAAGAAAACGGTCGCCATAGAGCGTTTATGAAGACGAAAATGTAAGCGAGGGAAAGAAAACTGTCGCCATAAAGCGTTTATGAAGACGAAAGCGAAATCGGGGAAAAGAAAACAGTCGTCATAAAGAACATGAGATCAAAAATATCCAGCAAACTGGCTGCCACTGCCATTGTGGGGTAATCTTTTTAAGCTTCCTCCTATCTATTAAGATACATTTCCACAGATGGCGGGAGACAGGTCTACTGCCTGTTTCTATTAACCTATAGAAAATCACTGGTGATTTCACTATAATAATAGAAACTTTAATATCGAGGTGCAGCATGATCATTGGGAAAATAATTAAGTTTTACAGGGAACGAGAAGGCCTAACTCAGGGTCAGCTGGGAGAAGGGATTTGTTCAGTAACCCATTTAAGTAAAATTGAAAGGGGGATAACCGAATACTCCGGGGAAATTACACACCTCCTGGCCAGGAGGCTCGGCATTAATCCCGAAGAAGAAATACTTCGATATCATCAGCTTGCAAAGAGGCTGGATGAATGGCATGAGAGCATGATCATGCAGCGAATACAGGAATCAAAACAGATAAAAAAGGAGCTGCAGGTTGAAAAACTGATTCATATGCCAGATTTTCAGACTCTATATGGGCTTCTGTCAGCAAGGTTCTATTTATCTGTGAGTGATTTGGAGTCAGCCTCAAAATTAATCTCGGATCTTAATAAAGCTTCCGCTGCCTTTTCGCCTCATGATGCGAATCTGTTGAAGCATATCCAGGGCATCTATTACTTTCTTACAGGTCAATACCGTGACTGTATCAGCTGTTTAGCTTCCATTGACAGAGATCAGTACAACTATGATGAATACTATTACCACTTAGCGATTGCTTACCATTCCATCCATTCAAATATAACAGCCTATTATTACGGGAAAAAGGCTCTTCAATATTTTCAAAGAACCTTAAATATTCTCCGCATTATAGACACAGAAATGCTGCTGATTGTTCAGCTAAATGCCAAAGAACTACATGATTTTAATGAAACAAAGGAAAAATATGAACAGTTAATTAAGTTATGTGATGCGTGTAATTCAGGTGACCGGAAATCCAAGCTTTATCATAATCTGGCATTCGAATATTTTCGCCGAAAGAAATACAGGGAATCAGCAGGCCTTTATGAAGAAGCACTTAAGCTTACTGCCGAAAATGCCCCTCACTATTTAACTGCTTTAGATGGTTACATTCATACCTGTTATAAAGGAAAACTTCAGGCCGGCAGTGCGCTAATAAAATTAGCTGAAGAGGGCATGGAGAGGGCAAAAGCAGCTGATTCATTTACCTGGATTTATTTTCAGCTTCATCTTCATCTATTGAAAAAAGAAGAACAGCAATACTATCAATTTATTGAGGAAACAGCTTTGCCGTACTTTAAGAATATTGGCTATGGCATTTTAATCGACCATTATGAGAAAAAGCTTTTCCATTTTTATTCAGAAATAGGTGAGGCACAAAAAGCAATTGAGCTCGCCCGTTCTTTTATACAGAAACAAAAAAGCTATTATGATCACGAGTAACCTTTTTTCGCAATGAAAAAAATGAGACTGCATTCTTATGCTGTCTCATTTTTCATTGACTGTTTATGCATTCTTCTTTTAAACATTTTCGCATTTGTTCCTATATAAACACCTGTCAGAACAAAGGCTGCCCCTATTCCATGAGCCATGGTGAATGTTTCACCCAAAAAGACCGTAGCCATGATAACGGCAGATACAGGCATCACATTAATAAAAATTGAGGCTTTGGCCGCACCGACCTCTTTAATTCCGTTATAATACATGACAAATGAAACCACGGTAACAAAAATGCTCATATGGGCTATAGCAGTCCATGTCGTCATGCTGGCTTGCTGGATATCCATCCACGATGTTTCAGCAGAAGCGAATGGCAATAGAAATAAGGTTCCATAGGCAACTGCATAAGTAGTGGACTCCACTGAGCTGAATTTTTTCAAAACCACTTTCCCCACAACACTATAGATGGCCCAGCTGACCACAGCTCCCAGCAATACGAAGTCAATGGGTTCAAAGCCATATTGGAAAAGCTTAAGCAAATGGCCATCTGTTATAATAAACACTACACCTGTCAAAGCAACGGCCATTCCAATGATATGATTTTTTGTTATCTTTTCTTTTAGAAATAACCCTGATAAAAGGACAATCAGCACCGGGTTTGAAGCAATAAATAATGAGCTTTTAATCACGGGCGCATGCTTTGTGGCCAGGAAAAAACAAATATTATATAAGGCAATTCCGGTCAGGCCCAAAAGAGCAAACAATCCATGATCTTTCAAATTCGGTCGTTTCCGGTCTTTTTCCATGATCCACATGAGCGGAAAAAGCAAAATGGCAGCTCCCAAAAACCGCAAAAAAGCAACTGTTGCAGGTTCAAAGCTTTGAACAGCAAACTTGCCGGCAATAAAAGCGCTGCCCCATGTAGCAGTAGCCAAAGTCAGCATTCCATAAATAAGCCATAATCTCTTTTTCAAACAACTCGCCTTCATTTCTGTAAAATTTTATAAATAGTATTATAACACCTTTTTCGGAAGGCGAAATAGTTAATTTTTATTAAAGACTTATCAATTTTAATTTTAGGAAAAAAGGAAGAGGGGAATATGTTGGTTTTTGTCACACTTTATCGATTTACAGCACAAAACAGTTCTTTATTCTTAGTCACCTTACCACAATTAACAAAATGATCTCCTGAATTAGCTGAAAATTCATTCTTTTTTCTCTGTCTAGGGACAAGCCCATCCCGTATCATTTCTTTAGAGTCCCGAATAAAGGGGCTAATAGAAAGGGTGAAATACATATGAAGAAACCGGCAGGGAAAATCGCATTGCTGACAGCATTTCTTGTTATGCTGTTCTCCACACTTTCCTTTGCGGCAACCGTACCAGGAGGGCCATCTACAAATGGAAACACAAGTATTAACAGCATGCTCTCCTACGAAGATGTCGTGAAAACGCTTAACGGCATTGAGCAGGCAAGCAAGGGGAAGGTGGAAGTTTTTACACTCGACCGCTTCGGCAAATCAGAGCAGGGCAGAAGCATTTATGTCGCCAAGGTTGGAACCGGGGAGAAGAAAATCTGGATTCAGGCTCAAATCCATGGAAATGAAAAGCTGGTTACAGAGGCAGCGCTTCAGCTGTTAAAAACTTATGCGGGCAACAATTCCAAAGAGGTACAGACCGTACTGGAAGAGTCCACACTATACTTCATTCCAATGTACAATCCGGATGGAGCAGAAATGAATACCCGTGGTACAAAGATTACGGAGACAGGACAATTACTGGATTTGAACCGGGATTGGTCTCCAGAAGGCGGCTTTAAAGCCAAAGAGTCTAAAGTCGTTTATTCTTATTGGGCCGAATTAAAACCTGACTTTGCAATCGATTTGCATCATCAAGGCTTAAAACAGGTTTATGGAACAAATGAAGCTACTTCATTTTCACTCGGTATTTCCCTTGCGCCGAATGGACCAACATTGCCTGCATACAAAAACTACAATGATGTGACAAGACAAATGTTGGCATATGTCTACGATGAAATGAACGGATACGGCTATACCCATATTGACCGCTACCAGATTGTTGATAGTGAAAAACAGGTAGGTTATGATATCGACATTAAAGGCGGAGTCGTTTCAGCTATGATGATGGGGTTGAATTATAGTGGTTTAAACCCGGAAAATCACAGCCATCCAGCAGTATTTTTTGAAACAAAAGGCAATTCAAGCGATGGCAGCCTGGGGCAGAAATCGAATGGATATTTAACAAAACAAAACTATTTAGCTTTAAAATCCTTGATATATGGCTATGTTACAGGTGAAGTAAATGATGTGGATCCTGAGAGTTGGAATAGTATCCCGGCCTATCCTTTAGCAGGCTACTGGACAGATTATAATGGGATTGTTCCTGCGGAATCATCAGGCTTTTAAGTTAATAAAGAAGAAGCTGGTCATGGAGCCAGCTTCTTTTTATCTGTTGCTCTTCTTCACTGTACTCTCTGCAACCATTCCTCTTACATCCTGCGCCACTTTATTAAAAGCCTGATTTACCCGATCCATCAAAATATCCTGGGAAGTGCTGTTTCGATTTTCAATTCCATCATTAATATCCTTTTTCATTCTGATCACCTCCATAAAAGATATTTTTTGTATAAGGTAATAAAATATTCTTCAAAGGAATCTAAAAAGGAGATGAACTAAAAGCTTTGGCTTCTAGTATGATTGTAGAAAGATATTAACGGGGATATATCGCCAAATGTCTGGGCAGGACATAATATATTGGTAAAAAAATTTACAATTACTGCATTCATTGTATACACTAAGAATGATTATCAATTAAAAAATAAAGACGATTTGGTATATAAATAACGATTACCGCGGAAAGGAGGGACCAAGATGTGGCCATTTTCATCCAGCAAACAGAACAAAAATGCCGTCGATGAAGCCAGTTATATTTCCATTAAAGAAACGACGGAAGAAGCAGAAATCGAAAAGATGGTATCTAAGCTGGAACAGATTTTTTTCAGCACATCCAGGGAAATCGTTATTTTGTGCATTGGTTCTGACCGCTCAACAGGAGATTCTCTTGGGCCATTGGCAGGGAAGATCCTCAAAGAAAAGAACATTCCCTATCCAGTGTATGGGACTTTGAAGGAGCCTGTTCACGCATTGAATATCAAAAAGGTTCTTAAAGAAATCAAAGAAACCCATGATGAACCGTTTATATTTGGCATAGATGCCTGCCTCGGAGACGAGCGGCAAATCGGCTATATTTTAATAAGGGAGGGGTCGTTTATTCCAGGAAATGCAGTGAATCGGGCTCTTCCGAGTGTGGGTGATTATCATTTGAAGGCCATTGTCAACACGCTTGATCCATTATCACCTGTAAATTCCTTAAATAGCACGAGATTATACCTGGTTTTAAAACTGGCTGAAATCATTGCGGAAATCATTTCACGTGTAGCGGTAAATGACCGTACTTCCAGAGGAGTGATTGAAAAAATGAATGTTCCGTAAACATAAATTGGGTAAATCAGCCAAAAAATTGCTGTACCCCGATACGTAAGATATAATGAGCGTAAGGATACCAAAGAGAAAGAGGGAAAGGGATGGGGAATAACTGGACGGAAGATAATCTGATCTCGATACGCGAGAGGGTTTATCTGCATATTAAGGATCTTATTTTGGACGGAGAATTTAAAGCGGGAGACCGTCTGGTGGAACGAGAACTTGCTGAGAGATTAAGTATCAGCAGGACACCAATTCGGGAAGCGCTGTTCCGCCTGGAATCCCAGGGGTTTGTTAAGACAGTCCCAAGAAAAGGCGTAATTGTTGCCGATATTTCCGAAAAGGAAATTATCGAAGTGTTTACCATTTTATCATCACTTGAAGTACTGGCTGCAAAATTGGCTGTTCAAAAGCTGGATAATGATATGGAAAGCAAGTTCACTGCCAGCATAAAAAAGGTCGAGGAATACTTGAACAATCCTGAAGAGGATGCTTCTGAATTACATAGGGAACTCAATCATCTCCTATACAGCTCTGCCAAGAATGTGAAGCTTTATGAGATGCTGAGCGGATTATCCGATTACATTCGCGCATTTGCCAAAATCGGGCATAAAAACCCGGGCAGGGCAAAGAAATCAATGGAGGAGCATTTGAAAATTATGGAAGCCATCGTCAATAGAGAAATGGAAATGGCTGAATATCTGACCAAAATACATATTGAAAACTCCAAAAAAGCATATATTGAAGCGGTGCAGCAGAGTGAAAAGAAAAATTAAGAAAGAGCTTCTGCTCTTTCTTAATTTTTTTACACTCCAATCACAAATGGCGAAGTTAAATTTTTTAAAACCTTTGCCACACTCATGGCGACAATCGGACTGGATTTTGGATTTTCCTCATAAGGAACATTCGATACGGATATCTCCACCTCGCCAAAATAACCCTTTGCCTTGATGGTATGTTTGTTCGATTGGATCGTTGGATCAGCATAGACTTTTACTTTAGTATCTTCGAAGCCGATTCCTGCAAGGCTAAGGGCCGCTGACACATTCACGCTCTGCGGAAACAGCTCGGATGACTCCCGTGCATTCCCTTCATAAATACAAAATGGTTCAGTCAGCGTATGTAAATCCACTTTTTCTTCCGCAATCGTACCTTTCCAGCTGCGGGGATGCTTTCTTGTAATTAAGGTAATATTTTCAATTTCCCCCAATGAACCTGCTGCAATCCGATCCAGACCGGCGATAGCAGCAGACGGGATAAAAATCTGCCGGTTATGCTGCTTGGCCGCGGTCTGCAGTTGTTCATAAAAACCGGAGTCTCCCAATGCTCCTACGGAAAGCACCACAAGATGGCTTCCATTTGCCAGCACTTTCTCCCCGAACATATGTAAAGCCTGATGACCCGCTGCTTCTATGATAATATCTAAATCCCCATTAAAAAATTCTGCTTCATCTGATGTTAGAGCAAATGTTTTTTTATCAGCAAGCTCTGCTCCCTTTTTTCTTCTAACCAGTACAGACTTTAATTCCACGTCGCCAGCATGGCCGGCTTCAATTAATTCCGAAATGGTTTTCCCCAGCGTTCCATAACCGATAATTCCAGCTTTAAGCATATTTATCACTCCTTCTTGAGAATCACCCCTAAAAATAGGAATTTATAAATCGGTATACGATATACTTTGTGCAATTTTATTCTAGATTTTAACTTAAATCCATAAAGAGAGCAATATATTTTATAGAAAATATTAAAACATCTAAATTTTCAAAATTATTTGCACAATATTTATTTTTAGTGTTATTATAGTATACAAGTTTAAAATAGTGAAAATGGGAGGTGGTCAACCAGAGGAAGAAAGGCTGATCTTTAGAACTGTATTTCTGAAGGAGCATAAGTCAATAGTATTGGATGATTCGGCTGGCGAACTCACATATCACAAACACATCGAAGATTGTCGATTTTTTGTTTTTTGCTTAGTTTGGTATACAATCCACCAAATGCAGTATGCTTTTTGGAAAATGTTTCAAAACCTCCTGAATAAGCCAAGTGTTGAGGTATTACATATTCAGCTGTAGATAAACAGATCATGCCTCCTGCAATCTGTCTTTTGCAATTTATTTATAGAGAGATATTTTTAATACGAAAAACGGAGGGGAATATATGGAGTTAACATTTGCTCATTGGGTCTATGCAATTGTTACTGTGTCTGTAATCGCAACAATGCTTTTTAGAAGAGGCGTTGTCTTGCCGGTTATCATCGGAACTTTCTTTGTGGCAGTCATCTATAAAGGAAGTCTGATCGCCGGCTTCCAGGCGGTATTTAACGCTAATCTCCTCGCAGCAAAAGAGTTGTTCAGTATATTCTTAATCATTTCCCTCATGATCGCGCTTCTTAATTCTTTGAAAGACCTGGGAGCTGATAAAAGGCTTATCGGCCCGATTGAGAAGGTAATGATCAATGGGCATGTTTCCTATTTAGTATTAATGGTTACTACCTATGTAATTTCACTCTTTTTCTGGCCGACTCCTGCTGTCCCGCTTATCTGTGCATTGCTTGTCCCGGCAGCGGTCAGGGCTGGATTGCCTGTGATGACGGCTGCCATGGTCATTGTCATTGCGGGCCAGGGAATGGCCCTTTCTTCTGATTATATCATGCAGGTAGCACCGATGCTAAGCGCCAAAGCAGCTGGAATTGATAAGGCACTGGTTGCTGATAAGACATTGGTTCTTTCCATCATTACAGGAGTATGCGCATTAGGCTATATTTATTTGGCACATAGAAAATCTATTGTTAAAAATGGCCACCATGACTTCTCGCTAAACCCTGAGGATTCAGCATTTTTTGGTGTAGCCAATGAGCTTGCGGCCACAGCTGAAGAAAGTGCTGAAACTATCCAGAGAAAAAATACATGGGGAAAGGTCTTTGCCGTAGTAGTGCCCTTATCCATGCTTGCTGTTATGCTCTATATGTTCTCAACAAAGCTGGCGGGTGGATCCGGATTTGAAGGAACAGATGGAGCTGCCTTTATCGGCGGGGTAGCGACACTTTTATTGGTGCTTGCCACCGTGGCATTTAATCGCATCCATGCCTTGGATAAAATTAGCGAGCATTTAACTGAAGGATTTGTTTTCGCCTTCAGAGCGATGGCCCCCGTTATTCCAATAGCAGGTTTCTTCTTTATGGGAAGCTCGGACTTCACCGGCACGATACTATCCCTGGATGAAAGCGCTGCCAAACCTGCGTTCTTGTTTGATATGATACAGGCAGGACAGGCTTATATTCCGGAAAATGCCTTTATTGCCGGTTTTGGTCTTTTAATCGTCGGTCTGATCACTGGTTTGGATGGTTCAGGCTTTTCGGGGCTGCCGTTAACAGGTGCCTTATCGGGTGCTTTGGCAAATGGAAGTCATATCGATCCTTCAACATTGGCAGCGATCGGGCAGATGGGTGCCATCTGGGGCGGAGGAACAATTGTTGCCTGGTCTTCCCTTGTGGCAGTAGCAGGATTCCTTCAGCTTTCACCGCTGGAACTGGCCAGGAAAAACTTTATCCCTGTTGTCGCCAGCCTTTTTATCGCCACATTAATAGCTATTTTAATCTGGTAAAACAGTAATCTTGAAAAATAAAAGGCTATCCTGCAAAGTTAGAATAAACTAACTTTGAGGATAGTCTTTTTTTCAGAATAGGAGGCATTTGATGAAAATAGGTTTAGCAGGGATTGGAAAATTGGGGACCGCCATGATGACTCACTGGCATAAATCAAATCTTCCAATCGGCATTTATCATCCCGACAGATCAAAGGCAGAAAAATTTGCTGAAAAGTTCCCTAACGGACGCCCTTTAAACGATGACGAACTGAAACAAATGGATATAATTCTGCTCGCTTTGCCGGCCGGAAAAGTGATTTCTTTCATGGAAAGCATGTTTCCTGTGGAGTCTTCAGTTGCTTTCATCAACATGGCGACTGCACTTCCAACGAAAAGCATTTCAGAAAGATTCCCTTCCTTCAAGGTATATGGATTGAAGTATATGGGGCATTCGAGAGATTTAATGGAGAATGGAAATGGACTGTTTATTTCAGAGGACCAACTGCCAGGTCCAATAGTAGACCTCATCAAGCCATTGGGGGAAATCGTAAAGGACAGTGAAGGAAGATTAGTAGAAGTTAACAAACTGGCAACATTCTTTGCCATAAAGACAGCCGTCGAAATCGAGAACGAATTTATCAGCAAAGACTATCCGCCAGCTTATATTAAAAGAGCTCTTGCCTCCCTGGCACCTGAAGTCATCCGCTCTTACAGTCAAGGCACCCTGGGGCATTTTGCACAGGAGATTGTGAAAGAAATAAAGGAATCCACTAAAAAAGCTGCTGATTATACTAGTTGATCAGCAGCTTTTTCTATTAGAGTAATCTTTCCAGTAAAAACAAATAGAACATCACACAAGCAACATAAACTGCCGCGAAGGGCATATTCCAGTTGGAGACTTTATAGGAATCGACTTTGATAATGTTTGACATGAGGCCAAGAGTGGCATTATAAGGACCCACTAAGAAGGCGGAAACAGCCCCAGACAGCATCGCAACTGTCAGAATGTGAGGTGAAATTCCGATGTCTGCCGGGTTGACGCCTTCAATCATCAATGCAAGTGAGACGGCTGGATGAAGGCCCAGAAATGCCAGCCCTAAAGGGATCAAAGGCAAGATGATCAGGAAAAATTCGACCCCGGCCACATTTATAAAGGCTGCAATCCAATCGTAAAGGACTTCATTTGCATTCGACAAGTTCATGGCTGAGATAAAAAAGCCTGTTGATAAAAAAATGAAAAATTGATCCTTCATGCTCAAGGCGAAGGTATTAAAATGCTCAGCAAGCTGTTCGCCAAATTTTTTCCCTTTTTTTAATAAAAGAGACCAGCTGAATGCGAATGGAATAACGATTAAAGAAACAAGAATTAAGAAAGGCAAAGATAGCTGCGTCTCAGCTAGAGATACAAGAACATTAAAAATTGCGATGGCTATCAGGATTTGAAAAACTTTGCCAGGCCGGCCGGCATAACCTGCTTCCAGGGCTGCAGCCGTTTCATGCACAGTTACTTCGCCGGGCTGGGGGAGTTTCATAGGCTGGGACTGACGGGAACCAATAAACCAATCCATTGCTAAACCCAATATGCTCAGCGGAATGACATAGGGGAGGATGGATACCCAGCTGACTCCTGTCATTGTAATCACAATTCCCACAATAGGCGTAACAGGCGCCCAGATTAATGGCATTGCAAACCCCCTGGAAATCGCTCTGCTCATGAATCGTTCCTTGTTACGCACCGGAAAGCTCCCGAGTGCCGGCCGGATTGAATAATACGTCATGGGAAGAGTGGCAAGATTCATGAAAATGCTAAAAAAGTAAGAGATCCCCGAAGTCATCATATATAAATGACCAGATGTTTTTACCCGATTTTGGATAATGGCCTGGATGCCTTCCCCGTATCGCCCAAGTTTAACCGGAATCCCCAGTATCGGTATTAACGTAAACATGGTAAGCAGATCAAGCATTGGTCCAAAGGCAAGAATATATTGCTGCCAGTCTGAGCCGCTTGTCCAAAGCAGCACAGCACCAAAAGCCAGGAATACGCCCCCAAGAATCTGTACAAATCTCTTCGCAAGCCTGAATGTTAAAACTACTATGATAAAACACAAGATAGACAGGAGGGGATCGATATTCCATTGCGGAAGTAAAGTGGACAGCAAATATAAACCAATCACGGTCAAAAATAAAACTCTCAGCATATCAACACCCTTTTAAATGAAATATATGGTAAAAAGTAAATTGTATACCAAATTTTCACTTTTTCTTTATTTATTCAAAAATCAGCCACATTTCTATTGTTATTTTGGTATTTGGTATACAATTTTGTTGTGAATCTCAAAAATTCATAATATAATAATGATAACAGGTTAGAGAAAAAAAGGAGGACGCCCCGATGTTCCATTTTCTATTTGGATCCAAATATGCAATTGAGAAAACAGAAAGAAAATTAGCCCGTTTGAGAAGAACTTTAAAATTCTAGTAAAGCCGCCTTATCTTTGGCGGTTTTTTCAATAGTATAAGAAAGTTAGAATTATGAACACAGAAAAATGTCAAGTGCAAGAAGCCTGCCCCCTGACAAGCCGCTTCCGCTTTTTTTTATGAACAGGAAACCCGGAAGAAGAGCGGCTTCCTCCGGGTTTAGTATTAACATTTATACTGCTACTTCATCAGATTTTACCAGTTTGGAATGTATGGAGTCTTCACTATTGCCGGATGCCTTTACTATTTCATCCAGTTCTTCTCTGGCTGCTTCCAGCGTTTCAAACCGCTCAAAAAATTTAACACCTATATGATTTACATACTCTTTTCCTTCATACTCTTCATAAAGCTGGATTTTCATATTCTCATCCAAAACTTCCGCTATTGTGTACTTAGCCTTCAGCTTATCGAAAAAATAAAAATGATATGTCTCAACCGGCTTTAGACCCTCATTTTCAAGAATGGTCTGGAAAGTATCTTTATTTGTTAATACAATATATTTACCCAATTAAAACACTCCTTTAGTTTTATTTGAACTTAGTTGCAAATGCAGAATTGCTCATATGTAGCTCGAGAGCATACCTCCTTCTATTTGGAATATTGTATACCATTTGTCTTGAGCTTATTTTATACTAAGATTTTGAAATATTCAATATTATATTCTAAATTTTTTAATAATTCAGCGAAAAGTTTATCTATTGTTTATTAAAGAGGAAAAGGGCGAGAGCCAATCTGGGAGATTAACGACCAAATTAATCACACACAAGGAAAAATGTTAGTTAATGCGGCCGAATCACGACGAAAATAATTAAACTCAAAGAAAATGGTAGTTAATCTCACAGAATAACGACCAAATCAATCGCACACAAGGAAAAACGGTAGTTAATGCGGCCGAATCACGACGAAAATAATTAAACTCAAAGAAAATGGTAGTTAATCTCACAGAATAACGACCAAATTAATCGCACACAAGGAAAAACGGTAGTTAATGCGGCCGAATCACGACGAAAATAATTAAACTCAAAGAAAATGGTAGTTAATCTCACAGAATAACGACCAAATTAATCGCACACAAGGAAAAACGGTAGTTAATGCGGCCGAATCACGACGAAAATAATTAAACTCAAAGAAAATGGTAGTTAATCTCGCTGAATAACACTAAATTAATCACACACAAGGAAAAACGGTAGTTAATGTGAGCGAATCACGACGAAATAACTAAACCCAATGAAAATGGTAGTTAATGTAGCCGAATCACGACGAAATTAATCGCACTCAAAGGAAAATCGTAGTTAATCCAGTAAGAGACACCTACCTATATCCGCCAAACACAAAAAAATAAAAAACGAGTTTGCTAATCTTCCCGAAAGATTGTATACTTTGAAAAAAAGTATCAAAATCTTTAGAATTAACTGAAAGGGGTAATATTATGCCGAAGGTAACGCTTCATGTGGATGGAGAGATTGTGGAAAAGCAGGTAAAGGATAATGCCAATTTGGTTGTCCTTGCAGGGATCCGCCAGTTTCCCGAATTAAAATATGGTTGCGGCATGGGAAGATGCACAAAATGTACGTGCATAGTATTAAATGGGGGAGATGATCTCGCTCCGCCAAATTGGAAGGAAGAAAAAATGCTTGGCGACAAAGTGAAAGAAGGGTATCGGTTAACCTGTCAAATGACGATCCAAAACGACATTGAAATATCCCAGGAAAACATCTCTGTAAAGCCCCCTAAGAAGACTACTGCAGTTATTACAAAATAGTTTTTTATTTTTATTTATTATTGGTATACAAAATACCTAAAATAAGCGGGGTATCAAGAAATGAATTGTTATGATCTTACTAAAATGACTTGGAAGGAAGTCGAGAAATCACTAGACACAGTAGAGTTTGCCATAATTCCTGTTGGAGCACATGAGCAGCATGGTCCACATATGGCAGAAAGCTGTGATGCGGTGCTTGCGGAGAGAATGGCTAATAAACTGGGGCAGAGAATGTTCCCATATGCTATTGTGACGCCGACTGTTAACATGGGGGTTTCCGAGCATCACATCCATTTTCCCGGTACAATAACACTTCAGCCTTCAACTTTGATTGCCATTCTTACAGACATGGTTTCCTCACTGAAACAGCATGGAATCAAGAAGTTTTTATTTTTGAATTCACATGGCGGAAACCAATCTACACTGAATTTGGCCGCCATGACTATCACAAAGGAATTGGAAGTAGAAGTCTACTATGCAAAGACCACGTCATCTGCAAAGGGATCTATCGGGAAATATGTAAAATCCCCTTTATTTGGCCACAGCTGCGAACGGGAAGTGTCTGAAGCCCTGTATCTTGCTCCTGAACTGGTAAGAGAGGACCTCTTGGAAAAAGGAGATATCAAGGAAGGCGGAAGATGGGAAAGGCTCCGGCCTGGGAAAGCTGTACAGGGATTTTACTTCTATGAAGAAATGACTGGAAACGGCTGTATAGGTGATGGCCGGCAAGGGAGCAGGGAAATCGGAGAGCAAATCGTTGAAGAAGCCCTGGATAATCTGTCTGCAGAACTTTCCGAGCTGCTTGATCTTAAAGAAGAGCTGCTTTATTAATTACTTATAATCTATCATTTGAGAAAAAATAATCTTTAAAAAATTCTAAAAATTATGTTTACAATTCAAAAAGAATAGGTTATGATTTCATTAAGGTATACCAAAGACCAAAAAAACAAGGGAAAATAAGGTTGTAAATTAGCAACCTATTATTTTTTAATAAGTTTTGGTATACAAAATATCAAGTGCCAATAGGCTACATAAATTTCGAGGAGGAGTTTACACATGCCAGAATTATTATCGAAAGATGAATTTCGCAAAGAACTAGAGGAAGCCATTAAAGGAAACCATAGCCAGAAAGCTCCATTCACTGTAGCTTGGGCTGAAGGAAACTTGGAAAGAAAGCATTTTGCCAGATGGGCAGAAAACCATTACCACTATGTTGGACCTTTTGCTGACTACTTAGCATACATCTATCACAACACTCCAACCGATCCAAAATTTGAAGCAGCAAAAGATTTCACACTTCAAAACATGTATGAAGAAGAAATTGCGGCTGACCGCCATACAGACTTGCTGATTCGCTTTGCGGAAGCATGTGGAACAACCCGCGAACGAGTAATCAATCCAGAAAACATGGCTCCAACAACATTAGGCCTGCAAAGCTGGTGCTACGCAGTAGCTGCCCGTGAAAACTTCGTTGTAGCAACAGCTGCTCTAGTTGTCGGCCTGGAATCCCAGGTTCCGGACATTTATCGAAAGCAGACTCCTGCTCTCCGTGCACAATACGGATTCACGGATGAAGAAATCGAATTCTTCGATCTTCATATCGTATCCGATGAAATCCATGGAGAACGCGGCTACAAAATCGTTTTGGACCATGCAGATACTCCTGAATTACAGCAGCGCTGCCTTGAAGTAGTCCGCACAGGTGCGAAAATGCGCCGTATGTACATGGATGGCTTATGGAGGGAATATCTTGAACAGGATCTTGGTTCTTTAGTAGAAGCAAAATAATATGTAATATCCAGGCCGTCACACTAAATCTTGTCCTTCGAGGTCTATGTGGCGGCTCTTTCTATAATAGGAGAAGTTGTCGCAGGAAAGAGAGAAATTAACAGAGAGTAAGGTGATAGGTTTGATTACAACAAAGGTAGAAACATTCAATAACTATATTAATGGTGAGTGGCAGGAATCCGCGAGCCAAAAGAAGTTTTATAGTGTGAACCCTGCAAATACAGAAGATGTTGTCGGCGTTTTTCAGGCATCCAATGAAACCGATGTGAAAGAGGCAATTGAAGCTGCCAGTGAAGCTTTCCCTGGCTGGGCAAAGACAGCTCCATCAAAGCGTGCTGCCATTTTAAACAAGGCCGCAGCACATCTCGAAGAAAATGCTGCCCAATATGCAGAAGAACTGACAAGGGAAGAAGGAAAGCATGTCAATGATGCGAAAAATGAAGTGCTGCGCTCCGCACAGACACTTCGCTATTATGCGGTCGAGGGACAAAGCTTCACAGGTGAAACCTTCCCGAATGATGATCCAAATATGAGAGTTTCGACGGAAAGAGAGCCGCTTGGAGTGGTAAGTGTGATCACGCCATGGAATTTTCCAATCTCCATTGCTGCGAGAAAAATTGCTCCGGCATTAATTACTGGAAACACAGTGGTGTTCAAACCTTCTTCAGATACCCCTCTGATTGCCGTGCGGCTTGTTGAAGCGCTGCACGAGGCCGGTATACCAAATGGCGTTTTGAACTTTGTTACTGGGAAGGCATCTGATGTTGGTGATTTACTGGTCACTCATCCTGCAGTCAAGGCTGTCACTTTCACTGGCTCAACAGCTGCAGGAGAGGACATCCATAGCAAATGCTCTTTCACCACCCGCACTCAAATGGAACTTGGAGGAAAGAACCCGCTTCTAGTTATGGAAGATGCTGACCTTGATCTTGCCGCTGCATTAACAGTGAATGGCGGGTTTTCTTTAACCGGGCAAGCCTGTACAGGAACAAGCAGAGTGATCGTGATGAAGGAAGTAAAAGAAGCATTTTTGGAGAAATTGATTGAAAAAACAAGCGCCCTTAAAATTGGCAGCGGGTTTGAAGAAGGAGTTAAGATCGGCCCGCTTGCAAATGAAAGACAGCTGAAAAATGTCCTGAAGTATATTGAGGTTGGCAAAGAAGACGGTGCGGAACTCGCTTATGGCGGTGAGCACCTCACATCAGGTGAATATGAAAAAGGATATTTTGTGCAGCCGGCCATTTTTACTAATGTTAAGCCAAATCACCGCATTGCCAAGGAAGAAATCTTTGGACCTGTCATTGCCGTGATCGAGGCAGATACATATGAAGAAGCCGTTGCGATTGCCAATGACGTTGACTATGGATTGTCTGCTTCCATTGTGACAAATAACTTAAAAACAGCCAGCCGGTTTACTAAAGACATTCAGGCAGGCACGGTAAAAGTGAATCGGACAACAACCGGCAACTTAATCAATGCACCTTTTGGCGGATTAAAGCAATCCAGCACCGCTACGTTCCGGGAATCGGGAAGAGTGGGCCTGGAATTTTTCACTCAAGTGAAAACCGTTTATATTGGCTATTAAATCAGAAGGAGAATGATGATGAAAACAGCTCTAAAACTTGAATTGGAAGAAGCAAAATTGATGATTGAAGCAGCAAAGGTAAAATCAGCGGAAATCAATGTCTTTGAAACTATTGCAATTGTCGATGACGGAGGAAGTGTGATTGCCCTGGAGCGCATGAATGGAGCAAGAATCACCGGGCCAGAAATTGCAATTGCCAAGGCTTACACAGCAGCCGGCCATAAACGCTCCACCCATCTATTCAATAAGGAACCGAACGGACCTGCCCTTCCAGGAAATGAGGCATTTGGGATCCAGCATATGCTTAATGGCAAATTTGCTGTGTTTGTCGGAGGGTTCCCAATTGTTGTTAATGGGGAAGTCGTTGGCGGAATCGGCATCAGCGGAGGAAATGGAGAGCAGGATACGGCTGTTGGTACCGCTGCATTAGAAGCCCTTCAATCCCACGTGGAAAAAGACGGCTATGAAGTTGTAACCGAAGCAGATATTAAAAAATAATAGAAAGGGACCTCATTCGTTATTAATAGGTAGCGGAATGAGGTCCTTCTTCAGTCAATAACACCTAAATAAGGGGAGGATCGCATGAAGCCTTATCTTGAATTGGCAATTGGATTTGCACGCACCGGCGTGACAGGGTATGGAGGAGGTCCTTCGACAATACCGCTGATTGAATTTGAAGCAGTTAAGAAATATAAATGGATGACGGAGGAGGAATTCGGGGAGATTCTGGCATTAGCCAATACGCTGCCAGGACCGATTGCAACGAAAATGGCTGCCTATATCGGCTACAAAGTCAAAGGCAGCATGGGTGCCGCAGTAGCTATCCTTACTCATATCCTTCCTTCTATTATTGCCATGCTAGCCTTGCTTGGCGTTTTATACTCTTTTCGCCAGTCCCCGATTGTCAGCGGAATGGTACAGGGAGTGACACCAGTCATTGGCTTTATGCTGGCAGAGATGGCCTATCGTTTTTACCAGAAAGGCAGCCAGGGCTTAGGGCTGCCAAAAAATCTTATGCTGGCTGCCGTATCACTGGTATTTGTTCAGTTTTTGGAATGGCATCCCGGTATTTTAATTGCGATAGTCTTAAGCACAGCATTTTATATTGCCCATCGGAAGGAGCAGGCGAATAAAAAGGCAACTGAAGAGTACATGCCAGTAAGGGAGAAAAGTTCATGATATATTGGGAGATCTTTTGGGCATTTTTTGTAGCAAATCTATTGGGTTACGGAGGGGGACCCGCAACGATCCCGCTCATTCAAATAGAAGTAGTGAACAACAATGGCTGGATGACACTCACTGAATTTGGGGATGTTCTCGCCATTGCCAATGCGCTGCCGGGTCCTATTGCAACAAAAATGGCTGGATTCATCGGCTATGAATTAGGCGGGGTTTTAGGGGCGGCAGTGGCTTTGGCAGCTACCATCCTGCCATCAGCGCTGGCAGTCATCGTCCTGTTTAAGTTTGTTAATCTATTCAAAGATTCCACTAAAGTAAAGCTAATGACCAAATCCGTGCAGCCGATCATTGCTGTCCTCCTGGCTGTCATGGCCTACCAGTTCTTTTTGACAGCCTTTGAAAACAGCGGAATGCTGCATCTTGTGCTTCTTGCAGCCGTTAGCTATTTAACATTAATTAAATTCAAGGTTCATCCTTCGCTTGTTATATTTGGAGCTTTATTTTATGGAGGAATCTTTTTATCTTAAGTTATAAAAATAGGAGGTGGAAAAATGGATAGAACATGGGAGGAAAACAACTTAATATCTATACGCGAACATGCGTATTTGTACCTGAAAAAACTCATTTTAGAAGGAGAATACCAGGCAGGAGACAGACTGGTAGAAAGAGAACTTGCAGCCAAGCTAAACATTAGCCGCACACCGATTCGGGAGGCTCTGTTCAGGCTGGAATCTCAAGGTTTCGTGAAAACAGTTCCCAGAAAAGGGGTTGTCATCTCCAATATCTCAGAGGATGAAGTATTGGAGGTATTTACGATTCTCTCTTCACTGGAAGTGCTGGCTGTAAAATTGGCAGCACAAAGAATGGATACAAGTACACAAAAAGAACTGGATCTCAAAATTAAGGAACTAATGGAGCTAAGTGAACAGGATGAAGAAAACTTCAATTCCGAACATATTCAAATGAATAGGCTGATTAATAAGGCATCTAAAAGTCCAAAACTATATGAAATCCTATCAGGCTTGATCGATTTTATTCATATGGCGGCCAATATGGGATATGAAACACCAGGAAGAAGGAAGGACTCATTAAAAGAACATATCGATATAATGAAGGCACTGCGCGATAAAGATGCCGAAATAGCTGAATACTTGATGAGGATTCATATTGAAAATTCGAAGAAAGCCTACATGGCGTATATAAACAGTGTTAAAAAGAGGGACCTGCTAAAATTTCAACAGCAAAACGTTTATGAATGAAAGTAAAAGAAAATAATGAAGCATCCTTCGGACAGGAGAGCAAGGAACCATAGGAATAATGTTCGAACTTGGGCGACCTTCGGACAGTAGAGGAAGAAACCGGAGGGCGTGAGTCCGAACTTGGGCCACCTTCGGGACAGAAGAGGAAGAAATCAGTCCGAACTGGCCATTTCTTTAGAGGGAGAAGAAACCAATGGGGATATGTTCAAAGAATGTCGACTATGGAAAATGCATAAGGGTCAAGGGCAAAGCAGTGCTGCAGTTACGGGATTAGAGTAATAACTTAAAATAAAATATTTAAAAGTTTAGTATTGTCTGAATATTATTTATATGGTATATTGTATACCAAGAACTAAGAAACGAAACCACAGGGAGGAATTCAATCATGCCAAACATCCATTTTGTCAATAGCAACAAAACTCTGGAAGTGCCTGAGGATTCTAATATATTAAGAATGTCGCTCCGCTATGATGGAGATCTGCCAAATCGCTGCGGCGGAGGAATTTGCGGTACTTGTGTTTTTAAAACTGAAGAAGGAGCAGAATACCTGGACAACGTAAAAATCCAGGAAAGAAGGAAGCTGGGAGAAGAGTGGCTGGGGAAAGGCTATCGTTTAGGCTGCCAGACATTCGTTACAGACGGGGATATCACCATTTCATGGGACGATGAAGTTACAGATCAGGTGAAAAAGAGAAAGCCGGATAAATTAAAGCAAACCGTTACAACAGGAAAATGAGATTGCGAATACTGCATTCTGTAATGGATGAAATAACGTCATTTGCCCATTACAGAATGTAATAGTATATAGAATCCCAAAAAAATAGAAGAAGGTGACATTATGTGGGTTTGCAGCACACATTTAAAAGAAGCCATGCAAATATTAAAAACTCCTCATATTCGAAAAGCTCCATATGAAATCAAATGCTCACTTTGTGAAAATCAAGCTTTCGCCAAAGTCTATTATACTCACCGCTCATTTAAATTCACTAAACAACTATATTCTTCATTAAAACAAAGTGTTTCCCAGGAGGCATAGTGATGGAAGGGGTAAAAAAGGGAATTGAAGAAAGACTGGAAGAGCTGAATATCCAGCTCCCTGTATTGGCTGATATCCGAATGCCTTTCGAACCGGGCGTTATCTCGGGCAATACAGTCTTTTTATCCGGACAAACACCCAGGGTAAATGGCGCGCAAAAATATGCAGGAATTGTCGGGGAAGATATCTCAATCGAGGAAGCAAAGGATGCAGCAAGAATTTGTACGCTGAATTTGCTGTCAGCCCTTAAAGGGATCATTGGAGATTTAAATAAAGTAAAAAGAATCATCAAAATGGATGGATACGTTGCCTCAACAAGCAGCTTTAAAAATCATCCTTTAGTCATTAATGCTGCATCAGATTTGCTTCATGACATTTTCGGCAAGGAAAATGGACATGCCCGCAAAGCTGTGGGGCTTGCCTCCCTTCCAGGCGGAGCCCCTGTAGAAATTGAAATGATCGTTGAAATAGAATAACTTCCGAACAAGGGCTGCTCAGGTATTGAGCAGTTTTTCTATTTATTCTCCATAAATAAAATGCTAGCATACTTTCAAAAAGGAGAATGGAGGATGTAAGCCCAAATAAATTAATGTAAGGGTTTTCATGTTATCCAGCTTTAAATCTGCTATATTTAAATAAATATATAAGATAACCTGAGAATAGGTGATTCATATGAAGAGTTTTCTTTCTTCTTTAAAAAAATTCAATACACTGCGAAACCAGATTTTAGCAGTGTTTTTAAGCGTCATGCTGTTTGTCCTGGCATTTGTTTCACTCGTTGTCTATGACCAATTAGGCGGCTTTTTCAGGCAAAATGCGGAACGCCAGGTTCAGCAAACCGCTGCAGAAGCCAACGGCAGAATGGAAACGCTTTATAAACAGATTGATACTCTGACTAATCAGCTCATGACCAATAGCACTGTTCAGCAAATGCTGCTAAAGATGCTTGAAGGGGAAAGCATGGATTATGGAAAATTGGAATCCCTGATAAAAATCATCAATAATACATATGCCTACTCAGATGGAATATCTTCAATTGAACTGTATAATGCAGAAGGCAAAAGGATTTATCCATTCGATGGGAAAAATATTTTTAAAGTAATCGATTCAAAGTGGGTGAAGGCCGCTGACAAGGAAAAGGGGAAGCTTGTTTGGACTGGGAAGGATAAGGGAAACACCAGCTATTCTGCAGCCATACGGAGAGTCAGTCTTATGGATCGCTGGTTCTCGAATGGCGGTTATCTTGTCGTCCGTATTTCCAACAGTTATTTTCAGGTTCAGGGCAATAGTGAAGAAAACGGACAAAACGATTATATGATGCTTCTCGATCGCGACTTAACACCCATTACTTATGATTATGGACTCGACATAAAAAGCATTATCCAGCAAGAGGAAAAATCGATTATGATCCGTGATCAGGAATATATGGCTGTTACTGAAAAGTCAGCTCTGACAGGCTGGACTTTTGTCATCCTGAAGCCGATGAGTTTTCTGCTGCAGGGCGTTACGAAAGTTCGAGCAGTAATCATTTTAGCAGTTTCCATTGGATTCTTTTTATTTGTCATTTCCTCCATAGTGCTTGCCACCATGATCACCAGACCGATTAAAAAACTGACTAATACAATGAAAAATGCCAAAATGGATGAATTAAAACTGAATCCTGAGAGTAATTCCTCACTTGAATTTATTGAATTAAATAACACCTACAATAAAATGGTTGAAAGGACCAACCACTTAATACAGGTTGTTTATGAAAAAGAATTGCTTCGGTCCCGAACGGAGCTGAAGGCACTGCAGGCCCAAATTGATCCGCATTTTCTTTACAACACTCTAAACGCACTTTACTGGTCCCTGGAGGAGAAAGAGGAAGAGGAATTGGCTGAGATTGTCATTTCAATGTCTGAACTTTTCCGATATACAATCGGGAATCGCAGATCTGCTGAATGGGTTACCATACATGATGAACTTGATCATATTGAACGGTATATGCGCCTAATGAAAATGCGGCTTGGCGAAAGACTGTTATGGAAAATTGCTGCACCGCCCAAGCTCCTTGGTGTGAAAATACCAAAACTGATTATACAGCCATTAGTTGAAAATGCTATACAGCATGGAATTGAAAATAAGAGAATACAAGGAACTGTCCTTATCAAATTAGAAGAATCAGCCGGTGGGGACTCGGTCAAAATCACGGTGCAGGATAACGGCCCGGGGATTGATCAGATAGAGCTTCATCAGTTAAACGAGGAGATAAAAAAAGAGAATGTTTCTTCATTTAAAGGGATTGGGATGGCGCTGACAAACGTAAACAAAAGGCTCAGCCTTTATTATGATGCCTATTCCCTTGGCGGTCTTCATCTGGAAAGTGAGTTGGGTTCAGGCACTAAAGTTGTGTTCGTAATACCTGCGGGGGAGGGAAATAAAGGTGAATACAAAGATAATCTTAATAGTGGATGATGAAGAGACAACAAGACAGGGGCTGAAAAAGACACTGGAAGGATGGTCAGCAGGGAGACTTGAGATTCTAAGCGCAGCTGATGGACAGGAAGCTTTAGAGTTATTCCAGAGGACCAGAGTGAACCTGCTTATTACAGATATATGCATGCCAGAAATGACTGGTTTGGCACTGCTGAAAAACATCAGAAACCAAGGATACAAGCCGGCTGTCATGATAATTTCAGGCTATCCTGATTTTGAATATGCCCAGGAAGCCATCCGGCTTGGTGTTCTCAACTATCTGGTCAAACCACTGCGGAAGGAAAGTCTTATAAAGGCAATTGAAGAAGCCCTTGAAACGGAAGAACATATGGTCAGGGCAGATTATTTGGAAAAAGTCGCAGATCAAGGCCTGCTTGAGCTGGAAGCAAAAAAAGAGTATGTAAATTCATCTGTCAAACAGGCCATTGCTTATGTGAACGAAAACCTTCCGGAACAAATTTCTCTCAAAGAAGTCGCTGATGCAGCGCATCTGAATGCCAGTTATTTTAGTGCGATGTTTAAAGAGCAGACAAGCATTACCTTTAGTGAATATTTGAAAAGAAAAAGACTGCAATTGGCGAAAAAGCTGCTCATAACCACGGATTTGCCAATAGATGAAGTGGCCCGGCAGGCCGGGTATCAAACAGCCAAGTACTTTATTAAACTTTTTAAAGACTCGGAAGGTGTGACCCCAAGCAAATACCGGAAGCTGACCGAACTTGATGAAACTCCCATCTAAAAATAGTGGAATTTTTCCCAATCGCGGTTACCTTACCGCGATTTTTTAGTGGTGTTATCATTAGAATTGTTAGAATAATTAAGAAATAGGGGGTTAGGAAAATGCTTAAGAAAGCGCATTCATTTATACTTATTGCAGTGCTGATCCTGGCAGCTGCGCTCGCAGGATGCAGCGGAAACACCGATACGGCCAGTGGTGAAAACGGTTCCAAAAAAACCATTAAATTCATGCACTTATGGCCGGCAGGAAGCTCCAAGCAGCAAAATCAGATTGTTACAGATATTATTGAACAATATGAAACCGAGCATGAAGATGTGAAAATTGAAGTCGAAGTTCTGGAAAATGAACAGTACAAAAATAAAATCAAAGTTCTTTCATCTTCTAATGAATTGCCGGATGTAGGGTTTACCTGGGCAGCCGGATATATGACCCCATTTGTGAAAGGCAATCTATTTGCAGAGCTGGATGATGTACTGAATGATGGTTTGAAGGAATCTTTTGTAAGCGGGACTACGGAAGCCTACGCTCTCGATGGAAAAACCTATGGTTTGCCTCTTGAGCTGAACATTGCACCTATTTACTACAATAAAGAAATTTTTGAGAAATATGATCTTGATGTACCCCACACTTACAGTGAGTTTGAAAATGCTGTTAAGACATTGACAGACAACGGGGTTGCCCCGATTGCACTTGGAAATAAAGACCGCTGGACAGGGTCCTTGTGGTACATGTACCTGGCAGACCGAATTGGCGGGGCTGAAGTTCTTAATAAAGCCATTGACCGCTCTGGTTCGTTCGAAGATCCGGCACTGGTATCAGCTGCTGAAGAAGTTCAAAACCTTGTCAAAGAGAACGCATTTAATAAAGGCTATAATGGACTTTCAAATGACGAAGGAAAGGCTGAGTTCCTGAACGGCAATGCTGCAATGTATCTAATGGGAACCTGGGAGCTCCCTAATTTTACGACGAATGAAGAAATTCCGCAGGATTTCAGGGAAAACGTTGGATTCTTTAAATTCCCGACCGTTGACGGAGGCAAAGGAAATATCGACAGCTGGGTGGGCGGCCCGGGAGTAGGGTTATTCGTAGCTGAGAATTCAAAGGTTAAAGATGAATCAAAAGAATTTGTAAAGTTCTTTGTTGAAAAATGGGGAGAGCAATCTGTTGAAAAAGCGGGTGTAATTCCTGCCACGAAGGTTGATACCGGTAAAGTGGATCTTCCGGAACTGTATATTGATGTTTTAAATGAGTTAAATAAAGCCAGCAGCTTAACCTTATTTGCTGATGTCCAAATGAGTGCTTCGGTTGCAGAAACACATTTAAACCTTATCCAATCACTGTTCGGCAATGAAGTAAAACCAGCTGATTATGCCAAACAGCATGAAGAGGCTCTTAAGGCTGAGGAAGGGAATTAACGGCCTTCCCGAAAAAAGGATATATCTGCTGTTAGGGTATATCCTTTCTAATTCTAACAGGAAGGAGCTGAAATGAAATGAATAAAGTGCTTTCCAATAAAAAAGTCATCGCACTGTACATCACACCTGCCCTTTTCCTGGTCCTTGCGCTGATCTATGTGCCGATTATACAGACAGGCTACTATGGTTTAATGAAATGGAATGGCATTGGAGAAATGGATTTCATCGGCCTAAAGAATTACAAGGTACTGATGAAAGATGCACTCTTTTGGAAAAGTGCATTGCATTCCTTTTCGCTGGCCCTGTTTTCTGCATTAAGTCTGATCGGTTACTTGTTCATTTCCATTATCCTCGCCAGTAAAATCAAAGGTGCAGATTTATTAAGGAAGATATACCTGATCCCCATGCTGCTGGCATCAGTCGCAATTGCACAGCTTTGGATGAAGATATACCACCCTTCAAATGGCATGCTGAACACAGTGTTAGTAGCTATCGGCATTGAAGATCCGCCTGCATGGCTAGCGGATGCCAATCTCGCACTCTATGCCATCATTATACCAATTATATGGCAATACGCCGGTTTTTACATTCTCATTTATTATGCAGCATTAAAAAATATTCCTGAATCACTTGTTGAAGCAGCAAGAATTGATGGGGCTTCTCCCTTGCAGATTGCCCTTAAAATAAAGCTCCCTTTGATTATGAATGTAATTAAAGTAACAATTGTTCTAGCAGTCGTAGGCTCGCTGAAATACTTTGACCTGATCTATGTCATGACCGGAGGCGGTCCGAATGGAGCAAGCGAAGTAATGGCGTCTTATATGTATCAGAAAGCATTTAAGGGTTTTGACTTTGGATATGCGAGTGCCATCGGATTTTTCCTGCTGGTCATTTGTCTTGTTGTTACTTACATCATCCGCAGATTTACAGCTGCTAATAAAGATATCTATTAATGGAAGGGAGGAAAATGTATGGAAACAGTAAAACCTGATGGCGCCCCGCGCATAGGAAATGGACTGGACACAAAGCTTGTCTCAAAACCGATTGTGAACCGTTTAGCATATGGCATCATGTATGTGTTCCTGGTTCTTGTCGCCATGTTTCAGATTTTCCCGATTATCTGGCTATTTCTTTTTTCCCTGAAAAGCAGCCAGGAAGTATTCAATATGTCTCCATTCTCATTGCCGGAAAACCCTAAATGGGAAAATTACGCAAAGGTTTGGACGGAAGGAAACATCAGCCTCTATTTTATAAATAGTGTAACGTACACCCTTGCAGCTGTCATTCTGACTGTTGTTTTAGCCAGCATGGTTACCTTTGCCATTACGAGAATGCATTGGAAAGGCAGCAGGCTGGTGCTGGGACTGTTTATGGTCGGTTTAATGATACCGGTCCATTCAACATTGATCCCTTTATTCAGCACTTTTACCAATATCAATCTGATTGATAATCCGCTTTCCATTATTCTAACTTACACAGCTTTCAACCTTCCAATCACCATTATGATTTTGCTGGGCTTCTATGAAGCTTTGCCAAGGGAGGTAGAAGAAGCAGCAGTCATGGATGGTGCATCCATCCATCATATTTTCTTTAAAATCACACTGCCTATGACGATGCCGGTAATGGCAACGGCTGCGATTATTAATATGATTTACAACTGGAATGAATTTGTATTTGTGAATACATTTATCAGTTCGGATAGCTTTAAGACACTTACAGTTGGAATCCAGAATTTCATTGGCCAGTATACTACGGATTGGGGTGCTATAGGTGCCACACTGGTCATCAGCATCCTGCCAATATTAATTGCCTTTCTGATATTAAGCAATCGCATCGTTGAGGGGATAGCATCTGGCTCCGTTAAAGGCTAATCATCCAAAGCAGAGGAGGTGATAAACATGCAAAGTACGCTGGGCAAGCTATTTACAATATGTGAATGGATCATGAAGCTTGCTTATGTTAACTTGCTCTGGCTGTTATTTACGATGGCGGGGCTAATCGTATTTGGCTTCATGCCTGCAACCGTATCCCTATTCACTATCGTCCGCAAGTGGCAGATGAAAGAGACAGAAGTGCCTGTTTGGGATACTTTCCTATCAATCTATAAAAAGGAATTTACTAAATCTAATTTGCTTGGTTTCATACTTGTCATCTGCGCGGGGTTCATTCTTTTGGATTTGCATTTTGTAAATGGCTTAGAAGGGGTTCTGCAGCTGATGTTTTTCGTACTGCTGCTTATTATATCAGCTCTTTATTTCATTACTCTGATGTATCTTTTTCCGGTTTATGTACATTACGATTTAAGAGTTAGCGAATATATAAAAAATTCATGTTTACTTGGGATCCTTAACCTGCATCTTACCCTGATCATAGCAGCCTCTGCCGGATCCATCATTTTTCTGCTTTTGTACAGTCCTGCATTTATTCCCTTCTTTAGCGCTGTTTCCATTACATGGATTTTGATGTATGGGGGAATGTACAGTTTTAGGAAAATTGAAGCGAGGCAAAAGCACCGGCAGCTTGAACAGTTCAGGCATTCGGGCTTAAGCAGACATATTTAAGGAATAATAAAATGAAAGGTATGGTCAAATGGCACTTATACGCAATCCGATTTTAACAGGATTTAATCCTGATCCGAGCATTTGCCGGGTGGGAGAAGATTATTATATTGCTGTTTCCACTTTTGAGTGGTTTCCCGGTGTTGGAATCTATCATTCTAAGGATCTGAAAAATTGGCGTCTGGCTGCAAGGCCATTAAACCGGATAAGCCAGCTGAATATGACAGGAAGTCCGGATTCAGGCGGGATTTGGGCACCTGCTTTATCCTATCACGATGGCCGGTTCTGGCTTATTTATACGGATGTAAAAGTGGTGGATGGCCAGTGGAAGGATTGCCATAATTACCTTTCAGTATGTGAAAGCGTAGAAGGGGAATGGTCTGATCCTGTGTATTTAAATAGTTCAGGCTTTGACCCTTCTATGTTCCATGATGAGGACGGAAAAAAATATTTGGTCAACATGGTGTGGGATCACCGTGCCGGCCATCACAACTTTTACGGAATCGCTTTGCAGGAATATGACGTACAGAAGCAAAAGCTGAAAGGGAAAGCGGAGGTCATCTTCAAGGGGACTGATATCAAACTGACAGAAGCTCCGCATTTGTATAAAATCAATGGTTATTATTATTTGCTGACTGCTGAAGGCGGAACTAAATATGATCATCAGGCCACCATTGCGAGATCAAAGAACATAAGGGGGCCATATGAAGTACACCCTGAAAATCCGCTCATTTCATCTTTCGGGTCACCGAGGAACCCTCTGCAAAAGGCAGGTCACGCTTCAATGGTAAAAACTCACACAGATGAGTGGTTTCTTGTCCATCTTACAGGACGCCCCTTAACAAGAGAGGGTCATCCTTTACTTGACCCGCGCGGTTATTGTCCTCTTGGAAGGGAGACTGCCATACAAAGGCTGGAATGGAAGAATGACTGGCCTTATGTAACTGGCGGGAACGAGCCTGCCCTTGAAATAGAAGGGCCAAAGATTAAGGAAGTAAAGTGGGGAAGAGATTTTCCGGAAAAAGACGATTTTGATAGTGAAACCCTAAACCTGCATTTCCAGAATTTAAGGATTCCGCTCGGTGAGAATATTGTTTCTTTGAAGGATAACCCTGGCCATCTTCGGTTATATGGGAAAGAAAGCTTAACATCCAAATTTACACAGGCCTTCATAGCGAGAAGATGGCAGCACTTTTCTTTTACTGCTGAAACAAAGGTGGCATTTGAGCCCGAAACCTTCCAGCAATCTGCCGGTCTCGTTAATTATTATAATACTGAAAACTGGACGTCATGCCAGGTCAGCTGGGATGAAGATAAAGGACGAATCCTGGAATTGGTGTCATGCGATAATTTTACTTTCTCCCAGCCGTTAAAAGGGAGTGAAATTGAAATCCCGGCAGAAGTGAAATATGTTTACCTTCGTGTAAATGTCCATATCCATGAATATAATTATTCTTATTCATTCGACGGTGAGAACTGGACAGAACTTGCAGTTCCTTTCCAATCCCATAAATTATCGGATGATTACATAAAGGGCGGCGGTTTTTTTACAGGTGCATTCGTCGGCATGCAATGTCAGGACACTTCCGGCCAAAATCAATTTGCCGATTTTGATTACTTTGTTTATAAAGGCGAATCTTAATCATAAAATGGGGCTGCTCAAGTATTGAGCAGTTTTTTCTATATAATAGAGAAAAAGGATTCTATTCACTTTTAACGAATTAATGTACAAAAGAATCGGAGGGAGGATTTTATGCAAACTTTAGAAAAACTTAAGCACAGGGTTTGGTATCAAACTCCTGTTTCAGAAACTGACCGTCCTATTTTAGGGGCTGTGGTCGGGGATCGAATGACTTTGATGATTGATGCAGGCAATTCTGAAGCACATGCTCAATTGTTTTTAAGCGAGCTGGAGAAACTACGAATACCTTCACCGAGGATGGTGGTCCTGACTCATTGGCACTGGGATCATATTTTCGGCCTGCCTGCACTGGATATTCCATCTATTGCTTCTAATCTCACCAAAGCTGAAATGGAAAAGCTAATCCCTTACCAATGGACAGATGAGGCATTGGATGAACGTGTGAAAAGCGGAATCGAAATAGAATTTTGCGCGAGCGCTATTAAGAACGAGTATGGTAATGATCGAAGCATTAAGGTTAAACTTCCAGATATCACTTTTGAGAATATTCTTGAAATCGATCTTGGCGGTGTGAGCTGCCAACTGCAAAGAGTCGGCGGGGACCATTCTCCAGACTCGGTGGTGGTATATATAAAAGAAGAAAAAATATTATTTCTCGGCGATGCGATTTACGCGAATCTTTACGCAAGTAAATGGAATTACACGGCAGACTGTGTCCTTCAGCTATTGGATGCACTGGAACAGTTTGATGCAGATACATATATTTTGTCCCACGGGACGGCCATCTCAAAGGCAGAGTACCAGGTGGAAACGGCCATGCTCAGGAAGGCAGCAAGACTAACAGAAGAATTCGAAGGACAAATGGAAGAAATGAAGAATGCCTATCAATCCAGTGTCAATCGTGAACTGAATGGCAATGAGCTAGAAACGATACAGTACTTTGCAAATGGCTATGAACTAAAAGGGCCTTCAACAGGATCAGATATTTAAAGTTCTGCATGTTTTAAAGGCTATTTTTGTGAAGTCTCCTTCTTTCTAAATACCTTCGTTTAATTTGCTGAGTTGATTGGAGCTGAGGTCACTTGACTCCAGCGGGAGGCTTACGTCCTCCCCGCTGATTTCAAAACCAAAAACAACAATCTATGAGAAAAGACCATTTTATTAACAATAACCCTATTCCAGGAGGCTATCATGAATAGATATTCTGTTAATCTTTCAACCGTTTTTACAGAAGTTCCTTTTTTGGAGCGGTTTAAAAAAGCCCGTGAAGCTGGTTTTGTTTATGTGGAGTGCCAGTTTCCATATACATTTACAATAGAAGAAATCAAAGCAGAGCTTAAGCAAAATCAGTTATCGATGGACTTAATTAACCTGCCGCCAGGTCAATGGGAAAAAGGGGACCGTGGCCTGGCAGCAGACCCCGTACGTATAGAGGAATTTAGAAAATCAGTTGAAAGGGGGATCCGTTATGCAAATGGCCTTGGAGTTAAAAAGATACATTGTATGGCGGGGATACACCCAGACAATAATCTGGAAGTATTTATAGAAAATCTCCTTTATGCGGGCACTGCAATGTCTAGGCATGAGATAACCCTATTAATTGAGCCTATCAACCCATTCGACATGCCTGGCTATTTCTTAAATGATATCCAGCAGGCATCAGACATAATCCATCGTGTCGCTTTGCCGAATGTGAAGCTTCAATTCGACTTTTACCATATTGAAAGAATTTATGGCCATTCTCTTTCCATGTATCAAAAATACGCTGAGCTGGTTTCGCATGTGCAAATTGCTGACCATCCGGGCAGACAGCAGCCAGGGACAGGTGAAATGAATTATACCGATATTCTTCAATATTTGAGTAAACACTATCGAGGCTTAATTGGTCTTGAATATAATCCGCAAGGCAGAAGTGAAGAGAGTTTTGCCTGGCAGAAAGGGGTGATATCATGAAGATTGGATTTATTGGAACAGGAGTAATGGGCTCGCGGATGGCCAAGCGCCTCCTGGGCAATGGCTTTCACGTCATCGTTCATAATCGGACAATTGAAAAAGCACAGCCCCTTATTGATCTGGGTGCCTTTTATTCGGAAACGATCAGCAATCTGGCCAGCCAATGTCAAGTCGTGTGTACCTGTCTTTCTATGCCAGACGATGTGCTGAACGTCTATACAGGTAAAGAGGGAATCATTCAAAGTGCCAAGCTTGGAACGATATGCGTTGACTTCACATCGGTAGGGGCAGACACGAGTAAAACTATCTTTGAGATGACAGATGCAAAAAAGATCAGTTATCTGGATTGTCCGGTTAGCGGAGGTCCTGAAGGAGCAGAAAGCGGGACATTAACGATCATGGCAGGCGGCGGAAAAGTGGCTTTTCAAAAAGTTAAGCCGGTACTGGAGATGCTCGGTGACACCATAGAATATCTGGGACCTTCGGGTTCAGGCAGCATTGCCAAGCTGATTAATCAGTATCTTGTTGCTGTTCACTCTCTGGCTGCATCAGAGGCAATGGTAGCCGGATCTGCTTATGGGCTGGATTCCGAACAGCTCTTAAAAGTGCTGGAGACAAGCTATGGCGACAGCAGAATCCTGCGCAGGCATATGGAACAATACGTATTCGATCGCCACTTCACACCAGGAGGGGCTGTGAAATATGTCCACAAGGATGTCCGGCTTGCCAACCAGCTTTTACAGGAAGCCGGCTTAAACCAATTTACCGGGCAACTGGCTGAAAAAGCATTCCAGACAGCCGCTGAGCAAGGCCATGGCGATCAGGATATGTCGGCAGTCATTAAGCCTCTTGAGGAAGAGGCCGGAATTATGGTGAAGAGGAAGAAATAATCAGCGGAGACAGGAAGGCTCAGTTACTTCATTTGGTATGTATAGCAGAAAGCCGGTGTAAGCAAACTGACCGATATAATTTAAATGCTGGGTTAAACCAAAATTCAGGCAGATAAAAACCAATGATAAAAACCGAACTTTCCGAAAAACCTTCTTCCGGTCTTCTCTAAAGGAGCTATTCCTATTAAAATATCAGTATTTTCTGCTATAATGATAATCTGAAATAATAGAGAAACCGGGAGAGCAGCAATGAAACGCAAAAAAAGCAAAAAGCGTACAAAACGCAGATCAAATGTAGCATTCCTGTTATTTTTTTTGGTTCTGATTTTTGTCTTATTTGATCAATTCAAGCAGCTTAATATTAAGGAAACAGCGGTATCCTTACTGCCTAATACGGTGTCAAGGGATGTTCAGAATTATACGCCGATCCTTCAGAAGGAATTGAAGGAAGTTAACCTTGAAGAATATACTCTCGTATTAGCCGCGATCATGCAGCAGGAAAGCAAAGGGAAGGGCGGGGACCCGATGCAGGCTTCGGAATCAGCTGGATTGCCCCCGAATTCCATTCAGGATCCGGAACAAAGCATTAAGCAGGGTGTTAAACACTTTCAGAAAGCACTAAATTATGGCAGTCAGAAAAATGTAGACTTCCCTGCCGTTATCCAGGCCTACAATATGGGAATCGGATATATTGACTTTGTTGCAGATCAGGGCGGAAAACACAGTGAAGAAATCGCGAAAGAATTCTCACTCAAACAGGCCGAAAAAAATCCGGAAATTTATAATTGCGGAGGCGACAAGAATAATTTCCGCTATCCATACTGTTATGGGGATTTTACTTATACAACAAAGGTAACCGAAAATATTGAGATACTTACAGCAAGTGACACAGGAAAATCCGGAGAATTTAAATCAGTATGGTAAAAAACATAATAATATTATGGTAAACTAAAACCGCACTTAGCTAATAAGTGCGGTTTGTTTTTTCAGTGTCTGCTTTTGCTCATATACATCCACAATCTCGAGGCATTGACCTTTCAAATCGAAAATAAAATCTTCATTTATAAAATTCGATTTGAAAAATACTTTGTCATCTGCAATGGTAATGGGTTTTACTTCATATTTATATAACGCCCCATATTTCTTTGGCATAGTCACAAATAGTTTATTTTCCCCCCCAATGGACCGCAGCATATAATTCATGCGCCCGGTATTCTCCTGTCAGCATTCTCCAGGGAACGGGATCGTTTGAGTATGCTAACCTTTGAGGCATTCGCACCTTTTCTTTTAAAGTGATGCGGTATAGATCCTCACAGATTTTGTCTGCTGGAGTGATATTCATATTACTCAAGATGACGATAGTCAGATCTTCTTTAAAGTTCATTAACAGTTCATTTGAAAAGCCATTAATATCCCCAGAGTGTCTTGCTGTCCCTTGGTCGCCGTTTATAAACCAGCCATATCCATAGCCTCCAGGGTTGGCCGTGAACATTTTTGATGTCATGCATTTGTTTAGCAGTAAACCATTCCGCAAAGCTTCTGTCCATTTAAATAAATCCTCTGCAGTGCTGTACATTCCATATGCTCCCTGAGGGATGCTCATATCGACATACTCTGGGTGAATGGCCTCTTCCCAGACAGAATGACCGGAAGCCAAGTCCGTTACAATCTTACGGCCATTATCAATTCCTGTATTTTTTAATTGCAGAGGTTTAAAAATATTCTCCAGGAGGAATTGTTCATAGGGTAAATCTGAAACTTTTTCAATTAAAGCAGTTAGCAGTAAATATCCTGCATTGCTGTATTGCATGTCCTTACCGGGCTGAAATTGCAGAGGCTTGCTCTTAATCCAATTGATGGATTTTTCCAGGCTGGAGGGCAGAAGCATGAATTTTTCCCAGTATTCAGGAGAAAAGGTAAAATCGGCTACGCCTGATGAATGGCTTAATAAGTGATGAATGGTCACACCTTTTTCAGCAGGAAAATCATTAATATAAGTATGAATCATATAGAACAGATTCAGCTTCTTTTGCTGGTGAAGCAGAAGAATAGCTGCTGCCGTAAATGACTTGTCAAAGTCCCAATGCGGAATTTGGTAATAGGAGTGTTTTCAATGGCATATTGATAGCTTGATAGTCCATATCCTTCATTCAGGATGACTTTGCCTTTATGGGAGGCAAGAACACATCCATTAAAATAATTGCCCTCAGCAAGAATGTCCATATACTCGTTAATTTGCTGTTTTTGGTCCATGGGAATTTCCGCCTTTATGTATAATTCATCTACATTCTTCATATATATTGGCTGTTGTCTGATTTTTCTCCTTCCTTGAAAAATTAAAGATTTATAAGTTTTTACATAAAAAGTGAAACCAAATTGCATTTCATTCGTCTATATAGACGTGCAGCATTTATTAATGGGCAACACCCAGCTTAGGCTGTGAAACTAGGCACTTACTCTGTTTAATAGTCATTAAAGAGCATTTTATCTGGACATGCTTGACATTTTATTAAATGCGAGTATAGTTATATTCTTGTGCAGTGCTTTTTTGCATGTTCATAGATTATTAATATTTATCAGGTAAACTAATAATTATTGGGCTGATTGCCAACATAAGATTTTTAAATTACTAGCGAAGTATGTTAGAATAATGTGCTAGAAGGCAGGTGTATGATTTTGAATACTTTACTTCATAAAAGTCAGGATATATTAAATAAATATATTGGCTTTTTCTTTTTAGCAGTAATTCTGCTCTGGATGAAAACGTATATTACTCAAATGACACAATTTAATTTAGGCATTGAAAGTGCCTTGCAGCATTTCCTTTTATTCATTAACCCGCTAGGGTCTTCATTGCTGTTTTTAGGAATTGCATTCTTTTTCAAAGGCAGAAAAAAATATATCGCCTTGATGGTAATGTATTTCTTGCTTTCGTTCCTGCTGTTTGCGAACGCAGTGTACTATCGTTTCTTTAATGATTTTATTACATTGCCGACTTTGACGCAGACACAGAACTTTGGTGACGTCAGCGGAAGCATCAGCTCATTATTACAGCCGACTGATATCTTTTTCTTCCTTGATTTCATCGTGCTTGCCGGCTTGCTTGTATTTAAAGTTGTAAAAGTGGAAACAAAGGATTTGACGCGCCGCAGATCAGCAGCATTAATTTATGCTTCTCTGGCCATTTCCTTTGCAAACCTGGGATTGGCTGAAACAGACCGCCCTGAACTTTTGACAAGAGGTTTTGACCGCAATTACATTGTTAAGTATTTAGGCATGTACAATTATACGATTTATGATGCAGTACAAAGCACGAAGGCATCCGCGCAAAGAGTTATGGCGGATAGCAGTGATACAACCGAAGTCATCAACTTTACAAAATCGAATTATGCTGAACCGAACCCGAAGTACTTCGGAAAAGCGGAAGGCATGAATGTGATCTACCTTCACCTTGAATCCATTCAGACATTCTTGATGAACTATGAACTGCACGGTGAAGAAGTAACACCATTTTTGAACTCACTGATTGAAGAAGAAAATACAACGTATTTTGATAACTTCTTCCATCAGACTGCACAAGGGAAAACAGCTGATGCTGAGTTTATCCTTGAAAACTCCCTATATGGATTGCCGCAGGGTTCTGCCTTTACAACAAAGGGCATGAATACCTACAATGCAGCACCAGCAATTCTGAAGGATAAAGGCTATACTTCTGCAGTTTTTCACGGTAACTCGGGAAGTTTCTGGAACCGTAACGAAATTTACAAATCATTTGGCTATGACAACTTTTTCGATGCAGGATATTATGATTTAAAACCAGAAAACATGGCTGACTATGGTCTAATGGATAAGCCGTTCTTTGAACAATCCATGCCGTATCTTAAGTCACTTAAACAGCCGTTCTATTCTAAATTCATTACTGTGTCCCATCACTATCCTTATCATATGGATCAGGAACTGGCGACAATTGAGCCTCATACTACTGGTGACAAATCAGTGGATAATTACTTCCAGACAGCCCGCTATGCTGATGAAGCACTTAAACAGTTCTTTGAGCAGCTTAAAGCTTCCGGCCTGTATGAGAACTCAGTGATTGTCATGTATGGTGACCATTATGGTATTTCCAAGAACCATAATAAAGCAATGGAACAAGTGCTAGGCAAGGAAATTTCAGCGTTCGATAGTGCCGGTCTGCAGCGTGTGCCTCTGTTCATCCGCGTACCTGGCATGGAAGGCGGGGTAAACCATGAATTTGGCGGTCAGATCGACTTGATGCCAACATTGATGCACTTGCTTGGCATTGATACTAAACAGTATCTGCAATTCGGTACAGACTTATTATCAGAACAGCATGATGATCTTGTTCCTTTCCGTAACGGAGATTTCATGAGTCCAACCATTTCATCTGTTGACGGAAAGTTCTATGACTCAACAACTGGTGAACTGCTGGATGAAAGCCGTTTTGAAGAAGCGAAAAAACTTCAGGAAAGTGCCGAGCAGAAATTGGCGCTATCTGATAAAGTCGTAAACGGAGATCTTCTCCGCTTCTACACACCGGAAAACTTCGAACCGGTTGATCGTTCAAAGTACGATTACAAAGCAGAAAGCAATGGGGTCAACAAGAAGAACGAAGTAACTGAAGAAATGGCTGAAGAAGAGCCAGCTGATAAATAATTCAAAAACTGTCTGCGGGAAATCCTGCGGGCAGTTTTTTTGCTGGATAACTCCTCTATTCGAAAATAAATAAGTCACATACCAAACTAAATACTTTTATAAAGCAGGTAAAATCAAATAAACAAAAGTAAGGGTGTTTACTTTGATTCAGTGTGGAATACCATTATGCATTAGCTAAATCTGGTTCAAGCCTAATATTATGTGATAAATAACCATTCAACCTTTATAATTAAAAATAAAAAGATACATTTCTAGGGGGATTAAGATGAGGAAGCTTGCTGGCAAAAGGATTGCACTTTTAGGTTCTCGGAAAATAGAAGAAATTGGCAAATTGGTGGAGAATCAGGGAGGGATTGCCTTCAGCAGGCCAGCCCAGGGGACAACACTGCTCAAAGACGATAAACTCCAGGATCATGTAAGACTGCTAATAAAGGAAAGCTTTGAATGGATTATTTTTACTACCGGAATCGGGGTCGAAACCATATATCAAACGGCTCTTGATATGAATGAGGGTGACGCCCTAATCAACAGCCTGCAAAAAGCAAATATTGCAGCAAGGGGTTATAAAACCGTTAATACTCTGAAAAAACTTGATATCACACCTTCAGTGCGGGATGATGACGGAAGTACTGCAGGCTTAATCCGAGAGTTCTCAGCTCATTCCCTAACAGGCCGGAAAGTAGCCCTGCAGCTTCACGGGGACCCGGCACCACGCCTTAAACAGTGGCTGGAAGATAACCATGCGGACTATGAAGAAATACTGCCATATACCCATATTCCTCCTGATGAAAATGTAATGAATCAGCTGCTGTCCGAGCTCCTTGACGGAAAGCTTGATTCAGTATTTTTCACCAGCACACCTCAAGTAAGGAATTTATTCACCTTCGCCCGGAAAAAGAAGGCAGATACGCAATTGAAAAGTTGTTTATCAGAACAGGTTGTGGCTTTATCAGTTGGAAAAGTAACTGCACAAGCTTTACATGAAGAAGGAATTGAAAGAGTCATTTTTCCGGAAGCCGAGAGGATCGGGAGTGCGGTTATTGAATTAGCCCGTTTTTATAATTAAGAAGTCATTTAAGGACTAATTTGTAAAAATAAATAAGCTTCTAGAGCGCAGAATATACTCTTGAAAGGGGCCCCTTTAGGCTCCTTTTTAATTAATTCATGGATATACTAATTTCAAAAAATCATAAAAAATATATTGAAAATGCATACAAGGGATGATAATGTTACAACGTAAACGTTTTCGCACCAAAAATAATACAGCAATTTTAAGCAGGTGGGATATGACTAATACCATCAAAGATGTTGCCAAAAAAGCAAATGTCTCCATTGCAACCGTTTCCAGGATTTTGAATGACCAGGGAGGCTATTCGGAAAAAACAAAATTCAAGGTTCTTAAAGTGATTGAAGAGCTGGGATACCAGCCAAACGCAGTGGCAAGAGGATTAATTAACAAAAGAACACATACGATTGGGGTGCTTTTCCCGAAGCTTTCCAGTTCTCTGGTTACCGATCTGCTGGATGGCATTGAAAAGGCTGCAAATGACAACGGTTCCAGTGTGATCGTCTGCCATACAGAATCAAATGGCGAAAAAACGATGAAATATCTCCAGCTGCTTATCGAAAAAAGGGTAGACGGGATAATTTTTGCAAGTGAAATATTAAAAGAAGAGTATTATCAATTTGTAGCTAAAACCAAGATGCCGATTATTTTGCTTTCAACCGAGTCCTATGCGTACCCCGTGCCTTTTGTAAAGGTCAACGATTTTCATGCAGCATATGCTGCAGCCAAGTATTTAATCGGCAAGGGGCATACCAAAATTGGAATGATAAGCGGAAAAAAGGATGATATCATCGCGGGGATTCCGAGGATTGAAGGCTTTAAGAAAGCTCTTTCAGATCATGGCATATCGCTGGGTTCCGAAAATGTTGTGTTCAGCAGGGGATTTGCATTTCCTGATGGGATCGAGGGCTTGAAAAAGCTAATCGGGCAGTTCCCGGATGTTACAGCGATATTTGCAGCAAGTGATGAAATGGCTATCGGGGCCTTATCAGCAGCTTATCAATTAGGAATTAAGGTCCCGGATGAGATATCTGTTATGGGGTACGATAATTTAAACCTTGCTGAGATGTCCATTCCGCCGCTGACAACAGTGGGACAGCCTCTCGCAAAAATGGGTGAGGCTGCCGCAGAAATGCTCTTTACCATAATGGAAACTGGCGAAATTCCGGAAAGCCGGATTATGCCGCATAGAATCATTGAAAGAATGAGTGTGAAAGAGAGGAAAAAATAACTCTCTTTTTCTCGGCTCAATTACGTAAACGTTTACGTAATTGAGAGCTAAATAACAAATAACAAATTTCAATTCCATGTCCATTCCTTTCCCGATCTTCATTCAGCAGCTTGTCATGCATACGAGTGCCTGGGGTATGGATGAGCTGCTTGGATTGATCATTTTGTATATCGCTTTCAATCTTTCCGATATTATTTTTATCTATATTGGCTATATTCGTGCTATTCCTGAATGCAACGGTGGCCATAATCACAAGTCTTGGTGCATGGAATGACTACATGCTGCACCTCGTTTTGATCAGCGACCGGAAAATGGCCAGACTGCCGCTACTCCTGTATATTTTCCAAGGCCCATTTCAGCACAGATCTTTCATCTGCGTCCTGCTTAATGGAACTTGCACTATGATTATTATGTATACCTTTGCCTAGAAATGGATTATAAGCGATGTAATGAAAGGTTTTATAAAATAAATATTATTCTTAGATCGGAGTTGTAATAAATTGAACAAAACATGGTGGAAAGAAAGTGTCATTTATCAAATTTATCCAAGAAGCTTTAATGACTCCAATGGGGATGGGATTGGAGATATCAACGGAATCACTGAAAAAATTCCTTATCTAAGCGAACTGGGGATCGATGTCATCTGGCTATCCCCCGTTTACCAATCGCCTAATGATGATAATGGCTATGACATCTCAGATTACCGCAATATCATGGACGAGTTCGGAAATATGAATGACTTCGACGGTATGCTGGACAAAGCCCATGAGCACGGCATCAAAATCATGATGGATCTCGTTGTCAACCACTCAAGCGATGAACACCAGTGGTTCCAGGAATCACGAAAATCCAAAGATAATCCCTACAGAGATTATTATATTTGGAAGAAAACAGACAACGGCGAACCTCCTACGAATTGGGGCGCTGCGTTTGGCGGAAGTGCATGGGAATATGATGAAGAAACACGTGAATATTACCTGCACCTTTTCAGTAAGAAACAGCCTGACTTGAATTGGGAAAATCCTGTATTAAGAAATGAAGTGTATGATATGATGCGCTTCTGGCTGGACAAAGGGATTGATGGTTTCCGCATGGATGTCGTCAATTTCATTTCAAAAGATACCAGCTATCCACAGGGGGAGATTCGTGAAGGACACAAATATGGGGACGGCAGCAAGTATTATATGAATGGACCAAGAATTCATCAATTCCTGCAGGAAATGAACAAAGAAGCCCTTAGCCCGTATGATACCATTACGGTTGGGGAGATGCCGGGTGTAACAGTAGAAGAAGGCAAGCTCTATACAGGCAAAGACAGAAATGAATTGAATATGGTTTTCCATTTTGAACATGTAGGGCTTGGCGACGGGCAATACGGCAAATGGGATCCGCGTCCTTGGAAACTGACTGAATTGAAAGAGATTTTCAGCAAGTGGCAAAAGGGTCTGGAGGAAGATGGATGGAACAGCTTGTACTGGAGCAACCATGACCAGCCTCGTGCCATCTCCAGATGGGGAAATGAATCAGAGGAATACCGCGTTATTTCTGGTAAGATGATTGCGGCATGTCTGCATATGATGCAGGGGACGCCTTATATTTACCAGGGCGAAGAAATCGGCATGACAAATGTAAAGTTCACTGATATCAATGATTACCGTGATATCGAAACGTTAAATGCATACCGTGATCTTACACCGGATTCCTTAACACATGATGAAATCTTTAAAGGCATTCATGAGAGAGGCCGGGATAATGCGAGAACGCCTGTTCAGTGGGATGCCAGCCCGAATGCAGGCTTTACCGACGGAACGCCTTGGATTAATGTGAATCCAAATTATGAGAGAATTAACGCTGAAGCAGTGTTTAAAGATGAAGATTCCATCTTCCATTTTTATAAAAAGCTCATTCAGCTTAGAAAGCAAAATGAAGTGATTGTTTATGGCACATTCGATTTAATAATGGAAGAAGATGAGCAGATCTTCGCCTTTACAAGAACTCTTGGAGATGACCAGCTGCTTGTGATCTGCAACTTCAGTGAAGAAACTCCTGACTTTAAACTTCCAGTCCATGTCCGGTACTCTTCTAAGGAACTGCTGATTTCCAACCTGAATGCAGATGAAAATGAAGAAATTGAAAATCTGCCACTCAAGCCTTATGAAGCTAGAGTGTATCGTTTGAAGAAATAAAGATAGGGCCTGTTTAGGGCCCTTATTGGTGTTAATAAACAGACATTTTCCTTTGATCGATTTACAAGCTGGAAGCTGATTCTTTCTAATTACAAGAGTGACAGGGGAAAAAATGAAGAAGTATTGCTTAGAGGACCATTGAGGTTCTCTTTTTTGTTGACATATTCTTATTAATAAATATTATTATGTTAAAACATGGAAGGGGCCATTTCAATGAATTTATTAGAATATTCCTGGGTTGGCAGTGAGGAGCCTTACCTGGATGAAATAAGCATTCAGCATATCGGTAGAATGGTATTAGGGCGTTTCGGCGGAAACAGGAATGCTGGGCAAAATAAAAATGAAGACGGCTGCCTGTTATGGACAGGTAATAACGAAGATTGGGAGTTTACTATTTTACTGGATGCCCATACTACTGCGGAAAGCGCTGAGTTAGTTATTCAAACGGTCAAATCAATGAAAACGCAAATCATTGCTTTATTAGTGCTGCCGCCCCGGGAAGTGTTTGAACAAGTTGGCGGATTACTGCTTAAACAATTTAAAAGTCAGGGTTTCAAGGAGGAATGCAGAAGGATTAAAGGTGAAACAGCTTTTTTATGTGTGATCAGAAAAGGCTCATTTCTTTGGTGGCTATCGATCGGGGATTGTATTCTGCATTTATTCCACCCTGAACTGGCTGCATTTGACGAATATCAGCAAAACCACCGAAGTTTTTATGAATGGGTGGGCAAAGTCAATACATTTGATTTGCCGGTTCCCTGTTATAGCTCGGGTACAAAGGAGCTCAGAAGAGGCATGAATCATATTTTTTTAACAACAGATGGGCTGACGGAATGTCCCAACACCAACTTTGCTGAACCAAGAGAAATATTTAATCTTTTTAGCTTATTCGGGAATGAGGATGGGGTCCGTGAGCTATTAAAGATAATAAAAGATAGGGATGTCCGGGACAGTACGACCATCATATCCTGGATAATTGATGCAGAGCATGAAGGATGCCAGCCCAGCGGCTGATTTTACTGAAACTTGGCAGTAAAAGGAGATAAAACTGGAGACAAGAGACTCAGAATGAATAACGTCGAAAAAGAAGCCTCCACTCTAAGGAAAAGGGTTCCGTTTCGGGGTGATTTATTGGATAAAGGGCATAAAAATGACGTGTGAATTGGCACAGGTCATTTTCCTATAAGGTTTTTAACTTATTTTATGTTTTCTAGACTTTATAATTTATAATGGAACGATAAATATTGTGCAAATAAAATGTAGTGCCAAGATGCTGTCAATTTCAATGTCACTTGGACTGCCGCAATTTCTTACTCATATTGAACAAACGGGGCAGGTTTATATATGATGGTGAGTAATACTCCGTACGGTTTTTGCAGCTCTTTTCTCCTTACTCCCTTTTCTGTCTGTTAAGCTAACCAGGAAAGTTGAAATTTATTGATTGCCAGTTTAGTTTGAGATAAAATAAAAAAATTGGGAATGCTTTTCAACTTTTTATAAAAAGGATATAAATATGTTTAAAAATATAGATTTATTTAATCAGGCCTTTTTTTTTGCTCCGATTGGGATGTCGATAGTCTCATTAGAGGGAAAATGGATTAGGGTAAATCATGCTTTAACTAAAATTACTGGATATACAGAGGACGAGCTCCTTACCACGAACTTTCAAACATTAACCTATCCAAAGGACTTAGATACTGATTTATCTTACACACAAGAATTAGTGGAAGGAAAAAGAGACTCTTTTGAGATGGAAAAAAGGTATGTCCATAAAAGCGGGAAGATTGTATGGGTGTTATTATCAGTATCCATAGTGCGGGAAGGGAACAAGCCATTATTCCTTATTTCTCAAATACAAGATATAACCGATCGTAAAAACTCAGAAAGAATATTGAAACAAATGGCTCATTATGACTTTCTAACCCAATTGCCTAATCGGAGATTATTTGAAGAACGACTTAATCATGCAATTGAATCAGCTAATTTCAATAAAGGGCTAGTCGCAGTACTGTATCTTGATTTAGATGGGTTTAAGCAAATAAATGATACCTTCGGTCATGACTTAGGAGATTTATTGTTAAAAGAAGTCGCGAGAAGGCTTACAGGTTGTATAGGAAATAAGGATACTGTGGCCAGGCTTGCAGGTGATGAATTCACGATTTTACTTCCGGAAACGACAATCGATAATGCAAAACATGTTGCCGAACGGATCATCGACATTCTATCTAATAAAGTGTCGGTGCAGAATGTTGTTATCTCAATAACTCCCAGTATCGGAATTGCTTTTTGCGATGATTTCAATATGGATGTCAGGAATTTGCTGAAATATGCTGATGAAGCTATGTATCAAGCAAAACAGAACGGAAAGAATAATTATCAAGTTTCACAGATCAGATAAAGCTAAATATGACTTTATTATTAGCGTTGATCCACGGAGGATTGATGCAATTTTTGTTGAATTCAACTTACGGATTCTTATGTTCAAAATCTGCTGCTAAACGCAGCTTTTTTCTTTTGAACTAAAGAGGCTGGTTAGTCAATAAGGATTTATATTATAACAATAAATGCTGAAATATGGTAAATACCTAGGTGTTAATATCATACTTTTGACTATTTAGAATAAAATGGCAGTAAAATGATATTGGAGGGGTTTTATGGAGCTAGTAGGACAACAAATTTACCTTAGACTTTACAAAACTTCTGACGCCTGCGAGTTAGCTAACTTACATACTAGAAATCGCGAATTTTTTCAACGAGTTAGTCCATTACTCCCGGAAGCCTTTTATACGGAAGAACATCAAAAATTACGCATTGAACAGGCTTTAAAAAAGACAGGCGAAGGGCAATTATATGCTTTTGGAATCTTTTTAAAAGCAACTGATAAACTTATCGGAGACATTTCATTAACTCAAATTACTATGGGAGACCAACAAAGCTGTTATACGGGATTTACTTTAGATAAGGAGTATAATGGAAAGGGTTATACAACAGAAGCTCTTCAACTTGTTGTAGATTTTGCTTTCAAAGAATTAAAACTACATAGAATTGAAGCAGGAGCTATGCCTGATAATATAGCATCTATTCGTGTATTAGAAAAAGCGGGGTTTAAAAAAGAAGGTATAGCTAAAGAAAATTTAAAGATTAATGGAAAGTGGACAGATCATCAAGTATTAGCTATCATCAACAGCTTGGATGCATAAGCTCGTTTCACTTCCGATAATTTTTCTGTAAACGAAACGTGTTCTGGAGTGAGACTGCCTGATACAAATTTTATAAATCTTACCAACTCTACTTCAAGAAAAATATTAACGTCAAAACTGTAAATCATAAGAGGGATTTGGTATTTACCTAAGGAGTTGCTTGGCAACTCACTTTTTTATAGTACTTTGTGAAGTGTTTCACTTAAACTACCGGGTGCTTCCCTTAAAGAACTGGCTGCTAAAAAATACAGCCTTTTTCTTATTTGACTAAGGGCATTATCTTTTATGATACAGCTGATAAATTATGGTATAAATAACTTTTACCAGGAGAAACTACAAAATAAAAGAAGGTGGGTTTATTTTGTTAAGTAAAGTTGTACTTTGGACAATTTTAATTGCTCCATGGTTCACATTATTCTTTTTAAAGAGAGAAGATATTAAGCGTTTTATACCTGTTGCAATATTAGCTGCATTTCTAATGGTTCTCTATAACTTGATAGCTCACAATCAAAAACACTGGATAATTAAAGAATCAATTTTACCATGGTTAAAACCTTCCTTTGCTTCAGGTATACTTGGTGCTTTTTTAATTGTAACTATATGGATTTTTTACTTCACATATGGTAAGTTTTGGATTTACTTTGTGACTAATATTGTACTGGATTTTATGTTTGCAATTTTCCCTGTCCATTTTATCCTTCAGGAAAAATTAAAAATTTATCAATTACTCCTTGGGGTCGTCTTTGTATTTTCATCACACTATCAATTGTTATTTATGGTTACCATTATTGGCTCGAGGAAGTGTTTAAGTCCACTTATAAGGATTCTGGCAGCTTATAAACTATTCAAAACAAGGGAAAAGATTCAGCTGTCATTTCTGGCGGCTTTTTTTGTTCAACTAAAGGACAGATTTGAGAAAACGGTATTAAACAAAGGGGGTTCAATAGGGTTTTGCCTTATGGTTATAGGTTTCAATTATTAAGTGATGTCCCTTAACCGCTGCAATAGTAAAGAACTAATTTTCTAAAAGTGTAACTTCTGATTGAGGAACTAATTTTGTTTGGTAATCTTTCTAGATTTCACAGAAACCACTTTCATATATCCATAATACGGTATATGTGTCAGTTTTATAAACAACTTTGGCTCCTATACTAATGGTTATACCTCCTAGAATGCATGGTTAAGGGACAATTCTAAATTAGCATATTGTAGGATTTTATTTAAAGGGGAAATTTCCTCAACAAAAGAAAAAGCCCATTAAAGGGAAAAAAGGATGTGCTGAAAAAAACGATTATCATTAAGGAGTTAATAAATCTATAAGCTTGACTAAATTTATAGTTGATTGCTTATGAGCCTAATTATAAACATTGAAAAATTCCCTTATAGAGGGACCAGGTTGGAGCAAGCTTATCAGAGGAGCCGTATACATTGTATTTACTTTAAAGGAGATAGTGCTTTTGAAACAAAGGAGTAAGGGAATTCCTAGTTAAGGCGTTACACAGAGAAAAGAGTATAAATGATTGTAAAACAATAAAAGTGACCATGGTTAGCTAATTCTTATTACGATTTGTATTTTTATTTATTCGACGTATAAGATATTCAGTTTGCAATTGTCCTACTACTGCAGCAATAATAATATTCGCTATATTAAATATCGTTAGCCATTTAATTAGCATTCGGGTATCCTTAAACACAAAAATCATGCCTTTCGCTAAAGAGGTTGTATTACTTTTTTGTTCCCAGACATTTAAAAATTATAATGTTCCTGCAAAGTTCGAAGAAGTTGTATTAATAAGCATCTTGTTTCATTAATCTTTTCTTCCCGCTATATATACCAGGGTAGTAGCTATAGCCCAAGTAAAAAAAATTATTGTTGAAATAGCTAGTAAAAACCAGGGAGTGTTTAAAATATGTTGATCTATCCAATGAAGCATGATATCACCTCATGTGCTAAGAGAAAGGGCTGAAACTTATTCAATATCAAGGAGAATATACAAAGCCCTTACTCCAGATATTATTATGCCCAGTGCTTGTGAAAATATCTAATTTAAAATACAAAAACACCCGCAGATTTGCGGCTACCCTGTGAATTGATCTGTAGTATAGGTTCATAATTGAATGAGGATGCGAGTAAGGAGCAGGGCTTAAGCGAGTAAACTGGAAAGCTTGCCTTATCTTTACTCTTCATTTTTATCTTACCCAAAGAAAAGGGATTTAAGTATATCAGATGGTCTTATTGATGTTTCATCAAGTAACCAAACTTTGCACTAAGAAAAAGGACGTTTATCAATTAATTGTGTGTATGTTAAAGATCAGCTGCCAAATTTGGTGGCTGTTTATTATTTAACTAAAAAGGCAGGTTAGCATTCCTGTAGATCGTTATTTTTGAGCTTTGAAAAAAATAGGGCTCCTCAGTAAGATATGAGTAAGACACGACTCTAACTCAAACTTAGGAGGAACCCTTACTATGAAGTTTAAAATGCAGGACAAACAAAATCAACTAATAGAAAGAATTACTGAAAAACATCTTGTGGTTGGTGTGGATATTGCTCAACAATTTCACGTAGCCAGAGCAGTGAATTTCCGTGGGATTGTAGTAGGAGATCCAATCACTTTTCCAAACAACGAAGAGGGATTTTCGTCCCTGTTAATCTGGATTAATAGCATTAAAAGTTTACATAAACTTGAGGCTGCCATAGTTGGTATGGAACCTACCGGTCATTATTGGATTAATCTTTCTAAATGGCTGATGAAACAAGATATTGAGGTAGTGACAGTTAACCCTCATTTGGTGAAAAGAAATAAAGAAAACCGTGATAATACCCAATCAAAGAGTGATAAAAAAGACGCTCTTGTAATAGCAGATATGGTGAAGAACGGTTACTATTCCTTTGTAAGAGATACTTCTGAGTCGTTTGAAAAGCTCAGGGTACTTATGTCGAATCGGGATGTCATTGTTAAGAGGCTTGTAAGCTCGATTAATCAATTGAATCGCTGGGTGGATATTGTCTTCCCCGAGCTTAGACAAGTATTTAAAGACATCACTGCTAAAGGGGCCATCGCAACACTTCGGCTTTTCCCATCTCCGATGGAACTGGGTTCCATGAAGCCTGAAGAGATCGTGGCCGGGTGGAAGTTATTGATGAAGCGACAGCCTGGATTAAAGAAAGCCTATTTACTCCTCAATGTAGCCAGGAAATCAGTTGGTACAAGGCAAGCATTAGAAGCTTATAAATTTCATCTTGAACAATTACTCGAAGAGTATGACCTTGCGATTCAACAACTTGAAAGAGTTGAGCTGGCAATCAAGGATGAACTACCTAAAATTCCTTTCGCGAATAAGTTACTTATGATTAAGGGAATTAGTGAAATTTCGTTAGCTGGTATTTTAGGGGAAGCAGGAGATTTAAGTGGTTTTTCACACGGCAACTCTTTACTTCGCCATGCAGGACTCCATCTAGCCGAAGCCAGTTCAGGGAAGTGGAAAGGGCAAATTATCATTTCAAAGCGTGGAAGATCAAGGTTAAGACGTTTCCTCTATTTAGCTACTATGAGTCTGGTAATGAACAACCCGGAATTTAAAGCCCTCCACTCGAATAATGTTAAGCTCAAGAAAATGAAAAAAATGAAATCTATAATGAAGCTGATCGGGAAGTTAGCTAGGATCTTTGTAGGGATAGCGCGAAAAAACGAAGCTTATTGTGCCAAGAAGGTCCAGCCGTTAACTGAGTTGGCAGCGTAGTCCAATTCACTTTTTCTCGAAGAGAATCATTACCCCTTATATTTTTAAAGATCGAGTGTTGGCTTATTCGCAGGATTTCAAATATGTACGGAGTACCAGGTTTGTTCAACAAAAGGGCACTGACCCATCAGGTTAGCATAACTGGCCTCCACCCCTTGGATAGGCATGACGAAGGAATGAGAGGGCAATTGACCCGTTGAGACATGGGAGGGAAAGCCTCCAAGGGCTGGCGTGGAGAAGTACATCATATGGTAGAATTTGGAGTATAATCCTACTCCTCTATTTAACTATGTCTTCATGTAGCCATTTGTCCAGAATCTACTCTTTTCAATTTAGAAATATATATCCATGGAGGATGAAATCCTGCGAATAAGCGAGCATTCGTGAGTAAACCGTATTAAACTGAGGGAGTGAAAAAAGGGATTATTTTAAAGAGAGGAGAATTATTTATTCTTGATGGATAGAAAAAATTCAATTTAAAGGGGAATAGAATGAATATTAGACCATATAAAGAGACAGATAAAGCTTTTCTTGTAAGTCTTTCAACACGGTTTGCGAAATTCGACCTTATGGCCTGGCGTGATCCTCAAAAAATGGAAGAGGCACAATTAAAAATAGCTGAAGAATCTCTTAACGATCCTTCACTTTATACAGAGATTCTTTGTGGCAGAGGAAGAGACAGGGGATTTATTAGGTTTCATAGAAGTAAAACCACATAAAGATTTTTTAAGCGGTATAGAACAAGGAACCTTGTAGCCATTGCAGTTTCATCTAAAGGTGAAGGGAAGGGTATCGGTAAGAGCCTAATGGAGAAGGCAGTAGTTGGGCTCAGCAAAAAGGATATCATCAACTCTTCCTGATGTCTTTGCCAAGAATGATCGTGCGGTAAATTTCTATAGGCATTTAAACTATGAAACTGAAGTACTAAAATGGTAAAAGAGATTTAATGCCTTGTACTAAAGAATTTTATTTCCAGAAATCGGTGCTAAATACAGGCTTCCATTCCGGTCAGCTTTTTTTATAAAAACTATAGGGCAGGTTTGTGGAACAAGGAATTCTAATAATAATTGTGAAATAGTAATAATTAACAATGTTTCGTTTTGCTTTTATACTGTTTTTTTCAAGGTCAATTATTTCCTAAATAAGGAGGGGCTTTTTTGCAAATTTTTTTTAAATATAACTGGATGGTAAGAGAAGACTGGTATCGCTGGTGTGAAGAGTTAAGTGAAGAAGAACTCCAGCAAAACCGAACGGGTGGAATGGGAAGTATTTTGTATACACTTTTCCATATAGTTGATGTCGAATGGAGCTGGATACGGCTCTTACAAGGAAAAACCGACTTTCAAGAGAGTTTCGATGGTTATAAAAGTTTGAATAAGGTTCGAAAATTGGACGCTGAATTTCATTTAGAAGTAGAAAACTTTGTGAAAAATTGGGATGCCAGTATGGAAAATCGTTTATTTTACGATACCTTACCAGATGGAAGAATAGTGACGGATACCTGGGGTGAGATTATGCGTCATACTATTGCTCATGAAATTCACCATATAGGACAATTATCAATTTGGGCAAGGGATATTGGAATAAACCCTGTTTCTGCAAACCTTATTGGTCGGGGTCTTTCCTCTCATTCCTATAAATAGTGCAAATAGAAAGCAATATAGCCGGTTTCTGTATATTCTGGGTGTGATAATTTAATTTACTTATTCTGCTGCTTATTCGGTTTTATGTAGATTATGAGTTTGTTAAGAAAGTAGCGAGTCGTTGAGTTAGGAAGCATTAACCGCTATTTTTGTTGAATACCATATTGAACAAACTTTTTTTATTGAGGAATATGAAGAAGAATTGTTGATTTTTATCTTCGAAATTTAAATGATAAAAAAAGAGGTGCTTAATGGATAATTTGTATGATGATAAATATCATCTGCATTTAGGTTATTACCAGGATGATTGTGATTATGAGTCGATAGCATTTAAAAGAAAATCAGAGGATATATGGGATATATTCTTTGACTTTAAAGCGTATGGGATTAAAAATAATACCCCAGAAAACGAATTAACACTAAACTCATACGGAACGAGAATTTTTTCAATACGCAATAAAGAAATTGATTATGATAGTGGGGTATACCAGTTTAAGCAATGGTTATCCATTAATAAGATAATCTTAATTGTTGGTTAATGAAGAAGATGACTGCTGCTGCGTTTTTTGTTGTTCTTACGGGGCAGTTTTATGAAAGGGCGAGTTTTGCTTTTTTATCCGACATAAACCTTGTCAAAAGGGCTGTCATTTCGGTGCAGATTTTTTAAAAAAGTTCTAAACGGAACCCTTTACTCTAAGGATGGCGAAAAAGAAACCTCTACTCAAAAAATGAGAGCTAATCGAAATGAATAACGACGAAAAAGAAACCCCTTTTTAATAACGGATGTTAATCAGAAAGATAATTTTGCCAAGTCCACTCTAAACCAACATCCTTAGACGATCCGGCAAACCCCAGAACATCATTTCTTTCTCCCCAACCTTCCCTATGCTATCATTAACCAATAGTCTATTCTGGGAGGATTTATTTTTGAAAAAGGACTTATTTGAAAAAGCAGCAGAATTTATAAAAATGTTTTATAGTGAACAGAATAGAAGTCCTGCTGAACTAAGCAACAGACTAAGGGAAATCGAATATTCAATTGCAGAGCACGGAGTTTATGAACATACTTATGAAGAATTGGAATTTGGTGCCAAAGCTGCCTGGCGAAATAGCAATCGCTGTATAGGGAGACTGTTCTGGGATCATCTAAAGGTTTTGGATAAGCGGGAGGCGAAAGAAGCGGATGAAGTATTTTCTGCTCTGTTTGAACATATACAATTTGCCACTAACAATGGCAGGCTTCGTCCGGCCATCACCATCTTCTCTCCTGACACTTCCGAACAGAAAATCAGAATTTGGAACCATCAGCTAATCCGGTATGCTGGCTATGAGACTGCGGATGGGATTATTGGCGATCCCCACTCCATCCCTTTTACTAAACAATGCGTGAAATTGGGCTGGGAACCGAAGTACGGCAAATTTGATGTGCTGCCATTAGTTGTTCAAATGTACAATCAGCAGCCCCGATTAAGGGAAATACCTGAAGAGCTGATTCTCGAAGTCGCGATTGTGCATCCAGAATATAATTGGTTCAGTGACCTCGGCTTGAAATGGTACGCAGTCCCGATGATATCGGATATGAAGCTGGAAATTGGGGGCATTTCCTACAAAGCAGCTCCTTTTAATGGCTGGTATATGGGTACTGAAATCGGTGCGCGAAACCTGGCAGACGATTTTCGTTATGACGTGCTCCCGCAGATTGCCTCATTATTGGGGCTGGATACCAGGTCGCATTCTTCGCTTTGGAAGGATCGGGCACTGGTGGAATTGAATGCAGCTGTATTGCATTCATTTAAAAAAGAAGGTGTCAGCATAGTAGACCATCATACTGCTGCACAGCAGTTCAAAAAATTTGAAGAAAACGAAAAGGGCCAGGGAAGGGATCTGACCGGTGACTGGACCTGGCTGATCCCGCCCGTATCCCCTGCAGCTACACACATTTTTCATAAACAGTATATTAATGAAGTAAAAACGCCTAATTACTTCTATCAGGATACTCCTTATCAAAAATGAAGGCCGGCATCGATCATGCTGGCTTTCTGCATTGGTTAATTCATCTCTTCATCACTGGTTCTCCGGTCTGTCTTCTCAGGAGGAATCTTGGAAAGCTGGTCCATAGGCTCCATCATAGATTCAAGAAGACTTCCTTTAACTTGATTCTGTTCATCCATATTATCCGGCTGAATAGTATCGCGGTTGTCCATCACTTCACCTCATTTTACTAATTTTTCATAGAATTTACTTCCCGCTTAATGATTATTCCAAAAACCGAGAAGTCATAGGTTAATTTCCCTGCCAATGGAAATAATGGAAGCTAAAAGATCTTTTGGAGAAAACGTATGACAAATATATTATTGATTGCAACTCTGGCTATGATTTTTATATTATTTATCTTTTTAATTTTAATGCTGATCGGCTGGCGCTGGATCATGAAGCGGCTCGTTAAGCAGGCAGGGAAAATAATTATGACAGACAGCTACCAGGAAAATCTCATTGAGCTGATCCCTGGTTTCAAGCATATGGGCATTCAAAATGCACTTGAAAATAACCTGCGAGCCGAAACGGGTGATGTCCTGCACCGCCCATTTGGCTCTTCGAAAAAATGGCCTCATTTCGATGAGATTACCTTTATTCCTGCACAGACTTCGCCCTTTCCTATTGACGGGGATGAAGATGTTGATGTGAAGGTGACAATCGGGCCAAAAGCGAAAAAACCAATGAAAATCAAAATCCCCCTGATGATTAGTGGAATGGCCTATGGAATAGCATTGAGTGAGCAAGTGAAAATTGCGCTGGCAACAGCTGCCAAGAATACAGGTACGGCTGTCAATTCCGGTGAAGGAGGAATCCTTCCCGAAGAGCTTGAAAGTGCAGGAAAGTATATCCTTCAGTTCTCGAAAACCGAATGGGGGAAGGAAGAAAAAACCATCAAACGTGCCGACATGATTGAAATTAAGCTGGGGCAGGGAGCTGTAATGGGGATGGGAGGAAACATATCTCCTGAAAATTTAACCGGCCGTGCAAGGGAAGTAATGGGATTAAAGGAAAATGAAACTGCGCATATAATGGAACACTTTTTTGATAAACAGACATTGAAGGATTTAAAGGAACTGGTGGATGAACTCCGCAGTATGACCGGAGGTGTTCCAATTGGTGCAAAAATAGGGGCAGGAGGAAAAATAGAAGAAGACATTGACCATTTAATCGAAATGGGCGTTGATTTTATAGCAGTGGATGGGGGCCAGGGAGCATCTGTCGGTGCGCCGCCTTTATTGTCAGATGATTTTGGGATTCCAACTTTACATGCTCTCATCCGTGCATCCAATCACCTTGAAAAACGAAAAAAGAAGGGGGAAATCAGCTTAATTGTATCAGGCGGCCTCTTCACACCAGGACACTTTTTAAAAGTCCTCGCTCTTGGCGCTGATGCTGTCTACCTTGGATCTGTTATGCTGTTTACTGTTTCCCATAAGCAGACTTTGAATTCGCTGCCTTTTGAACCGCCAACACAATCTGTCTGGAACGAAGGTAAATTCAAGGATACCTTTAAAATCGAAGATGGGACAAAATCTGCAGAAAAGTTTTTAACCGCGAGCACGGAGGAAATCAAAATGGCTTTGCGAGCCATGGGGAAAAAGACTTTAAAAGAACTGTCCAAGAAAGATCTTGTGTCCTATGATGAGATGACGGCAAAAATGATCGGGATTCCATTTTCCTTTGAACCTTGGGAAGACAAATCAAAGAAAACTGAATAACAGCCTGGCGCTTTTAGCCAGGCTGTTATTCATCAATATCTCTCTTAACTTTTGATTTCTGAGGGGGCTGAAACCGATGCGGATTCTGAGTTCTTAAATACACCGGCCTTAAAGGCTGAAACGGAAATCTGAGAAATGAATCTTTCAAGTCCCGGTATCTTGGCGGGTAAAACGGCTCCAAAAACGGTCTTCCGAGAGAGGTAAGCCTGATCATATGCGTCAGCAAGATGCAGGAACAGAACAACACACCTACAAAACCCCATAAATTGGCGAAAATTAAAAACGGAAATCTTAGAAATCGAATCGTATTATTCATCTTGTAAACAGGTGTTGTAAAAGAGGCAAGAGCTGCCAATGCGATAATGATTAACAAGACATTACTTGTCAGTCCTGCCTGTACAGATGCAGTTCCAATGACAATCCCTCCTACGATACCGATTGTCTGCCCGACTTTCGTGGGCAGTCTGGCTCCAGCTTCTCTTAAAAGCTCAATTACCAGTTCAAGCATTAAAGCTTCATAGAAAGGCGGCAGGGGAATATGCTGTCTTGAAGTCACCAGTGTACCTAACAAATCCGTGGGGATAAGCTCCATATGATATGTAAGCGTTGCAACATAAATGGACGTGATCTGTATGGAAAATATAACAGAAAAGGCCCGCAATATTCTTGCAAAAGAAGCGATAGTCCAATTTAAAAAATAATCTTCAAAGGAACTGAAGAATTCAGAAAACGTTGTAGGGGTAATCAGCACATGCGGTGACCCATCTATGGCGATCACGATTTTTCCTTCTGCAAGGACAGCGGCTGCCCTGTCCGGTCTTTCTGTATCCAGCAGCTGAGGGAAAGGAGAGTTCTTATTATCAGAAATGAGCTGTCCAATATAAGAACTGTCAGTGATTTCATCAAAATCGATATTTTCAATTCTTTCTTTAACCATGCTGACATAATCTGCATTCGTGATTCCCTCAATATAGAGAACGGCCACCACTGTTCTGGATATGCTTCCGATTATATATTCCTCAATGATCAGTTCAGAGACTGGCAGCCGTTTGCGGATTAAATTTAAATTATTGTTTAAAGACTCGACAAAAGCTTCCTTCGGTCCAATAACCGTTTGCTCGACTTCCGGATGCGTCAGCTCCCTTACATATGAACATTTAGCAGCCATAAAAGCCGCTTTTTGCTTTTCTGCTTCTACTGTAACCATCACATAGCCATTTAAAAGCAAATGTTCTACTTTTGAAAGATCCTCACAAATTTGTATGCTTGCCGATGGCAAAAGCTTTTTCAAATCATCGATCTTGTTGAACTCACCCTGAAGAAGCTGAGGAAGCAAACTCTTTGTGATCATTTTTTGGTCAGTCAGTGTTTTGAAATAAATAAAAGAAAAACAGAGACCTGTTTGCCTATTGCTATAATTTACCTTTTGGAAATCGTGAGATCGTGAAAAGGACTTTTCCAGCTCGACAAATTCATACTCGGATATATTCTTCTTCTTTTTTAACTCTTTTTTCATACACAAATCACCAGTTTGTTTCGGCATTATGTGTAGTGTTACCGTTTTTGGAAGGATTATGAATGAATAGACGGGGATAGCTAAAAAAAGCCTTCCTGAAGAAGGAGGAAGGCTTTTTTAATTACACGGGTTCTTCTTCCGGCTGTTTAAAACAGGCAGAAACAAGCATTTCAAGATTCTCAAATTCTTTAGCATCCAAAAAGGAAATGCAGCTGCGCAACGTATTCAGTGCGCTATCAATGAGAAATTTTCTTGGCTTTTTCGAATGAACCATTTCTTCCTGAATAAAGTCCAGAAGATCCATGCAATCGTTCTGAGATTCCTGCTGTATGGACTTTTTTAAAGTCAAAATGGATTTGCAAAGAATATGCACATTTCTATGATCTGTCTGCTTAAATCTGTTTTCAATCAGTTCAGGCTTCAGCAGGTATTCATCGGCAGAACTGACCTCTTCAACGACCTTCCTGATTCTTTCTACACTATAACGGACCACAGGATTAATGCTTGAAGAGAACTCAAAGAATTTTGTATAGTATTTTACGTTATGATGGAGGATTCCAAGGAACATCACAGCGCAGTCCAGCAAATAGGGTTTCTTGTCTTCACCAAAAATTTCAATAAACCGGTTGAAAATCCAATCCACCATTCTAAGCTGGCCTTCTTTAATGAACTGCTTGAGTTCAGGATCATTTGAAACAAGCACTTCTTCAAAAAGGGCAACCAATTTATTCGTCCGATTCATATTCATTTGTAATTCTATCTGCTGTGTGAATACTTCTAAGCTGCTTGGATCCTGGCCAATAAGGAGCTTATTGCGTTCATCTTCCATTTTTTTATGCAATGTTTTAAAAATGGACATAAGCAGCTCATTTTTAGAGGAAAAATAATTATAGAAGGTTCCTTTAGAAATCCCGCTGTATTCTAAAATATCCTGAATGGAGGTAGCTTGAAACCCTTTATCCAGGAATAATTGATGTGCTTTTTCTATTACATGCAGTTTCCTGTCATTCATTTATTATCACCTGTCATTTTATTTGAACTGTGTGTATAATTTAATAGTACATCATTCTAAGACTTTTCACAAACCCTCTATTTAACAAGGATTTTTTTGTTGCAAAAATTGTACTCATGGTATATTATATGGTTTGTGTGTAACGCAAGTATAAAAGAATGAACTGATAGTACAGGAGGAAAAATGCAAATGGAACAAGCAATAAATAAAAAAACAGATCGACCGCCCTATGGGATTCTGGCTGTTTTAATGATTGGGGCATTTATTGCCTTTTTGAATAATACATTGTTAAATATTGCCTTGCCATCTATTATGGCAGATTTAGAAATTGAAGCGGCAACAGTGCAGTGGCTGACTACCGGCTTTATGCTGGTAAATGGTATTTTGATCCCGGCTACTGCCTTTTTAATTGAAAAATATACAGTCCGCAGGTTATTTATTGTGGCAATGGGGCTATTTACAATTGGTACGCTTGTAGCGGGTGTTGCTCATGCATTCCCGGTATTGCTGGCAGGCAGAATGCTGCAGGCATCAGGATCGGCAATCATGATGCCTTTGTTAATGAATGTTATGCTGATCAGCTTTCCGGTGGAAAAACGCGGAGCAGCCATGGGTGTATTTGGCCTGATCTTAATGTTTGCCCCTGCTATTGGGCCTACTCTTTCCGGATGGATTATTGAACATTATGATTGGAGAATGCTATTCCACTTCCTTTCACCAATTGCCGGTGTCATACTAGTGCTTGGTGCCGTCATGCTAAAAGACAAAAAGGAAAAAGTGAATATTCGTCTGGACCTGTTTTCCCTAATTCTATCAAGTGTAGGGTTTGGCGGAATACTTTATGGATTCAGTTCTGCAGGGAACAAAGGCTGGGATAGCCCTCATGTATATTTGACAATTGCTGTAGGTGTCATCAGCTTAGTATGGTTTATCCTAAAACAATCAAAATCTGATCGTCCAATGCTCAACTTTGGGGTATATAAGTATCCGATGTTTGCCTTGTCATCAGCCATCAGCATGACCGTAAATATGGCGCTGTTCTCCGGGATGATTCTGATTCCGATTTATGTTCAGACACTAAGGGGAATTTCACCGCTGGATGCAGGATTGATGATGCTTCCAGGTGCCATTGTTATGGCCGTGATGTCGCCATTAACAGGAAAGCTGTTCGATAAAATCGGCGGCCGGATACTGGCGATCATTGGGTTAGCCATTACAGTGGGAACTACTTATGCATTCAGCAGGCTGACTCTGGAAACAACTTATACACAGCTGATAATTCTGAACTCAATCAGGATGTTTGGGATGTCCATGGTCATGATGCCAGTTTCTACGAATGGCTTGAACCAGCTGCCAAGAAGACTTTATCCTCATGGAACAGCAATGAACAACACGCTGAACCAGGTGGCAGGAGCCATTGGTACAGCCTTATTGGTAACAGTTATGTCAACAAGGACGGAAACGCATGCTGCTGAAATCGCGAAAGAAGCGATGAAAGGCGGGGCTATGGCTAATGGCGGCCAAATGACTGAAGCCGCTGTGGCGGAAATGCAGCAGCAAGTTTTAATGAAAGCCATGCTTGAGGGAATCAACGATGCTTTCTTCGTAGCAACCTTCATCGCAGCAGCTGCACTGGTTCTGGCCTTCTTCATTAAACGTGCAATACCAATGGAAGACTCGGTTGAAGAGCCAAAGCAGGAGAATATGGTGCCTAAATTAGCAAAAAATTAGTTAGAAGAGGGTATCTTGGATTCCCTCTTTTTTATGGTTATATGAAAAAGCCTGCTATGCATTCTGAGCATTAGCAGGCTTTCTTATTATCTATTTTTTCCAACTAATTTGATTGATTGATGTCCGCTGTGAGGGTGAGGTGAAAAAAGAATATGATCCAGATACAGAGCTTCCAGCTTTCGGTCACTTAAATTGAACAAGCTATGATTATGCTGGAATTTAGATAGAGATAATAATTTGCTGATTAACGTTTCTCTGTTTAATGGCATGTAATGAACCCTCCCTTTTGTTAGTTTTATTTTAATTCATATTTATCCGATTAGTCAAGTAGGGATTAAATTTGAGTTAAAAAAATATGATAATAAAACACCCTTACTATTTTTAAATTTAAAAAATTCAGAAAAGTGTAGACGTTTATTACTGGATCCAGTATCCTAATAATAGATAGTAAAATTATACATATGGGAGGAGGGGTAGGAATTAAAACCCTTACAGCTGCCAGTGATATTTTAAAAGAAATTGAGAATCTTTCAAGTGATGAAGTAGATCAAGTCTTTCATGTTATAAGGGCACTTAAAGGATCAAAAAAGGAACTGCATTATACAGGGAGACTTTTAGGGATCGGTTTTGAAGAAAATGAAGAAATGAGCATGGAATTGGGTATGCAAAATGCCAATACATATGATGTTGCCCAAGGAGGAGCTCTCTATACATTGGCAGATGTATCTATTGGTTTCCACATAATGACCCAGATACCACAAGATTCCGAAGTCTACAACTTGGAATTGAAAATGAATTATATAAAGCCTGGCAAAGGAGCAAAGTTGTATGCCAAACCTGCAATAGTACATCTTGGCAGAAGTACTGTTGTTTCAGAGTGCAAAATTCTGGATGAAAAAGGGCAGACAGTGGCAATTGCATTGGGGACATTTTTTTTAAAACATAAGGAGGAGGATTTAAAATGAGTGTAAAATTTGATGACGGATTACAAGTAAGGCGTGAAGTTTTAGGGGCTGAATATGTTGATAACTCAATTAAAAACGCTACCAGTTTTACCAAGCCTCTTCAGGAATTAGTTACGGAATATTGCTGGGGAGAAATTTGGACTAGAGAAGGGCTTCCTAAAAAGACGAGAAGCATGATTAATTTAGCTATGCTGACAGCTTTAAACCGTCCGCACGAATTAAAGCTTCACCTGCGCGGTGCAATCAATAATGGGGTTACAAAAGAAGAGATTCAGGAGATATTTTTACAGACTGCCATTTATTGCGGAGTACCGGCATCATTGGATAGCTTTAAAACTGCCCAAGAGATTTTTAGGGAAATGGGAATAGAAGAATAATAATCTGCTAGCCGTACTTACAGTTATGAAACACCATTCTGAAAGGTTAATTAGAAATGGTGTTTCATTATTTAATTAATTAGTTTTTAGATAATTAAGGTGTCGACAGCCGACAGGAAAATTTATTGGGGGTAAATATGAGCCAGAAACCTCTTGAGAAAGCACTTCCGTTTTACCTGTAAATTCAGCAAGAAATTAAAGAGCGAATTTGGCACGGAGAATATAAACCAGGAGACCGATTATTTGAAGCACAGCTTGCCAAGCAATTCTCTATCAGCCGCAGCCCTGTTAGAGAAGCGATTAGGACTTTAATTAATGAGGGCCTTCTGATTATGGATGAAAATTCTCAATTAACGGTATATAAGCCAACTTTAAAAGATGTCAGAGATATTTACGGCTGCAGGATTGCACTTGAATCTGCTGCTGTAGCTCTGGCAGCAGAGCGGGCAACAGAGGCGCAAATTGAAGAACTGAAAATAATCTTAGCTGGAACAGAAGCGGCAATCGAAAAAAATGATAAGGAAGAAATCGTAAAGTGGAACACACAATTTCATTTGAAAATCATTTTAATTAGTGATAATGAAAGGTTAAAAATACTAGTGGATGAACTTCATTCATTAATTTATTATTACAGGCTTTTAAATATTGAGGGAGATGAGCGAGGCACAATGTTTAAAGGAACATACCCAGGAGGATTTAAAACACCTGATATATCTTTTGGAGGGAAAAGAGGAGATTAAATGAGGATTGTGAATGCTGAGCTTTTAACTGAAAGCGTTGCCAAACTTTGCTGGGAAGCGTGCTACTATTTGCCCGATGATGTTCTGGCAGGGTTTAAACGAGCCGAAAAAACAGAGGCTTCACCTATTGGGAAGTCCATTCTTCAGCAGCTGATGGAGAATGCTGAAGAAGCTAAAACTAATCATATGCCTTATTGTCATGATACGGGAATGGCTGTTGTTTTTGTTGAGATCGGGCAAGATGTGCATATTATAGGCGGAAATTACTTAGATTGCATTCAAGAAGGAGTTCGGACTGGATACAGAGAAGGATATTTGCGCAAATCTGTTGTAGGAGATCCTTTGCTTCGGATAAACACAGGAGATAATACCCCAGCAGTCGTACATACCGAAATTGTACATGGGGATCAAATTAAGATTACTGTCCTGCCAAAGGGCGGAGGCAGTGAGAATATGAGCGCCATGAAATTTCTGCTTCCAGGAGAAGGTGTCGAAGGTGTTAAGAATTTTGTCCTTCAGACAATCAAAGATGCTGGAGGGAAGGCATGCCCGCCCGTTGTGGTCGGCGTGGGGATTGGAGGCAGTTTTGATAAAGTAACATCTCTTGCGAAACATGCTGTGCTAAGAGAGATTGGTGTTCACCACCCTGACCCTCATATTGCAGAGCTTGAAAAGGAATTACTGGAAGCCATTAATGATACAGGGATTGGACCGCAGGGACTTGGCGGGACGAGCACAGCATTATGGGTGCCTATTGAAACATTCGCATGCCATATTACAGCCTTGCCTGTGGCAGTTAATATTCAGTGCCATGCTGCAAGAAAGAAAACTATTGTTATTTAAATGAATGAAAGGAGGGATTCGATTGCCGGAATACAGGCTGCAAACACCTATAACCAAGGAAGATATAAAAAAATTAAAAATTGGCGATACTGTACTGCTTACAGGAACGATTTTCATGGCCAGAGACGCTGCGCATAAAAGAATGGTAGAGCTGCTTGAAAATAATAAGCCTTTGCCAGTGGAACTAAAAGGGGAAGTCATCTTTTATGCAGGTCCATGTCCTCCAAAGCCTGGTCAGGTAATAGGACCGGTGGCACCGACTACTGCATTTAGGATGGATCCATACGCACCCGCAATGTACGAATATGGGGTTGTCGGAACGATTGGCAAAGGGCCAAGGAGAGATATGGTGAAGGATGCCTGCAAGAAACATGGCGCAGTTTCTTTTGCAGCCATTGGTGGATTGTCAACCATTCTAAGCAGGAGAGTGAAAGCTGTCCAGGTGGTTGCATATGAAGACTTAGGACCAGAAGCGATAAGAAGATTAGAAGTTCAGGATTTCCCTTTGCTTGTAGCTTATGATTCAAACGGTGACGATTTATACCAGCAGGAGATTGCAAAGTATGAAAATTTCAAACAAAAAACAAATAAGGGAGCTGTGTGATGATGAAAAAATTTGAAGTTGCCGTAATACCGGGGGATGGAATTGGAAAAGAAGTAGTACCTGTATCTTTAAAGGTATTAGAAACAGTTGCAGAAGTTCACGGTGGAATAAAATTTGATTTTCAATCTTTCCCTTGGAGCAGTGATTATTATGTGGAACACGGAAAGATGATGCCAGATGATGGCTTAAAAATATTAAAAAACTTTGACTCTATTTTTCTTGGTGCCATCGGTAATCCAGCTTTAGTGCAAGACCACATTGCCTTATGGGGTCTGTTAATTAAGATTAGAAGGGAATTTGAACAATCTATTAATATTCGTCCTGCAAAGTATTTTAAAGGGTTAAAGTCGCCGCTAGTCAACCCTAATGATTTTGATTTAATTGTAGTCAGGGAAAACAGTGAGGGAGAGTATAGTGAGGTAGGCGGGAGAATTCATAAAGGTGATGATGAACTGGCCATCCAGAATGCTATTTTTACAAAAAAGGGAACAGAAAGAGCGATGCACTATGCCTTCGAACTAGCAAAGAAAAGAAGAGGCCATGTGACATCAGCTACCAAGTCTAATGGGATTTTTCATTCTATGCCATTCTGGGATGAAGTATTTAACGAAGTCAAGGAAGAGTATCAGGATGTACAGACTGCTTCTTATCATATTGATGCACTTGCTGCATTTTTTTTAACTCGTCCACAAATATTTGATGTCATTGTAGCCAGCAACCTATTTGGGGACATATTAACTGATATTGGAGGTGCAATTATGGGGAGTATTGGAATTGCTCCTGCAGCTAATATCAATCTTAACGGAAAGTATCCTTCCATGTTTGAGCCGGTACACGGCTCCGCACCTGATATAGTAGGAAAAGGAATTGCTAATCCAATTGGACAAATTTGGACCGCCAAAATGATGCTGGACCACTTTGGTGAAGAGGAATTAGGCAGTAAGCTTCTCGATATAATAGAGGACGTCACAAATGATGGTATAAAGACTCCTGATATTGGAGGGACTTCTTCAACAGAAGAGGTTGCAGACGAGATATGCAGACGGCTTAAAAAGGCGGTTTCAGTTTAACTCTTAATATCGTTGTAATAAAAGAATCCCAGTTTTTCAATCTGGGATTCTTTTTTATTGTAGGGTTTGTTATATTTACTGTTTATTTTCGCAACTGGCTTCAAGCTATAGTGGACGGTTCTTTGCGTTCCCCGTCGTCTTGATCTTGATTTGTCCACCTATAAGCCGTACTCATGATATTGAATAAGCTTCACGAGCGAAATCATTTTCAGGGATCGATTGCTTTCCGCTCCAAACAACAGGGTGAAAAAACAACAAGGGAATCCAGTCTTATTTTTAATAGTTTTGCAGGAAGGGATTTCTCCATGCTCTTTTTTTTCAAGGGAGACAGGGAGCCTGTTCTTGCAGTAATAATTAATAGACATGACTTTGAATTATTAAAAAACAACCGCTCCTTAACTGGTGCGGTTGCCCTTTGAATCTCACTATTAAAAAAGCAGTTTTATTTGCTTTCAGCATCCTCAATGATATCTTTGCCGATTTTTTCAGCCCACTCATTGTAAATTGGTTCAAGAGTCTTTTTGAATTCTTCAATTTCAGCATCAGAAAGCTCATTGATTTCAACTTGCCCATTGTCTTTTAATTTTGCCAAGGCATCGTCATTAAGCTTTTTAGCAGACTCTCTTGCCAGCTTTGTTCCTTCGTCAACACCTTTTTGTACAATTGCCTTTGTTTCATCATTTAAGCCTTCCCAGAATTTTGTATTAGTCAGCAAAGCATAGTCAACACGGGTATGCCCCATTATCGTCATATATTTTTGCACTTCATCAAACTTTTTGGATTCAATGTTACTGAAAGTGTTTTCCTGTCCATCAACTGTTCCCTGCTGAAGGGCAGTATATAATTCACCGAAAGGAATGGAAGCTGAACCAGCTCCTAATTCAGCATAGATCGCTTCAAGCAATTGTCCACCTTGAGTCCGAATCTTCATTCCATCTAAATCCCCTGGCTTCTTGATCGCCTTTTTATCATTAGTCATGTGCTTTGCGCCATTTGGCCACATGGCCATTCCAAGTACTCCATCTTTTTCAAGGCGCTTAAAAATTTCCTGCCCTTTTTCGCCATCCCAGAACGCATTTGCAGCTTCATCGCTTTCAAAAAGGAAAGGCATTGCAGGGATATTAAATCCAGGGTCATTCCCTACAAGCTTAGACATATCAGGCAAAATGAATTGAACATTGTTTGCAACAAGATTTTGATATTCATCCTTATCGCCAAATAAAGAGCTGTTAGGGTACACTTGTACTTTAATCTTGCCGTCTGACTCTTTTTCAATGACCTCTTTCATTTTTAGAGCACCTTGATGTTTTGGAGTATTTTCAGCTACAACGTGAGCAATTTTAATTGTTATCTCTTGAACTCCATCGCTTTCAGCACCGCTGCCTGAACCTTCAGTTTTCTCAGAATTGCCGCACGCCGCGAGGGTGAACATCATTACCAGAGCAAGAGCCCCCAGGAACAATTTCTTCATTTTCTTCATTTAGAATCCCCCTTTTTAATAAATAACTTGAGACAAATTTATTTATTTCTGTATGGTCAGCATCTTTGTCTAATGCATTGCTTGCTTCACTGAACTTTTGAAATACGATCTGTGGCAGTGATGTAGCAGCATCAGCATCTTTAAAAAGCTGATTTGCCATACCTATGTCTTTTTTTATCAATTCCAGAGAAAACCCTGAATTATAAGTTTCTGTCAAAATGAAACTTGGGAACTTGTATTCTGTTGAGCCGCTCCTGCCGGTACTTTGATTAATGACATTGACTGCCTTTTCAGGAACCACACCAAAATTCTCCAGCAATTGCACAGCCTCACAGGATGCTAAAAGATGGGTAGCTGATAAGTAATTATTAATTGATTTTATTAAGTGGCCGCTTCCGGATGGCCCAACTAATGTAATACTGGTGCCCATGGACTCAAGCAAGCGCTTACATTGTTCGAATTGTTCAGCTGATCCGCCGGCCATAATCGTCAATGTCCCATCAACTGCTTTTTTTACTCCGCCGCTTACAGGAGCATCAACAAAGCCTATATTATAGGGTTCCAGTTTACTGCTATTCTCTCTCGTATCAGCAGGATAAGAACTGCTCATATCAATAATTATGAGAGAATCCTGGTCTTTGGGCGTACTCGAAGATCGTGCGTCAATGATTTCTTCCACTACCTTATTAACGATAACAGAGGAAGGGAGCATTAAAACAACATACTTTACTTTATCAATCCAATCTTTTACACCCCCGGTTTTTCCACCCAATGCCTGGAGTTCAATTAATGCGTTTTCATTAACATCAGAGCCAAAAACATAGTATCCGTTCTTAAGGAGATTCATTGCCATTGGCAGACCCATTTTCCCTAGTCCGATAAAGCCAATATTTTCATTCAAATAAGAACATCTCCTTTAAGCCCCTTATGTAAAGAAGGAACCTTTTTTCTTCTTTGGTCAAGATCATTATTTTTCTGATTTTCATTGACTAAAGAGGATTTTTTTCTTAGTGCCAAAGTACTTTCTTTTAATACCACCTTTCGACCTCCTTTTTGGATTTTGGATACAAAACAAATATTACGAGGTGCTAATACAGGATGATAAAAATAGTATAACAAATCAGTAGAATATTGTGAATACACAAAAAATAATAAAAAAATAAAATTTTCTGTTTATTTTTATTTCTGTTTCTTGTATATTGAAAAAGAAACCAAGCAAGGATTGGATACAATCCGAAAAAGGAGTTGATTGTATGAAGCTCTTTAAATGGCTTGATCACATCGAAGAAGGCGCAGCTGGATTGCTATTTATTGGAGGAGTAGTTGTCAGTTTATATGGTGTTTTTACCAGATATGTGTTAAATGCGCCACAGGCATGGGTCACTGAGATTTTTGAATTTCTTCTCGTTTGGTCTATTTTTATTGGGTTTGGAATGGCTTTAAAAGACAATCGTCACATTCAGGTAGAGTTATTGTTTGATATGCTGCCAAAAGAATTAAAAAAGATCGTTGCCGGTATTAGTAATATTATAGGAGCGTGCTTCACCTTTTACCTAGCTTTTTCATCCCTTGAATTGATAACGCTTTCAAAAGAGCAGGGGATCACAACCATCGATGTCGGGATTCCAATTTGGATTACGTATTTGGTTCTGCCTGTTGGAATGAGTTTGCTTGGGGTTTACTTTATTGTGAAGGCTTATCGGGCATTTACAGGGGATAAACGTGAAATTACAGGAGAACTTGAAAACCTTTATGAAGAAATGCAGGAGTTAAATAAGAAAGAAACCGATCAGAAGGGAGTGGGAGCATGAGTCCGGTTCTAGTATTATTTTTGGTCTTTGCCATTCTTTGCCTCATTAGAGTTCCTATTGCGGTCAGCTTAGGGCTATCAAGTGTTGTAGCTCTGTCCATGATCGACTTTACCCTATATACTGTCATCCAAAAAATGTTTAACTCCTTAAATTCAGCAACACTAATGGCTATTCCAGGGTTTGTATTTGCTGGAATCATTATGTCAAAAGGCGGTATATCCTTTCATTTGATTGAAGCTCTAAAATCTTGGGTCGGCCATATTCGCGGAGGTCTTGCGGTTGTTACCATTCTTGCATGTATGATTTTTGCTGCAATTTCCGGTTCAAGTCCAGCTACAGCAGCAGCAATCGGGAGCATTATGATTCCTGGAATGGTAAAAGCAGGCTACAGCAAACGCTATGCTATGGGATTAGTTGCAGCAGCTGGGACACTTGGAATTCTGATTCCTCCTTCCATCCCATTAATCATCTACGCGTCTGTTGCAGAAGAATCTGTAGGTAAACTTTTTGCTGCAGGGATTATCCCGGGTTTATTGCTAGGCGGTATTTTACTTGTTTCTGCAATTGTTAACGCACGCATTAATAACTATGGTAAATTGCCGAAAGAGCCAATGCATGTACGCTTGAAAAAAACCTATAAGGCCATTTGGGGTTTTCTTCTTCCTGTTATTATTCTCGGAGGAATTTACTCTGGGATTGTTACCCCAACTGAAGCAGCATTTGTTTCATGTTTCTATGGAATCATTGTTTCAGTATTTATCTATAAAGAAATGTCATTCCCTAAATTCAGGGAAGTACTTAAGGAATCCATCAATATTACTTCGATGATCTTCCTTGTTATTGCGTCAGCCATGATCTTCGGAATGTTCTTGACGACGGAGCAAGTACCGCAAAGTTTCGCGGCATGGATTGAAGAAAGCACAACGAACAAATGGATCTTTATGATTGGTGTTAATTTAATGTTCTTCGTGCTGGGAATGTTCCTGGAAGCTGTTGCAATTATCTTAATCACCTTGCCAATCCTGCTTCCGGTTCTAGTGATGTTTGATATTAATATTATCCACTTTGCGATCATCATGACGATTAATATGGAGTTGGCAATGATTACGCCTCCAGTCGGTTTGAACCTTTTTGTTGTAAGCGGAATCACAAGGGAAAAAGTAGGGGAAGTAGTAAGGGGAGTCCTGCCTTTCTTCGCACTTATGGTGTTGGCCCTTATATTAATTGTTATTTTCCCGCAGATTTCACTGTTATTAGCTAAATAATTCTTGGCAGTTTTTATAGTGCTTAAGGAGTTTTTAAATGAATCAGGTAAAAGAGTTTCATACATTACAAGAAAAAGTTACAGATATGATTAGGGAATCTATTTTCAACCAGGTTTATAAACCGGGGGAAAGATTGATTCAAGATGAATTAGCTACAAGATTTGGGGTGAGCAGGATGCCTGTAAGAGAGGCTCTCCGCTGTCTCGAGAGGGAAGGACTAGTAGCCTTTCTCCCCCATAAAGGAGCCCAGGTAATTGGTTTTAGAAGAGAAGATATAGAAGAATTATATTATCTGAGGGCACTCCTGGAGGGCATCACTGTTCAAAAATCGATGAATTTTCTTACTAAAGAGGATAAGGCTGAGCTGCACACCTTGGTTGAAAAAATGGACCAGGATATTGGCAACAATGATATGGATTCCTTTATCACCCATAACCATCAATTTCACTTACTTCTGCAAAAAGGATGCAACTGGAAAAAAATCAAATTGCTGACAAAGGAATTTATTGAGGGATATCCGGCTCATGTTCCAAGCCTTATACCAAAAACAATGTTCGTCTCAAATGAAGAGCATAAACAGATGCTAAGAGCACTAGAAATAATGGATCCAATTATGCTAAGGCAGCTCGTTGAAAATCACATTATGAGAGCAGGGAACGAGCTTACTCAAGTAATTGAGTAAGCTGCCTCTTAATTAAGATCGGATCCAATATCCATTAAGGAGGAGCATTAATGTCAGCAAAGCGTTCCTATTTATTTGTACCTGCTATATCTGAAAAAATGATGGGTAAAGCATTATCAAGTGGAGCAGACAGCGTAATTTTTGACCTGGAAGATGCTGTTGCCATAAATGAAAAAGAGATTGCAAGGGAAAGAGCAAAAAATTACTTATTAAATCATCTTGTCAATAAAGATGTATACATTAGAATCAATGACTTTACTACAGTGTATTGGAGAAGTGATATCGAGTGTGCGGTGGAATCAGGTGCTAATGGAATCATTGTTCCAAAAGCCGAAAGTGGCAGCAATATGAAAGTGATCTGCCAATCAGTGCTTGAGCTCCTTGAGAGATCGGGCAGAAAAGAGGATCGGTTTGAAGTACTGCCCCTTATTGAAACAGCTTCGGGCGTCCACTTTGCCTATGAGATTGCAAATTCTCATTCTCTGGTTCCAAGGCTGGTGTTTGGTTCTATTGACTATTCCCTGGATATAGATTGTGAATTGACCGATGGCGGAGAAGAACTTTATTATGCCAGATCCCAAATTGTCAATGCATCGAGAGCAGCCGGGATCGGCAGTCCAGTAGATGCAGTATATCCTGATCTTTCTAATGAGGAAGGGTTAAGCAGAGAGGCTTTAAGAGCAAGAAATTCCGGATTTAAATCCAAACTGGCCATCCATCCAAAACAGCTAAATGTAATCCATAATGTCTTTACTCCGGACGAAAAAGTTCTGCAAGAAGCTAGAGAAATTGTAGAAGCGTTTGAAGAGGCTGAACTAAAGGGCCATGCATCCATTTCGGTAAGAAATAAATTAGTGGATTATCCTGTATATAAAAAAGCAAAAGGGCTTTTACAATATTCAGGTTTTTAAGAGGAGAGATGAAAATGGTAACCAGCCAAATTGCCAGAAATATCAACCATACAAATTTTGGACAAATCAGCAGAAGTGCTGTATATGAAGCAAAGAGAAGTCTATTAAACTGGCTCGGTGTTGCTATTGGAGCAGCCTATCATGATTCAATGGACAAAGTGCTAAATGTATCAAGATTGATGGAGAGCAGCCCGCAGGCATCTATTCTTGGAAGAAATGAAAAGACTGATATGCTTTTCGCAGCTTTGTTAAACGGTATGTCTTCCCATATTTATGACTTTGATGACACACTGCTTGAAACAGTTCTTCACCCTTCTTCCCCTGTTTTTCCTGCTGTATTAGCTTATAGCCAATATAAGAAAAAAACCGGGAAAGAGGTTTTAGAGGCATTTATTTTAGGCTGTGAGGTTCAGGCTAGACTTGCCCTGGCTGTATACCCTTCCCACTACTGGCGGGGCTGGCATATTACCGGCAGCGTTGGAGGAATTGGCGCTGCTGCAGCAATGAGCAAGCTCTTAGGGCTTGACGAGGAGAAGACTTCTTTTGCTATTGGGATAGCCGCAACCGATCCTACCGGGTTAAGGGAAATGTTTGGAACAATGACAAAGCCTTATCATCCAGGAAAAGCAGCGATGAATGGGATGCTTGCTGCATTCATTGCAGGCGAAGGGTTTACAAGTTCTAAACAAGCATTGGAAGCAGAGCGCGGATTTATCAATGTTTTATCAGAAGAAACTAAAATGGAACTGCTGACAGATAACTGGGGAGATAAATGGGAAATTGAGAAAAACAGCTATAAACCATTTGCCAGCGGCATTGTCACCCATCCAGCCATTGATGGAATCATTGCCATTCAGAAAGCACATAACCTAAAAGCAGAAGAAGTGGAAGAAATTCAGGTTACAGGACATCCGCTAGTTAAAGAACTGACCGGAAAAACTGATTTTAAGACAGGACTTGAAGGGAAATTTAGTGTTTACCATTGCGTTGCAGCAGGGTTCCTTCATTTAAAAGCAGGCGTGAATGAGTTTACAGACGATTTCGTTAATAATCCGAAAGTAAAGGCTTTAAGGTCAAAAATACACCTAACGATTGATGAGAGTATTAAAGAAGACCAGGTCAGATTAACGGTAAAATTGACAGATGGCAGGGAACTCAGCCATTACGTTGAGCATGCTACAGGCAGCATGGATCTGCCAATGACTGATCAGCAATTGATTGAAAAATTCAAGGATGTAACTGGAAATATCATCAGAGAAGAAGCCAAAGAATTACTTATTGATCAGGTATACCGCCTAGAAGAAATAGAAGATTTGGAAGGATTTTTTCAGCTGTGCACACCAGTTGAATCAGCCAGCCGTATTTAGGAAAAAGAAAGAAGGAGAGTAAATTGGGTTCTCCGAATACCAAGGCAAAAGTGAATTTTATGCCAAAGTCATCCTGGGTAAATTCCATTGGGTCTTCAAAAACATTTACCCTGATGCTGGGTGCTGCTCTGTCTGCATCTATTTACACTGTTCTGCCTGGAAGCAGTGATTCTGCCAAAATAATGCTCGCCCTTTTAGTCTTAAGTGTCTTTTACTGGACATTTGAACCTTTGCCGCTCGGCGTTACTGCTTTACTGCTGCTAGTGTTAATGCTGTTATTTAAAATTGTGACCATGGATATTATCTTCAGCGGTTTTTCCTCACCAGCCATTTTTTTGATAATAGGGGGAATGATGCTGGCAAGAGGTGTTAATGATACCCCACTTGCTAAGAGACTGGGATATTTAATTTTGGCGAAGTGGGCCGGCACAGCAAAAGGTTTATTGGCGAGCATTTTGCTCATCCCTCAGGTGCAGGCTTTTTTTATCCCTGCAGTAGCTGTAAGGACTACCCTGATTTTACCTGTTGCTTTAATGGCGCTCGACCATATAGGGGTAAAGAAGGATGGAAACCTGCGGAAAATGATTCTGCTTGGTGTTGCATTTGGCGGAACAATCAGCGGAACGATAGTCATGACGGCAGCAATCGGGAATATTTTGACTGTAGAATTATTGAAGCAGTTTTTAGGGATTCAAATAACTTATTTACAATGGTTTATGTACACGGTTCCCATTTGGCTGCTTTTAATTCCGTTATCCTGGCTGGTATTAATCAAGTCCTTTCCCTTGCCAAAAGAAAATGAAGAATTTCATCATTTGAAGGAGGAAATGAACAGGAAGCTGAAGGAGTTAGGAACTATCAATACAGATGAGAAAAAATGCATCGGAATTTTAATTCTGATTGTAGGTTTATGGTTCATTGAACCCCTGCATGGTCTCCACCCAAGCATACCTACCCTGATAGGTGTTATATTAATGGCATTTCCAGGTGTGGGCTGTTCAAAATGGGCTAACATGGTGAAAATCAATTTTGATACTATTCTCATAATGGGTGTAACATTATCGCTTGGCTATGCTTTTAATCATTCGGGCGCAGCTGAACTCGTTGGGGCTACTTTGAGTGTGGGCTGGATCATCGATCTGCTTCGCTCTCCAATTATTGCTGTTGCTTCCATATTAATTATTACGCAAATTCTGCATTTGGCAGTTGCCAATGTCTCAACAGCAGTTGTAACGCTTATTCCTATTTTTATCGGGCTGTCAGACAAGTCAGGTGCAGATCCGGTATTAATATGTCTAACGGCTTCACTCGCATGCCTGCATGGATATATTCTTGTAGTTGAAGCAACTCCCAATATAATTGTTCATAGTACAGGCCAGATTCAGCAGAAAGAGTTTATTGTTCCAGGAATCTATATGACCATTATTATGGTACTAGTTACAATGTTAACTGCTGTAACTTGGTGGAACTGGATCGGTTTTTTATAAAACTAGCTCTATTAAAGATTTTAGATTTGAGCATTAATCACCCGATTCTCGAAACTGCAATCGCATTTCCTCATGGAGTTCATGCCTAATGCTTGTTCCGCGGAAGTTCCGATCAGCCCGCCTGCGTTAAGCGACGAGTAGTATCGAACCGCTCGCTTCCTGCTTGAGTACCTGGAGCAAAAACCAGCAGGCGAATTTAAATCTATAAAATTGATTAAAATGTCAGAAAAGTATAGACAATAACTTTTGGATCCTGTATCCTAAAGCTAAATTAGGATAAGGAAAGGTATTTGAAATATGTCTATGAATCAGGATTTACGAATTGAGAATAGAGATACACTCCACTTAAAAGTATGCAATGTCATAAGAGAAGCAATTATCAGAGGGGATTTTAAGCCTGGCGAGAGGTTAAAGCAATCAGATTTGGCGGACAAAATGGGCGTTAGCCGAATGCCCGTCCGGGAAGCATTTAGAAAGCTGGAATCTGAGGGTCTTATTAAGCTTGAGCCACATAAAGGCGCTGTAGTGAAATCAATCAGCATAGAGGACATTGAAGAAATATATGCCCTTAGATCAGAGCTCGAGAAAATGGCTGTTTACCAAAGTGTTGATTTATTAACAGAAGAAGATATCGCACAGCTCTCTTCCCTTGTTGCTGAAATGGAGAATGCCAATGATGCAGACGCTTTCGTACAGTATAACATTGATTTTCACCGCTTGCTCGTAAAAAGGTGTAATTGGGAACGTCTTAATTCATTTATTGGGACCTTGTGGAACGGCCTTCCGCAGCAAACCCCACACCTTTTAAACGGGCAAATTGAAAACTCCAACACTGAACATAGAAAAATTCTTGAAGCCGTTATCAAGAAAGATAAAGATACTGCCGCTAATATTGTCTCTAAACACATATATCGAACAGGAAAGTCATTAATAGAAAGTATAAAAAAAGAAGGGAAGTAAATTCCCTTTTTTTATAAATTGGATCCAATTTCCAAGGGGAGGACTATGCAAATGGGCAGAATGTTGGAAGATGCGAGTAAAACCATTCTAAAAGAGAATGGAATACCCGTACCTGGCCATTCCGTTATTTCCAGCAGTGAACAAATTATTGATCAGCATTTAGTAAAGCCCTGTGTGATAAAAGCACTTGTACCAGTAGGAAAAAGAGGAAAAGCCGGGGCGATTAAGTTTGCCGATACAGTAGAAGAGGCAAAAGTCAAAGCTGATGAGATTTTTCAAATGACAGTTAGAAATTTCCCGGTAGAAAAAGTATTGATAGAAGAAAAGATTGATATAGATGAAGAATGGTATGTATCTATTACAATCGATCCGCAAAAACAGGTTCCTGCTATTATTGTTACTACAGAAGGCGGAGTAGAGGTAGAAGACTTGGTAAAAGATGCACCGGAAAAGGTAGTAATCTATCATGTAGAACCCTTTAATGAGCTTCATCCATTCCAGGCGAAAGAAATCTGGAGCGAATTAGGGATAACTGGAAAACCATTAACGAAGGCTGCGGCAATTCTTTGCAAGTTATATCAGGTGTTCTTGAAATATGACTGCTATATTCTTGAAATCAATCCATTGGTTCTCACCAAAGATGAAAAGGTTATGGCAGCTGCCTCTGTTATGGGTGTAGATGATTCAGCCCTATACCGCCATCCGGAACTTGAAGGCATGGTTGAATCAGGAAGCGAGCGTTCCTGGAGGCCTTTAACACAGCTGGAGAAGGAAATGGTAAAAGTCAATGACGCTGATTATCGCGGGACTGCACGTTATACCGAAATGGATGGCGGGGAAATCGGATTTATGTGCGGTGGTGGAGGAGGAAGTTTATTAAGCTTTGATGCTCTTGCCAATTTAGGAGTTGTGCCGGCAAATTACACGGAAACGGGAGGCAATCCGCCTGAAGAGAAAGTAAAAGGATTAACAAAGGGCATCCTCTCAAAACAAGGAGTCAAAGGATTATTTGTCGCTCATAACATCACCAATAATACACAAATAGACGTGATGGCCAAGGGGATTGTAACAGCCATTCAGGAATTAGGAATCGATCCTAAAGTCTTTCCAATCGTTGTGCGGGAAGCAGGAGTTAATGATGAGGAAGGAAAGAAAATTTTCCAGGAAGCAGGCATTACGTATTTTGGTGAAGATTTAACGATAGAAGAAGCAGCTGCAGAGATGGTTAAAAAGATGAGAGGAGTGTCCTAAAATGCCCATTTTAATCAATCAAAACACCAGACTGGCTGTACAGGGAATAACTGGCCGTGAAGCTTCTATGATTGTCAGCCATACACTTGCCTATGGTACGAGGATTTATGCAGGCATTACACCGGGAAAAGGCGGGCAGTATGTGCAAGGGGTTCCAGTATACGATACGGTGGCCGAAGCAGTAAAAAAGCATGGTATTAATGCAACTCTTATTGTTGTGCCTCCTGCGTTTGCATTGGATGCTGTTCTCGAAGCAATTTCCAATGGAATTAAGCTGATTGTTGTTACAACAGAAAATATACCTCAGCATGATGCAGTAAAGCTGCTTTATGCTGCACGGAAAGAAAATGTAACGATCATTGGGCCTAATACTGTCGGCATGATTAACCCTAAGGACCGGATCAAAATGGGGTCCATCGGTGGTGACCGCCCTGAAAGGTGTTTCATTCCTGGAAATGTCGGTGTTATTTCCAGAAGCGGCGGAATGACTGCCGAAACATCCTGGATGGTAAAAAGAGCAGGCTTTGGTGTTACAACCAGCATAGGGATTGGCGGAGATAGTCTGATCGGAACAACCATTAGGGACCTTCTTGTTTTGTTTGAAAAAGATGAGGAAACAGAAGCGGTTGTTACTTTTTCAGAGCCTGGTACATCCTTTGAAGAAGAGGCTGCTCAATTGCTTAAAGAAGGAGGTTTTACAAAGCCGCTAATTTCATTTGTTGCCGGGAAGTTTACAGAATCCATGCCTGAAGGAACAGTTTTTGGCCATGCGGGAGCAATGATTTCAGGCAATACGGGCCGACCTTCCTTAAAGATGAAAGCGCTTAAAGAATCAGGGGCGCATGTGGTTGAAAAGTACGACGATATCATCAGCGTTTTGCAAAAGGTATTAGGTTCAAAGGTAGGTGAGGCAAAATGATATCGAAAAGTTTGGCTGAATATGCAGTTGAAGTAAAATATGAGGATTTGCCAAAAGAAGTTGTGGAATTTACAAAACTATGTATTTTGGATTGGTATGGATCTGCACTGGCAGGCAAGGGTGAAAAACCGATTCAAACTATATTGGAATTGGTACAGGAGTGGGGAGGAAACGAGCAAGCAACCCTTATTACCGGAGGGAAATCTTCTGTTGGCAACGCCTGTTTAGTCAACGCAGCTGCCAGCCACATTGTAGAACTGGATGATATTCATAAATCGTCGATTATACATGCAGGAACAGTTGTCATTCCTGCAGCTGCTGCTGTAGCTGAAGCCTATAACTTAAACGGAAAAGAATTAATTACCGCTGTAGCTGTTGGATATGAAATTTGCTATAGAATAGGTGAGGCCGTCTCGCCTTCACATTATTATTACTGGCATAACACAGCAACATGCGGGACTTTCGGTTCCGCTGCGGCAGCGGCAAAGCTTTTGAACCTAACCGTTGAGCAAACGATGTATGCTCTTGGAAATGCTGGCTCCCAGGCAGCAGGATTATGGGAATTTATTGAGGATGGGGCAAATACAAAACAGCTTCATACGGCTAAAGCTGCATACAATGGAGTGCTGGCAGCCTTGCTGGCGAAAAAAGACTTTACCTCTGCCTCCAGGATCCTTGAAGGCAGAAGAGGATTTTTCAATGCGATGTCAGAAAAATATGATTCAGAGAAGATCACCAAGAACCTTGGCAAGGAGTATAAGATAATTGAAAATAGCTTTAAAATACATGCATCCTGCCGCCACACCCACCCTGCAATGGATTGTGTCCAAGCCATCATGAAGGAAAACTGCCTCAGCTATGAACACATACAAAATATTTCCATTCTCACCTACCAGACTGTGCTGAATATCACAGATAACCCAAATCCTGAGACCGTATATGCTTCTAAATTCAGCAGCCAATTTTGTTCAGCCTTAATCGCTCTTAAAGGGTCTGCATCTATAATCGATTATAATGAAGAAATTTTACAATCTCCTGAAGTACGTGAGCTCATGAAAAAAGTCACTGTTGCTGTGGATCCATATTATGAAAATGCGTATCCGGAAAAATGGGGTGCAAAGGTTGTCATTACGCTGAATGATGGCAGCATCTTCTGTAAAGCAACTGATTATCCTAAAGGGGATCCGGAGAAGCCTGCCTCTAGGGAAGAGCTGATTAAAAAGTTTAAAACAATGACCTTGGACAAGATATGGAACACGGATGAACATATCCAGGCTGTTTTGCGATTAGAGGAAATTGATACTGCAGAATGGATGTCTTTGGCTTTGGGGGAAGAGCAATGCAAACAAACACAGTAGTTTCTCTTTCATCTTCAAGGGGGAGATTTTTTTTTACCAGATTGCACTCACTAGCGGGACTTATCCCGCTAGGCCTTTTTTTAGTTCAGCACTTAATGGGAAACGCCTTGGCTATTTTGGGCAGTGAAAAATATGATGAACATGTCCAGTTTATGCTCAGTCTGCCATTTCTGCTTTTTCTTGAGATTGGATTTATCGCTCTTCCTTTACTGTTCCATGCTATTTATGGAATCTATCTATCATTTATTTCCAAGCCAAACGCTCACGTGTACAAATATAATCGAAATATTAACTTCTTTCTGCAAAGAGTAACAGGAATGATCACCTTTATTTTTGTTATCTATCATGTATGGGCACTAAGAATTAGCCCTGCAATCAGTGGAACCCAAGTGAATCACCAGCTGGTAGGCGAGCATTTGGCAAATCCTTTTATGATGATTTTCTATATTGCTGGTGTATTAAGCACAACCTACCATTTTGCAAATGGGGCATCAACTGCTCTAATTACTTGGGGAATCACAGTTGGCCCAGCTTCCCAAAAAATTGTCCGTAATTTATGTTTTGGATTATTTGTTGTACTTGCAGCTTTGGGAATCGGAAGCTTAATCTCGTTTATCAGTTAAGTTTGAACCATAATATTAGGATTTAAACGGAGAGGGGATCATATGAAGAACCAGGAAATTATAGTTATTGGCGGAGGCTTAGCCGGATTAATGGCCGCTATTAAAATAGCAGAAGCAAAAACGAAGGTGAAATTGTTTTCCCTTGTTCCGGTTCGCCGTTCCCACTCTGTGTGTGCCCAGGGGGGAATTAACGGCGCAGTCAATACAAAGGGAGAAGGGGATTCTGCATGGGAACACTTCGATGATACGATCTATGGAGGCGATTTCCTAGCAAATCAGCCGCCTGTAAAAGCTATGTGTGAAGCTGCCCCGGACATCATTTATTTACTGGCCAGAATGGGCGTTCAATTCAACCGGACAGAGGAGGGGCATATTGATTTCAGAAGGCTTGGCGGAGCTAAATACTCCCGCACAGCCTTTGCTGGATCGACTACCGGTCAGCAGATACTGTATGCGCTTGATGAGCAGGTCAGAAAATATGAAGCAGAAGGTTTGATAGAAAAGTATGAGTATTGGGAATTAGTATCCCTTATTAAAGATGATGAGGGAAGATGCCGCGGAATTGCTGCACAAAATTTAAAATCAATGGAAATTCAAACTTTTAAATCAGATGCTGTTATCTTAGCTTCCGGGGGAATCGGAAACATCTTTAGAAAAAGCACCAATTCCATTATAAATACCGGGAGCGCACATAGTATTGCATACCAGCAAGGGGCCAGGTATGCAAACGGAGAATTCATACAGATTCATCCAACAGCTATTCCGGGAGATGATAAGCTCCGGTTAATGTCAGAGTCAGCCCGGGGTGAAGGAGGAAGAGTTTGGGTCTACCGTGATGGTAAACCATGGTACTTCCTCGAAGAAAAGTATCCGGCTTACGGGAATCTTGTGCCTAGAGATATTGCAACACGGGAAATTTTTCATGTTTGTGTAGACCTCAAACTTGGAATCAATGGGGAAAATATGGTTTACCTGGATCTTTCCCATCTGCCTGCGGAATTATTGCAGCGCAAGTTGGGTGGAATTCTTGATATTTATGAAAAATTTGTTGGTGATGATCCAAGAAAGCTGCCAATGAAAATCTTTCCTGCCATGCATTATTCAATGGGAGGTCTTTGGGTGGACTATAATCAGATGACCAATATTCCCGGCCTTTTTGCATGCGGAGAATGTGATTACCAATATCATGGAGGAAATCGGCTTGGGGCCAATTCATTAGTTTCAGCAATCTATGGCGGATTGGTGGCAGGTCCCAATGCTGTCACCTATATTAATGGACTTGAAAAATCATATGAAGACCTTCCATCATCGTTATATGAATATGAACAGCGAAAGCAGGAGGAAGAGGTTGAAAAGATTTATAAGTTGAATGGACCCGAAAACCCATATCAGCTTCATGTCGAGATGAGTGATTGGATGGTTGACAATGTTACGGTGGTCAGATATAACGACCGGCTCCAGCGAACAGATGAGAAGCTTCAGGATCTTCAGGAACGCTTCCATAACATTGGTATAGATGATACCTCCAGATGGCATAACAGAACAGTTCCGTTTGTCCGCCAGCTAAAAAATATGCTTGAACTTGCAAGGGTTATTACCGTAGGAGCACTTAACAGGAATGAGAGCAGGGGAGCCCACTACAAGCCTGAATATCCGGAAAGAGATGACCAGAACTGGCTAAAAACAACAATTGCCACCTATACTCCCTTCGGACCTAGCCTATCCTATGAGGCGGTAGATCTTAAATATATAGCTCCAAGGCCAAGAAGATATGACATTGTCACATCAGGGAAAAAAGAAGAACCATCAAACGCATAGAGAGGAAGGTGATCATATGGCAGATGCCGATATTATGCTGAGGATCAAGCGTAAAGATGCTGAGAATACTGCGTTTTACTGGGAGGAATTTAATATCCCTTTCCGTAAAAATATGAATGTTATTTCAGCGTTAATGGAGATACAGAAAAACCCGGTTAACGTACAGGGAGAAAAAGTCAGCTCAGTAGTTTGGGAGTATAATTGCCTGGAAGAAGTCTGCGGTGCATGCAGCATGAAAATAAACGGAAAAGTCCGGCAAGCATGTTCTACATTGGTTGATCGCCTGGAACAGCCAATCGTTTTGGAGCCTATGGAAACATTTCCTGTTGAAAAGGACCTCGTTGTGAACAGAGAAAGGATGTTTAGCGCCCTCAAGAAAATTAAAGGCTGGATACCTATTGACGGAACTTATGCTATGGGAGCTGGACCGCTGATTACTTCAGAGGGTCAGCAGGAAGCATATAAATATTCCACCTGTATGACATGCGGCTGCTGCCTGGAGGCCTGTCCCAATGTTAATAGCGGTTCTCCCTTTATTGGGCCTCAGGCATTAGGCCAGACAAAGTATTTTAACATGCATCCAACTGGAGCTCAGCAAAAGAATCATAGATTGGAAGTTGTCATTAGCGAGGAAGGGATAGCAAACTGCGGGAACTCCCAGAATTGTGTTCAGGTTTGCCCGAAAGAGATTCCATTAACAACAGCTATCGCAGAATTAAATAAAGATGCAAATCGCTATGCACTAAGGAGCTGGCTGAATAGATGATTGGGTTACAATATTACCAATATGACGTATTGGTAATCGGCGGTGGCCAGGCGGCTTTGGCTGCAGCCATTCCGCTAAAGAAGAAGGAGCATCAGTGGCTTTGATCACAAAGGGAAAAGCAGGGCTTGGGGGATCTTCAGTTATTTCAGATAGTGTACACTCGGCCATTTTTTCTCCTGGAGATTCCCCCGATCAATTTTTGCCAGGATATATTGGAAGGCAACAGGCATTTATCTGATGAAAGGTTAGCAAGAGTTTTAGCAGAAGAATGTACAGACAGGGTGAACGAATTAGAAAGTAAATTTGGAATCAGCCTTGAAAGGGAAAAAGTGATCATTACTCCCGGCCATTCCTTTCCGAGAAGGGTTTATGCAGGAACAGGACTTGGAAGAAATATTACAAAATCAATGGGGAAATATGCAATGGAACTAGGAATTGATTTTTATGAACAGTCTGCAGTTGTTGACTTGATAAATGATCATAATCAAATAAAAGGTGCATTGATCCAAAGAGGCAAGGGGTTTCACATTATTCATTCGCCAGCCGTTATATTGGCAACCGGCGGTTTTGGAGGACTCTATCAATCTTCCGATAATCCAAGAGATGTTTCCGGGGAAGGAATCGGCATGTCATGGAGGTATGGGGCTATTCTTGTTGATATGGAGTTTGTGCAATTTTACCCCTATCGTTTGCAGCAGCCCGAATATCCATGTTATGACAAGGATTTTTGGGAAAGGCGCTTATCTTTTAAACGAAAAACACGAACGGTTTATGGAAAAATACCCTAAGAAAGAGCTTGAAACAAGAGATATACTCAGTTATGCGATGTTTAAAGAAAATAAAGTCCTGATTGATTTTTCTAAAGTGGCAGAAGAAGTCCTAAAACGTGATAGTCCCTATTTGTATCGTCTGCGTTTGAAAGGGCATCAGGGTGAGTGGATTATGAGCCCTGTACAGCATTATTGCATGGGCGGTGTGCAAACAGATGAATGGGGAAGGACCAATATCCCACGTCTCTATGCATGCGGAGAAGTGACTGGAGGACTTCATGGAGCAAATCGTCTAGGCGGCGGGGCCTTGACTGAATCACTTGTTTTTGGCCGCCGCACAGGAAGAGTGGCTGTACAGGAGAATTCAATGGGTAATATTTCCGATATTTTCGATTATGGTATAAATGAATTGATAAATAACTCTTCAACGATTGATGAAGCTGAAGCAATCAAAAAAGTAAAAGAAATTATGTGGAAAAAAGTGGGGATTGAAAGATCCTCCCAATCCTTGCAAGAAGCTGCAGATGATTTGAACCAAATCGCATTAAATTTGGAGAATGAAAGCAGCATTCAGGCTCTCCAGTCTCGTGATAAAGTTCGATCAGCATGGGCATCCGCTTTTGCTGCGGCCTCAAGAAAAGAGAGCCGGGGGCACACAAACTTCAGGATTTTAAGGAAGAAAAGAAGGAATGGGAAGGCAAAAACAGAATTCAAAAAACAAGCATTCAATATGCTCCTGGAGCTTCGAAAGCTGAAATGCCTTAAAGATGAAAGGGGGAGGCTACATGAAAAGCATTACTTATGATGAGATTGTTGAACAGGTAGCAAAAATATGCCAGGAAGCCAATTTTGATTTGGGCCAAGACGTCGTTGAGGCTTTTCAAAATGCCTTGAAAAATGAACAATCAGAAACGGGAAAAGATATATTGGAGCAGCTCATTCAAAACGCAGATATTGCAAAGAGTGAACGGGTTCCTATGTGCCAGGACACTGGTGTCTCGGTATTCATTGTGGAAATGGGCCAAGAGTGCCATATTTCCGGTGGAAGCATTTATGATGCAATCAATGAAGGAGTAAGAAAAGGATACGAAGATGGCTATCTAAGGCATTCAATCGTTGATCATCCTATTACCCGGGAAAAAAGCAAAGGATATAACACTCCATCCATCATTCATCTTGAAATGATTCCTGGAGATGAATTGATCATTCACATGTCCGCAAAGGGAGGCGGAAGTGAAAATATGAGCAGTTTGAAGATGCTGAAGCCATCTGATGGGCTCGAGGGCATTAAGAAGTACATCATTGATACAGTTGCACAAGCGGGACCTAATGCATGCCCTCCTTTGGTGGTTGGAGTTGGGATTGGGGGGAATTTCGAAAGATGCGCCTATTTAGCAAAGAAATCATTGTTCAGGCCAATTGGCCACCGAAGTGAACGCCCTGAGCTTGCCCAGCTGGAAAATGAATTAATGGAAGAAATCAATAAACTTGGCATAGGGCCGCAGGGTATGGGAGGCAATACAACTGCCCTTGATGTAAAAATTGAAATAGAGCCCTGCCATATTGCTGCGCTGCCAGTGGCAATTAATTTAAATTGCCATGCAAGCAGGCATAAAGAAGTCAGATTATAGGAGGAAGCAATTTGTCAGCAATAAAAGTGACCATTCCTATTGAAGAAAATTTGCTGCTCAGTTTAAAAGCAGGTGAGCGGGTGCTGCTTAGCGGAACGATCTATACAGCGAGAGATGCTGCCCATAAAAGAATGTCTGAAGCCCTTGAAAAGGGGGAAGATCTTCCGTTCAATATTGAAGGACAAACGATTTATTATGTTGGCCCCACTCCTGCAAAACCAGGTCAGGTTATAGGATCAGCCGGCCCAACCACAAGCGGCAGAATGGATAAGTATACCCCTTCACTGCTCGATCGGGGCCTAAAAGGAATGATTGGAAAAGGTTACCGCAGCAAGGAAGTTATTGATAGCATGAAAAAAAATAAAGCTGTATATTTCGCTGCAATAGGCGGTTCAGGAGCATTAATCGCCCGCTCGATCAAGACGATGGAGGTCATCGCGTATGAGGATCTTGGGCCTGAAGCGATATATAAACTTACTGTACGGGATTTTCCGGCCGTCGTGATTATCGATAGTAATGGAACTGACTGGTATCAATTGGGGAAGCAGAAGTTTAATGATCAAAATGCCGGACTGGATTAGCAGACGATATTAAACAAAACCTTTGAATTAGATAGGGGTTTTGTTTTTTTGGAATTCATAAAAGAGGCAATTCCTTGAAAATAGATTCATTGGATTACCTTGTTCTTACTGTTGATAATATGGAAAAGACATGTGAATTTTATCAGAAAGCTCTTGGGATGGAGATTCATAGATTTGATGAGGGCAGAAATGCCCTTAAGTTTGGCATCCAGAAGATAAACCTGCATCAAAAAGGGAATGAGTTTGACCCAAAGGCTCTTCATCCAATGGCTGGTTCCGAAGATTTATGCTTCATTACGAGTGAAAAAATTGCTGAAGCAATAACACACTTACAATTAGGCAATATTTCCATAGAGGAGGTACCGTCGTCAGAACAGATGCAATGGGGGCTATAACCTTCATTTATGTTAGAGATCATGTCTCATTGAAATATCAAACTTAAAAGCAAAGTCCCAAAGAAGAAAATACTTTGGGACTTTGCTTTTATAGTTTAATTGACACATATTTTACTTCTAAAAATTCATCAAGGCCATGATGTCCGCCTTCGCGCCCAAGACCGCTTTCCTTTACTCCGCCAAAAGGAGCCTGTGCAGTAGAAGGGATGCCGTCATTTATCCCGACAATGCCAAATTCCAATTTTTCATAGGCAGTAATAGCCGTTTTTAAATTTTCAGTAAAGGCATAGGCTGCAAGACCATACCGGGAACTGTTTGCTTTTTCAATTACTTCATCTATACTGTCAAATTCAATTATTGGTGCAACCGGACCGAAAGTTTCTTCCTGCATGATTACCATATCTTCATGAACACCGCTAATGATGGTAGGTTCAAAGAAATAGCCATTCGAATACTCCTGAATTCGTTTTCCGCCGAGTTCGACATAAGCACCTTTTTCAACAGCATCATCAATATGGCTCTTTACTTTGTTAAAGGCAGCCTCATTAATGAGTGGCCCAATCTCAGCTCCAGGTTCATACCCTAAACCAACCTTTATTTTAGCTGCTTCTTCTTTAAGTTTCGCAGTGAATTTAGGAACAATTGATTTTTCAACATATATCCGATTTGCGCAAACACAGGTTTGCCCGCAGTTTCTAAATTTTGAAGCAATAACACCACTGACAGCCTTATCAAGATCAGCATCTGCAAACACGATTACAGGTGCGTGGCCTCCAAGTTCAAGAGAGATCTTTTTAACCGTATCCGCTGCACCTCGCATTAGAAGCTTGCCTACTTCTGTTGATCCAGTAAAGGTTATCTTGGCAACACGTTCATCCTGAAGCCATGTCTGGCCAATTTGCTTTGCATCACCGGTTATAACATTGATTACACCTTTTGGTATTCCTGCTTTTTCTGCAAGCTCAGCTAGTTTGATTGCGGTTAATGGCGTTAATTCAGCCGGTTTAATGACTGCAGTACAGCCAGCTGCCAGGGCGGGAGCAACCTTTCTTGTAATCATTGCAGCCGGGAAATTCCATGGCGTGATTGCTGCTACAACACCAACCGGCTGTTTAATTAAGAGTATTCTTTTATCCTGAAAAGAAGCGGGGACAGTCTCACCATAAATTCTTTTCGCTTCTTCTGCATACCACGAAAGGAAACTGGCAGCATACCCAACTTCTCCTAAAGCTTCTGAAACAGGCTTTCCTTGCTCTGCAACTAATATACGTGCTACTTCCTCTTTATTTTCCAATATAAGATCATGCCACTTTTTAAGTAAGGCACTTCTTTCATATGAGGTTGTCTGGGACCAGGTTTTAAATGCTTCATGAGCAGCATCTACTGCGAGCGCTGCCTCACTTGCCCCTCCATTCGGAACCGGACTGATAATTTCTCCGGTTGCTGGATTAATAACATCGAAGCTTTCCCCAGATTCGGCCTGTATCCATTCACCATTTACATACAATTTGTTAAGATCCGCCACTTTAATGCTCAAAATAATCAATCCTTTCTATTAATCTATAATAATTGTTGCTCGTGTAACTTCCCGTGCAGCTGACTTATCTAAAGCTTCCTGTATTTCATCAAGTGTAAACTCGGCATCAAGCATTTGCTCAAAAGGATATTTATCAATTGATGCAGAGAGGAAATCAAGAGATTTCCGCAGGTACCATGGGTTATACCTTACGATCGGAAGGATTTTAATTGATTTTCTTGTTAGCAGTCCCGGGTCGAACTCTGTAAATTTGCCGATAGATACGTTTCCAATCGTGACATACTTACCGCCTGGACGGATTAAATGGATTCCTTCCGAAAAGGCGGCAGGCACACCTGCAAGCTCCATGCCGATATCAGCACCTCTTCCAGTCGTTAGTTCCAGAACCGCTCTTTCCCTTTGCTGAAGAGTTGAATAATCATTCATATCAATTACGTAGTCAGCACCAAATTTTTTGGCTTGTTCCAGCCTGCTTTTGATTCCATCAATGACAATAACTTTTGCCCCTTTTTCTTTTGCAATAGCAGAGGCATATAAACCTAAACCGCCAGCACCCTGAATAACAATGGACTGATTATAGCGGAGGTCCGCTTCTTCAATGCCGAAATACACCTGGGAAAGAGCACAATTGGCACTCGCAGCTGCTACATCAGGTACATTTTCAGGCACCTTATAGAAGTATTGATTTTCGTGAATGTAATAGTGAGTAGCAAATGAGCCATGAAAATGCGGTTCAACTTCCGGCTGTTTTGTCCAGAATTCATAGGCATTTTCACAAAGATGAAATGTGCCTTCCTGGCAAGGGCTGCATTTTTTGCAAGTCAGGAAATAAGTAGAAACAATCCGATCTCCGACTTTGACTGCATTTCCAGCGTAATCCTTTGTTACCCCTTCACCAAGCTCATGTATGGTTCCAATCATTTCATGTCCCAGAACTCCCCGTTTAATACTAGGATGATGGCCTCTCCAAATGTGCAATTCTGATCCGCACACATTTGTCCTGGTTACCTTAACTACAAGTGAGCCTGGCTGAGGAGAAGGGATGCTGTATTCCTGGTACTTGAGATTTAAAGGTTCGGTCATGACGGCCACTTTGCCTGTTTTAACGGCTGTTTTTTCTGTCATTTTTAATCACTCTCCTATTATTTTAGATATCTATGCTGAGATATCATTACTTCCAAATACTCTTTCAATTTCTTTCTCAGTTGGTTTTGCTGTCGCTAAGGTAACTATATACATAGCTGCCATTCCAATTAACACAGAGATACCTGCTGCACCAAACGGATTTGTAAAGCCAAAGCCGATTGGAAGGTAGATAACCCAGTAAGATATGGAGCCCGCTAGCATCGATGTAATGGCAGCTGTCTTTGTCGATCTTTTCCATAAAGTTCCCACACATAAAGGTCCTGCTGTTGCTGAAACAATTCCTCCAATACCTATCCAAAGGAAGACGGAAAGTGATTGAGGAGGGTTCCATGCCATCAAAATAGCAGCCCCTAATACAACAAATGTGCCATACCGGCTAATCATCATCTCTACTTTCTCTGCTTTTTCAGGGGCAATTCCTTGCCTCGGCACAATGGTTTTTCTGTAAATATCGTTTGCCAGAATCTGAGTTAGAGATACTATCAGGCCATCAGATGTAGACATAATGGCTGAAAGCACTGCTACTGCAAAAAGTCCTGCAATGATTGGCGGAAACAGTTCATTGAAGAGCACTGGGATTACCTGGTCAGCTGCAATATTGGCACTGGGGTCAATTAAGGCAATACCCAGCAAACCTCCTAGTGTCATAGCCGGCAAAGTAGTTGCAACAATTGTGCAGAACATAACTAGTCTTTTTAGTTCTTTGCCTGATTTAATGGCCATGAATTTATTGCCTATGTGCGGAAGGATGCTGAATGGAATATGTGCCACAAATAGCAGGAACACAAGCCATGCACTGCCATAAGTAATATCGCCCGGCTTAAATAATACATCCAAAGAGCCTTCAGGTCTTCTTTCTTTTATAAGGTCCATCATGCCTGAAAAACCGCCTTCAACTCCGCCTCCTGTAAGGAAAGTAACTATTACAACAAGAGCGATCACAAGCATTAAAAAGCCCTGCACAGCATCAGTCATGATATCTGAGTGTGATCCGCCCATAAACACATACGCCGCTAACACGATCCCTGTTAAAAAAAGCCCATATTTATAATCAAGCCCCATCATGGTTTGGAACATAGTTGCAGCGGCAACAAATTGGGAGACTACATAGAAGATTAACAAAATTGAAACAAGAGCTAATACAATTCTCAAAAAGTCACTATTGAAACGTTCTCCCATAAATTCAGGAATTGTCCTGGTCCCAAATTTATCTCCGAACTTTTTTACATAGGATGCGATCAGGAGCATCCCGAACACAGTTGCAATAGGATAAAGAATAGGGTACCAAAGGCTTGGAGCACCCATGCTATAGGCTAAGCCCGGCATACCCATGAAGGTTGAGCCGCTTGCAATTGTTGCAGTAATGGCCAAACCCAGTGTGATAAAGCCATATGAGGAGCGAGCGGTTGCAAAATCGTCGGAGTTTTTGGTTTTCATCATGCCTAGCCAGCCCATATAAATCATTGCAATTAGAAAAAGAACCATAAAAATCCAGGAATACATAATTGTTGCGTTATTGACCATTTCATTCACCCCGCATATCGAGATTAGTCTTCATTAATTACATCTGTTTTAAATAAAATAAAAGCCATAATAACCCAGGAAGCCAATACTAACCCAAGGTACCAAACCAGAATCACTGACTGTCACCTCCTTTCAAAATGTTTGAGCAGTTTTCCTTAATGTGAGGATAGTTAGATAGAAGATCCAGATTTTTAGATGAATGCTCTAATAAAAAGTATTTTTTTCTCTCGGAGCTCGCGTCAGGATCAAATAATATTGTGTAGGGCAGATAAACAACTTCTTCTTTAACTAATTCAATAACAGGAGGAGTCCAAATTCTCTTATAGTGAATATAGTATTTTCTTACGAATTCTCTGCTATCAGCTGCAAGCTTTACAGGTGATAGAGAGGGCTCTATAATTGTGTATTCTTCCGCATCATACTCAGCAAAATCCGGAAAAAAGTCAGCAAGTCCTGTACTGCCTCTCGTAAGATCTGCCCCGGTAATGGAGCGGCTTTTTACCTCCTTCTGAAAAAAACTTTTATATAAAACATCCCAAACTGAAAAAAGAGCTGGAAAAAAATATGTGTCTATTATTTTAAGCTGTCTTCGTTTTATATCTTGTGAAGCCTTTTGTATTTCCGACTTTTCCATAACTTTTAGGCTATATATTTTTTTCATATTATCCCTCCGAAAGCGCTGTCATTTTTATTAATGCAAAAACCATGCCAAAAAATAAGCGCTGACTCCTAGATTTCTCTTTGATATAATAAGGACGGAATATTTTTCTGAATATATATTTTATTTTAATAAATCTGAATAATAATGATCATCCTAAGTGTTGCGTAATCGCAACACATCTTGCTGTTTTGCAACAGAAAGGGGTTTTATTTAGTGATAATTGAAACGGAATGGATTAAACATCAAAATCACTATGAGGATTATCTGGAACTTGAAGCGGCTATCAATGCATGCCAGGAAGGGATCTACATTTGTGATGCAGACCTGAAGTGTGTCAGGATTAATTCTGCTTACACAAGAATTACCGGGCTTACAGAAAATGAATTAATCGGTAAGACAAGCACTGAACTTGAGAAAAACGGAACGATTTCAAAAGCTGTAGCTGTAATTGTTAAGAAAGATAGAAAGGTAGTCTCCTTAATTCAGAAGTTTAGAAGCGGAAAAAATGTGTTAGTTACCGGAACACCTGTCTTTAAGGATAGAAAGCTATTCAGAATCGTCATTACTGCAAGAGATTTATCAGAATTAAGTCAGCTGGAAAATCAGCTAAATGCTGCGGAGGAAAGATCAGAGCGTTATCTTAGGGAACTAAGTCTATATAAAGAACATGTAAAAAGCGAAAAGATTGTTGCAAATAGCCAGCAGATGAAAACAATTATAAATTTTATTCCAAAAATCTCAAAAGCAGATTCCCCTGTATTGTTGCTGGGAGAATCAGGAACGGGTAAAGAAGTTGTCGCCAGACTTATACACGAGACAAGCTATAGTGAAGAAAGCCCGTTTATTAAAGTGAACTGTGGTGCTATCCCAGGGGATTTATTGGAATCCGAACTTTTTGGCTATGTAAAAGGGGCCTTTACAGGCGCTAGTGAAAAAGGAAAGCCTGGCCTAATTGAAATTGCCGAAAATGGAAGCTTGTTTTTAGATGAAGTCGGCGAACTGCCATTAAAGCTGCAGGTAAAATTATTAAGAGTCCTTCAGGATTTTGAAGTCACAAGGCTTGGAAGCACGAAATCCAAAAAGGTAAGCTTCCGCCTTATTTGTGCCACTAACCGCCCTTTAAAAGAAATGATGGAAAAAGGAGAGTTCAGAGAGGATTTGTTTTACAGGATTAACGTTCTTCCCATTACCATTCCTGCATTACGGGAAAGAAAAGAGGATATTATTCCATTAATTTTAAAAACAACTGAAAAATTATCCTCCAGATATGGGACACTCAAAACGATTTCTCCAGACGTATTCAAAATACTTGAAGCTTACCATTGGCCAGGAAATATCCGCGAACTCGAGAACGTGATTGAACGAATTTTCATCATGACAGACGATCAATCGATTACCGTTAAGGATCTCCCTTCAAACATAGCTGCAGACAAAGTCAGCAAGGAAACATATACATTAAAAGAAAAGATGCAAATCATTGAGCGGGATATTATTGAAGACATGTTAAAGCAAAGTTCAAGTTTAAGAGAGGCAGCGAAGAAACTCGGGATAGATGCTTCTACGTTGACTAGAAAATGTCAAAGGTATGGGATAATCCAATCATAATACAGAAGAATTGTTCGAATAGTTATTATTCTGAAAAATAGAATGGATGTTTCTTTTATTAATAAAACATTCAAAAAGAGTCAGAGGACTCTTTTTTTTGTTTAAAAACGAATGGATATAAAAAATGTTTTGAATATTCATAATAATAATTGAAATTGAAGATTGGATACAGTATCCTATTTATATAAAGCTAAGACTTTTCCAACAAACCTATGGGGGAATTATTCTATGAAGTTAGTAAACGAAGTAACGATCTATGAAGTCGGTCTTCGGGATGGGCTTCAGCTTGAATCAAAGGTACTGACAGCAGAAGAGAAGCTTGAAGTCTTTAATTTATTGCATGAGGCAAAGGTATCTGAGGTTGAATTTGGTTCATTTGTCCATCCCAGGTTAGTGCCGCAAATGGCGAACACGTCAGATTTCTATTCTCAAATTCAGCAGCATGAAGCAAAAATGCAGCTTGTTGCCCTAGTCCCAATTTAAAAGGGCTTGAAATTGCCCAGGAAAATGGTGTCCGTTCTGTAAATTATGTAATTTCAGCGAGTAATACTCATAATCAGCAGAATGTACGCCAGACAACAGAAGAATCCCTGAAAAGCTTTAAGGTTTTATCTCAATTTGCATCTGAAAATAATATTGGATTGAATGTAACAGTTGCAACTTCATTTGGCTGTCCATTTGAAGGAATTGTTCCCCAGAATCGAATTATGAAAATATTAGATACACTCCTTTTACATAACATCAACAGAATTACAATTGCAGATACAACTGGCATGGCCAATCCCAAACAGGTGTATACCTTAACAAAATCAGTTGCAGATGAATGGAGAAATTTTGAATTTGGCTGCCATTTTCATAATACAAGAGGTATGGGAATGGCGAATATTCTTGCCGGTATGGAGGCGGGAATCAGGATTTATGATTCTTCTATAGGAGGAATTGGAGGCTGTCCATTTGCCCCTGGTGCAACAGGGAATGTATGTACAGAAGATGTTGTTCACATGCTTGAGGAAATGGGAGTAAAAACCTCCATTGACCTTGATACGCTAATTGCTGCTTCTCATAAATTAAAAGAAATACTTGGCCATGATTTGCCTGGGCAAGTAGCAAAAGCAGGAAAAAGCTCCCGAAAGTATCCGGTACCGAACTGAATTATACATTAATTATTTGAAGGGATGAGTTAGATGTTAGTGCAAACCTATGAAACGATTAAACTAGAATGTCCTCCAGATCAGGAAGGGGTTGTGCAAATAACTTTAAATCGGCCCAATTCAATGAATGCCATGAATACAAAAATGGCATTGGAATTAATTGAAGTATTGGATGAATTAAAATATGACGAAAATGTAAGGGTTCTCATTATAACGGGTTCTGGCACGAAAAGTTTCTGCGCAGGAGCCGATCTTAAAGAACGGAATGGCATGACACAAAAAGAATGGAAAAAACAGCATGACTATTTTGAACAAGTAACGGAGAAAATCCGTGAATTTCCTTATCCGGTAGTTGGAGCAGTAAATGGGTATGCATTAGGAGGAGGAATGGAAATCGCACTAAGCTGTGATATTAGAATTGCGGCTCCCCATGCAGGAATGGGCCTTCCTGAATCTAAATTAGGGCTTATTCCGGGAATTGGGGGAACACAGCTCCTTCCACGGATCATTCCTATAGGTTTGGCTAAGGAAATGCTTTTCACAGGCAAACGGATTGGTGCTGAAGAAGGAAAGCAGCTCGGAATTATCAATCATATTTTCTCGAGCGAAACACTCACAGAAGAAACGGTTAAACTGGCTGAAACTATTGCTGCTAATGCGCCGCTTTCTTTAAAAGCGTTAAAGAAAGCAATCAATAAAGGAACAGAAACAGATTTAGCAACAGGGCTGGCATTTGAACTGGAGGCTTATTATAGATGTGCAAATTCTGAAGATCGATTGGAAGGCATCTATGCATTTAATGAAAAGCGTCCGCCACAATGGAAAGGCAAGTAAAAATTTATAAATAAATTTAATTTTTTGGAGGGAACAGAGATGGCAAATAATACACATACACAAACAATGGAAAATACGGAACATGAAATGATAAGGAAAAGTGTTCGCACTTTATGTGAGCGCTTTCCTGAAGAATACTGGAGAGATACAGATGAGAGAGATGCCTATCCTACAGCATTTGTCAAAGCTTTGACTGACGAAGGCTGGCTGTCGGTGCTCATTCCTGAAGAATTTGGCGGCGCCGGTCTTGGGATGAAAGAAGCAGGCATAATCTTAGAGGAGATTAATCGCTCAGGCGGGAATGCAGGAGCTTGCCATGCTCAAATGTATACGATGGGCGCATTGCTTCGGCACGGAAACGAGGAGCAAAAGCAAAGGTTTCTTCCCAAGATTGCCAGTGGCGAATTAAGGCTTCAGGCTTTTGGCATTACTGAACCAACGGCAGGAAGTGATACAACAAGTATTCAAACTTTTGCTGAGAGAAAGGGAGACAAATATATCGTTCATGGCCAAAAAATTTGGACCTCCCGTGCTGAGCATTCAGATTTAATGATGCTCCTGGCTAGAACGACACCGAAAGACCAGGTGCAAAAGAAAACAGATGGACTTAGCCTTTTTATTCTGGATATGAAGGAACAGGCAGATAAAATTGATATCCGGCCAATTGATACGATGATCAATCATGCTACAACTGAAGTCTTTTTCGAAGGGGCCGAAATTCCTGCTGAAAACCTGATTGGCGAAGAAGGCAAAGGCTTCCGCTATGTGCTTGGAGGAATGAATGCAGAACGCATTTTAATAGCCTCTGAATCAATCGGAGATGGGATGTATTTCGTTGATAAATCGGTTCAATATGCAAATGAGCGTGTGGTATTTAACAGGCCAATCGGGCAAAATCAAGGAGTTCAATTCCCGATTTCAAGGTCGTATATGGATATTCAGGCAGCGAAATTAATGCGTGATAAGGCAGCCGAGATGTTTGATGCGGGTATGGATTGCGGTGCAGAAGCGAATATGGCTAAATACCTTGCATCAGAAGCCACCTGGCGTGCAGCAAATGCAGCCATGGACACATATGGCGGATATGGTTTTGCTAAGGAATACAATATTGAACGTAAATTTAGGGAAGCCCGGCTGTTTATCGTAGCTCCTATTACCAATAACCTCGTTGTAAGCTATGTTGGCCAGCATGTTCTAGGGCTGCCGCGTTCATTCTAAAAACAAAATCCGAGGACCATTATTATATTTGGTCCTCTCTTCAATTAGGAGGAGGAACCAGGATGGCAGGACCGTTATCGGGTATTACAATTGTGGATGTTACAACAAATATTTCCGGCCCCAGTTTAACTATGATTCTCGCGGATTTAGGTGCTGAAATCATCAAAATTGAAAGGCCAGTTACTGGGGACGACTCAAGGGGCATGGGACCCTTTTGGGAAGGAGAAGGCGTTTATTTCCTTCATATAAATCGCAATAAAAAATCAGTTGTCATTGACCTTAAGAAGGATGATGGACGAAAAATTGTTTACGATCTTGTTGAGAAAGCTGATGTGTTTGTGGAGAACTTCCGTTATAAAAAAGCAGAAAAAATGGGAATTGGTTACGAAAAATTAAAAGAAATAAATCCTTCACTTGTTTATTGTTCTTTATCTGCTTACGGCCAGGACGGACCTTTGCGAGAAAGATCCGGGTACGATGCGATCGCTCAGGCGGATTCCGGCATTATCGGGATTAACGGAGCAGAAGGATCAGAGATTGCAAGAGTTCCTGTTTCTGTGCTGGATCAGGGAAGTGCTATGTGGGGAGCCATTGGCATTATTTCTGCCCTTTTTCATAAAGAAAAAACGGGAGAAGGCCAGCTGGTAACAACCTCGCTATATGAAACAGGCGTTTTTTGGGTTGGCTACCATATGCTATCCTGGCTTGCTACAGGGAAGGAACCCAAGAAAAATGGTGCTGGCCACACAGCTTTTGCACCATATGGGGCGTTTTATGCAAGTGATGCACCCGTCATGATTGGAATATCCAATAATTCATTGTTTAGCCGTTTATGCAAAGTGCTGGGTAAAGAAGAATGGGTTACAGACACAAGATATGAGACTAATCCTAAAAGAATTGAAAATAGAGAGAATTTGAGAGTTGCCATTGAGAACATACTGCAATCAAAACCTGCTGATGAATGGGTAAAACTTTTGGCAGAAGCCGGGGTACCGAGCTCAAAGGTAAAAAAGATCTCAGAAGTTGTGGGCGATGAGCAGGCTGAAGCCATCAAAATGTGGGAGAGTGTGGCACATTCGAGCATTGAAGGATTTAAGCTTCCGCGGCTTCCTTTTGAACTAAGCATGTCACCAGCAGAGATTAAACAAGCTCCTCCAAAGCTGGGAGAAAATTCAAAGGATATCTTAAAAAAGCTTGGGTATGATGAAGCAAAGATTGAGGAATTATTAAGTGATAAAATCGTTCAAACAATTGAAGAAAAAGCACAAACCAGGTAGATGAGAAGTATTGCGGAATGAGAAAAGCAAAGGAGATTTCTGGTCCATGGTGAGAGGAAGGTTTCGGACTCTCTTAGAAAGTTTAGTGAACATAAGCCAGCAGACTAATAATAATGCAAAACTCCTGGCCAGCCAGGAGTTTTTTTATTGGTCTTTTATATATTTTTGAATTTTCCTATAGGCAGTTGATTGATTTATGCCAAGAACTTTGCCGATTTTATAGGAGCTGTGGTATTTTTTATATGCATTTATAATTAATTGTTCTTCCAATTCTTCCTGTGCTTGCTTTAAGGAGCAAATTTCATTAATCTGGACTGCATATTGCTGTTGGCCGATAGATGAGTTAACAATCTTATGCGGCAAATCGGTTAACTGAATTTCATCCTTGTCAGCTATAACCACCAAACGCTCCATTAAATTTTCCAATTCTCTAACGTTCCCTGGCCAACTGTAATTAATCAGCTTATTTTCTGCTTCTAGGGTGAGATATGCAGAAGTTCCATATTTTTTATTGGATATTTCTAAAAAGTAATCCATTAAATATGAAATATCCTCTTTTCTTGTTTTTAAAGGGGGAATATAAATGGGGATTACATTTAACCGGTAAAATAAATCTTCTCTGAATGTTCCTTCTTCCACCATTTTTTCTAAGTCTTTATTCGTTGCGGCAATAATTCTGGTATCTACTTGTATTGGTCTGGTTCCGCCAACCCTCTGGATTTCATGCTCCTGAATAGCTTTTAATAGTTTTACCTGAAGATTAAGCGGCATCTCACCAATTTCATCCAAAAATAATGTGCCTCCATCTGCCTCTTCGAACAATCCCTTTTTGCCTTCTTTATTAGCACCTGTAAAGGCGCCTGGTTCATACCCAAAAAGTTCTGATTCAATGAGAGGCTCCGGTATTGCCCCGCAATTAACATGAATGAACGACTGCTTCCTTCTTTTGCTTTTTTTATGTATAAGAGATACGATAACCCCTTTTCCAACACCGGATTTTCCTGTAACAAGTACAGTAGAATCCACCTTTGCAATTTTATCTACCATTTTCACAATTTTGCGCATATCTGGTGAAAAAGAAATAAATTCTTCTTCCTCTTTGTTCTGAAACCTCCTGAGTTCTTCAAGCTCTTCCTGGAAGCTTTCAAGTAAATGTTCGGTACGCTCAATCTTATTGCGAAGCTGCCTGATTTCTGTCAGGTCCCTTGAGGTAAAAATAATGAACTCTATATTTCCTTCTGGATCCAGGGAGGGATTTCCGATGCAGTGAATCGTTCGGCCGGTTCTGGTTCTCTGTATCATTGAAACCCGCTCTTTTCGTTCCTTTACAATAGGAAACAAAGAGGGGGAAAACAGCCCTTTTCTCGCTAGTTCTTCCGTATTTTTTCCTACTATTTCAGCTGCCTTCATCCCATAAAATGCCTCTCCGGCCGGATTCACTCTAAGGACTGTACCAATGCCGTCAGTAACAAAAATTTCATCAAAACAGGTATTAATAATAGTCTCCAATTCATGGTTCAAATTCTTATAATGTGTTAGCTCGCAAATTTTCATAAATTCACCCGCATTTTTTAATAAATTGAGGTAATAGAGGCTGGTAATGAAATAATAGCATATTAAGTAGGTATCAACAATTCGTAATATTTAGAATAGTAAAAACCAATAATGCGGAAATGCATTATTACTAATGCACAAAATCATTAAACTCGCAGCTGAAGCTCATGGATTCTTTATCTAGCAGTAATAGATTTTTGGCATAAAACTTGCACACTACTTTATTAAGTAACTTTTATATTATTCATCATATTAAGGAGGTAATCGCATTGGCTACGTATAATAAAGATCAAATCAAGAAACTTTTAGAATTGGATAAAAAGCATTATTTACATCCAACATCTTCATTAAGACAGCATCAGGAGAGCGGCCCGAAACGGATTTTTACAGATGGGAAAGGGATTTACTTAACCGATGTAAATGGCGTTCGCTATATTGATGCGCTGGCATCACTGTGGAATGTGAATGTTGGTCATGGCAGGAAGGAACTTGGGGAGGCAGCGAGGGAGCAAATGGGCAAGCTTGCTTATAGTTCATCTTTTAATAATCTTTCTCACGAATCGGTTATTCAGTTGTCTGAGAAGCTGGCAAGCCTTACACCTGGCGATTTGAATGTGTTTTTCTATACTTCAGGCGGATCTGAATCAAATGATACGGCCTTTAAGCTTGTACGGCATTATTGGAAATTGAAGGGACATCCGGAGAAAAAGAAGATTATTGGTTTAGAGCGTGCTTATCATGGAATTACAATAGGGGCGACAAGCGCAACGGGAATTCAGCAATTCCAAAATATGACAACCTCACAAGCGCCGGATTTTCTCCATGCTGCAGCCCACAAAACGAATTGTGAATTGGGTGACAAGAACGATCCGGACTTTACTAGAAGCATTCGGGGTATTATTGAAAATGAAGGCCCGGAAAAGATAGCTGCGGTTATTGTTGAACCGATTCAGGGGGCAGGCGGTGTGATTATCCCGCCGAATGGATATTTAGAAGCTGTCCGGGAGCTTTGTGATCAATACGGCATCTTAATGATAGCTGATGAAGTTATTTGCGGTTTCGGCAGAACTGGAAAAATGTTCGGAGTCGATCATTGGAATGTTATACCTGATGTCATGTGTATGGCGAAGGGAATAACGAGTGGTTATATTCCGCTGGGAGCGGTCGCGATTACTGAACGCTTAAGGGACAGCCTGGCTGAAGTGTCGGATGATGTCTTATTCCATGGATTTACTTATAGCGGTCATCCCGCTGCCTGTGCAGTTGCGTTAAAAAATATTGAAATTATTGAAAAAGAAAATCTGCCGGCTCATGCAAGCAAGATGGAAAAAGAATTGAAAAAAGGCTTTGAGTATTTGACTGAGAATCATACGCTGGTGACAAAATCACGGGCAAAGGGTTTGATTGGTGCATTTGAATTGTTTGAGGATAGGGAAAAGGGAATTCCCTTTAAACCTGAGAAAATGGCTGCCCAAAAACTGGTTGAAGAATGTCTATCCCGAGGATTAATTGTGAGGGCCGTTACCTTTGGAGGAACAAACATAATTGCCCTTTCACCACCGCTTATTATTAATAAAGAAGAAATTGAAAAAGTGATTTCGATCTTCTCGGATTCCATTCAGGTGGTTGAAAAGAGTTTGAAATTACAAAGTGTTTAATAGTTAATATTGATCGGGTGCCTATTCATTAGAGTAGGCACTAAAAACAGATGAAAAAACAGAAAATTAATTATATTTTGACTAACAATGGACTTACTTAGGCTTTCTTCATCCAAAATTTGAGTGGAGGTAAATGAATGAGTGAAACCAGGTTTATAAAAACACTAGGAAACCGTGATGTACTTACTCTTGCATTTGGGGCAATGATCGGCTGGGGCTGGGTTGTTACTGCCGGCCTATGGATTACAGAAGCTGGCTCATTGGGTGCTATTCTTGCCTTTGTTATTGGAGGCTTGCTTGTTACTTTTGTTGGTTTAACTTATGCAGAATTGGCATCGGCTCTTCCATTGGCAGGCGGGGAACATGTTTATAGTTTTAAAGCCATGGGGAGGGTTGCCAGTTTTATTACTACATGGGCAATAATTTTAGGATATGTTTCTGTAGTTGCTTTCGAAGCAGTTGCACTGCCAACTGTTTTTGAGTATTTGATCCCTAATTATAGTAAAGGCTACTTATACACAGTGGCAGATTGGGATGTCACGATAACATGGGCAGGGGTAGGTATCATAGGATCTATTTTTATCGCCTGGATAAATTATCGTGGCATTAAATTCTCTACTGCAGCTATGTTCATTTTGACATTATTAATTCTAATTGCGGGTGTTTTATTAATAACAGGCAGTTCTTATTCAGGAAACACACAAAATATGCAGCCATTATTTGAAAAAGGAATGGCAGGGATACTAACTGTTGTGATAATGACGCCATTCATGTTTGTTGGGTTTGATGTCATTCCGCAGGCAGCAGAAGAAATAAAGCTTCCACAGAAGCAAATTGGGAAATTATTAATTGTATCTGTTATTATGGCAATTGTTTGGTATATTGCGGTAATTTTCGGCGTTTCCCGTGTGCTCAGTCCCTCTGAAATTGCTCAATCCAATCTTGTTACAGCTGACGCGATGGCAAAAGCCTTTGGAGATAGTCAAATGATGGGCAATCTGCTAGTCCTTGGAGGAATAGGCGGAATTCTGACAAGCTGGATTGGATTCTATGTTGGGGGAAGCCGGGCAATCTATGCACTTGCAAGGGCAGGCATGCTTCCGAAGTCTTTAGGAGAACTCCACCCAAAATACAATACTCCTCATAAAGCCATTTTATTGATTGCAGTTTTATCAACAGCTGCACCTTTGTTAGGAAGGCCAGCCTTAGTCTGGCTGGTTGATGCAGGCGGATTAGGGTTAGTAGTAGCTTGGTTTATGGTAGCACTTTCTTTTGTTATTTTGCGTAAAAAGGCTCCAGATATGTACAGGCCATTTCGTCTTCATGGGGGAACCGCAACTGGCTGGATTGCGGTCTTTATGTCACTTGGCGTTAGTATTCTATATATGCCAGGAATGCCTTCAGCATTAATCTGGCCTTACGAATGGGTCATCGTATTTGCCTGGATTATCCTCGGCTTTGTTTTTTATAAAACCTCCATGTCAAAATATGGAACAGAATACTCCAATAAACATATGAATGACGAAATAGCCCGAGTTATAACATACGACAACCAAACCGACATAAAGGAAAAAAGCAGCTAATGGGTCAGGTATCTATACCACTAAGGCAAAGTGGTATAGGTACCTGGTACTTTTTTTGAGTATAAAAAAAGTGAAGCTGTTTCAAAATAAAAACACTTTCAACTATGGAGGGTCCATGATGGGTGAAAAGTGTTTTTATTGCACTGATGAGATTGAAGGAAAGCAAATACATTTGATTACGTTTGAGGTGGCTTATCAAGAAAAAGAAGAGGTTTTATGTAAAGGCTGTTATCATGAATGGCTGCATGGGATTAAAGGTTAGAAAAGAGTATTAGGAGGTTATTATGAAAAAAGTTAATGATAAGTTTCGCACTGAAAGCGGGAGTGAGGGTTTAAATAGAGAGACGTCAGAAGGGACACTTGAAATTAGTTCAACAGGTTATGGGCTGGAGTCTGTTTCGAAAGAAGAATCCAGCCATCTGGAAAATCCACCCAGCTGTGGGGGAGTATAATTAAGCGCCTGCTAACTGCAGGCGTTTTTAAATTTAGGAAAAAAGGTACAAACTGAGCTGATGTTGTGCAGGAATACCTCTTCCCCGACTTGAATACAATATGAAAATGGAAACGACTTCCTATAAAGAGAAAGGAAGAATACAAGAAAAAGCTGGGGGAAAAATGAGTAAGCTAAAATGGGGAATTTTATTAATGTTGATTGGCAGTTTAATAGGATTAGCCGGGTGTTCAGGGAAAGCAGCAGGAGATAATGAGCCGGAGAAAAAGGCAGCAGAAGAGAAGGTAAAGGAGGAAGAAAAGGTCAAAGAGGAGGAAAATAAGGAAGAAGTAAAACCGGTTGTGGTTAATGTTATCGATCCTAATACAAAAGCTGTGCTTAAGACCTTCAGCCCTGCTGAGATGGGATTTGGAGATGACGATGAAAAATATAAAGCAGATCTTGCCCAATGGGCCAAAGAAATAGCGCGTGGTACGGATACGAAGCAAGGCTATGACCAAAGGATGACACTTGATAAAATAGGACCGGATGGGAAGATAATTAAAGGGCAGCCCGAAGTTATCCTTGAAGAAAGTGAATTAGTGGATAAGATTTTTGCTGCGTCTGTAAGCGGAGGGGATGTGGAACTTCCTCTCTATGTATCCGAAAGTGGTTATGACCCTGCTGATGTACCGTATTTAGGCGAAGTTGTCGTCGCGTCCTATACTACCCATTTCAATAGCGGTGTGGCAGGCAGGACAAAAAATATTGAGCTATCAGCAGAAGCTATCAATAATATCATCCTCGGTGACGGAGATCATTTTTCTTTTAATACAACAGTGGGTCCCAGTGATGAAGCGCATGGATATCAGCCTGCAGAAGAAGCCATTAATGGCAAGCTCGTCATGGGCATTGGGGGCGGTATTTGCCAAACATCCTCCACCCTTTTCAATGCCGTAGATAAAGTCGGGGTCAGCTATGTGGAAAAACACCACCATTCTGTAACAGTGGGTTATGTCCCTAAGGGCAGGGATGCAACAGTATCCTATGGTGGCAAAGACTTCAGATTTGAAAACACAACCGGTATCCCTCTTCTAGTGAAAGCTAACTTTGGAAATGGTGTTTTAACCATTGAAATAAGAACTGCAAAAAAGTACGAGGGAATGCTAAAGAAAGCCGTTTAGCTAGTGCGGGCGCCTATACCATGTGAACTGGTATAGGTGCCTGGCACTTTTTTATTCATAATTATTGTAAAATTCAATCAAATAAATTATAATAATTTTAACAAACCGCTGACAGCAATAACCATGCTGCACGTACGGCTTGAAATTTTATGAATAAATCATAATACAAGACATTGACTTTTTTCACTTGATCTTCCTTGCCGGAAGACGAGCCATGAATAAGAGTCAGTAAAACGTTCAATGTGTAAGGGCATTGTATGTTTTGCTGACTCTTTTTGTTTTCTTAAATCGTTTGAAAGAGGTGAAAAAGTGAAGGGTGCTCTAGAAGGAATTAGAATTATCGATGTTTCCCGTGTTTTAGCCGGGCCATTTTGTTCTATGATTCTGGGTGATCTTGGAGCAGAAGTGATTAAAATCGAACATTACAAAACAGGTGATGAAACACGGTGGTGGGGGCCCCCCTTTGTAAACGGAGAAAGTGCCTATTATTTATGCGCCAACCGCAATAAGCAGAGTATCACCCTTAATTTGAAGTCTGAAGAAGGTAAAGAAATTTTCAGGAAACTTGTTTCAACAGGTGACGTAGTTGTACAAAATTTCAAATCAGGAACGCTGGAAAAAATGGGATTGGGCTACGAAAGTTTGAAAGAAATTAACCCTTCTTTAATTATGGCTTCTATTACTGGATTTGGTTCAACTGGACCATATAAGGACTTGCCAGGATATGACTATATTATTCAGGCGATGAGCGGACTAATGAGCATTACTGGTGAGGCAGATGGGAGCCCTATGAAGGTTGGTGTTGCAATTGCGGATGTACTAACTGGTCTGTATACATGTATTGGCATCTTATCTGCTCTTCAGCATCGGAACAAAACAGGAGAGGGTCAGGAAATAGACATTTCTTTAATGGATTGCCAGGTATCTTCACTAATTAATGTTGCCAGCAATTTCTTATGCAGTGGGGTTATCCCGCAACGTTTAGGGAATCAGCATCCAAATATAGTTCCATATCAGGTGTTTTCTGCAAAAGATGGTGAATTGGTTGTAGCAGTAGGGAATGATGAGCAATTTAAGCGATTTTCAGCTGCTTTAGGCAGACAGGATTTATCTGAAGTGAAAGAGTTTATCCATAATGAGAACCGATTGGAAAATAAATCTAAACTTATTTCCATACTTGAAGAACTGCTCTCAAAAAAAACAAAAAAGGAATGGAAAGACATTTTGGATAAAGCGGGGATTCCGAACGGTCCTATTAATAATGTTCAAGACATGTTTGATGATCCGCAAATAAGATCCAGAGAAATGGTAGTAGAAATGGATCATCCTTCTATTGGAACTCTTAGACTTACAGGTTCACCGATTAAGCTCTCTAAATCACCTGTAAAAATGAGGCATCATCCTCCCATGTTTGGTGAGCATACAGAAACTATTTTGGAGCAGCTCGGTTACCATCCCGACCAAATTGACAGGTTTAGAAAAAATCAAATTATATAGGAGGAATTGAAATGATGAACTTCGAATTATCTGATGAACAGCAAAGTGTGAAAAAATTAGTGAAAAGGTTTGTAGACAAGGAAATTATCCCGAATATTCAGGAGTGGGACCGACAAGTTCATTTTGAACCTTCAATACTAAAAAAATTAGCTGAATTGCAATTAATGGGTGTTTGCATTCCTGAGGAATATGGCGGTGCAGGGATGGATTACAACACTTTGGCAATTATTTGTGAAGAGCTGGAGCGCGGAGATACTGCCTACCGTACTGCGGTATCTGTCCATACAGGTTTAAATAGTATGACATTGCTGCAATGGGGAACAGAGGAGCAAAAACAGAAGTATTTAGTGCCGCAAGCGCAAGGCAAACAGGTAGGAGCATTTGGTTTAACCGAACCTAATGCAGGGTCGGATGTATCTGCAATGAATTCAACTGCCATTCGGAATGGAGACTCTTATATTCTAAATGGATCAAAATCGTGGATTTCACTCTGTGATGCAGCGGATAATTTCCTCATTTTTGCTAAAACAGAACATGATATTGGGCACAAGGGAATTTCTGCATTTATAGTTGAGCGAAAATTCCCAGGTGTGGAAACAAAGGCGATTAAAGGAAAGCTGGGAATAAGGGCAGGCAACACAGGCGAGGTATTTTTGTCTGATGTAAGAGTGCCTGTATCAAATAGGCTTGGTGAAGAAGGAGAAGGCTTTAAAATTGCCATGTCAGCATTAGATAATGGCCGATTTACTGTAGCAGCAGGGGCAGTCGGCTTAATTGAAGCCAGTCTAGAAGCAAGTCTAAAGTATTGCCATGAACGCAAAACTTTTGACAAGGAAATAGGCAGGCATCAGCTCGTTCAGCAGATGATTGCAAAAATGAGTGCTAATCTGGAGATTTCCAGATTGCTTGTGTTTAAATCAGGCTGGCTAAAAAATCAGGGTAAAAGGAATACAAAAGAAACGTCCCTTGCGAAATGGATAGCATGCAATGCAGCCTTTGAAGCTGCCAATGATGCTGTTCAAATCCACGGTGCATATGGTTATTCGGATGAATATCCGGTTGAGCGCTTTTTAAGAAACTCAAAAGCTCCGGTGATTTACGAAGGAACCAGAGAAATTCACACCATTATGCAAGGAGAATATGCTCTGGGATACAGGGAGGATAAGCCGCTTCGAAAGCAGCTGCCAGCTTGGCCTTTTGAAGAAGTATCAGTACATTAAGTAAGGGAATCGGCACACACCCCATAGTGACATAAGGGAGGATGAAAGTATGAACACATATTTTATTGCCGGGCATGCCAAACTTCCGCAGGGAATGGCTGCGAGAAACCTATATGATTCTATTACAATTACAGTGGAACTGGACTTTAAATATGGTGTGATAGTTGATTCATCATGTACACTCGCCACTGAGCATGGCCGTGAATATATCCGCCAGCTTCTTAGAGGCTATTGTTTGCGCGAAGGGGTTGAAGAACTCATAAATAGGGTACAGCGCCATTATCGCGGGAAAGCCGGACAGGCAATTCAGGCAGCGCTTAAGGATGTATATCTCCAATATGAGCTTGCTTTGTCTAAATAGTCAGGAGAACCTCAGATAATGGCTTTAGAAGGCTTTGGGCTCTGTTAGTTAAAAAAATAAGCAAAAAGCGGAGGGGTTTGTCCACACCTTTTTAGTCCCTCTTAATACAATAATATAGAAGATCTCCTCCCTAAGGATCTTTGGTCTGCATAGTCGCCGCTAGTCTGCCAGCCGGATTAGCGGCATTTTCTTTGTTTTTATGCAAATAACGAGAAAGGAAGAGAATTTTCTGTAAATATATGAACTGATAGGCAAAAAGGACCTGACTTACCAGGTGTGTTCATGTTAAATTATAAGTAGAATATCCTATTTTATCTGGAAAAGAGGAAAGTCATGAAATTATCTGTGGCAAAAAAACTGTTCCTCGGGTTTTTATCTGTCCTTTTATTATTTGGTCTTGTAGCCGGTTTATCGAATTATGAACTCGGTAACGTTAACCGAAATTATCAAAGCTTACTAGATGAAAGTGTCTCTGAAGTGATGCTTGTAAAAACCCTGAAGGCAGAGCTTATGAATGAAGCAGGGGGAATCCGAGGCTACCTCCTGACAGGCGACTCTACATATCTCAGTGACTATGAAAGTTCCCGCAAGAGGATGGAACATCATATTAATGAACTGAATAAATTAACCGCCAATAAAGAAGAAAAGGCGCTGGCGAAAGAGCTGAAAGTGCTCCATGATCGCTACCAGAGCATTATTGATAAGGAAATTAAGTTTAAGCTGGAAGATAATAATGCATACATGTCATTAGTTGAAACCTCTGATAAACAGGTCAGCCAGGATTTTAACAAAAAAGCGGATGAACTTGTAAAATTTTACGAATCCCAATTAGATGCCGGGATAAATGAAACAGTATCCAGCGTAAAATCCGCTCAGGTCATTACTTTAATCATTACGATTGCAGCCATTCTGGCTGCGATGGCGATCGCTTATTTTATAAGCAGAATGATTTCAAGGCCGATAAATCAGGCTGCAGCCACGATAGACAAGGTGGCTGGAGGAGATTTAAGCCAGAGCTCCATTAAAGTGAAAAACAGGGATGAAATAGGAGCGTTTATTTTATCTTTAAATAAGATGGTAAAAGACTTGAGATCTGTGGTCAGCCAGGTAAGAAGCACTTCAGAACAAGTTGCATCAAGCAGTGAGGAACTGGCTGCGAGTGCAGAGGAAAGTTCATTGGCTTCAGAACAGGTTGCTGCTATTTCACAAAAAAATGCCCTTGGCACTGAACAGCAGCTTTACCGTTTTAGAGAGGTATCCTCTTCAATGGAGGAGATTGCTTCCGGAATGCAGCAGATCTCATCAAGCAGCGAGCTGATGCTTGAAGCAGCAGAAAAAACTGATTTCTTAACTAAAAAAGGCACTAAATCAGTCGAAAATGTTGTAAGGCAGATGAATGAAATAAATATTTCGGTAGGCGATGCCACACAGTATATTTATACGCTCGAATCCCGATCAAGAGAAATAAGCAATATTGTGGAACTGATCACCACTATCGCCGAGCAGACCAATTTGCTTGCACTCAATGCTGCCATTGAAGCTGCAAGGGCTGGTGAGCATGGCAGGGGCTTTTCGGTTGTCGCCGATGAAGTCCGCAAACTGGCAGAGGGTTCCAAACAATCTGCTGTTCAGATTCAGCAAATGATCGGACTTGTTCAGGAAGAAACAAAGCAGGCCGTTCAGGCAATGGAGAAAGGGAATGAGCAGGTAAAAGAAGGCCTTGAAGACACGATGGAAGCAAGTGCTGCTTTTGCCGAAATCGCCGATTCAATGGGTAATGTAACATATAAAGTCGAGGAAGTTTCATCCTCAGTGGAGGAACTGACTGCCTTAACCAGCCAGATCATTGAAGTCATGACAAATGTGCAGGACATTTCAGAAAAAAATGCAGCAGCTTCACAGGAAACTTCTGCCGCAACAGAAGAACAGCTCGCGACAATGGAAGAAGTATCAACTTCAGCAGGATCACTTGCAAAGCTTGCGGAAGAACTGCAGGAGGTTGTATCGAGATTTAAATTATAAAAGGGACTCAGCTGAGTCCCTTTTGATTTGTACTATAAGACTTTAATGGTTAAGGGATACAGATATGGAATAAACGGCTCCTCAATTTCTTTCCATTCCTTAATTTTAATCAGAGGAAGCTCCGTCCCATTATAGGATGCCTTATCTATGACTCCGCTAACTTTAACCCACATATTATCATAGAGTTCCGGAGCTTCCTCCATTTCTGAAAGAAAGCCAATTATACTTGCATCTGCCACACAATGCGTAATCAAAAACCTCGAAATGACAAGCTGATTGGAAGCAAGTCCTTCTTCTTTATATATAAATCCCTGAAATTCAATTTCCCTGCCGATGAATTTATCAATATCCTTACTGATTTCCTCATAATACAAGCTAAAAACTTTATCATCCATCTTAATAGCAGAAGCCGAATAAAGGTCCTTTTTTAATTGCTCAAACTCTTCATTGGATATTTCCTCTACTTCTTCATTTACAGACAGGTCATGTTCCAGCTCCTCAACTTCTTCCAGCTCTTCTTCAAAAGAATAGTCTTCAAGGTCAAAGTCTGATTCTTCAGAGCCTGCCGATGTATTCACCTCTTGTTTTTGATTCCCAAGTATGGCCAGCCCGCCTTTCTTTTCAGCAATTGAAGCATCAAGCGTCCTCGCGGGTAAGAAGAATCCTGTTAAAAGTGGAAATAATATAATAGAGTATGAAAGCAGCTTTTTACCTGTAAACGGTGTATCACCATGATCATGGTGATGAGAACAGCTATGATGGTCATGGTGGCAGCAATCCTCGCCGTGATGGTGTTCGTGATCCTCTTTTTCTCTTTTGGAACTCCATATCCTGGTAATCTGAATAAAAAATAAAAATAAAAACAGTATGGAAGCGGATTGACTTAAGCGGACATACTTCGGATTAATATATTTGGTTATATCGCCTGTATAATGAAGCTGAAAAATCAGTCCGCAAAAAGCCAGTAGAATCAGCGCCCTCAATGCCTGCTGAAAATGGATTTTCATAGCAATCCTCCTAAATGAAATTCTGTACAAGAACCAGCGTGAAAAAGACAACGGAAGCAGTCAGCGCTAATACCCCAAGAACAAACTTCATCCGAAACACACTAAGCATCATGATTGTATTTTTAAAATCGATCATTGGACCAAAGATCAGGAACCCCAGTACGGAAGACTTAGGAAATATGCTGCTGAATGAGGCACCAATAAAAGCGTCTGCCTCTGAGCATAGTGACAACACATAAGCAAAGCCCATCATGATCAGCAAGGATACAACCGGATTATCAGCATTTTGAAGAAATGTTTTTGCGGGCATATAGACTTGTACAATGGAAGCTAATAAAGCACCAATTATTAAATATTTGGCCATGTCAAAAAATTCATCGATTGAATGAGTCAGCATCGACCAAATCCGGTCCAGGAAAGAACGATTGTATTCGCTGCTGTGGGGTAAATGAAGATTATTTTTCAATTGCCCGGACTTAAAGAAGATGCTCACACTAAAGGCGACTATTATAGCAATTAGGAATCCAAGTCCCATTCTTAAGCCCGCCATTTCAAAATCGTTTCCAAAAGCCATGTATGTAGAAGCAATGACGATGGGATTAATCAAGGGCCCAGTCAGCATAAAACCAATCGCTGCATATACTGGAACACCCTTGGACATAAGACGGCGGATAATGGGGACAATTCCGCATTCACACGCTGGAAAAAGGGCGCCCGCCACGCAGCTCATGACAACAGCAGCCGTTCTATTTTTCGGTATCCACCTTTTTATATGGTCTTCTGTAATGAAAATTTGGATAAACCCTGCAATCAGCACACCTATCAGGACAAAAGGCAACGCTTCTATTAAGATGCTGATAAAGATAACATTCAAATTTAACAGAGAAGGGGGAATATCAAAAGATAAACCTAAGCCAGAGCTGAAAGATATTAAATATACCAGAATGGCTATCAAAATTATGCCCGTTATATCAATGATATGGCTGCGAACAACTCGATTCATAGTATCCTCCTGTGTTTAAAAATCGTAATGATTTCGTTTTATACTCTATATTAATTTTATGATATTGTAAATGGGATTATGAGCATTTTGAAAGGATAGGAGAATTGGAGGATAAAAAAATATAAAGTCTATCCTTGCAATCGAAAGAAAATTTTAATATGATTTAAATCGTAACAATTACGATTTAATAAAAATCCACCAATATTCTCGAGTAAACACTATATCTAATCAGGGTGAGGGGGAGTAATCAAAAATAAATCGTAATAATTACTATTTATACCGAAAAGGAGAGAATCCATGATAAAGAAGTTACCCGTCACTGTACTGAGCGGCTATTTAGGTTCAGGAAAGACCACTCTGCTCAACCACATACTACATAATCGCAGCAATCAGAAAATTGCAGTGATTGTAAACGATATGAGTGAAGTCAACATAGACGCATCCATGGTAAAAAAAGGCGGTTTTACCAGAACCGATGAAAAGCTGGTTGAGCTTCAAAACGGCTGTATCTGCTGTACCCTGAGAGAAGACTTAATGATAGAAGTGGAAAGGCTGGTTAAAGAAGGGGATATCGATTATATCCTGATTGAATCCTCAGGCATCTCAGAACCTATTCCGATTGCCCAGACTTTTACTTATATGGATGAAAGTTTGGGTATTAACCTTTCAAAATGGTGCACTCTTGACACCATGGTTACAGTTGTAGATGCAAATCGTTTTTGGCATGACTTTGCATCCGGAGAAACTCTGCTGGACCGCAAACAGGGCACAGATGAAAGTGACGTTCGGGAAATTGTTGACTTATTAATTGATCAAATAGAATTCGCAAATGTTATAGTGCTGAACAAGATGGATTTGGTTGATCCGGAAAGCGCTGATGAGCTTAGGGCTATATTAGAAAAGTTAAATCCTGAAGCGAAAATTATTAATGCCGTAAATTCAGGGGTTGAACCGGAAGAGATCCTTCATACTCGTCTTTTTGATTTTGAAACGGCGAGCCAGGGAGCAGGCTGGATTAAGGAGCTTAATGAGGAACATACACCGGAAACTGAAGAATATGGAATTTCATCCTTTGTATATAGAAGGAAAAGGCCTTTCCATCCAGAAAGATTCATGCAATGGCTAGAAGAATTCCCTGCAGATATTGTGAGAGCCAAAGGCTTTTTCTGGCTGGCTTCCCGAAATGACATGGCTGGGCTCCTGTCTCAGGCAGGGCCATCCATAACACTGCAAGGTGCCGGGGAATGGATAGCAGCCCTTCCAGAAGTGGAAAGAAACGAAATTTTAAAAAATGACCCAGAACTTCTTATTAGATGGGATAAGGAATTTGGAGACAGAATGACAGAGCTTGTATTCATTGGCATGGATATGAAACAAGAAGAGGTTGCATCAAGCCTGGATGATTGTTTACTAACCGACAAAGAAATGAGTTCAGCCTGGAGCAGGCTGGCTGACAGGCTGCCACCTTTTAATTCTACTAGGATGGAGGAAATAGTATGAAAGTGAAAATTACTTTGGCATGCATTGAAACAGGGGATCGCAACTATATAACAACCAAAAATAATAGAAATAATCCACATAGGATTGAATTAATGAAATACTCTCCAAAGCTAAAAAAACACACCCTGCACAGGGAGACAAAATAACATAATCGTTTCCTTTTAATGTCCGGATGAGCTCTGACGGAAACTAACAGAGCAATCTGAAAAATTATGTTGATTTTTCCCGGCCCTGCAGATATTCTCAAACTAGGAGATATACGGAAGGGGAATTGAGATTCTATTATGTGGCAGAACATGTAATCATTTTTAGCTAAAATAGAGCAGTTTTCTCATAATGTCGGAAAGGTCTCTCTATTTTTAAAAATGATGAAAACAAGGTATGCCCTGCTGTGAATTCTTAAACCATAAGCTGGCTGATACCTTGTTGTGTATCTGCTTTTTTATTGGAATCTTTATCTCCTGGCTACCCCGCAGCAGGCCAAATTGGAGGGAAAGCTGATGAATCAACAGAATAAGACTGTTATTGTTACAGGTGTCAGCAGCCATAAAGGCATAGGTGCTGCTATATGCCGAAAGCTGGCTATTCAAAATTTTAACATATTCTTTACTTATTGGGATGCCGAGCCCCATTGGGAAAAAGTATTCAGCAATGAGATATCGGAAATCGGGGTTGAATGCAAAGGTCTTGAAGCAGACTTATCGGATGTTCAATCAGCAGAAAAGGTGCTTGAATCTGCTGCCTTGATAGTTGGAAAGCCGATGATACTTGTTAATAATGCAGCTCATTCAACAAGAGATGGATATCTGGAGCTTGATGCAAAAACACTGGACGCACACTATGCGGTTAATATGAGAGCCCTATTTCTTCTCTGCACTGAATTTGCCAAAAGATTTCCGGATTGGAATTTGCCTTACGGTCGAATCATTAATATGACTTCCGGACAAGAGCTGGGTCCAATGCCCGGTGAATTGGCTTATGCTTCTACTAAAGCAGCCATCACGGCGTTTACCAGATCTCTGTCAACAGAAATTGCTCATTTAGGAATAACCGTCAATGCGATTAACCCTGGTCCAACAGACTCTACATGGATGGATGAAGGCATAAGAAATCACCTATTGCCTAAATTTCCAGCCGGCAGAATCGGCCAGCCTGAAGACGCAGCCAATCTTGCAGCATTTCTGGCAAGTGAAGAGTCAAAGTGGATAACAGGGCAGGTGATCCATTCCGAGGGAGGGTTCATTCGCGGTTAACCTAAAAGCAAGTGACATTTATTTAACAAATCTCAGCTATTTATATCATTTTTGATACAAAATACCCAAAAGGGTTTATTGATCTCCTCCAAATGTGTATAAATAGAAGTTATAGAGGGGAGAGACCTATGTTAAATTTATTAAATGACCCTGATTTTATTCAAAAGTGTGAAACTTCCTCCCCGCTTGAGATGGTTGAATACTTAACAGGCGGTAATATTAGAGGATTGGAAAAAATCGCTTTGGGCACGCTTGCAAACAGAAAACAGCTGCCGGCAAATGTCGTGAATGTCCTGATCGTTTATTTCTTCAGCACATTCGCGAATAAAGTATATGACCGAAATGATCTTGCCAGGCTTTATGATTACTGGGCATCGAATCATGTATACAGTTTGGCAAAAGCACAGGAAATGACTGGTGAGTATATTGAAAAAGTTCTGGCCAGCTTAAAATAATAGAGTAAATAAAAAGTTCATCCTAATTGGGATGAACCTTTTTTGATATCATCTAATTCTTTTTATTGCTATATGCACCTTCTATAGTCTGTTTCATCATTTGATGTCCAAGCACCGCAACGCCTGCTGCAACGATTCCGTTAAGGAGCCCTTCAAAAGAAAAGCCAAATGCCAGGCTGCCTGCGGAAACAGAAATGATTACAAGAATCCATACGATGGACCAATCAGGAATTTTTGGTGTCTGTTTCAATGCATACCCAATTACCCACAAGGCCGGGACCAGCATGTAATAATTCTGGTTTAAAAAATCCAGTAAGTTCAATCCACTCACCTCCTGATCCTGTTTTCTATATTTTATGAATGCATCATATAATTTGTTTGTCTGATTGTCTCTAAAATGGTAGATATATCATGATAGATTTACACATTTTGGAATCTACGGAAGACGAAATAGTTTGAAAATTCCTTTTGCAAACGGGTGGTATAGTTGACATTCCTTCCTATAAGTGCTAAATTTGAATCAGCCGTTATGCATCGTGTTATATTTTGCTAGCTGCTTTTTCAACCGTTAGGCAATGGTCTGGATGAGTAATGAACGTAAAGTTATAAGCGTGTATATGGTGAATTTACACATGGCTTTTTCTAGCCAATAGGAGGATTTTTTTCATGAAAAACGGTAAAGTAAAATGGTTCAATGCTGAAAAAGGTTTCGGATTCATCGAAGGTGAAGACGGAAACGACGTATTCGTACATTACTCTGCTATCCAATCTGAAGGTTTCAAATCTTTAGAAGAAGGCCAAGAAGTTTCTTTCGAAGTTGTTGAAGGTGCACGCGGACCTCAAGCAGCTAACGTAACTAAACTATAATCGACAGACCCATACAAAAACAGCCTGGCCATTTGGTCAGGCTGTTTTATTTATCAACGATTGTATATAAGTACATGCTATGCCACAACCTATGGGAAAAAGGGAAGGTGGTATAAGATGGATTTTTTATGGGAATCAGTCCTTTTAATTTTTTCAGGGGTATTGCTTTTACGTGTGGCCGGAAGAAAATCCATTTCGCAAATGACATTAGCTCAAACAGTTGTGATGATTTCAATAGGTACCATTATCATTCAGCCGATCATTGAGACAAGTGTTTGGAAAACGATTGTGGCAGCAGCTATCTTAATCGGATCATTAATATTAATGGAATATCTGCAGGTAAAGTTTAATTTTATTGAAAAATTTATAACGGGCAAATCCAAAATTGTGATTGAGGACGGGAAGCTAAAAACAGCAAATATGAGGAAGCTGCGCTTTACAGCTGATCAGCTGGAAATGAGGCTTAGAACCAACGGAATCACAAAAATTTCAGATGTCAAAATGGCTACGCTTGAACCGAATGGACAGCTTGGGTATGAGTTAATGAATGATGCGAAGCCTTTGACTGTTGGAGAATTTAAAAGGCTGATAGGAGAAATGATTTTGCAGTCACCCGTTCAGCCTGCACCACAAGCATCAGGTGATATATTTCAGGAGCTGAAAAAGGGGCATTCCCCGCCAAATTCAAAAGATCTGCACTAATTTTAAGCCGCATTGCGGCTTTTTTAAATTCATAATCCCCATCTTTCCCCTTTTAAAGTATTATTCAGATTCTTAATCTATAACAAAAAAGTGCTTGAAGTTTCGCGAGTTTCCTGTATAATTTTCAAGCGTGAGTTATTTCAGAATAATTTCATATAAATCACTTATCAAGAGAGACTGAGGGACTGGCCCGAAGATGTCTCGGCAGCGGGCTCTATAGAGCGCTGTGCCAAATCCAGCAAGCATAGGTGCTTGGCAGATAAGAAGAGAACGATTGATTTGTTAAGATCTCTTCTTGCTTGAAGAGGTCTTTTTATTTTGCTGGAAAATCCATTCGGAGAGGAGATTTTTAATGAAAAACAAGGGCAATCCCTGGGCATTATTGCCGCTTTTGGCTTTCCTTCTAATTTTTATTGGAAGCGGCATAGCAACAGGAGATTTCAATAGCATTCCAATCATTGTCATTGTATCCGCTACAGCCGGAATAGCACTGGCAATGAACAGAAAAAAGCCATTCATGGAAAAAGTAGAGATATTCACTAAAGGGGCAGGTCATCCCGATATTATATTAATGTCCATCATTTTTATCCTGGCAGGGGCCTTTTCTGGTACAGCTAAAGGTATGGGTGCAGTTGATTCAACAGTGAACCTTGCACTCTCTTTTATCCCGCAGAATCTGCTTATGGTCGGAATTTTTATCATTGCATGCTTTATTTCATTATCAATGGGAACATCAATGGGGACAGTTGTAGCTCTCGCTCCAATTGGTGTAGCTCTTTCTGCGGAGACAGATATTTCCGTCGCATTGGCCATGGCAGCAATAATAGGCGGTGCCATGTTCGGGGATAATCTTTCCGTCATTTCTGATACGACCATTGCAGCGGTCAGGACACAAGGAACGAGAATGACCGATAAATTCCGTGTGAATTTCTTAATCGTCCTGCCTGCTGCATTGCTTACGGCTTTGATTCTTGGGATTTTAACAGCAGGTCAGGAAAGCGTGGTAACCAGCGGGGATTACAGCTTTTTGAAAGTAATCCCTTATCTTGGCGTATTGGCTGCAGCTTTGCTTGGCATGAATGTCATTCTTGTCCTTAGCGGGGGTATCCTTCTTGCAGGGCTGATCGGAATTGCAGACGGCAGCTATACCTTTGTTTCATTCCTGCAAATGATTGCTGAAGGAATGGCTGGTATGCAGACCCTTGCGATAATTGCCATCCTCATTGGCGGATTGGTTGAGATCATCCGATTTAATGGGGGAATCGATTACTTGCTTCACATGGCTACAAGCAAAATAAAATCTCGCAGGGGAGCTGAATTTGGTATTGCGTCACTTGTCACCCTGACAAATTTATCTACAGCCAATAACACAATTGCCATCATTATTGCAGGGCCGCTTGCCAAAAAAATTGCAGATCAATATGAGATTGACCCACGTAAATCAGCAAGTATTCTTGATATATTTGCCTGTTTTGTACAAGGGACTATCCCATATGGGGCACAGATGCTGGCTGCTTCCGGGCTCGCTGCCATTTCGCCGGTGAGCATCATGGCATATTCCATTTATCCAATATTAATTGGCATTTGCGGTGTTATTGCCATTTTGATTAACTTCCCTAAGCTAAAAAAGCAATAGATGAAAGAGCCTTTGTTGGGCTCTTTTTCTTTTCGAATAATGCTATGTTTTGGAAATAATCTCTGATATAATTAGAACGAATGTTCTGTCAAATTTTGCTGAGCCATTGCCGTTTTTTGATTTGGTATAATGGTAACATTGCAGAAAGAATCTCAGGCAAGGAAAAGAGGGTGTTAGATATGAAATTTATCCATACCGCTGATTGGCATTTGGGCAAGCTGGTCCATGGTGTATATATGACCGGAGATCAGCGTCATTTTTTGCATCAATTTATTGATGTGGTAGAGGAAGAAAAGCCGGATGCAGTCGTTATTGCAGGAGACTTATATGACCGTTCCGTACCTCCGACTGATGCTGTAGAATTGCTGAATGAAATCCTTTTTAAAATAAATGTAGAGCTCAATACACCTGTGGTTGCCATAGGAGGAAACCATGACAGCGCTGAAAGGCTGTCCTTTGGTAGCTCCTGGTACAAACAAAGCAAGTTCTACCTGTCTGGAAAACTGGTAAATGATTTTAGGCCCATACATATTAATGGTGTGAACTTTTATCTGGTTCCGTATGCTGAACCCGGAATGGTCAGGCATTTGCTTGATGACGACCGTGTGCATTCCCATGATGATGCAATGAAGGCAATTGTGAACAGAATTGAAGAGTACCTGAATCCAAATGAACCGAACGTTCTTGTCGGACATGCTTTTGTATTGGGCGGTGCTACCAGTGATTCGGAGAGGACCCTCTCTGTCGGAGGATCAGGCTGTGTCCATTCAAGCAGCTTTGATCCTTTCTCCTATACGGCACTTGGTCATTTGCATAGTCCTGATGCCATAAAGCATGACAAGATCCGCTATTCAGGCTCCCTATTAAAATATTCTTTTTCCGAAGCTAAACAGGAAAAATCCATTTCTATTATAGAAATGAAGGAGAATGGTGAATTTGACTTGCGTACTCGTTCATTAAAGCCTAAAAAAGACTTGAGAGAGATCGAAGGGCATCTGGATGAACTGATGGATCCAGCTTTCTATGAAAAACAGAACCTTGATGACTATCTGAAAATCACCCTTTTTGATGAAGGCGCATTGCTTGATCCGATTAATAAGCTGAGACAGGTCTACCCAAATGTTCTTCACCTTGAAAGAAGGATAGCCGTTACAGATATGAAGAAAAAAAGCTCCTTCCTTTCGATGAAGGAAGAGAAAAAGTCGGAGCTTGATCTGTTTAAACAATTCTATGAACAAATGACCACTTCCGAATTTACAGAAGATAAACAGCAGGTTATGACCGATGTGATCGAAAAAGTGCTAAGGGAGGAGGCGCTGAAATGAAGCCATTAAAATTAACGATGCAGGCGTTCGGCCCCTACGCAGACAGTGAGAGCATTGATTTTACGGAACTTGGAAATCGGACCATGTTTGTCATATCCGGAAAGACGGGTTCAGGTAAAACCACTATTTTTGACGGCATCAGCTATGCGATTTACGGAAAGGCGAGCGGGGAGGATCGAAATGGCCCCGAACTTCGAAGCCAGTTTGCGAAAAATAATACACTAACCGAGATTTCCCTCGAATTCATTTTAAGAAATAAAAGATATTATATTACTAGGTCTCCTCAGCAGGAAAAGAAAAAAGAGCGCGGCGATGGCACGACGACAGTAAGTGCCAAAGCAGAACTGTATATGTATGGTGAAAATGGAGAGCAAAAGCTCCTGGCTTCAAATGTCAGGGATGTTGATGAAAAGATAAAAGAAATTATGATCATTGACAGCAATCAGTTCAGGCAAATTCTGATGATTCCCCAGGGAGAGTTCCGAAAGCTCCTAACTTCTGAAAGCAAGGATAAGGAAGTCATTCTTCAGCGGTTATTCCATACTCAAATATACAAAAGCATAGAAGAAAAACTAAAAGAAGATGCAACTGAATTAAAAAGAACGGTAGAAGAACAGATAAAACTGAGAGATCAGTATTTTAATCAGGTTCAGGCTTTATATAGCGAGGAGCTGAAATCCTGCCTCGAAGCAGGAAGTGTTAATGACACCCTGCTCATGCCGCTTCTTGCAGAGGAAATTAAGGAAATGGAAGCAGGCCTTGCTGAGCTGACAGAAGCAGGCAGGAAAAAGAAGGAACAGAGAGATCATCTTCAGCAAAAGCTCTATGAAGCTGAAATGGTACTCAAACAGCTGAAGACGAAAGAAGAGCTAAAGCAAAGGAAAGAAGAGCTGGAGGGGCTTAGGGGCCAATATACTGCCAAAGAGAATGCCATTGCTCTTGCCCAGAAAGCAGCCCTGCTTAATCAGCAGGAGCAGCTCTGTCATGAACTGAAGAAAGATCTTGATGCAGCACATGCCGATCTTCATGAGCTTCAGAAAAATATAGGCACTCTTGAAACTCTCCTAAAAGAAAAGCAAGATAAATGGGAATCTGAAAAGAACCGCGAGGAAGAAAGAAAACAAGCTGCCGAACAGGTTAATCACCTGCAAAATATGAAAGAGGACATTCTCTCGTATGCAAAAGTGGAAAAGCTGGTCCGTTCTCTTGAAAAAAATCTTGAATACCTCCGGCTTCAAAAGAGACAGAAAGATGAAGCCCATCAAAAAGCTGATTTACAAATAAAAACACTTTCTGAAGAAAAGCAGGACATTGAAAAGAGTAAGCTTGCACAGATTGAGATTGAACGAAACCTGGAGAAACTGACAGACGAAATAGAACGGCTTCATAAATATGAAGAGCTGCATAAAGAGCATCAATTATCAATGAATGCCTTCAGCAATAAGAGAAATTATTTTGATCAGACTTCATCCAGGCTGACTGATGCCAAACTGCTTGTGGAAGAACTGGAGGGCAAGTGGCTTCATGGACAGGCATCGATCTTGGCAAACAGGCTGCAAAACGGGGAGGCATGTCCGGTCTGTGGCTCAGAACACCATCCAAATCCGGCTGTATCTCCGCATGATATTCCGGATGAAAAAGACCTAAAGGAAGCAAAAAAACAGGCAGCTCAAATTGAAGCCGAGAAAGCGAAAGCGGAGTCTGCTTTTTATGAAGCCCAGTCCCGCATGAATTCCAGCGAGAGTGGATTGGCTGAACTCACAGCCCAAATGCAAAAACACCGTCCTGACTTTAAACAAGAAAGTTTGCTTGTGCTGAAAAATACTCTTGCCGATCAAAAGAAGGATCTTCTGAAAATTCATGCTGAACTGAAGAAGAAATCTTTAAGGCTGGAAAACTGTACTGCTGAGTTAGAAAAAACACAGCAGAGGAAAGAAGCTCTAACTGCAGAAATTGACCGGCTGCAAGACCAAATAAATGACGCAGCCATTTTGCATGCGGAAAAGAGAAGCAACTTGGCGAGGATGACGGATACTATTCCTGAAAACCTGCGGTCTATTGATGCTTATGAGTCAAGTTTGAAAACTGCTGCTGAGAAACTTGAAATTATGCAAAGGCAGCTGGAATCATCCCAGCAGAATTATCAAGATGCAAAGTCGGCCCTCTTGGCAGAACAGGCAAAACTGGAGACACTTCAAAAGCAGGCTGATAAAATCGAGCAAAAGCTTGCAGCCGAAAGGCAGAATTTTGTGCAGCGCATGAAGGACCAGGGCTTTGAAGTCTACGGAGAATACCGTGATGCCAAAAAATCAGAGGATCAGATCAGGCAGCTTGAAGGTGAAGTAAGGGAATATCGGGAAGAAGTCCGTTCTGTTCATGATCGATACGCTGAGCTGGGGCAGCTCTTGGAAGGGATTGAAAAACCTGACCTGGATAGCTTGCAGCTATTATTGCAGGAAACAGATGATCAATTGAAACTGCTGCAGGATCAATATACAAATCTGTTTATGATGAAAAAGCAAAATAAAGAGACTATGCAAAAAATCGAAGAAATAAATGAAAATATGAAAGCCCTGGAGGAAAGGTACAAAGTAATCGGGCACTTGTATGAAATTTCAAAAGGGCAGAACACTTACCGAATTACTTTTGAACGATTTGTCCTGGCGGCCTTTTTAGATGATATACTGAGGGAAGCCAACGGACGTTTATCAAAGATGACTAGCGGAAGATATATGCTGCTTCGAAAAACAGACCGGTCAAAGGGCAACGCACAAAGCGGCCTGGAATTGCTAGTGTTCGATCAATACACTGGACAGGAAAGGCATGTTAAAACTTTATCTGGAGGAGAAAGCTTTAAAGCCGCGCTCGCACTTGCTCTTGGTCTGGCGGACGTGGTGCAGCAATACGCAGGAGGGGTATCCCTTGAGACGATGTTCATTGATGAAGGATTTGGAACACTTGATCCCGAATCATTAGATCAGGCAATAGAAGCATTGATCGAAATCCAAAGCAGCGGAAGGCTTGTAGGCATCATCTCTCATGTTCCTGAGCTGAAGGAAAGAATTGATGCACGTCTGGAAGTAACAGCAAGCCAGACAGGAAGCCGTACACAGTTTCAATTTTTAAATTAGGATTCAAGGAAAAAGGATAGACCTTCTATCCTTTTTCCAATACTATTAAAGTTGGTGAAGACTGTTGAGGAAGAAAGTCGTTTTATCATGGAGCGGCGGCAAAGACAGCTGTCTGGCTCTAGATGTTCTAATAAAACAGGGGTACGAGGTTGCATGCCTTCTGACAACGGTTCCAAAGGAAATTGGCAGAACGTTCGGGCATGGTGAAAAAAAGGAATTAATCCAGCTTCAGGCTAAAAGCTTGTCCATACCTGCAGAGTTTATTTATTGTACTTTTGAGGATTACTCGGAACGTTTCGTGAGTGATTTAAGAAAAATAAAAGATACATATGGGATTACAGGCATTGCATATGGGGATCTATACTTGGATGGTCACCGCGAATGGGGAGAAAAAACAGCTGCCGAAGCAGGATTGGATGCGGTATATCCTCTATGGATGGAGGAGAAAGATAGTCTTAAGGCATTAAAGGCCTTTGCGGAATCAGGCTATAAAGCCAAAGTCATACGTGTCCGGGAAGATGTATTGGACAGCTCCTGGCTGGGCAAGGAACTTAATCAAGACTTTGTAAGCAAAATTGAAGATGAGCCTGTCTGTCCAATGGGTGAATCAGGTGAGTATCATACATTTGTTTATGACGGTCCGCTATTTTATAAAAGCATCCAGCTGGACTCTCCTGTAGTGATTCAGCTTGAAACCACGAAGAAATTGGAATTTGGTGAGTTTAGGCTCGCTGAAAAATAAAAAAACGTCATTGACGAGAATGTGCAGGTAATGAAATGATCGAAATTAAGACATCAGCAGTAAGCGATGGCGAACATAATAGAGGAGTCTTTGCTACTCGTGATATTAAGAAGGGTGAACTGATTCATGAGGCTCCGGTCCTTCCTTATCCAAACAAAGAGCATCAGTATATTGAAAAAACGGCTCTGGCTGATTATGCATTTGAATACGGAAAAAATCACAGTGCCATTTTATTAGGCTATGGGATGCTTTTTAACCATTCCTACAAGCCAAATGCAGTATATGATATTAACTTTGACAATCATACCTTTGACTTTTTCGCTTATAGAGACATTAAAGCAGGTGAAGAGGTATTGATTAATTATAATGGGGAAGCTGATAATGATGATCCCCTTTGGTTTAATAAATAATTTAATTGGAGTCTAGTCCTTTCCAGACCTGGAGAGCAGTCTCCAGCCCGGAAGGGAGAGAATAGTTTGTCCGATGTATTTTCTCATGATTATAAAGCTTTCCCTTTTATGTCTTTTTCCGCGCCTCATATTGCCATGATTGTGTTATTTGCAGCAGCATCAGCGCTTTTATTCATATTCAGAAAAGGGTTATACCGGCTTGATCAAAAATTCAGGCTGTATATGTTTCTGCTGCTTTTACACTGGAGCTGCTTTACCATTTCTGGCTTTATCATGGCGGGAAATGGGATCTTTCCTTCACTCTGCCGCTCCAGCTTTGCTCCATAAGCTTAGTCCTTTGCTTGTTATTATTGGCATCAAAATCTAAGGCCGTCTTCCAGATTGTCTATTACATAGGCGTCACGGGGGCAATAATGGCCATTCTGACTCCCGAGCTGTTTTTAGGCTTTCCTCATTTTCGCTATTTTCAATTTTTTATTACTCATAATCTAATTGTTTGGACTTGCCTTTATTTCGTGTTTGTTCATCAATTCAGGCCAACAGGAAAGGGTCTGTTCCAATCTTTTATCTTCCTGAATCTCTGTGCAGCTGCGGCATTTTTCGCAAACAAGCTAACAGGAGGAAATTATATGTTCCTTTCCCGTAAGCCTGAGAATACTTCATTATTAGATTACTTCGGACCTTACCCTTATTACATAATAACACTGGAGATAGCGGCATTAATGCTGTTTTCATTATTGCTGCTGCCATTCAAAATGATTGGAAAAATAAAGCTGGAAAGGCGGAATCTGCATGAAACCTGCAAAAATAGGGATTGATGCTGGAGGTTCTCTGCTGAAAATGGCATTTGAAGAACAAGGTCAAATCCATTACAAAAGCTATCCGATTGATGAGCTGTACAGTTCAATGAATTGGCTGAAAATGACTGCTGCTGATGCGCCAATTGCCTTAACAGGCGGGAAGGCTGAATACCTTCAAAATGAGTTTTTTCAAAATGCCCGGATTGTTCCTGAATTTGAGTCTTGCGGTATGGGTGCATCCTATTTGATGAAGCAAGATGGATTATCCTATGAAAATTTTCTCTTCATAAGTATAGGCACAGGAACCTCGATTTCCCTAAACAACGGCGGGAGTATCTCAAGGGTGACCGGGAGCGGCATTGGCGGGGGCACGTTGATGGGACTGGGAAGATTGCTGACTGGTGAAGGTGACTTTTCCAAGCTCGTTTCGCTGGCTGCCAGCGGGAAAGCAGAGAATGCAGATTTATTGGTCAAAGATATTTATTCACCATTCGATTCACCGTTAGATGGAAGCCTGACTGCGAGCAATTTTGGGAAAATTAAGGATGATCAAGTAAGCAAGGAAGACAAAGCTGCCAGTTTAACCAGCATGATTGCTGAAACGATAGTACTCTTAAGCACTCAGGCCGCAGATCAGCACCAAATTGAATACATAATTTATATAGGAAGCACACTTCGGCATAATGCCCCGTTAAAGCACCTGTTAGAGAAATATACCGCCATGCTTGGCAAGAAACCTGTCTTTATTCAAAATGGGGCGTATTGTGGAGCATTAGGTGCGATGCTGTCCTTATAAAACCAGTTGATTGAAAGATTCTTTTTTTCAGGATACAGTTGAACAAGAATGCAAAAAGAAGCAGGTGGCAGATTTGATGAAAAGATACTTTACAATCGGTATGGCTGGCCATATCGATCATGGAAAAACTACATTGACTAAAGCATTAACAAACGTGGATACAGATAGGCTAAAAGAAGAAAAAGAAAGGCAAATATCCATAGAACTAGGATTTGCCCCTTTACATGAAGATGAGGAAATTCAAATTTCAGTAGTGGATGTACCGGGTCATGAACGTTTTATCAGGCAAATGATTGCAGGTGTTGCAGGTATTGATTTAGTCATCCTGGCTGTTGCAGCAGATGAAGGTGTTATGCCGCAAACAAGAGAACATCTGGAAATTCTTGATTTTCTGGGGATCCGAAATGGCATTGTCGCCATAACAAAAATTGATCGTGTGGACGAAGAGTTCACCGGCCTTGTAAAAGAAGAAATTCTTGAGGAACTGAAAGGAACTGTTTTTGAAGATGTTCCATTTATTTTAACAGATAGCTTGTCAGGCAAAGGGATTGAAGAGTTAAAGCAGTTAATTATCCTTACGCTGAAAGAAAGGGACACACGGGATGCAAAAGGCGCATTCCGCCTTCCAATCGATCAGGTATTTACGGTGAAAGGCCAGGGAACCGTAGTCAGAGGAACTGTTTATGAAGGAAAAGTAGAAGAAGGACAGCTTCTGAAAATCATGCCAAATGGTATTGAGACCAGGGCACGCCAGCTGCAGGTACATCATCAGCCTGCAAAAGCGGCATTTGCAGGGCAAAGGGCAGCCATTAACCTTTCGGGTGTTTCGAAGGAGGATATTGAGCGGGGAGAGGTCCTTGTATCGTCTGAGCATTTCAGCGTCACGAAAACCATTGATGTGGCAGTAAGAATGGTGGGAGATTTAGAGCATATCGTCAAACAGAGAATGCCGATCAAATGCCATATTGGTACAGCTGAGGTCATGGGCAAAATCGTCTTTTTTGACCGTAATGATTTATCCAATTCAGAGGGAGAAATTCTCTGCCAGCTCCGTTTAGAAGAAGAAGTCGTCGCCAAAAGGGGAGACAGGTTCATTTTAAGACGGCCTAGTCCCCAGGAGACTATCGGCGGGGGCTGGGTTATCGATCCCAACGGGGAAAAATACCGGTTCGGCCAAAAAACCATTGAAAACTTAAGCCGGAAAAAAGAAGGTACACCGAAAGATCGCATAAAAGCGGCGTTGTCAGATGATAAGGTACTTACGGTTTCAGAGATTACAGCAAAAACCTCACTGGATGAATTGACGGTTAAAGAAATACTTAAAGAAGAAGATTTTCTGAGTATTAACAGCAAGGAATTCACTTTAGTAGCCATCAAAGAGGCAGTAGAGGAAGAAATAGCTGACCGCCTGAATGAGTTCCACCTGGAAAATCCAATGAAGCAAGGGGCCAATAAAGCAGAATTGCTGCAGGCAATGCAGAATAAATATCCTAAAATGCTGGTTGAATTTGTTTTGAATGCAGCGATTGAAGAGAGCGCGTTCCAACGAAAAGGCCAGTTTTTACAGAATAAAGGTTTTTATCCGCATGTACCGAAAAGCTGGCAAAAACGCACTGACAATCTTCTTGCTGACTTAAAAAAAGATGGCTATAAAGTAAAGCCTTTCGATGAATATTATGCTTCTGCAGGAATCCCAGAGAATCTCAAAGGCGATTTAAAACGCTATTTAGAAGACCAGGAAATCGTCGTACCGCTAGATGCACAATACTATTGGCATGGTGATCATTTTAGAAAAGCAGTAGAAGAACTGAAAAAGAGCACAGCTGCTGAATTTGAAGTGGGCAATGCAAAGGATGTATTGGGTCTTTCCAGAAAGTATATGATTCCTTTTCTCGAAAAACTTGATACTTTGGGAATGACACGCAGAGCAGAAAATAAAAGAATATGGATTTAAAGTAAGGAGTTTTCTTTAAGTAGATCAGCTTTAAAATGCTGATCTATTTTTTGTTTGGGGAAAAGAAAGTTTAATCAGAATAGTCCGAAATATGACGAAGATTTACCCGGTTACCCCTGTTATTGTGGAAATAACTACTAATAAATACAGGACAAAGTTACTACAATTTAACCAGTGTAGGGAATTCCATGAAATTATAGATGATTTTACCTATTTGTCCATTATTTTCAGATAGGATTTTACTAGAATTATTACTAATATTAGGTTGTCAAAGAAATTTAAGGAGTGTACAACTTGAAGAAACAACTACTTACAATGGCTGCGACAGCTGGTTTTTTGATTACACCGTTCAATGGAGAAGCAAGTGCTCATGAAAATAAATATATAGTTCAGTCTGGCGACACCTTATGGGGAATCTCCCGCTCTAACAATCTTTCAATTGAAGAGTTAAAGAGATGGAATAATATATCAGGATCGATAATATATAAAGGACAAGCTCTGACTCTTCTGGCACCGCACAGCCATGACGCTTCAACAGGAGGGTCTTCTGGCGGTACAGTCAGCTACAAAGTGAAATCGGGCGATACTTTATGGGGAATTGCAAGAACACACGGCCTTTCCGTCAGTACACTAAAGAGTTTAAACGGAATCAGCAGTGACACGATATATCCAGGTCAAAAGCTAAAAGTGAAAGGTTCGGCTAACATTGCTGCACCTTCTGCTCCTGCAAGCACTGGATCCTATACCATCAAAAGAGGAGACACTCTTTCAGGTATTGCATCTCGCCATAACTTATCGGTTTCACAACTAAAGGCAATGAACAACCTTTCTTCTGACTTGATTTATGCTGGTCAGACTTTAAAAGTATCTGGTACGGCATCAAGCAAGCCGGCAGAATCACAGGTTGCAGGCCAAACGACATCAAAGGTGAATGAACTGATTTCTGAAGCTAAGAAATACATCGGTTCACCTTATGAATGGGCAGGAAGCACACCTGCCGGATTTGACTGCAGCGGCTACCTGAACTATGTATATGGTAAAGTGGGAATCTCTATTCCTCGTACTGTAGCATCCATTTGGAGCGCGACAAAACATGTTGCAGCACCAAGAGTGGGCGATTTGGTTTTTTTTGAAACATACAAGTCCGGTCCATCACATGCAGGTATCTACCTTGGCAATTACAAGTTCATTCATGCTGGTTCTTCACGCGGTGTAGAAATCAGCGATATGAATAATTCATATTGGAAGCCTCGTTATTTAGGGGCGAAAACGACTTTTTAATCATTAAAAAGTACTCAACGCTCTAAGGCGCTGAGTACTTTTTTTAATCTCTTCGGTCATTAAAAGTTTTTGACAGGGCTTCCTTTGCATCTCCCCATTTTTCCTGTGCCTGTCCCTTGAATTTATCCATATTCCCTTCAGCTTCTTTGGATTCATTATTGGTCAGTTTGCCATATTGCTTTTTAAATTCGCCTTTTAATTGGTCCACATTTCCATTTGTCTGGTCTTTGTTCATAAGTATCTCCTCCTTGTGTTTGCTTACTTCTTATTTACCCAAAATGAGCACTCTAAAACTAACTGAGAAATACAGCCTTCACACTTATTGGAGAATGATAGAAAATAAACACGACTTATTCAAAGACGTGTTTTATTCTTGATCATTCAATTTATTTTCTAATGATAAAATTTCCCCCTCCAAAAGTTTTATAGCCCTTTCAAGCTCTATATTGCGGGCAGTTCCAGGATTAATAATTTCTGCTTCATTATTAGACATTTTTTGAAGCTTTGGCTTGCTGAAGGCTGTTACTGTGTTCGTTTCTATACTTACTAATTGTTCAAGCCTCTTTTTTTCCTTTAATATAATGATCTCACTGCTGGTGTCACCAGAATCTGATTTATGGAATAAGTGAAGTGAATTTTCATTTTCAGGTATTTGAATCAGTCTTTCATTTTCCCTTTCCAAATTCTCAATTTTACAATGCATTTCCCAAAACGTTAATTCAAGCTCATAAATTCGTCTTTCTAATTTGTAAATCAGCTCTTTATCTTCTTTTATAAAAAGTTCATCTGTTAAATCTTTATTATGAAGCTCATAAACTGATTTCTGTAGGTTATGCAAATATGACCTTTGTTTTTTATTTTCTTCAGATAATAAAGCCAATTTCTTTCTCAAGGTATCATTTTTATTGATCAATTCATTAATTTGCATCATGTTATTTTCGAATTCTATTGAGTCATCTCTTTTAAAAGGGGAGCTAAGCATGGACTGACATTTGGCTAATTCTGATTTTAGGTTAGTGATTTTCTGCTGTATCTGGTTATCCATATTGGGAGTATGATTGCGGAGCATGTTCATTCTCCTTTCTGATATTCTACATTCTTTCAGCTGCAATACATTATTTCTTAACATTGCCCATAAGTTTACCGTAAGAGATAACATCCTAACTAAAAGGGGAGTTTGGATATTCCTTGATCTCATCTCTAATTAATAGTAACTGAGCAATTATTTCTTTTTGTACATGCTCCAACAACACCTTTTCTTCATACAAATCCCTGTTTAATGCTTCCAGCTGCTCATTTTGCTGTTGAAGCTGAAGGTTTTTATCATCTTTTATTTTTAATTCATTTATATTCATTTCATTTTTCTTTATTTTATCTTCATATTCACTAATTAAGGTACTGTATTCCAGTATTTCAAGAAGAAGCTTTTCATTTTCCTCTTTTTGTATGGATAGGTTATATTGCAGGTCGTCTATAATTAGCTGATCCTTTTTTTCGATTGTCTCTAATTGATTTGAGTATTTGTTCAATTCATCTTTCATACTTACAACTAAGTCTTTAAAGTCATTATTCTTTGATTGGAGATGTTTATTCTCACTTTTCAATCTGATAAGATCAGAATCTTTTTCTGAAAGTTGTTTATGCAGGTAGATTCTATTTTTATGAAACTCTTCAATTTTCTGACGTAAAGAGGTGTTATTTTCCTGCAGGTTTGAAATAAGCTTCTGACTGTTTTGGATTTGTTCATCTAATGATTCAATCTTAGAGAGGTAATCTGCTTCTTTAGAAGAAAGTTCTTTCAGCTTCATTTCATAACGGGCTATTGCAAAACTAAGTTGTTCTTTTATATTTAATTCATCCTGCTGGTTTTTTTGGATTTGTTCCTTTAAGTATTGGTTCTCATTTTTCAAAGTTTCCAATTGGCTGTAATGATAATTTTCTTGATAATCCTTAATTTTATTTTTATATTTTGAGATTTCAGCAGTAAGATAAATCACTTTTTGCTGAAGATTTCTATAGTCTTGTTTCCCATTATCTTTAATGAAAGGTGCATCCAACATGTATGTGCCCTCCTGACCTTACAATTAGGAGCATATACACTATCCTATGTGCTAATAGGCAGATTGTTGCAAAATAAAAAGCCTGTTTAACACAGGCTTAAAATGAAAGTGAAATGGTGTTGTTGGATGCGTATTGTTGTTTGCCTTCATTAAAGTATACAAATGCATGGATACCGACCGAGGAATTTTTAGGTTCTCTTATAAGGACCTTTAACCCGTTGAATACTTCAGAGCCTCCAGGGGGAATAGTTAATTCCTGAATGGAAGTAATCCAATATTCCCCTTTGGTTTTCACCCTATCTCTCCAATCATCATATACATATTTCCACCCTTTTTCTCCATCACTGCCCTTCATTGCCAGACCTGCAACCAGTTTAGGCGGCAGGATCTGGCCCTGTAAAGAGATTCCTTGTTCGACGGGGATTTTAATGCATATGACAGGATTCTTTAAATCAAGATCCCCAGTATTTTTCATTATGATTGAACCGTTCACCATATACTCTTTTTGTTCATCATCCGGTCTTGGAATGAGCATTGTGTAATTTAGGAATACTTCAGCATTGGCTTTCTTTAATCTTTGGTCTTGGCTGTTGACTGCTGAGCTATTTTTATTCTTTTCGGGTTTCATGGTTTTTTCAGGACCCTTTGTTACTGCTTTCTTTTCTTGTGTATTAGGCAGTGGTGCTTGATCTAAAAAGGAGCTTAACCAGGACTTTATAAGTGGCATTGGCACTATAGCCGAATTATTTGCAGCAGGTTTGACGCTGCAGTACCTGATCAAAGCACGGGATATGCTTAATATTAGTCGATCATCTTCGTTAAATTGAGATCTGAAGGCTAATTGCTGTTTCCCATCAGCAGCTAAATTTTTCTTTTCATTTAAAACAAAAGGTATTTTTGCTTTATTAAACTCTATAATGAGAAGATTTTTGAGCCTTTCATCAAGAAGAACATTATGTTCAATGATCAATTGCTGATCAGAATACTGCTGGTCAATGCTATCCAAATATATAATGATACTTGGCTCTTTCAAAAGATCCAGACCCTCAGCTTTAAGGATATCATTCAATTTTAGAACAGCGTCCTGGCTTGGCTGGTTCTTTGAACGAGCAGAAATTGAGATAGGGTGCTGTTTTCTTCCGGTTTCAATATTAATCGTTTCTTTGTGTTGATCAATAACTGCTTCAAATCCCTGCTGCTCACAAAATAATGCTAGGCTAACTGCTGACTGATAGAGAGCTTTGCCTAAAAGTTCGCCATCAATAAAAACAGAATAGGTCATGTGTACAGTCTCCTTTTATCAATTGCATTTGTAACACCTATATATATGAAGAAGAGACCGAATTCGTGAGAATCAACAAAAACAGGCTATTTGATTAGAACACAATTCTAAATATATCCATACTATGAAGTGAAAACACAACCTATTAGAAAGGATGATTTGCTTGAAACCTATTAGAGGATCCCAATTGACTCCTAATAACGTTCAAGAAGAATGTATTCGGGTATCCAAGGTTTATGACTGGGTTTTTGATGCTATTTCTACCGATACAGGTATAACCTTGCCGGATGATTGCGCAGCTGCAGTTGCTGCAGCGGTTGCAGCAGGAAGAACACCGCTGGATGTAACATGCGAAGTTCCAGATGTAGGAGGCTTCTTCCCGCTTGATCCTCCAGATACGGATGGAAACGCATTGTGTACAGTTTCTTCCAGAATTGAAAGACGTGAAATTCCGCTAGGCGGCAGACTAGTAGAAGTGGCCATTGTAAAAGTCATTTTCACTATTAGACCGCTAATTACAATCTTTGATAGCACAGGTGCTATCATTTGCCAATTCCGTCCTACTATCAGTGAATCCCGCCGTTTAGTTGTTTGTGCTCCAGAACCGTTTACAGCTGATAACGTGTTCTGCCGTTTAATTTCACTAGACTGTGACACTAACTTCATCGAAACTGGAGACCCAGACCTTGGCCTTCAGGTTATGCTGGATATCTGTTTCGAGATTCAAGTAGAAGCAGATGTAAAACTAGAAGTACTTGCTAAATTCTGCTTCCCGCGTCCAAATGACATTGAACTTCCTACTAACGGCGTATGTCCGGAATTCGAATGGCCTGCACAATGTGACTTCTTCCCTCGCGACAACTGTGATTGCCAGGCGTTTGTGGATACAGATCCATTGACTGGTCCAGTTGATATTACCTTCGCACCAATTCTTTTTGATGCACCGTTAGCTGCAGGAACTTATACTACGGAACTTAATGCTGAGATTTGCGATAACTGTCAATTAACTGGGAGCACTATTTCCTGGATTGTCGAAGATTTCGTTGTTCCAACAGGAACAGGAACAGGTACTGTAGATCAAAGCTTTACGTTTACTGCTTCAGAAATTGGAATGCCGGAATGTACAGAGGTTCTTGGGGTAACAACGATGACTGTTGAAGGGGCAGGTACAGTAAGCTTTGCAGACCCTGGAGTTGCTGACCGGACTGTATTGTTCACATTGACATTAGTAGAAAATATCGGATCAGCTGATGACACATATGCCATTACCCTTACTGATCTTGCTGGAACAGCTCTGATAACTTTTGCTGCTGCTGCAGTAGATTTTGTACCAGATGAAGATTTAGTTGTACAGGATTGTGTTACTTTTCCTAACTTACTAGATGACTAATCCCAAGTATAAATGTTAAATAGCTATGATTAGAAGGGGCAACCCTTCTTTTTTTTTCAAAGAATCCGTTTTGGCAGCAAAAAAATTAACTTAAATGAATGATACAAACCTATTCAAATTAAAGATATATGAATAGGTTAATAGGGACGAATTGAAATAATGATTTTAGCAGAAAGGAGTGCACAAAGTGAGAATTATGACAATTTTGGGGACAAGACCAGAAATAATCCGTCTTAGCCTTATTATTAAAAAGCTTGATTTATTAGCCTCAAAACACATACTTGTCCATACCGGCCAAAACTTTACTGAATCATTAAGCGACTTGTTTTTTCGGGAATTAAAGATCAGGGAACCGGATTATATCTTATCGAAAAAACAGGCCACTTTAGGTGGCCAGCTTGGAAATATGTTTAATCAATTAGAAAATATCCTTCTAAAAGAAAAGCCGGATAAGGTTTTGGTACTGGGAGATACAAATAGTGGATTAAGCGCAATATTGGCTGAAAGAATGGGAATCCCGGTTATTCATATGGAAGCCGGGAATCGTTGCTTCGATTTGAACGTTCCTGAAGAAAAGAACCGAAAAGTAATTGATGCTATTGCTAGCTTTAATCTGCCTTATACACCACAAAGTAAAGAAAATTTAATGAAAGAAGGATTTCCAAAAAACAGAATCATCCTTTCCGGGAACCCAATAAAAGAAGTATTAAGTGCTTACAAAACAAGTATTGATCAGAGTCAGATAATTAAGACGCTTGGTCTACAGCAGGAAGAATATTTCTTAGTAACTATTCACAGGGCTGAGAATGTAGATAATTTATGCCACCTAAGAGAAATTATGAATGGAATCAACAGGGTGGCAGAGATTTATCGAAAAAGAATCATCTGCAGTATTCACCCCCGCACAAGATCAAAGCTTCAAAAGCTTGATTCATTTACGCTTAATACCTTTGTTGAATTTCATGAACCCTTTGGTTTCTTTGATTTTGTTCAATTGGAGCAAAAGGCGTTATGTGTCTTAACGGATAGTGGAACTGTCCAGGAAGAGTGCTGTATTTTTCGGGTGCCAACGGTTACAGTACGGCGGACAACGGAAAGACCTGAAACAATTGATTGCGGAAGCAATGTTCTATCAGGTATAGACTCGGGAAAGATATTGAATTGTGTAAATGTAATGCTAAAAGGAGAAAGAGACTGGTCTTTGCCTGAGGGATATGGCGAGACAGGTGTTTCTGATAAAGTGGTGAAATTATTGATGGGAGGCATGGAAGTTGTTTAAGAACCAGACAATTCTAATTACTGGAGGAACGGGATCATGGGGCTATGAACTCGTTAGGCAGCTTTTAGATTATAAACCTAAGGAGATAAGAATTTTTTCCAGGAACGAATCTAACCAATTTTCGATGAAGCAAGAATTTGACAATAACCCGCTGCTTCATTTTGTGATCGGAGATATTAAAGAAAAAGAAATTATCATGGAAGCATCTGAGGGTGTTGATTATGTTTTTCACCTTGCTGCTCTGAAGCATGTTCCTGTATGTGAATATCAGCCCCTAGAAGCATTAAAGACAAATGTTCACGGTACCCAGAATGTAATTGAAGCTGCGATTCATAACAAGGTAAAAAGAGTCGTATACATTTCCACGGATAAAGCGGCAAATCCATCAAATTTTTATGGATTATCTAAAGCGATGGGAGAAAGGCTAATCATCCATGCAAATACACTTAACACTGACACAAAATTTGTTTGCATAAGAGGCGGGAATGTTCTTGGAACAAATGGAAGCGTGATTCATGTCTTTAAGAAACAGATAATAGAAAAAGGCAGGATTGGCATTACTGATCCAGAGATGACAAGATTTTTCTTAACAATTGAAGAAGCTATCAAACTGGTTTTTAAGGCCACTTTTGAAAGTTTGGGCGGGGAGATTTTTGTCATGAAGATGCCAGCATGTAAAATCCTGGATCTTGCACATGTTTTATCTGAGGATATGGGCAAAAAAGGAATCGATGTTGAGATTCTGGGTGTTCGACCAGGAGAGAAGATTCATGAACTTCTGCTTTCAGAGTATGAAAGTGAAACAACAATTGCTTATGATGAAGAGTATTTTGTTATATTGCCAAGTATTCATATTGATGGCTTGAAGGAAAAATATGCAAATTATAAACCGGTTAATCTAATAAATTATAATTCCAGCAAAGACCTAATGAGCACGGATGAAATCAGGAAAGTTTTAAAGAAAGGCAGGTTTATATAAATGAAGGTATTAGTCCTTGGAGGAAAAGGGATGGCAGGCCATATGATAGTAGATTATCTTCAGAGGCAGCCACAATATAATGTCATTTATACTTCAAGGAATAAAGAAGATGAAGATGGAATTTATCTTGATATCACAGATTCTTTAAAGCTTGAGGACGTAATTAATAAGCAAAAGCCCGATGTAATAATTAATTGTATTGGAATATTGAACGAATTTGCAGAAAAAAACCAAAAGCTAGCTTTTCAGGTTAATAGTTTGCTTCCCCATCAATTAGTCAAATTTGCAGAGAGATACAATGGGAAGGTAATTCACATTAGCACTGATTGTGTATTTTTAGGGACGAAAGGGAATTATTCTGAAAATGATATACCAGATGGGACTTCTGTTTATGCTGAATCAAAACAGCTTGGAGAAATCATCAGTGATACACATTTGACCATTCGGACTTCTATAATAGGCCCTGAATTAAAAGGAAGTGGGATCGGATTATTTTTGTGGTTCATGAAGCAAAAAGGGAACATAAAGGGATATAAGGAAGTTTATTGGAATGGTGTTACTACTCTTGAATTGGCAAAGGCAATCGATTGGATGATTAAGCAGAATATAACGGGACTTTATCATTTATCTTGTGATGAAAAAATTTCAAAATATAATTTGCTGATGTTAATTAAAGAGATATTTAATAAAAGAGATGTTGTCATTCAGCCTGATAGCGAAATTAAACAGGATAGAACCATTATAAATACAAGAAGTGATTGGAAGTATCAAGTCCCGCCTTATAAGGAAATGCTATTGGAACTTAGAGACTGGATGAAAAAAAAGTGAGCGGGAAGTCTAAAATATTAATTACTGGTGCAGCTGGATTTACTGGCCTCCATTCCTGCAGGTATTTTGCATCTGCCGGATATGAGGTAACTGCTGTTACAAGAAGTAAGGATATTGCTATTGATAATGTTATGGTAGAACAATGCGATCTTCATAACAAAGAATTGGTGCTAAATTTAATAAAGAAAGTAAAACCGCAATATCTGTTGCATTTGGCCGGTCAAAACCATGTTGGTCAATCATGGTCCGATCCAACAGGAACGTTGGAAACCAATCTGCTTTCAACTGTATATATACTGGATGCTATCCATAAAGAATGCCCTGAATCAAAGTCTGTCATAGTAGGATCCGCTCTTCAAATCGACCCTTCCAATATCTCTGCAATTACCCATCCATATAGTCTCAGTAAAACATTTCAAGTGCTAGCTGCCAGAGCTTGGGCAGAACTTTATGGCCTTTCGATTGTCATTGCCCAACCAACGAATTTAATAGGTCCAGGCAATTCAAACGGGGTATGTTCTATGTTTGCAAAAAAGATTGCTGAAATGGAAAGCCAAAAAGCAGAACATATTCTTAATGTGAACAATCTGTACGCTCAGCGTGACTTCATAGACGTTCGAGATGCCGTCAGAGCTTATGAAATTCTTTTAAAGAACGGGGTAAGTAAAGAAATTTATCCAATTTCATCTGGAAAAAGCCGCTCACTAGGGGAAGTTGTAAAAATATTTAAAACGATGACACCCATTAACTTTAAAGTTAAAATATCTGAAAGGAGCATTAGAGAAGATAAAGTTAAGATATCATCTGAAAGAATAAACCAATTGGGGTGGAAACCATTTATCTCTTTTAAAAAATCACTTGAGGATAATCTTAAATATTATAGAAGAAACCCTTATTAAAATGGGTTTCTTCTATTAGAAATTTACAGATTAACTTAGATGAGATATTAAAATGTTCTTGATTTACGATCTTTTGAATGGCTGCCATTTATAATAGTAAAATCATTAGTTTAAAATGTAAACACAGCTATGAAACTAACAAAATAATACAAATCCTATAAAAAGCTAGTGGTTGAAGAATGTAATGGTTGAAATTATTTTTATTCTTTTAATGTAATAAGCATATTCAGAAAATTAGCAGCATAAATTTCAGGCGAAAATATTTTTTCAATATGTGCTACTCCATTTCTTCTTATTTCATTTCTAATAGGAATGTTTGTTAGTAATATTTTAGCTTCCTGGATAGCATGATTGATATCTCCCTGTTTATAATATTTTCCTGTATGGTTATGAACAATAAAGCTTCGGACTCCATCTGAATCTGTTGTAAGGACAGGACATCTACAAATCATAGCTTCAAGAACTGCGTATCCAAAACCCTCAACTTTTGAGGTAGAGCATAACAGGCCACCAGAATCCCCGATCATTGAAAAGTAGTCTGCCATCTTACTATGAGGTTGATTAGGGTAGATTGTTAATCTGTTATTCAGTTTGAGGGAAGATACCATATTTTCAAATTCTTTTCTTGATTCAGGTTTTGAAAGAGTATTGTCTTCAAACATCCACATTTGGATATTGGGGATAGATTCACTTAACTTTGACCCTATTGTTAAAAAATCCCTCCAATTTTTATTTTCTTCTATCCTTCCAACCCAGCCAAGGATAGGGTTCTTAGGAGCAGGCAGTTTCTTATAATGAAAACTTTTTGAGTTAAAGCAATTGTGAAAGCAAAATTTCTTTTTATTGGGAAAATATTTTTCAAAAGCTTTTATTAAATGAGGCGTTCTAGGGTATAAAATTCCATCAGCAAAATTATTAATAATATCATAAGCTTGAGTTTTAATGAATTTTTCTGCATATTCTTTATAGAAGCCAAGTCCTTGAACTTCATAGATTAATGTACTTTTAATTCCCCATTTCTTTAAATTCTCAAGCATTTGAAGATCTGATGCCACTACTATAGCATCATACTTTTCACGAATAACTAACTCCCTGATAAGTTCTTCTTTATCAAGAACAAAAACTGGTTTTAACATATTCTGTAATCCGGTTCCATGTTGTTTATACAAAAAGTGACAGGTAACTCCTGCTTTACTTAGAGCATAAAAACGCTGTCTATTTAGTGTCTCGATACCTCCACTGGGAATATAATACGTAAATAAAACTTTAATTCCGCCTGCTCCGGTTTTTTTAGATAAGTCCAATAATTCCACCTCGATTTATTTGAATAAGTTTATTTCCAAATATTTTAATCCTATGATTAATATATTGCGCACTCATTATTATATATGCATAAAATACCTTGAAAGGTGTTTTGTTTACTAAGAAAATAAAAGTAACTAAAACATAGTTAAAATTGTTGGAGTGTTGTATATGTTACAAGTTAAAGATTTTAATGCACTGATAAGCTGCTGTAACCAAAATGGAGGACTATACCATCTGAAACGCCAAAAAGGAATGAATACACTTCAAATAATATTAGATATTGAATGCAGAGGAATAGCTAGATATGGTAAGGGATTTGTTGTTGCATCAAATGAGGAAGGAATTATTCTATTGGATGAAAGTTTAAATGTTGTAAATTTTAGCCATGCAGGAAAAGGATTAGATCTGCATGGTATAGCTATTAGTGGAGATTTTGCTTATTTAGCAGAAACTAAGCTTAATTGTATTGGCATATATGATTTATCAAATGGATTAAACAGAGTCGATGAGATTTGCTTTTCTTCCAACAGAGCAACAGATATTTGCCATATTAATGATATATTTATTGAAGAAAATAGTCTTTTTGTATCAATGTTTCATTTACCTGGCCAATTTAATATTGGAGGCGGGGTAGTTGAATATTCTTTAAAAAAGAAGAAAGTTAAGAATGTTCTATATGAAGGAATATCTCAGCCTCATAGTGTTATGTTATATAAGAATGATCTGTATTTTTGTAATTCGGAAGAATTCTCTGTACGTAAAGAAAATAATATATTATTTAAATGTCTTGGTTATACGAGAGGTCTAGCTGTTCAGAATGAAACGGTTCTAATTGGCCAAAGTATAACTAGACATATAAATAAATTATTAGAAAAGCATCCTAATATTTCTTCAGACTGTGGAGTCTATTTATTAAATATGAATAATAAACTATCAACTTTTGTGCCAATCCCCTCCTTGGAAATATATGGAATTATTTTTATCTGATTACAAAGAGGTGAAAGATTGTGGAATTAAATGAATATCCTTTAGTTTCTATTATTATTCCATTCTATAATTGTAAATATGTCCAGAGAGCAATTTCTAGTGCATTAAAACAAACTTATAGAAATATTGAAGTTATTGTGGTGGATGATGGATCAACTTCTCATATACCAATGATAAAACCACTTAAGGACAAGATCTTCTATATAAGAAAAAAAAATGGTGGAACTGCTTCAGCATTAAATGAGGGAATAAGGAATTCAAAGGGAGAATATATTGTATGGTTGAGTTCAGATGATTTATTTATTAATACAAAAGTCGAAACACAATTAGATTTTATGAAAAACAAAATGTATATGTTTTCTTATACCAATTACTTTTGCATTAATGAAAAGAATCGAATAATATCTGATTCTGTTGGTCCTTTAAACTCTGAAGAGCTCCTAAAAAGCCTAATAGTAGGCTGCCCGATAAACGGTTCCACTATTATGATGCGGAGAGAGGTTACTAAAAGTATTGGGCTTTTTGATGAATCACTGAGATATGCCAATGACTATGATTATTGGATTAGGGTGTTTCTAAAATTTAAAATAGGACATTTAAATATTCCACTCACATTGTATAGAGTTCATGGGAAAATGGGAAGTAAACAATATTTAAATGATGTGTTGAAGGAATCAAGGAAAGTAAAACTAAAATATAAAACAGAACTGGAGAAATATTTAAAAGAAAAATAATTAATTACTTTACAGCAGCTTCTATAGACAAGCTGCTGTTTTTTTAGCTAGATCTTTTGCCGGTATAACCTATATTAATAAACTTTCTAATTGAAAAAATATTTTGTGACATTAATTTATGCCTGCTTTAAATAAATTTTTTTGCTTTTCAAATCAATTCAGGATTGAAAATATTGATCATGGCTAGGCAAAAGAGGATTTTGTAAATATAAAGAATAATTCTATAAAACCAGCCTATAGCAAGAATAAGAATTAGACATAACCTATAAAAGACAGGTTGAAGGGTATTTAAATTTAATTTTCATTTCCGTATTAAGTAATTATCGAGGGAGATTTGTGTGGAAAGATTGTTTGAATGTAACATGGCGTTTTAACTATGAAAGAATTTGTATTAGAAGAGATTAAATTACTATCATAAAAACATTAAATAGGAGTGAAAAAGTGCAAAACAAATCTTTTAAACAACCTAAGATATTTATTAACTCTGTCCCAAAAAGCAGTACTAATTTAGTAATACAATTAGTAAAAGGCATAACTAAATTATATCAAGGTAAATCATATTGGGTAAACAATGAAAATGATGTACTAAGTATTAAGGAAGGTGAATTGGTCTATAGTCACCTGCCATATAATGAAAAATTTTCAAGCGGACTTCAAAGTAAGTCAATAAATCAGATATTCATTTACAGAGACTTAAGAGATGTTGCTGTTTCAATGGTTTACTTTATTAATGATGTATTTTTTGATCATCCTCTTCATCAAGTTTTTAAAAAGAGAATTACCTTATTTGAAGATCAATTAGATGCTGTCATTCTTGGAGTAGATCTGATTGGTGAAGAAAATGAAAATAAGTGGGGGGTTAAGAAACATTATCCAGGCATTTATGAGGAAACTTATAAAATTTATGAATGGCGTAAAGATCCCAGCGTGTGCAGCATACGTTACGAAGATCTAGTAAATAATTTAACTGCAGATACTGAAATATTAAAAATAATAAATTTTTTATGGGAAGATCTAAGAAACCTAAACATAAGTAAAAGTGAATTCTTAAAAATAATGAAAAACAACATTGATACTAAAAACTCATGGACATATAGACAAGGCAAATTTGGAGGGTGGCGTGAAGAATTTACATCTAGAAATAAAGCGAACTTTAAAAAAGTAGCTGGTGATTTGATCATTAAACTAGGTTATGAAAAGGACAATAATTGGTGATTTATAAACATGGCCGATTTTGCGATCGAGTCAAAGGAAGATTAGGCCAAATCTAAAAATCCACAAAAGGTCTATGATTTTATTAGCAGTTGTTGAAAATAGTATATGGAAACTGATTTATCTTTTATTTTTCGAACAAAGGAGTGAGAAGTTTGAGTAAAGAACTGCCATTAGTAAGTGTTTTAATACCATTTTATAATTGTAAATATGTTCCCCAGGCAATTGAAACCGTATTAAGACAAACTTACAAGAATATCGAAATTATATTAGTTAATGATGGGTCCTATATGTATAATGAATTATTAAAACCATACTTATCAAGAATTATATATATAGAACAAAAAAATAAAGGTGTTGCGTCTGCTTTAAATGAGGGAATCAAGATAGCAAATGGTGAATATCTAGCTTGGTTAAGCTCAGATGATTTATTTTCTGAGAAGAAAATCGAACTACAGCTTAATTTTATGAAAGAGAATAAATCATTTTTTAGTTTTACAAATTTTAATATTATCGATAGCCATAATCAGATAAAAAAATATAATGTTGGGATACATTTCAAGAGCGGAATAGAAGTTTTACAATCATTAAAAGATTTTAATCCTATAAATGGTTGTACGGTTTTGATGTCCAGGAAGGTTATTGAAAAAATTGGATATTTTGACGAAACTTTAAAATATGCACAAGACTATGATTACTGGATAAGAACTTCGGCCCATTTTCCTCTTCATTATTTCCATTGTACTTTAACTAACTACCGGGTCCATGATTTAATGGGATCAATTCGTCATAATAAAGATCAAATGAAAGAATTCTATGAACTTAGAGAGAATTATAGAGTCAAATATAATAAATTTTTTTCAGAACAGAGAGGAGAGAAACATGTTTAACTCTCCATTTACTTTTAGAGGGAATGAATATATTGCTGCACAATTTAACCCTCGGCAAATAATTGATAATTTTAAATATGAATGTGTGATTTTACCACAAAGAAGGTCAAATAATGAAAATGCATCATATCTTATTTCACCAGAGGTAAATAATATTGAAGGAAATTTTGCTGTAGCAGGTATATTATTCCAAAGTAATAGGTTATGTGTGGTTGAAAAATATCAAAATAATGTTGAAACAGTTATAAGTTTGCCTATAAATCAGAATGAGTGGATTAAAGTAGTCCTTATTTATATAGATAAGACACCAACAGTGTATATTAATGAAAAGGAAGTAGCTGTGGGGACAAAAAGCAGATATACTCACATTTGTCCATCTTTGGTTTTTGGCGGCAACATTAAAGATGGGTGTTTCTATGGAAAAATCCAATCAATAAAACTTTGGAAAGTACCCCCAAACCAATCAGAAATTCGGTTAATGAGGGAAGATATGAATGTAAATCAAAATATTGTGTGGGGTTATGACTTTTTAAGCGGGTCTGCCTATAAAAATGGGAAGAAATCTGACTACGAAGTCAGTATAATATTGCCGACCTTTAATAAATATCAAGAATTATTGTTAACACTTCATTCCTTAGAATGCCAGCATTTTGATAAGAAAAAGTATGAAGTAATTATTGTCGATGATGGATCAATTGACAAAACTGCTTCTATAATCAATGAACACAATTTTTCATTTGATTTAAAATATATAAGATCCAACCAAAATATTGGAAGGGCTAGTATGAGAAACCTTGGGATTCAGAATGCTGGAGGCCGAGTTATTGTATTTTTGGATGCAGAGATAATTGTTAAGCCTGACTTTGTTTCTCTGCATTACCAAGGACATAAGGAGAACAAAAAAATAGTCATTTGTGGAAGCTTGGTACTTAAAGGATTATATACAATATATCATCCAAGATACAACATGGAACAAAAGACTCAAATAATGAAGCTGTTGAAAAACTATCCGACTTTTACTCCTAGTACTTTGAATGAGATAAAAAGTGGTAAGACTGTTAAACTATTAACTGAAAAAGAGGTTAGTAATCAATCATATCAAAATTATTCATTTGATAAACCATTCGTAAAGGTTTACAAAGAAACGCTTTTTAATCGTTTTGGGAATAATCTGAATGGGTTTCACTTTCCATGGCTCTTATTTTGCACTGGGAATGTTTCTGTTGAGGCAAAGGCCATTAAGGAAGTAGGCCTATTTGAAGAGTACCCAGGATACGGCTGGGATGATCATGAACTTGGATATCGTTTATATAAAAAGGGGTATAGATTTTTTAATCATAATGGGTTAGCAGCCTATCATCAAGAACACCCTATTTCAAAGACAAATCCTCAAGATGCTATTAAAAATTTTGTCCGAGTGTTTAATAAATATCCTGAGGTACAATTAAGGATTTTTATATTGCATTTCTTGGGTATATCCGTTCCTAATGTACACTTAATTTATGATTCATACTTGAACTTTTTAAGTGGATATTCAAATATTTATAAAGGAATTCCGAAGTTATTAGAGCAAATACTCCAAAGAATATCTGTTAAACTATGGAAAGAAGAACCATTAACAAACTTACTAAATACTAGTTCAGTAAATAAAGAACAAATTATAAAAAATCTTGAAGAATTAGAAAGGTATCCTAAAGTTAAGCCGTTTGCAAGTAATTTTAAGAACATTATTAAGATGTAAAACAAATTCTGGGAAGATATAGCTTTCCAGTTTTTTTCTTTTACCTTGGTGCATTAGCCGTTTCATGATACAAGAGTTTTGAATCTAATAAAGGTATACCCTCGTGTATAAAAAAAAACAGATTGGAGCAGAAGAATTGAGAAAATTACTTACTGTTACAATTGTTGGATTCATTGCCCAATTAATTGACGGATCACTAGGGATGGCTTACGGAGTTACATCCTCCTCTTTGTTTTTAATGCTAGGTATGGCTCCTGCGGTTGCATCTGCCAGTATTCACATTTCGGAAGTGGTTACGACTGCTGCTTCAGGTTTTTTTCATTTTAAGTTTGGAAATGTAGATAGAGGGACAGTAATGAAATTAATTCTACCCGGTGGTGTAGGGGCATTTATTGGAGCATGCTTTTTAAGCAGCATGCCAGGAGAAGCTGTCAGGCCTTTTATATCTGTTTTTTTGTTGTTATTGGGAGTTTATATCTTATTCCGCTTTTTGTTTCTTAATAGTATTCCAAATGAGAATAAGGGAATCCAGTTATCTAACAGGAAAGCTGCAATCCTTGGTCTATTAGGCGGGTTCGCTGACGCTACCGGTGGAGGCGGATGGGGGCCCATTACAACACCTGTTCTTCTGGCCCAAAAAGACACTGCTCCCAGAAAAGTGATTGGAACTGTTGATACGAGTGAATTTGTAATAGCATTATCAGCAACGGCAGGGTTTCTTATCTCTTTAGGCTGGAAGGAATTTGATTGGTTTTGGGTTCTTGCGTTAATGCTAGGTGGATTGTTTGCTGCTCCTATTGCAGCATGGCTCGTAAGGATCCTTCCTTCCTACCTCCTTGGAGTCGCAGTAGGTGGAGTGATCATTATAACCAATTTGCATACCATTATTAATTTATCTGGCATAGGGATTACATTATCTTACTTTATATATCCCTGTCTTTTTATGCTTTGGATAATAGCCATTATTTATACAATTAAAAAGAATAAGAGCTGATACAGGTTCTGTCATACAAAAAGGAGGGAAGGCATGGAAAAAGACAAGAATTTATATTCTCCTATATTTAAAGTAACAAAAGAAAAAAGAAGAGCTCTTCATGGACATAATAGTAAGATTATTTGGTTTACTGGTTTATCAGGATCAGGTAAAACAACCATCGCAAATGAACTGGATGACATTCTTCATTCAAAAGGTATCTCCACCTTTATTTTAGATGGAGATAATATTCGGCAGGGACTGAATAACGATTTAGGATTCAGTCAGGAAGATCGAAAAGAAAATATTCGCAGAATCGGAGAGGTAGCAAAATTATTTGTAGATAGCGGAATTGTGGTTCTGGTTACCTTTATATCACCATTCGCTTCAGAGCGTAAACTGGTCAGAGATATGGTTGAAAAGGACGAGTTTATTGAAGTGTATGTCAATTGCTCTTTGGAAGAGTGCGAAAAAAGAGATCCAAAGGGCTTGTACCAAAGGGCAAAAAATGGTGAAATCAAAGAATTTACGGGGATTTCTTCGCCTTATGAAGTGCCTGAGAATCCAGAAATCATCTTAGAGACTTCTAACTATTCGATAAAAGAGTGTACAGAAATTCTTTATGATTATCTGAAAAGATTACTGTAAATGGCTAAGGAGGGAAAAAATGAATTCAATTATTGACCCCCACGGTGGAAATTTAGTAAATGGCAAGTTATCTGAAGGAGAGAGAAAAAAATATTTATCAAAACAAGATTCCATGCCTTATATTTCAATTTCGAAGTGGACAATATCTGATGTTGAACTGATTACGAATGGCGGTTACAGTCCGCTTCGCGGGTTTATGAATCAAAAGGAATACCTTAGTGTTTTGGAAAACATGCATCTCCCAAGCGGTCTTCCTTGGACAATCCCCATCACTCTTCCCGTTGATAAAGAGGAGGCTGAACAACTTGAAATAGGAGATGAAGTCCTCCTAAGAGGGAAAGATGATATTACCTACGGAGTAATTAAAATAGAGGAAATATATAGTTACAACAAAGAATATGAGGCATTGATGGTTTACGGCACAAACGATCATAATCATCCTGGTGTGAAGAAGTTAAATACCCAGGGGGATATTTATGTTGCAGGTCCGGTTTATGCAATTAATCAGCCTTCACATGCCCCTTTTGAAGACTATCTAAAAGAACCAGCTGAAACAAGAAAAATGTTCAATGACTTGAAGTGGAGTACTATCGTTGGCTTCCAGACACGTAATCCAGTACATCGGGCCCATGAATACCTGCAAAAATGTGCATTGGAGATGGTAGATGGTCTTTTACTTCATCCCCTTGTCGGAGAAACAAAAAAGGATGATATACCAGCAGATATCAGAATGGAAAGCTATAGTGTATTGCTTGATAAATATTATCCAATGGATCGAGTTAAGCTGGCAGTATTTCCAGGTGCTATGCGCTATGCAGGTCCGAGAGAAGCTGTGCATCACGCTATTATCCGTAAAAATTATGGGTGCACACACTTCATTGTCGGCAGAGATCATGCAGGTGTCGGAAATTATTATGGAACTTATGATGCTCAAAAAATATTTTCCAATTTTGACCCCGAAAAAATTGGAATTAAACTGTTATTTTTTGAACATAGTTTTTACTGTAAAAAATGCATGAATATGGCGTCCGCTAAGACGTGTCCCCACTTAGAAGAGGACCGCTTCTTTCTAAGCGGCACCAAAGTTAGGGAGATGCTAAGAAATGGAGAGCAGCTTCCACCTGAAATTACAAGGCCTGAAGTAGCGGATATATTAAGGAAGGGGTTTAGCAATAACGTTTAACATTTAGAGTTCATTTGAGGAATCATCCTCGGAGTCTGTTAATTGATGCTGAAGGCTGGTTCCTTGTTTGCTTTAATTTTTATAAATGCTATCAAAACTCAACCCCAAACCTCCGAAAATACCAATCATCATCAAATTTCCTTTTCTTCAAATAAACCTGTTTCTTCTCCATTGCCCCATTCTGAATCACTCTTTTTTCAACATCTTTTGATTTAGTATGCTTTATCATCATTTTACGGATCTTTTGAATGCGGCTGGGGTTAAAATGCAGATAGGCAAGTCTTAATAGGTTATAGTAGTAATCTTCCAGTTCAATTTTGTAGGGCTGTACTTTCCGGAATAAATGCAGTACTTTCGTCTTTGGCTGTACATAACAATTGTAGCCGAATAACCAGAGCTTAATAGAAAGTTCCACATCTTCATGTCCCCAAGTCGGAAACCCTGTTTCAAATCCTCCCACATCTTCAAATACATCCCGTCTGATCGCAAAGCATCCGCCTGGCAGAACGGCGGTTTCAAATAGATAATCTCTTTTTGTGTTCCAGTGGGTCCTGAACTTATTTGATCTTTCATTTACCCATAGTGTTTGGCCATACCCGATAAAATTGGGATTACCTATAGCGCCAATGGCAGGGGTAATGGAATCGCAGGTCCCCTCAAGAATTGGTTCAAGCAGTCTGTCTAGCCACGAATCTTCAAATTCCAGATGGGCATCACAAAACACAAGAATGCTCCCATTTGCTTTTTCTGCCCCTGCATTTCTTGCATTTGCTGCCCCGACACCGGATGTATTCACTACTGTGATATTTTTATTCAGAAACTGATCCCGAAGAAAATCACAGCAATGATCATCAGACTGATCATTTACAACAATGATTTCATATGGAGAGCCAATCTCTACGGAGAAAAAAGATTCAAGTGTGTTCTTTACGTTTATTCCTTCGTTTTTTACAGGAAAGATGATGGAAGCAAGCAAATTTATTTCACTCCTTTATTGTTATATTACTGGAAGAACCCTCGCTTCCACTTCCTTAAGGGTAAGCTGCCCGGCGATATAACTGCATATAAGGGAATAATTAAAATGGATAGCAAATAAATACCTATAAATAGAACGGGTCACTGCCTGGAGGTGTATTTGAGGCTGGATTAGATAGGCATCCCATATTTTTTGATCGGTGCTTATGTTTTCCTTATTTCCTTCGGCAAGGATATATTTGCTTGTGATTGGAGGGAAGGATAGCAGTGTCCAATTACCATCTTTATCACCTTCGCAATGAGCCGGGAGAGAAGAAGCAATGATCTTTTCTGTGACTTCCACTTTTTTTATTTGTGCTCGGTTTATAAGGTACTTCAGCTTCGTCATGTTCCATTCCATGCAATAGTACTCGTCTTGGTTTAGCGGGATTCTCACTTTAGCTTTTTGGTGATCATTCATGATAAATGGCTCGTCTAATGAGCTTCTTAGTCGCTGTTTATAATATCTCAGGGTCTCTTCAAGCTCTTGCGGCGGGGGATTTACCATTTTCAAACCATTGCTTTTCACGAGTTCCTTCAAATAGGGAACAGTTAAAAACTCATCAAGAAGATAAATCTTTTCCATGCTTAACACCTCGGAATTAACATTGTCATCAGTAGTAATAACTTAATGTTCTTTAAGCTTGTAACGTGACAAAAATAAATACATATAGATATATCAAGAATCTGTGCAGAGGGAGGAGAGTGAAATGTTGAAAAGGGCCAAAATGGTATTAGTGAGGAACGGCACTTGGCAACTATACTCGTGTGAGATGAAAAATCTTCAAGGCAGACTTTTTTCCTCCAAACATGATATACAGCCAAACAGAAAAAGTTTACAAAACGACCAGGATAATAAGATTTCCTTTAATAAGATAACAAATCAAAAGACTCTCAGCTTTTCAGTCCATAAGGAGAAATCTAATAACCCGCAGGATGCTCTCCTCCAAACAGAAATGATCATTGGTGAAATCAGGCATTATTTAAAGCATCTTCGCCTCGAGGAGGGAAAATGGAGAAAAGATAAAAAGAAAAAAGAATTAATGATCAAAGAATTTGTATTACAAAAAAAACAAATGAAAAAAGAAATATCCGATTATAAACATTTGGCTGCTATTCACGAAAAGAGAACACAGTTTTACAAGAACGCACTACAGCGAAAAAATGGAAACGGAAATAAAAAAGTGCGTCACCAGTTAAAGCATGAAGCAAGAAGCTTAGAACCAGGGGCTTCATACCCTGTAACTCAAAAAGGGGCAGATAAAAAGCAGAGCATTAAACTGATCGAAAGAAAGATTAACGAATTATCCGAGTTAAAGAAAAAGGATTATTTGATGATACAGAAGTTGGGCACCGATTACCAGATAATCCATGAAAATTGGGCAATAAAAGAGATTATTATGCCTATTCATCATGAAATGGACATGAATAACATAAAGAGAGGGAGTTGGTTAGAGTTGGCTTGGAATTGGCTTAATGGAGATAAACAAACTCAGTATTTGGAAAAAACAGCAGAATTACAAAGTACCATCAATGAGTTGAAAGCTACGGTTAGTTCATATGAAGAAGTTCTGGAGAAGCTTAGTAAGCAATTTGACCAGTATGAAAAAAATGAGGAACTTTATCTGCAGGAAATGGTTGACCTAAAGGAAAATCTGCAGGCCATAGCTGGCAGTGAAGATGAGTATCTATATGAAATCCAGCAGCTCAAAGAAGAGATTCAGGAATATAAGCAGAAAAATATTAGTCTTGAAAAAAAGATATCAGAATTGGATCGTTTGAAAGAAGAGCTGGATGCAAAATCCCAGCAGTTAAAAGAATATGAAAATATGAATAACCAACCTTCATTACCTCCGCAGAATATGCAGAAGAAGGAAAAATTATCGAAAAAGATGAAGCAGCAAAATGCAATTCCTCAACGCAGCCAAAGAACAGAAATGAGACAATTTGAACAAAAACAAAGCTCCGTTAGGAGGTCCAGGACCCCTAATGTAAATGGAATGCCAAGGAATATGAATAATCAGCCAAGACAATTGAATCCAAGTCAGCAGCGAGCTCAGAACAAACTGGATTTAATCCAGAAATTCTACCCTCAGGCTCGATCGCAGAGCAGCGTTTTTAATCCTTTTAAATATTAAAAATAAAAAACTAACGGGAGTGGTTGAAGTGGAAACACCGAAAAAATTTTATGAGAGTTTTAAAAAAGCAAGAAAATTCCCAGCTGGTAATAAAGCCAAGAAAGCATCAGGGCTTTTAAAAGGGAAAAATCAAGAATTAAAACAAACATCGAGCAATGGCAAGAAAAAAATCTATGTTTCGGGAACTGCGAGTGCCACTCAACCCAGACGCAGGAGCTGCTGCGGCCGTTAACCAAAAATTTGACTTTTACAACAAAAATGTTGTTTATATAAATCGTTCGGTTTTGAATGAAATAATTAATCATTGCAGAGAAGATCTTCCTTATGAAGCATGCGGGCTTCTTTCCGGTCAACATGGCCGAAACGAAATGATGTGGAAAATTAGGAGCACGGAAAAAAGTCCGACTTCTTTTGCAATGGATATGAAACAGGTCTCAGCTGCCCTATCTGGGATGAAAAAGCTCTCTCAAACAATGACAGGCATGTACCATTCACATCCCTCCGCAGCCCCATTGCCTTCAAGAGATGACATCAGGAACTTTCATGACCCTGCTGCAGCCTATTTTATTATTTCATTCGCAAATAGGAAGACAAGTGTAAAGTGTTTTAAGATAATTGACCATAAAGCTTTTCAAGTGAAATTTGAAGTTATAAGATAATATTATCCTTTCTAATTTAACAGGTGTGTTGTGTAGATCGTCATATAAGCCTCGGATACGGGAAATCCGAGGCTTTTTATGATTTAATATACATATAGGGAATACCGCTAAGAAAGGAACTTAAAATCTTGCCAGTAAAATCACTTTTGAAACTAGTTGTTTTTCTGCTCATACTATCTGCCATTGGCTTAATAGTTTATGAATATAGCAGATATTATATAGGCCCTCCTAATTTAGAGGACACTTCTCTCCCAACTGCTCTTCACCCTGCAGTTGCTGAAAAAAAGGATCAGCTGATCTCCCAGGCTGCCGACAAAGGCATTAACGTAGTCATCACCCAGGATTTCAGAAGCATAGAAGAACAGGATGCTTTATATGAAAAAGGCCGCACGGCTGAGGGGAGTATTGTTACTCATGCAAAAGGGGGAGAGTCCTACCATAATTTCGGACTGGCGATTGACTTTGCCCTTATGTCTGTAGACGGCCAGGTTATCTGGGATATGAATTATGACAGCAACGGCAACAGTAAAGCAGATTGGGATGAGGTCGTCGAAATCGCAAAAGAGCTTGGTTTTGAATGGGGCGGGGATTGGACGCAATTTAAGGACTATCCTCATCTCCAAATGGATTTTGGACTTACCATTTGGGAACTGCAAAGAGGGAAGAGACCGCCTGAAACGGAATGATAATAAAAGAAACTGCACTCAAGATGTGCAGTTTCTTATTTTTGTTATAGAACCATTTCCGACTGTACATAGTGATACAGCAGCTTAGCTGTATTTTCAATTGAATCCTCATGTGTACGCTCGAATGCATGGGAAGAATCAATCCCCGGTCCGATTAAGCCGTGGACAATGTCGTGTCCGGCACGTATGGCTGCCGAAGCATCAGATCCGTAAAAAGGATAGATATCAAGCTTGTACCCAATTCCATTATCCTTTGCAAGCTGAACCAGACGCTTTCTTAGTTCGTAGTGATAAGGGCCGCTTGCATCCTTCACACAGATGGAAACGGTATACTCATCAGTAGATTGCCCGTCTCCCATAGCACCCATATCCACAGCCAGATATTCTACTGTCTCCGGTGTGATATTGGAATTGCCGCCATAGCCGATTTCTTCATTATTTGAGATAAGAAAATGGGTTGTGTACGGCAGTTCAATGTTCTCGGACTTCAGCTGTTTAATCAGCTGAAGAAGGATGGCGACACTTGCCTTGTCGTCAAGATGGCGTGATTTAATGAATCCTGCCGGTGTCGTCTGCACACGCGGATCAAAGGAAACAAAGTCCCCAACTTCAATACCCAGTGCACGGACATCCTCAGCATTATGTACTTTTTCATCAATTCGGACTTCCATGTTCTCCTGGTTTCTTTCAGCTTTCCCGGCATCTTTGTATACATGAACTGAAGTCTGATGCATCAGAATGGTACCGGTGAATTTATTGCCTGATGATGTCTCGATTTCACAATATTCGCCTTCTATCGAGTTATATTTGAATCCGCCGATCAGGTCAATCTTCAGGCGTCCGCTTGGCTTAATTTCTTTCACAATCGCTCCCAGAGTATCAACATGGGCAGTCAGCATCCGGTGACGATTTTGGTCTTTACCGGGAAGGGAAGCAATTAGCCCTCCCTTGCGGTTGCGTTTTGTTTCAACAGTAAGCTCTTTCAAAAACTTTTCCACATATGTAATCACTTCATTGGTATTTCCGGATGGACTTGGAATAGAAACGATTTCTTTTAGCAAGTTAATGGTTTCTTTTGTATTTGGGTATGACATTTAGAAAATCTCCTCTCAAATTATTCACGCGCAATTCTTATTATACTGTTATTTCTTGGGATAAGCATGCCCTATAAATAAAAAAAACTGCCAGAACGGCAGTCTGTAACTTTATATTTCTTCTGAAAGCAAGCTTTTCCTCGTTCTTAAACGGTAAAACCTTCTAAAGTCTTTTACAAGTACCTTAACGACGGAATAGAACGGAATGGCAATGAGGATTCCGATAAAACCATAAATTGATCCTGCAGCCATTAGGATAATAATAACTGTAAGGGGATGGAGATTAAGCCTTTTGCCCATCACATGGGGGGAAACGAGATTACTTTCAAGCAGCTGAACAGCGATCAATACCAGTACTATTTTTAATACCATTCCGGTGCCTTGCAGTAATCCGATGAAAATGGCGGGTATGATGCCAAGTACCGGGCCAAGAAAGGGCACGACAGTAAGGAACATTGCAAAGAATGCTAAAATTAATGCATATTCCAAACCTATAATCTTATATCCGAAATACATTAACACACCATCTACGACTGCCACTATAAACTGGCCGGTAACATAGGAAAATAAGGTCTTATCAATATCTCCGAGAATTTTATTTCCTTCTTCCTCGTGTTTATCAGGAAGATATTTTAACAGAAAAGGCCGAAGCTTATGGTCATCCTTAAGGAAGTAGAAAAGGATAAACGGCACCACAACCATGACAGTCACAATGCTTGTAATGGTGGAGAAGACTTTCATCACGTTCTCGCCAGCGCCTGATAGGATGGTTTCTAAAAAGTTCAAGGCTTTGTTTTTGACTTGGTCATAAGAAAACATGCCCATATTGTTTTTTTCAACCACTTTCTCCGTTTCATCCGATAAATCCTCCATCTTTGCCGGCAGGTTTTCGCTTAGTTCAGTAACCTGGCTGCCAATCAAATTGCCGATTGCGTTAAATCCTAAATACCCTGCACCCAGCACAACGGCAAAAATGACGATAATACTGGCTGTTTTGGGTAAAGACCTGGAAACCAATCTTACCAGGGGCCTCAATATATAGTAAAGAATACCGGAGATCACTACCGGAAAGAAAATAGTGGCAACTAAAGCCCGAATTGGCCATAGGAAGTAATCAATCTTCCCAAGCAGGAAAATGATGATTAATACGAAAATAGTACCTGCTGCATATTTAAAAAATGGTTTATTGATCCACATTCATATACCCCAACCTTAATATATGTATTTACTATTCACCTTTCCTTTTTTCAAACATTGTTAAACACAGCCGTTTAAGAATCGATGTAAGAGGAATAGGTAAAACATTAAAAACGCAACAGGTGAGGGAGTCTAATTATGCTGTTTATAAAAAATGTAACCATTAAGGAAGCAATGCTGTTTTTATTGTTTGCAGGAGTAATATTGGCTGCCAAATGGACCGTTAACTTACTCGTGAAAAAGAGAAAGGGCAAGTCAGCACAAAACGACCGGATCATGCAGGGAATTTCTTCACTCGTGAACTGGGCAGCTTTTTATGGAATTATCATTCTATTCTTGTTTTATTTTTCGAGGGAGAAATGGCTTTTTTATACCTTGTTCACAGCTGGGGAGGTAGATGTGACGCTATATTTAATAATTGTAGCGTTTTTGACAGTCTCGCTTGCAAATCGGATCGTAAAAGTATTCACTAAATATGTATTAACATCTGTTTATGAATTCTATGGAGTTGATCGGGGGCTCGGCTATTCATTCAACAGAATGATCTATTATACCGTCATGATTGCAGCGCTCGCCATCAGCCTGACAACGGTTGGGCTTGATTTAACAGCGGCTGCTGCCATGCTGGGTGTTCTCGGCATTGGTATAGGATTCGGCATGCGCAATATTGCCGGTAACTTTATTTCAGGCATCATCATCCTCTTCGAACGGCCTATTGAAATTGGGGAAGTAATCGAGATCAATAATAAGATCGGTAAAATAGAAAGCATCCGTCTCAGATCCACTATCGTCCGCACTGCTAAAGAGGGAACCCTCATCGTCCCAAACCAATACTTCATCGAACAAATCATCAAGAACCGGACAGGCTCAGAAATGCTTGCCCAGGTCCTAATCAGCGTAGCGTACGGTACTGATACAGATAAAGTTGAAAAGCTTCTTAGAGAAGCAGTCGAGGTTGTAATGCCTAAAACAGAAGGGGTTTTAACGGCACCTGCACCTGATATCCGTTTTGTGGATTTCCGCAATAAGGCCATGGACTTTCTAATAGAAGTCCCTGTTGCAAACTTTGAAGCCAAACAGAAATTTGAAAGCCGGTTAAGACATGTAATTGCTGAGAAGTTTTATAAAAATGGGATCGAACTTGCCACAGCACAGCTGCTGTCAAACGAATGACGGGTTTTAGTTAAAAGGAGATAAAGCGAAAAACACCAGCCGCTCAGGGCTGGTGATTTCCAATGTGCACTCTATTTCCCTAACAAAGCTTTCACTCCAAGATAAAGAATGGCAAGACCAAAGATGATCATAGCCAGACTGCCGACAATGGTGAAAAAGCTGGCAATGCCTGAAGTAATAACTGCAGAAACAGGTACCATTGTCAATCCGTAGCCTGCAAGCATACAAGCAAGATATAATAATGCCAATTGATACATTATAGATCCCTCCCTTCCATACTAAGGTATGAAAAGGGCGGAATCTTGCTTGGTCTAATATCCCGAATCTTCCGAATAAGATAAAAAACAGTTCTTTAGAATTATCTATTGATTCTTATTTGTTTCCTGTACAGCAATGATTTTCAGGGCAGTTAATTCTTCCTCTGATAACCTTTCTGTTAAAAGGCTGTATAATTCATTCTGCTCTTCAGCGGTCAGTCCGCCTTTTACTTTTGAGACACTCTGCTGGATTTCCTTCAACGAAAAGCTTTCTGAAATCTTCTTCACAGCCTCTTCTTTTGTCTTGATCGGCAACGATGTCTTTTCAAGATTTACTGCTGTTAAATCCTCCGGGCTGCTTCCGAGCAGGGCCTCTACATTTGGATCAGCGGCAAGCATCTCCAGATCATCATTAGTGATGCTGCCGGCAACTTCTGTCATTACTTTATTTGATATCAGATCCATTGAAGCAAAATAGGTGAGGAATCCCAATAAAATAAAAGATCCTCCGGTAATTGTCCAAAAAATAATTTTTTTCAATTTTTATGGCCTGCCCAAACAACGAACAGATCCGCTCACTCTCCTCCCATTTTTTATCTCCTTAAATTGTAAAGGGTCATTTCCTTATTATGCAAATCTTTCTTATCAATAGAACGTATGTGCTATAATAGAGAAATAATAAACTAAGGAGCCGTTTCAATGGATAATAAGATAAAAATATCGGTTAGATCGTTAGTTGAATATGTTTATAAAAGCGGCAGCATTGAAACAGGCTTCCGTTCTGCAGTGCCGCTTTCAGAAGGAACAAGGATTCATCAAAGAATCCAAAAACTTTATGGGGAAGAAGACCAAAAAGAAGTGTATCTGCACACAGTCTTAACCTTCAATCACCTAGACTTTCAGCTTGAGGGCAGGTGTGACGGGCTTTTCATCAGAAATGAAGAACACATTATCGATGAAATTAAGTCTGTTTCCCTCCCGCTATCTGAAATAGATGAATTTGCATATCCAGTCCATTGGGCTCAGGCTAAATGCTATGCTTTCATGTATGCAAAAGATCATAATCTTCCAGACATGACAGTTCAATTAACCTATGTACAATCTAAAACAGATGAAGTGAAAAGATTTCAGCAAAGCTATTCTTTACGTGAACTTGAAGAATTTATACTTTACCTTCTGGAATCCTATTTTCCATACGCCGACTGGAAGATTCAGCATCAACAGGCATTAACAAAGAGCATACAAGAATTGGCTTTTCCTTTTCCTGCCTACCGAAATGGCCAGAGAAGATTTGCCGGGGCAGTATACAAAACCATTGCAGAGGGGAAAAACTTATTTGCCAACGCACCTACAGGCATCGGCAAAACAATTTCCACTCTTTTTCCAGCATTAAAAGCCATTGGGGAAGGCCATATTCAGAGGATCATTTATGCCACAGCCAAAACCATTACCCGTCAGGCTGCTGAAGGGGCCATAGCCATGATGGGGGATGATGGATTGAATCTTAAATCGGTCACAATCACAGCTAAAGACAAAATTTGCTTTAAGGAAGAAACCAATTGCCAAAAAGACAACTGTGAGTTTGCCAATGGATATTACGACCGGATCAACCAGGCCGTACTTGACCTCCTGAAGAATGAGAACATGATAAGCAGAACGGCAATTGAACAATATGCTAAGAAGCATAAAGTCTGCCCTTTTGAATTTTCATTGGATGCCGCATATGCCGCTGACGCCATTATTGGTGATTATAACTATATTTTCGATCCGAGGGTCTCACTTAAGCGATTACTGGAAGAGGAGAAAAAGAAAACGGCTCTATTGATCGATGAAGCTCATAACCTGGTGGACCGCGGAAGGGAAATGTATTCAAGTTCCCTGGAGAAATCAGCCTTTCTTCAGTTGAGCAGAAGCTTTAAGGGGAAGGATGAAGGGATTCAAAAAAGCGCAAAACAGGTTAATGGAATTTTTATTGCATTAAAAAAGAAATGTGGTGAAAATCAGGAAATCGCAGAAAAAAATCCCCCAGAAGAACTTTTTGAGATTCTTGAAGAATTTGTTCAATACTCCGAAAACTACCTGGGGCAAAACAGAAACAATACGGAAGAAGAATTGCTGGAAGTATTCTTTGCTGCCCAGAATTTCATCAGAATAGGAAAACTGTATGATGACAGGTTTGTAACGTATATTCAAAAGGAGAGGAATGACCTGATCATCAAGTTATTTTGCCTGGATCCTTCGAGTCTTCTGCACAAGGCCAGAAAAGGATATAAATCGGCTATCTTTTTTTCCGCTACCTTAATGCCTCTTAACTATTATCTGGACATGCTTGGCTTTCAAGAGGAAGATTTCATTGTATCCGTTCCTTCCCCTTTCTCCAAAGATCAGGCTAAGGTCTACATACAGCCGCTTTCCACCAGATATCGTGACCGGGAAGGATCTATCGAACCGATTGTCAGAACAATCAAGAGCATGCTAAAGGGACAGAAGGGGAATTACTTAATCTTCTTTCCATCCTATCAATATATGGAAATTGTTTATGGAAGGTTCCTCGATGAGGAAATGCCAGTACATGCAATTATTCAAAAGACAGGAATGGATGAAAGAGAAAGGGAGGAGTTTCTGGATGCATTTCAGCCAAATGCTTCTGGTACTCTGTTGGGGTTCGCCGTCATGGGCGGGATTTTTTCAGAAGGAATTGATTTGCAGGGAGATAGGCTGAATGGTGTATTTGTGGTTGGTGTGGGTCTTCCCCAGATCGGGTTTGAACGTGATATGATGAAAGCTTATTTCCAGCAGCAAGGGAAAAACGGCTATGATTATGCCTATACTTATCCTGGAATGAACAAAGTTCTTCAGGCAGGGGGCAGGCTTATTCGTTCTGAAAACGATACAGGGATGATTGTCTTAATGGATGACAGGTATTTACAGGCAAAGTATCAGACCCTGCTGCCTGATGAATGGAAGGATTCTATTTTGTTAAGAAGTTAAAACATCCTGCCCAGGAAGAGCAGGATGAGGGTAATCATTTGGTGATAAGCGGGCCTTTGGGCGCCTGCATTCTTTCAAGCGTTCTTTCGAAAACCGGGTAAAAGAATTGTACAACCAGACCAAGTGTTAATGTGACCACAATCGTGCCTACACCGATTGCACCTTTGAATAAGAATGCAAGGAGCAGGGCAAAGCTTTCGCTGATGATCCTTGAGTTTCTTAAATTCAATCCAAATCTAGTGTGAATGGCCACCATCAATGTATCCATCGGACTAGCGGGGAATTTGGCCTGCAGATAGATGGCCACTCCCATACCCATCGAAAGGATCCCAAAAAGCAAAATGAATGATTGACCTGCCAATGTTTGCGGGGTAAGGTCACCAAAAATAACGAGAAGCCAAAAGTCAATTAGTGCGCCAATAATCAAAATGGAAATGGCTGCAAGGACTTCAGGCTTTTTTTTCATTAAAAAAGCGTTTATAAAAATGAGAATGACTCCATTTATAAAAACAAAGGTGCCAACTGTTAAGTGAAACATTTGAGATTCACCAACAGCCAGGGCATCCCATGCAGAAGCTCCAAGGTTTGACCTGATAATTAGGGCTACACCCATTGTCAGGATAAGCATCCCAATAATAAAAAATAAGAAACGTTCTTTCATGAAGACTCTCCAATCATCTATGTTTAATTTTTAGCTTGCCCTTTTTAAGATCAATACTCCTGCAGCACAGAAATTATGAAGGGAAAATTCATTTTATCATCAGATTGCATGGGTTAACAGAAAATTATTATGAAAAGTTGTTGGATTTTGCAGGAAAAAGGCGAAAGATATTAAGATGATATCAGTTTTCTTTCATCTCAAACTGTGCTATATTATTTTACATTCCTTCATCATTTATTAATGCTGGCTTTACATATTTTTTACGTATAAAAACTTAGCCGCTGCTAAGTTTTTCGCATGTTTACAATTTAAGAGGTGAAACCACACTTATGGGAAAGTTATTAAAATCGCCAAGGAAATTGGCGAAAAACAGCCTTGCTGTGTTCTTTCTGACTGTTATCCTTTTTTGGCTAAAAACATATATAGCCTACCGCGTCGAATTTAATTTAGGGATCAATAATGACATACAGCGATTTCTGCTGTTTTTGAATCCATTAAGTTCTACATTGGTATTCCTTGGATTTGCTTTGTTTTTCAAAGGAAAATGGCAATCAGGCATGCTTATTGGCTTGAATTTATTTTTATCTTTCCTGCTTTATGCAAATGTCGTTTATTATAGATTCTTCAACGACTTTATTACTGTTCCCGTACTAATGCAGGCAAAAGTTAATGGGGGGCAGCTGGGAGATAGTGCTCTGTCTTTAATGTCTCCTTGGGATATTTTTTATTTTACAGATACGCTTCTGCTTCTTTTCCTGGCAGTCAGGAAATGGTACAAACCAGGAAAGAAAATGAGCCGAAAGCCCGCATTGGCTGTAATCGCTGCAGGCATCATTGTATTCTTCATCAATCTTGAGGTTGCAGAGAATGACCGGCCTGATTTGCTTACACGTTCCTTCGACCGCAATTATTTGGTGAAATACCTTGGAGCATACAATTTCACCGTATATGATATTGTGCAAAATGCGAAGTCTGCCAGTCAAAGGGCTCTTGCGGATAATAATGATGTGACTGAAGTGGAGAACTATGTGAAAGCCAAGTATGCACCTCCGAACCCTGAATACTTCGGAAAAGCTAAGGGCATGAACGTTATTTACGTATCTATGGAATCTCTTCAGACATTTATTATTGACTACAAGCTGAATGGAAAAGAAGTTACTCCATTCCTGAACTCACTTGCACACAGCGGCAAGACATTTTATTTTGATAATATTGTGAATCAAACCGGGCAGGGAAAGACTTCTGACGCAGAGTTTATCATGGATACATCGCTATATCCAATGTCACAGGGAGCGGTATATGTAACAAAAGCGCAAAATACCTTCCATGGCACACCTGCTATTTTAAAGTCTCAAGGCTATACTTCAGCAGCTTTCCATGGAAACTACAAGACATTCTGGAACCGTAACGAAATGTATAAAACCATGGGCTATGACAAGTTTTTTGATGCTGAGTATTACAATATGAGCGATGAAAATACTAAGAACTACGGGTTGAAGGATAAGCCGTTTTTCAAGGAATCCATGCCTATGCTGACCAGTCTTCCTCAGCCGTTTTATACAAAATTCATCACTCTTTCTAATCACTTCCCCTTTAAAATGGATGAGTGGGATACTGATTTCCCTTCTGGCAAAACGGATAATGATGTGGTGAACCACTATTTCCAGTCGGCGAATTATATGGACCAGGCACTCCAGCAGTTCTTTGATGATTTAAAGGAGTCCGGGCTGTATGATCATACAGTCGTTGTTCTGTATGGCGATCACTACGGAATTTCCGAAAACCACAATGAAGCTATGGCGGAAGTAATCGGAAAAGAGATTACACCATTTGAATATGCCAAGCTTCAAAGAGTGCCAGTATTCATCCATGTACCAGGAGTGGATGGCGGCATTGTCCATAATGTTGGCGGACAGGTGGATGTGCGCCCGACATTACTTCACCTGCTGGGCATTGATACAAAAAATCACCTGGAGATGGGATCAGATCTATTATCAGATAAGCACCGTGAAGTAGTCCCGTTCCGAAACGGCAACTTCATTTCCCCTGAATATACACAGATTGAAGAGACCTGTTATTTTACTGAAACCGGCGAAATAGCTGAAGCTAATGCCTGTAAGCCGTTTTCCGATCAGGCGAAAAAAGAGCTTGAAATGTCAGACAACATTGTTTACAAAGACCTGCTGCGCTTTTATAAACCGGAAGGATTTATTCCAGTCAACCGGAATGATTACTCATATGTAAAAAAAGAGGTGCCATTTAAAGAGGAAAGAAATGGGCCGGGTATACAGAAGTAAGATTTAGGAGCAGAGAGATAACTCTCTGCTCTTTTTTGCATCCCGCAAACTATGCAAGAAATATGCAGTTTACTAAAAGTAGGCACGGGTAGAGTATCTTTGTAAAGAGATAAAAGGAAGGATGATAGAATGTATAGCCAATCTTTTGAAGAATGCATTCAGGCTTGTTTAGAATGCATGAAAGCCTGTAATGTATGCTATGATGCATGCTTAGGAGAAGAGGATGTTAAAATGATGGCGGAATGTATCCGCCTGGATAGGGAGTGTGCTGATATCTGTGCCTATGCAGCTAAGGCGTTGCAGTCAAACAGCCCATTTGCCAAGCAAATTTGTATCCTATGCGCAGAAATTTGTGAAGCATGCGGAAATGAGTGCAAAAAACATGATCACGGCCATTGCAAGCGCTGTGCTGAAGCCTGCTTTAAGTGTGCGGAAGAATGCCGTAAAATGGCTTCTTAATTTAGTGACAAAACAGACATCCAGCAGGGTGTCTGTTTCAATCCTTTTTAGTTACAATCCCCGGTTATGAATAATTGTACATATTTTCCATTATTGAAGGGAAATTAAATTAGCCTTTTGTATGCCTGTTCCATAATTTCTGCACAATTTATTGCCATACTAACTTCATGAAGAAAAGGAGGAATAGATATGCTGACAAGTAAAAAATTTGCGATTTGGCTGGTTTCTCTAACTGCAGCGATAACATTAACTGCCTGCGGCGGAAATGATGGGAATGCCGGTCAGGAAGGCACCAGCACTGAAGAAAGCACAACGAATAATGAAAGCAGCGGCCACTCAGGAGACCATTCAAGCATGGACCATTCCGGCTCCGGGGAAGTTCCTGAAGGAATAAAGGAAGCTGAAAATCCAAAATATGAAGTTGGAAGCCAGGCCTTTATAACAGAAGGACATATGGAAGGGATGGAGGGAGCCGAAGCAACAATTACAGGCGCATATGATACTACTGTATATACGGTCTCTTATACACCAACCACTGGCGGTAAAAAAGTTGAAAATCATAAATGGGTAGTTCATGAAGAGATTGCTGATGCAGGAGAAGAGCCATTTAAAGAAGGCGCCGAGGTAAAAATAAATGCAAGTCACATGGAGGGGATGGACGGAGCAGCAGCTGTAATCGATTCTGTGCAGAAAACAACTGTCTATACAGTTGACTTTACTACAGCTGACGGTCAGGAAGTAAAAAACCACATGTGGGTAACAGAAAACGAGCTTTCTCCATCTGAATAATACTGTAAGTTAAGGAGCTTATCTGCCGAAGATAAGCTCCTTAACTTAATTTATATTTTTTTAATAAATAGTAAACCAAAAAGGAAAAAGCAGCAAAAAGGAAAATGGCCATCTGCAGCTCCATTTTTAATTTTAGTGCATGTGAAACCGCAAAGGCTTCAATAAACAAAGCAGGTATTTTTCCGATGGTGCTGGCAATGCCAAAGGGCAGAAGCCTCATCCTGCTGTATGCTGCTGCCAGTGTGACTGCACCTGATGGGACAAACGGCAATACCCTCAGCAAAACAACCATGAAATAGGCAGCCGGCCCTTCCGCATTTTGGAGCTTAGAAAATAATTTGTTATTCTTAAGCTGAGGAAAAGAGGAGGTAAGCGCAGTGATTCCTTTACGATAAAGAATAAAACTTATAATTGCTCCAGCTGCTTCTCCGATGATTAATAGGATTAGCCCCATTTTCAGATCAAAAGCAGCAACTGTGCCCGCAGTAATAAAGGCACTTGGGAGGAAACCCGTTATCGCGGCAGCAATGTTCATGGATATGCTAAAAAAAGCTGCCAATATCGGTTCATCTGAAAGCCATCCTATGATATCAGAAAACATCCATTAATCCTTTCCGGCCCATTTATAGCCTAAACCCCAGACAGTCGTCAGATACTGATCTGCAGGAAACCCGGCTTTTCTTAATTTTTCCCGTAAATTTCTGACATGCGAATCGATGGTGCGGTCTTCGATTGAGACGCCATAACCCCATACAGAGCCTATTAAATGCTCACGTGAAAAAACTCTGTTCAGGTTTGAGAGGAACAGGCTTAACATTGAAAACTCTTTGGGAGTCAAAAGGATTTCCTTATTTTTATACCAAAGTTCAAAAGAATCTTCTTTAAGTTCCAGCCCTTTAAAGGTTTTGGTTTTTCCATCTTTTTTGTTTCTTCTCAGAACTGCTTCAATCCTTGCAGATAACTCCTCTTCATCGAATGGCTTTAAAATATAATCATCTGCTCCGATGTTCAATCCTTTTACAATGTCCGGCTTTTCGCTTTTCGCAGTAAGCATAATGATGGGAATATCCCAATATTTTTTTATCTCCTCGCATACTTTCCATCCATCCATTTCAGGCATCATAACATCCAAAAGGACGAGATCTGCTGAATGGGTTTCTAAGTAAAGCAAGGCATCTGAGCCTGATGCCAATTTAATGCAATTGTAGCCGAGGGGTGTTAAGTATAAAGAAATTAGATCAAGCATTCTTGTTTCATCGTCAACCAAAAGTATTGTTTTCACTTTCCGTTTCTCCCTTAAAAACAATTTCGAATTCTGTGCCGTCACCTTCTCTGCTGCAGACCGATATAGTCCCTCCATGGGCATGGACAAGTTCCTTAACAATGGCAAGCCCGAGACCAGTCCCTCCAAGAGCTCTTGCACGTGATTTATCCACTCGGAAAAACCGGTTAAAGATAAAGGGCAGTTCCTCTTCAGAGATTCCTCTTCCGGTATCCTTTATGTTAATGATGACATGTTTTTTGGTCCTGTTTATATTAATTGTTGTTTTATCTCCAGCTGTGGAATACTTAATGGAGTTATCCAGAAGATTAAATATGATCTGTTCCAGCCTTGATGCATCCGCAGAAATAGTGATTGATTCACGGCAAATAACAGACAGCAGCATACCTTTTTCGGTGAATGCCGGTGAGAATTTTGTTTCAATTTTTTTCATAAAATCCTTCAGGTCAATAGGTCTTTTTTTTATATCAAAGGTATTTTTATCAATCTTAGCCAAATCGAAAAGATTCTTAACCATATCTGAAAGCCGGTTGGTTTCCTCCAGGATAATTGATAAATACTGATTTCTTTCTTCCGGGCTCAGGTTCCGCTTCTGAACTATATCCGCATACCCCTTTATATAAGTAAGAGGAGTGCGAAGTTCGTGCGATATACTGGATAAAAATTCATTGCGTTCTTCTCTGAGATAATTCAGGTCATCCGCCAATAACTGAATGGACCGAGCTAAATCCCCAAGTTCATCGTCACCGGTTTTAGGAAGGGAAACTGAAAAATCACCGCTGCTAATTTGTGAGGTGGCTTCCTTCATTTTAATCAGCGGTTTTGCCAGTGCCTTTGATAAAAAGATGATGATAGTAATGGTAAAAATGACGGCAATGAAACCGGCGATTAAAAATTGTTCATTTAAGCGTGAAATTAACGACTGAATCCAAGCTGTATCCTGAAACATATATACATGGCCAGTCAGCACTCCATTCTGATCGATCGGGCTGACTGTTGAGATATAATCTTCCTCTTTCCAATTGTCCTCGATGGTTTTGCCTTCCCTTATAGAAGATATTAGCGGCCTTTCTATGTACTTTTGGATCAAACTGCTATCAACAGAAGCACCAAGGATCTCATTATTCGTATTTGTAATAACTACATCTGTATTTGCTTCAGATTCCATCAGAGCCACATGAGAAATCGTATTTTCATCAAAATGCTTTTCGAGTATAGCACGGTGTGAATTGCCGCGTGTCTGCAGAGCTATAAGCTCTTCCTCCACACGTGATTCAACAAGGGTACTATGTAAAAAGAAGAACATAATTGTTTCAAGCCCAAAAAGGATCAGAAAGAACAACAGGCCCAGCTTCATGGAAAGTTTATTCAAAGAACTCACTCATTTCAAATCAATTACTTCTATTATAGTCGAAATGTTTGAAGAAACTATGCAGAAGAGGTATATGTTTTAATAGGACTGTAGAAGGTAAAATAGAATAATGATTTATCATAATGAAAAAAGCAAGTAACAGTCATACTGGAGGTTTTTTTTATGAGTGAATGTAAACTGGATCACACACCGGAAGATGTACAAAATAAGTTTGAACAGCAGAAAGAATTTCTGCCGGATGATATGAGTTCTTTGTTTCAATCTTTTTTTCAGGAGGAACATACACAGGATATTTTAAATGAGGTATTCCATTTGCTGAAAAAATTTGATCTTGCTTCCGAGGAGGAACGAACCGAGCGAGTCAACAGGCTTTATCTTGTATTAAAAAATGTATAATATAGAATTGCCGCATCTGATTTATTGTTGCGGCAATTTTTTATGTGTCTTACAATTTTTTTGTAGCTATTAAAATTTTATTTTAACAATGTATGTTTTTATGTTAATATGAAATTATAAAGAAATATAGAGTAGTATAATAATGAAAGCGATTTCACGAAAGGGAGTGACAAAGTTGAAGGAATGCCATAGACCTGTTTTTGACTTGGCGATCCGAACCGCAGATATGCTGGTTCGAATGTTTGGTTCCCGCTGTGAAGTGGCCGTGCACGATTTCAGCGACTTAAAAAAATCGCTTATTCATATAGCAGGAGATATAACGGACAGGAAAATCGGCTCACCCATTACAGATCTTGTATTGAATGAATTAGCCAAACATAAAAACGAAGTTAATGATATAGCCAATTATAAAACACAATCCAAAAAAGGGAATGTCATGAAATCATCCACGATTTTTCTGCGTGATGATGAAAATAAAGTAATTGGTGCATTGTGCCTTAACTATGATATTAGTCTGCTCATGCAATTTGGAGGAGAGATTGAAGAGTTTATCAGCTTTGATGAACATTCTTCTAAATCGGAGACCTTTTTTAATTCCGTCCAGGATGTTATTCACGAGATGGTGGATCAAGTACTTCAAGGCTTTAGGAAGGCACCTTCATTGATGACGCTCGAAGAAAAAGTTGAATGTGTCCGCCAGCTTGAAGATAAAGGGACATTCCTCATTAAAGGGGCAACTGATTATGTTGCATCTGTGCTTGGGGTTTCCAAATTCACCATCTATAATTACCTGCAGAAAATCAGAACGATTAATGAGCTGCAGCCGGAAGCTGTGGAGCATAAATAAAGAATTTTGAGGAAAAGCCTGCTTGCTGTAATTTTCATTGCAGCTATATGAATTAAAAGACCTTAAAAGTAAAGGGGCATAAAAAATGAAATACAGATCCGCGTTTGATATTATTGGACCGGTTATGATCGGACCTTCAAGTTCACATACAGCCGGAGCTGCACGCATTGGGCGTGTTGCCCGGACTCTTTTCGGAAAACAGCCGTCCAAAGCCGAGATTTCTTTATACGGTTCTTTTGCAAAAACCTATAAAGGACATGGTACGGATGTTGCCATTGTTGGCGGAATCCTCGACTTTGATACTTTTGACGAGCGAATTCCTTCTGCCCTTCAATTAGCTGAAGAAGCAGGGATTGAAGTCATTTTTACAGTTGAAGATACCGTTACAGACCATCCTAATACTGTACGGGTCAAACTTACCGAAGGAGATCGTGACCTTGAACTTGTGGGGATATCCATCGGCGGCGGGACAATAGAAATAACCGAACTGAATTCTTTTGAACTAAAGTTATCTGGCGAACATCCTGCCATTTTAGTTGTGCATAACGATCAGTTTGGAGTTATTTCCGCTGTTACGAATATTTTATCAAAGCACCAGATTAATATTGGACATATGGAAGTTTCACGCAAGGAAAAAGGGAAAATGGCAATTATGGTCATTGAAGTGGATCAGAAGATCGGCCATGATGTGATGACAGAGCTTGAAGGGCTTCCGAATATCACTCAAATTATCAGAATGGTTGACTAATAGTTAGCTGGTCATCAGGAGGGAAAGTCTAATGTTGTTTAGAAATGTTGCTGAGCTTGTTGAGCTCGCTGAAAATAAAGGTGTAAAAATTGCTGAAATCATGATTCAGCAGGAGATAGAAGTAACTGGTTTGACTCGTGATGAAATTATCGCCAAAATGGACCGCAATTTGACAGTCATGGAACAGGCTGTCGAGAGAGGACTGAAAGGTGTCACGTCTGTTACGGGTCTGACTGGCGGTGATGCAGTCCTTCTGCAAAAATACATTCAGAGCGGAAAGGCTTTATCAGGAAATATTTTATTGGATGCTGTCAGCAAAGCAGTTGCAACCAATGAAGTGAACGCTGCAATGGGTATAATCTGTGCCACCCCTACAGCAGGTTCGGCTGGCGTGGTGCCAGGCACACTGTTCGCTGTAAAAGAAGTTCTCAATCCAACACGAATGGAAATGATAGAATTTCTGTTTACTTCAGCAGCATTTGGCTTTGTGGTGGCAAACAATGCCTCCATTTCCGGTGCAGCAGGAGGATGTCAGGCTGAGGTAGGGTCTGCAAGCGGCATGGCGGCAGCATCTATTGTAGAAATGGCAGGCGGGACACCAAAACAGGCGGCTGAAGCGATGGCAATAACACTTAAAAACATGCTGGGCCTTGTTTGTGATCCAGTTGCGGGACTAGTAGAAGTTCCATGTGTAAAGCGAAATGCCATGGGTGCTTCCAACGCCATGACAGCAGCAGACATGGCCCTCGCCGGAATTACAAGCAGAATTCCATGTGATGAAGTCATCAACGCAATGTTCCTTATCGGGCAATCCATGCCTTCAGCACTCAGGGAAACAGCTGAGGGAGGGCTGGCTGCCACGCCAACCGGAAGAAGACTGCAGGAAGAGATTTTTGGGAAAAAACAGTAAATTAGTTTATTGGGTTATAACACCAATTCTTTAGTGAATTGGTGTTTATAATTATGTGGAAAAAAGTTTATGCTAATTTAGGTTAACTTTAAAAAGGGGAGAGAAAAAAGAGTTTGAAAGTTATAAGATGGACTATTATCACTATTGCTATTGTGTTTATGCTGTTACTGGGAATTGCAGCTCCTGCCGCATTTATTGGGTTAGCTGTCTTTCTTATTGGATTATATTTAAATAATCAGTACCGAAAATATAAGATAAATTTCAAAAGATCTGGCTGGATTATGGCTGCAGGTTTTGTGTTATCCATTTTTTTAGCAACTGCAGATTCAGATGCAACAGAAACTGTAAATGAGCCTGAGAAAAAACAAATAGTAACAGATCAGGGTGAAGCAGGTAAGGCTGAAGAAGAAAAGCTTGCTGAAGAGAAGGCTAAAGAAGAGAAAGCCAAAAAGCAGGCAGAGGAGCAAGCCCGGCTGGAAGCAGAACAGGTAGAAAAACAGAAAAAAGAAGAGGCTGAAAAGCAAAAACAGGAACAGGATCAAAATCAGGCTGCAGAGAGCTTGGGCCTGGAACTAGTTACCGTTGGCAGAGTAGTAGACGGTGATACAATTGAAACATCAGACGGGAGGAAAGTCCGCCTGATTGGAGTGAACACTCCCGAATCAACAACGAGAGTGGAAGAATACGGAAAAGAAGCAAGCCAATTTACCACATCTGAGCTGTCTGGCAAGAAAATCTGGATGCAAAAGGATGTCACTGACACAGACCGGTATGGCCGCCTGCTTAGAATTGTTTGGGTGGACATCCCCACTGACGATATGGACGAAAATGAAATACGTGAAAAAATGTTCAATGCACACTTGGTTCTGAATGGTTATGCCGAGCCATCCACCTATAATCCTGATGTAAAATACAGTGAATACTTCAGAGAATTTGGAAGGGAAGCAAGGGAAGCCAATAAAGGGTTATGGGCTCTTGGGGATGAGGGAACAACTAAAGGGGACCTGGATTCTGCAGCAGCCAGCAGTTCTTCGTCAAGTTCGGGGAATGCCAGCGGAAGCGGGTCGAATGACAGCAGTGGGACAGCCAGCAGTTCGGGCAGCAGCACTGAGTCCTACCAAAACTGTACCGAGTTAAGGAAGGTATATCCAAGTGGTGTGCCTTCTACACATCCTGCCTATGACTCAAAACATGATAGAGACAAGGACAATTATGCCTGTGAACGCTGATTAACTTTAAGCAATTATTAACCTGCATCCACTTATATTAAAGTTCAACTGCTTAATAGCGAAATAACCATATTAAGGGCATCCTGTCATTTTAATAAGCAGGATGCCCCTATTTTTACTTCTTTCTAATATTATCCATGACAAATCCGCTTTCTGGCAATGAAGGCATTCGGGACAGGCTGAAGTTTAAATTTTGAACTGGAACATTGTAGTCTAAAAAATTCACCAGAAAATTTATACTCGTTTTTATAATCTCAACCGTAATGCCCTCACCTGGACAGCGGTGTCCTTTGGCAGGATCGCCACCGCCCTGGGGAATAAAATCGAAAAGGCTTCCATCCCAATCTTTAAATCTTTCTGGCCTGAATTCATTCGGTGACGACCAAAGCCGCTCATCATGGTTTGTACCATACATATCAAGCAGCACAAGCATTCCTTCTGTGATCTCAGCTTCTTTCCATGTGAAATTCTTTCTGGCCCTTGCACCAAGGAAAGGACCAAACGGATAATAGCGTCTTACTTCCTGAGCAAACATCTCAAGATATTCCGGAGGCCCGGATTGCAGCTGCTGTTTCACTTCCGGATATTCATGTACAGCAACGGCAGCGAAGACGATAAAGGTTGCAATGGCCACAATTGGACGCAGCACATTAATTAATTCAACCGAAGCCATCTGAACATCAAGCTGTCTGCCGTTAAGTTCTTTGTGAAAAGCCATTTCATACAGGGCGGAACCTTTTTCTGCACTGTATGTACCATTGCGTACACCTTCCATAATCGATTTTACCCATTCTTCCGTACGGGATCGAGCTCTCCGGCCTTTCCAGTGACGAGGCCCTGCAGCACCAAAAGCATCAACCATCGCATAAAAATCTTCAGCACGCTCCTCTAATTCCGATTCCTTAAGGGGGACTCCTGCCCACTTGCATGCAATGCGGGTTAATAGCTTTTTCGCCTCATCAAAAAGAACGACATGCTTGGCTCCTTCCCATTTTGGGATTAATGCTTCCCACTCCTGTATGGCAAGCTTGGTGAGCCTTTTTTGATGTGGAGGTGTCATTAGTGACATGAACAGAAGCTTTCTGTGAATATGTGCTTCACCATCCATCGACTGAATAGCATTTTCCCCAAAAAGTGACTTCTGTATCCTTTTGGGCGCAGCACCTTTTCGCTGGAATAGACTGTCATCATAAAATACCTTTGCAGCTTCTTCTCCGCTTATACAAAGAACTTTTTCGCCCAGCAGGCGTGCTTCAAATAGATCAGATTGGTACTTTTCTGTTCTGTTTTTAATGAATAGATACCCTTCCTGTAATAATGTGAGGCTGTTATCAAGGTTTTTGTCATGCGGGATGTTACGTTTAGTCATCTATCAATACTCCTTGTCTCAATATTATTAATCCATTCTTTTAGGCTATTTACTTAATTTCATTTCTTTAAACCTGTTCAGGATCCAGCATTATAATATTAAATATGTATACAGGAGGGATAATGGATAGATTCGGCTGCAGGTAAATGATAACTGGTTATCCTGCAGGCAGCGATCTGCCTGATTGAAGCAGAAAGATAAGGGTAGTGTCATAAAGCTTTAATAGACGGATCCAAAAAATAAAGAACACTGGCTCCTGCCCAGTGTTCTATGAGGTTCTTTTATGATGGTCATTCAATTTAATAAGGGAACCTCTTTTAATCCAATAATGAAAATTATCTGCCGGGAAAACTCCGCGTCCATTTGACCTGTCCATCTGGATGACAACGCTGTTCTGAGTCACCTCTAAAATTCTAAGTGTTTGGGAACGGTTAAGATTCGGCGCGAAAGTACTTTTGATTTCAAATTGCATATCCTTATCAAGGTTCAATGATGACACCTCCTAATGCTTAATTATTTTTAATGTCCCCATTCATTGTTTTTCTATCCAATTATTGGCCAGTATATTTTTGTTTATTAACTTATTAGAGAATTTGCAACTTTAGAATTTTTATAATAAACTGTATAATTCAATTGAGAACTATGAAATTAAACAAGCAGGTGAAGTATGTTGAAGGAAAAGATTAAAGTTGGATTAATAGGAATGGGTGCCGTAGGGGAAAGGATACTGCGTCAATTTCGGCAGCATGAGGAGTTTGAGATTGCAGCGCTTTGTGATCGAAAAGCCGATCGATTAGATAAATTTAAAGCTGAGCTGCCAGATGCAGCGATACATACCAATCATTTCGATCTGCTCAAGGACGAAACGATAAAACTCATCTATTTAGGTGTTCCGCCAAAATGGCATCATTCAATTAGCATGGATATTATAAAGAGCGGCAAGCATCTTCTTTGTGAAAAGCCCCTGGCCAATTCCATTGAAGAGGCGAAGGAAATGTATGAAGCTGCTGAAAATGCAGGAATCATCCATACCATGAATTTTCCAATGGCATACAGCCCAGCCTTTAAAATGTTTAGGGAAAAGATACAGAATGGTGAACTGGGTGAGATTAAGAAGGTAGAACTGCACCTGCAATTTACACAATGGCCGCGTGAATGGCAGCAGAACGATTGGATTTCCAGCAGGGAACAGGGAGGCTTTATCCGGGAAGTAGCTCCTCACTTTGTTCATATGATTCTGGACACCTTCGGAGAGCTGCTCCATGTCCGTTCTTTTGTGGAATATCCGGATAATGAACATCTATGTGAAACCAGCTTTACCACATCATTGAAGCTTTCAGGCGGCATTCCTGTTCTATTAAACGGTATAGCGGGAATTGGACAAAAAGAACATCTGTCTTTTAAGGTTTTTGGTGAAAAGGGCACGTTGGATATGCAGAACTGGAGTGTTCTTGTACAGAGTACGTCCGAAAACAGCGGAGAAATTTTAAGGCTTGATGAGCCGGAAAACAGTCTGCCTGCAGAACTCTGCAAAGCAATAAGAGGAGAACACGCATTATTGGTTTCCTTTAAAGAAGGGTATCAGGTGCAGAAGGTACTGGAAAAAATCCTATTAAGCTAATTAGAGGCACATTTGTGTCTCTTTTTTATTTATCGTTACCCTGGAAGTCCCATGCTTCTTCTTATGAAACAATACTCGAAAAAATCAGGTGTTTTAATGTATAATAATCAGGTGAGAGTTCTTCCCAGTAAAGAAGACTCTATTACTAATCATAAATTTCATAGATCCAAAGTTGAAAGAGAGTGGGACATATGGGCCGTAAATGGAACAATATTAAAGAAAAGAAAGCATCAAAAGACGCAAATACGAGCCGTGTATATTCCAAGTTTGCACTTGAAATATATGTGGTTGCCAAGCAAGGGGAGCCTGATCCGGAAGCAAACCAGGCTTTAAAATTTGTGCTCGAACGTGCAAAAACATATAACGTGCCAAGAAATATCATTGATCGTGCAATTGAAAAAGCAAAAGGCGGAGCGGAAGAAAACTATGATGAGCTTCGCTATGAAGGATTCGGGCCTAGCGGATCCATGATAATAGTCGATGCATTGACTAATAACGTAAATCGCACAGCTTCTAACGTACGTGCTGCATTCGGAAAAAATGGCGGGAATATGGGCGTGAGCGGATCCGTTTCCTATATGTTCGACTCAACCGCAGTTATCGGCATTGAAGGCATATCGGAGGAAGAAGTCCTGGAAATCCTGATGGAAGCAGACGTAGATGCACGTGATATTCTGGAAGAAGATGATACGGTAATCGTTTATGCAGAACCCGATCAGTTTCATGCAGTTCAGGAAGCATTCAAGTCAGCAGGCATCAATGAGTTTGCTGTTGCTGAATTAACAATGCTCCCGCAAAATGAAGTCACCCTTGAGGCTGATGCACAGGCTCAATTTGAAAAGCTGATTGACGCCCTTGAAGATCTGGAAGATGTCCAGAGAGTTTATCATAATGCAGACCTAGGTGAATAATAGAGAAAGAGAAGTCCACTTAATTGCTGGACTTCTTTTTTGTAAAATAATTTTATTATGTAAACTAATAAATCCAGTATAAAGTATTATGCATATGGAAAAAAAGGAATACTGGATTATCAAATTGAATTCACTCTCTTTTGCAAAACTGCTGAAAAAAATATGGTTTTATGGTGATATCAGCCGATATCTGTCGAATAGCAATTTGCTATTAAGTGCTATCTCCTTGCCGAATGTAAGTATTGTCCCTAATTTCCCATCCAAAGATACATTGGAGTTAAGTCTGACTAATGGAAAATAACTGCAATAGAAATTTCTGTGTTTAAATACTGTGTACACGGGAACTTGAATGGGGAAAGGAGAGTTAAGCACACATGAATACGTTTAAGGTTATTTATACTTTTGAAAAAGGTGTTACCGTAACAGAAGAGGTTGAAGCAGAAAATAAATCCGAAGTAATTGGAAGCATTAAAGACCTGGAAGGATTTGTAGAACTAACATGTACTGAAGGCCACTACCATCGATTTGATTTTGCAGATGTAAAGTTAGTCACAATTACAGAATAAAAGGAAGGCCAAAAACGGCCTCCCTCTAAAAGCCCGCCTGGTTAGCGGGTTTTTCATTTTCTTACAAGATCTCCAATGAGGATATATCTCTGTGGTGCATCGCCAATAAAGTCAAAAGGATAACAGGTTGTGACAGTAAGAGTTGCTCTCGGCTTAGGTACAATTACGGTTCTGTCGTCTGCATCGACGATTCTTACTTTACGAACTTTATAGGTAAATTCACCAGCAGAAGTGTTCACGACAAGCAAATCGCCAATGTCTACTTCTCCAAGTTTGCGAAAGACTGTATCCCGGTGGCCGGAAAGGACTGAATTGTCTTCTTCTCCTGGAAGGACGCTGCCGGCATAATGGCCAACTCCCTTTTCTAACTCATCTTCGTCCGTACCATGGAAGATTGGAAGATGGGCCGATATTTTAGGTATTGATAGTACGCCCATTTCTTCTCCCATTTCAGGACGGACAGTGTATAGGCTATGCTGTTCCGTTTTTTGTTCAGTCTTCACATCTGTTTTTCCAGTGCTGGAGGGATCTATATGGGCTGAAGTTTTTTGGCTATTCAAATATGGCATAAAATTTGAAGCGGCAATCCAAATTCCACCCAAAATAAACGTTAGACCAATAGCTCCTTTTAATGTAAGTTTCCTTTTCACGCAGCTCTCACTTTCCGACTGTGTAAAATGGCCATTCCTATAAGGATCAGACCGATGCCTGCTAATACTCCTTCAATATAGTTGCCTGCTGTGTTTGGCAGTTTTCCGCCTTTTACAGTTTTTGGGGGTTTGGAAACTGGTTTGACTTTAGCAGGACCCTGCTTTTTGATAACAGTTTCCGCCTGATTCAAATCAGTCACTGTGTCTTCAATTAGCTCTGAACTGAACATCTCAGCTGTAATAATCATATCTGCCAGGAACTGGCCTTGAGTATTATAAAGTTCAATAAGCAGGTCATGGCCTTTTGTTTCTTCCAAAGCAACCATTTCAGCTGTTGTTAAATGGGTTTTTTCGCCATCTTTCACAAGATAAAACTCGGCATCAAGCTGGAATAGATCCATCATTTCCTGCATAATGCTGATAAGTTCAGCTATTTCTGCTTCTGTTAAATCCCCGGCACTATCAAACTCGCCAAATGCCATTAAACGGCTTTCAAGGTCCATCATTTTATCAAGCAAGTCTGGGTTCTCGAAATCCAAAGTCATAAAATGTGCAAATAATGCTTCAAGTTCTTCATCGGTAAGATCTATATCTGCGAGTATTTGGTTCATTTCGTCTTCACCAGGCAATTCATCTCCACCTAAATAAATGGAAACCATGATATCAAGGTCCTCAATATATTCGTAGTTTTCAAGGGAGTCATCGTTCTCCTCAAGCAGGGAAATGAGCTCTTCTTTTGTAAGCCCGTAATCATTTAATAGCTGCTTAAGAGTTTCTTCGTTAATTTCAGTGCCTGTATATGTTAAAAAAGATACAGTGGAATCTAGGGCATCAATATATCGGAAAACATCCCGAACATCATCAGTCGTTTCCATTTCTCCATTCTCCGCAAGCAGTGCCACTAACTCTTCCTCATTTTCAAAATCATATTCAGCTAAGAGCTGCTGGAGATTTTCTTCAGTAATAGGCTCACCCAGATATTCGATCATTTCCTCCAACGTATCGAAATCTTCGATATTCATATCCCAAAAATATTCCAGGTGGTCAATTAATCCTTCTTCAGACCAATTTGTTTCCTTCACGAATTCAGCCACTTCATCTTCACTTGGTGCTGCAAGGCTGACAGCCGGAAACAAGCTTAACAATAAGATGGACGCAATAATTATACTTAGTCTTTTCAATGATAGTTCCTCCATATAAGTAATAAATTCTAGAATAATATAATGGAAAAAATATTTTTCGGATAGAATTGTTATTTAACATTTTATTAGATATAATATTTGGATTTTTTTGCAGCAGAAAGGGACGGGGAAAACGCAGGTTAATCAAGGGGTTTAAAAATTGGAGTGGGATAATTTGGGCAAGAAGCGCGCGCGAATCTCCTTAAAATCCCATTTCTTCCTGTAATTAAATAATATTTATATAAACATCCTTGAGAAGTAACAAATGCCAAAACAGGGATTGATTAATTAGTTTAAAATGTGTAAAATTACACTAATAGAAACAATCGAATATTATTCGATTTAAAAGAGGTGGATCCCTTGAAGCCCGAAACAGAAAAATATCATCAGAACATATTTCAAGTTGAACTTACGAAATTGAAAGATAAAGATTATATAACATCTGAACATTATGAAATCACCTTGAAAGCCCACTATCAGTACTATCAGGACCTTGAAGAGCTGAAGCAGTTGCAGGTTAAGGCAGCAAAAGCTGCAGAAGAAATCAAGCAAAAGCCCATTCAGACAGCAAAAAAAACAGTGAAAAAGAAATTATCTCAGGAAGAAATCCGTGAAAGAAACATTTCCTGGCTGCTGAATGTTGGAGTCATCCTGCTCCTTATCGGCGGACTTTTTGTGGCAACAAGCAATTGGGATACAATGTCAAATTTCATGAAAAGTGCATCCATTGCTGTTGTTTCACTTATTTTCTATGGCTTTGCCTTTATTTCGGGTAAGTTATTAAAGATAGAAAGAACGTCGTTTGCTTTTATTGTTCTAGGGAGTTTATTCTTGCCAATATTTATTTTATCCATAGGCTGGTTTAAATTGCTTGGCCCTTATCTTTCTTTTTATGGGGAAGGACGCTTTATACTCGGAGCAGCTGGCAGTTTACTGGTCGTTCCAGTATACAGTATATTTGCACAGAAGCTGGGCTCACGTCTTTTTGTATGGTTTGCTTATATTGCCCTGTCTGCTGGGGCAGGTTATACCCTGGCAGCATTCAATCTTGAAAATGACAGTTTTTATCTTGGTTTGATAATTTTCAATGCGCTGCTATCTGCAGCCTATCATCGCCTGAAAAAACAGGCTTCCCTTAAACTGTTTTCGGGAGAATTGATTTACTTTGCTCAAATCAATTTAGTAATCTCTACATTATTGATGCTTGTATTTTTCAATAGCCATGTTTTATACAGTCTGAATATTCTGCTGACGGCAGCCGTTTACTTATCAATGGTGTATGTAACAGGCAGGAAGGAGTTTCATTTTGTCTTCAGCTTACTGATTGTCTATGGTGCCTATCAGCTGATTGAAAATACGATTCTACATTTGGCAGGACCAGTTTTATTTGCGCTTATAGGGATTGGTTTTCTGTTTGTTCCTAGAGTTATGGATAAGCACTATTCCTGGGATAAGATATTTAGACTGACCAGTGCAGCGGTTTCCATACTTGCTTTTCTCTATATTTCAGTTGAAGGTCTCCTGTTAATGGCCGGCGAACCCTCTGCAGCACTGCTGCTGGCTTACATTATTCTTGCGGTGCAGTTTCTATATTTGGCAAATGTTATGGAAAACGGGCTATTTGCTTACTTGGCACCCGTGTTTTTAGCCTCTGCTCTATTTGAACTAGTATTAATGCTGGATAAAGCCGCCCCGTTCAATAATCTATCTTTACCTGTTTTCTTCATTGGCTTTGTGCTTTTTATAAGTTTAGGGTATCTGCTGAAGTATCCGCTCTTAAAAGTGGTGGAATCAAGCTCACGAGATGTGGCTGTTAGTATTATGTTATTTTCAGTTGTGACTGCAGCAGGATTACTTGATTGGCTCGCTGCAGGCTCCATGCTATTAATCTTTAGCTTTGTCATGTACCTCATGAATAAGGCTGAAAATAGGGTATGTTATACAGAAGCAATTCCCTGGGCCATTCCTTTGTCAATCGGGTTTGCCTTTATGTTTTATGGTGAACATCTGCGAAGCTGCTCAAGCTTTTATCAGAATGAGTTAGGTATGGCCATGAATACCGTAATGGCAAGTATTGCCCTGCTTATCCTTTATGGCGCTCTTTCTAAGAAAGGGCACAAAACTCAAGCCGGAAACGTGTTTTTAATCTCATTGGGATTTTATACAATCTCACTATTTACAGCAGTTGCTTTGTCAATCAATGAAGTCTGGATGAGACCGGCAGTATTTATAGGCGGCATTATGATGTATCTTGCCCTGTATCGATTCCATAAACAAAGCTGGATTCCGTTTGTGTCAGCATCGATTTCACTTTTTGCTTATTTTATGATCTTGATTGGTTTGCCATTTAACTTTACATTTTTTAATTGGGTGCAATTTCCCCTAGGGGCATGGATTCTGCTTGGTGCGGCTTTCTATATTTCTAATAAAGACTTTGTCCTGTCAAGAGGGTTCAGCTGGATTGGCCATATTTTCATGCCGTTTGCCATGATCCTGACATTTTTTATCTATAGGGAAAATAGTTTCTGGTCCTTCCTGGTCACCCTGGCAGCCTATTGGATCAGTTTCAGGGTTTCTTTTAAAGAGTGGAAGGTAAAGATATTCCTCTACAGCTCATTCTTAACTTTGTTCATGGTAATCTTAACGGGAATGAATCATGTATGGGAAGAGAACTTCAGTGAGTATGCCGTTCTTTTAGTCAGCTGTGCCGTATTCTTATTCTGGCTAACCGGAAAAACTCAAGATAAAATGAGAAGTGTTTACTTTCTTATACCCTGGTCTGTGATTGGGATCCTGGCATTTTTAACTTCATATCCCTTTGGGGATGTGCCGTTTTTCGTTTCTATTATCTATTCTGCAGGATTGATCGTATATTTGCATAGAACTAAACTTGATATATTGACTGCAGTTCCATTGTTATTAATATGTACGGCAGTACTCAAATTCCTGTTCATTAACGGAATCGCTCCAGATATGAAAATTTTGGTTGTAGCTGGTTTCGGCCTGGCATCGGCAATCATCGGCAAAATGGTATATGCCAAAATTCTTATGAATAAAAAAGCTGATAGCTACACTATTTTCTCGCTGTTATTTTTCCTTACCGCCTATCTTTTTCCGGCAGTTTCCCTATGGGCGGAAGTTCTCCCTGGCCTCCTGATCAGCACACTTTTATTTTTACAGAGGGGCAGAATGGCATCAAAATACGTATGGCTGCCTGGATTGCTGTCGGGAGCGGTATTGCTGGAGCCTTATTATAGTTTACTAAATAATATTGAGCTGCCGGACCTTTTCATAAGGGAGGCATACGTGCTTCCATGGATTATCCTGATTATTTTTGTCAAGAAAGTGCTTAAAGGGCAATACGCAGCACCGACTAACAAAATTCAGTGGTCAGTTCTAATAACGGTTTCCCTGCTGCTCGTACAGGATGGCCTTGCCAGCAATACGGTTTATGATGCACTTATAGTTGGCACGCTCTCCCTGATTTCAATGCTAGCTGGCTCCTTCTGGAGAATAAAGTCCTATTTCTTTGTTGGATCTGGGGTACTGCTCCTGAATGTGCTGCTGCAAACAAGACCTTATTGGGGAAATCTTCCTTGGTGGGCGTATCTTTTAATTGCAGGATCTATCCTCATTTCTGCAGCAAGCTATAATGAATGGCAGAAGCAAAAGACAGCTAAAGGTGAGGAGCCTTTAATATCTAAATGGAAAAATAGCATAAAGAATAAATTAAAAGAATGGTCCTAAGAAAGTTAACCTAGCCCTCGGGCTAGGTCTTTTTATTACTTCAGAATGTATAAATTTGTACGTCGATAACTGTCTAGCTTCAGCGCCTACCCCCTCGAGGTCACAAGCCAATCCTCCCAAAAAGGCAAAAAACTCCTTTCCGGAAGGCTCGTCTTGTGCTTGTCGGTGGTGAGCAAGGCGCTTCCGCTTTTAAAAAAATGAGTAAATTTTCAGAAAATAAGTTGACTTTTACCTGTTTACACGGTATCTTTGTGTTAAACATATAACACTTATTTCATCTAACGATATTTTAACGTTATATAAAATTACTATCTTAATATGATGAAAATCTGGGAGGTCATGTCTTGATTCTGCATGATATTGAAACGGAAAGCCGCGATTTTATAGAACAATTGCAGTTGGACCGGCTCAAGCAGACAGTGGAAAGAGTATTTAATCATGTGCCTTTTTATCGGAAAAAGTTTTTGGAAAGTAATATTGCACCTGAAGACGTTAACAGCCTGAATGATATTCAAAAGCTGCCCTTTACTGTTAAAGCAGATTTGCGGGAACATTACCCATTCGGGCTTTTTGCTGTGGATAAAAAAGAAATTGTCCGTCTGCACGCTTCATCGGGAACGAGCGGAAAGCCGACTGTAGTGGGCTACACACGAAATGACATCAAAATGTGGAGCAATCTGATAGCCAGGGCAATCTCCATCGGAGGAGGCGAACCTGGTCAGACATTGCATAATGCTTACGGATACGGCCTCTTTACAGGTGGATTGGGACTGCATTATGGCAGCGAACAGCTTGGCATGGCTACCGTACCCGTTTCTGGAGGAAATACTGACAGACAAATTATGCTGATTCAAGACTTTAAGCCTGAAGTTATTTGCGGAACTCCTTCCTACATCCTTAATTTAGCAGAGAAGATGGAGGAGAGGGGAATGGACCCGGCTGATACATCATTAAAGTATGGGATTTTTGGTGCAGAGCCCTGGTCCGAAGAAATGAGGAAAACACTAGAAGCTAAGCTTGGGATTAAAGCATGCGATATTTATGGGCTAAGTGAGGTTCTTGGACCAGGTGTAGCCATGGAATGCCATGAATCCCAGGACGGCCTGCACATTGCAGAGGATCATTTTTATGCAGAAGTAATCGATCCGAAAAAAATGACACCGCTTCCAAACGGAGAGGAAGGGGAGCTTGTTTTTACAAGTTTAACGAAGGAAGCTTTTCCGGTGATTCGCTACCGAACGGGTGATATCGCCTCCCTTTCTAAAGAGAAGTGTGTTTGCGGGAGAACAACGCTTCGAATGAGCCGTGTGAAAGGACGCATAGACGATATGCTTAATGTAAATGGTGTAAACGTCTTTCCTTCCGAAATCGAACGGTGCATTCTTCAGATGCCTGAGCTTTCTCCCCACTACCATATCCAAGTGTATAACAAGGGAAGTTTAAAAGTTTTGGAGCTTCATGCTGAATGGAGCGAAGAGTTTTATAGAGATATGGGAGAAGCAGAACATGTAAAAAAGAAGATCAAGGAAGCAGTGAAGCAAAATTGCTTTATTACCATTGGACTTGTTCTCCATCCGCCTAAAACGCTGCCAAGATCGGATGGGAAAGCTGTCAGAATTGTAAATCCGGCAGTGGAAAATGCGGTAACCTGAATCAGTAATTTTTAACTCGACGGGGGTGAATCACATGTCAGAGGCTCTTTTCTTTCAAGAGATGACGGAAGAACAAAAATACGAGCAGTTCATGAAACGCATAAATGCAGGAGAGAAAATTGAAGCGGATGATTGGATGCCTGAAGATTACCGAATGACATTAATCAAATTGATTTCGATGCATGGTATCAGTGAAATTATGGGAGCACTTCCTGAAAAGGAATGGGTGCCGAAAGCCCCTTCATTAAAACGCAAGCTGGGTATCATGGCAAAGGTGCAGGATGAGATGGGGCATGGACAGCTGCTGCTTCGTGTTGCAGAGGATTTAATGAAGCCTCTTGGGAAAACCCGCGAAGATATTATGCAGGATTTATTCAGCGGAAGACTGAAATTCCACAATGTTTTTCATATGGAGGCTCCAACATGGGGGGATGCCGGGCTGATCGGCTGGCTGGTTGACGGTGCTGCTATCATTACCCAGACCAATATGCTTAATGCTTCATATGGGCCCTATGCAAGAGCACTTAAACGGATTTGCGCGGAAGAGGTTTTTCATGCCCAGCATGGTGAAGCAATCATCATGGCACTGGCTGAAGGAACGGCGGAGCAGAAAGCGATGGTTCAGGATGCGGTTAACCGCTGGTGGGAAGCGCTGTTAATGTTCTTTGGCCCTGGTGATGCCTCTACTACCGGCACTTCCAAACAGGATACAACGATAAAATATAGAATCCGGACAAAGACGAACGAAGACTTAAGGCAGGACTTTTTTACAAAGTATATTCCGCGCGTTCTCTCGCTTGGCCTTAAACTGCCGGATGAGACAATGCATTTTGACCAGAATCAGGAGCTTTGGGTCTATAGGCAGCCTGACTGGAATAAGTTCAAGGACATTATTAAAAATAATGGGCCAAAATCTCAGGAGCGACTCGGGCTTCGCCGCACAGCTTATGAGACTAACAGATGGGTGCGCGAAGCTCTCAATACTGCAAACTAAACCGTTCAGATGGGAGGGGTCTCCTTTGGGAAACGAAGGATTTTATCAGGAATTCGAAGTCTTTAGTCAAAGAACCGATACCTCGCCTCTGCAATATCAATTTTCCCTGCTGGCACCAAATCGCGAGCTTGCACTCGTCATGGCACAGGAAAATTTTATGCGGAGAGAACCGGTTGCTGATATCTGGGTCGTCAAACGCTCTGATATCCGGAAGCTGACACCGGAAGAAAAGCAATCACTTCAGCGTTTGGATAACAAAGAGTACCGCACGACAAAAGGATACGGATATTTGAAGAAAAAGTGGCGCCACTACGAGCAGGAAATGCTTGATGAGAAGGAAATTCTATCATGGGGAGGGATGAAGAAAGATGACTGAGCCAGTTAATAAAATGCCAATCGGCGCTGGGATAAAGCCGGCACTGACATCATTATTATATCAGCTTGCTGACGATGACTTCATCCTTGCTTACCGGGGTTCAGAGTGGCTTGGGCTGGCGCCTCATATAGAGGAGGATGTCGCCTTTTCATCCATCAGCCAGGATACCATGGGTCACGCCGCCATGTTTTATCAGCTGCTGGAGGATCTTGGAGAAGGCACTGTAGACAGTCTTGCCCATGCGAGAAAAGCGGCCGAAAGGAGAAATGCTGTCCTTTTGGAAGCGGTAAATGGTCCAGGTCATTACTTGTCTACAGCACAATATGACTGGGCATTCGCAGTAGCAAGAAATTATTTTTATATCCAATCAAAAAAAATCAGATTGGACTCTCTGAAAAATTCTTCTTATCAGCCTTTAGCCGAGGTGGCATTAAAGGTTAATATGGAGCTTTATTATCATCTCCTTCACTGGAAAACATGGTTTAACCAGCTGATGAAGGCTGGCGGGGAAGCCAGAACGAGAATGGAATCAGCCATTGGGAAGGTTTTAGCCGATTTTGAAGGAGTTATAACATTGGGACCGCTGGCAAAAGATATGGCGGAACATGGTCTTATTGAACCGGAAGAGGTGTTAAAGCAGCGATGGCTGCTTATCATGAAGCCTGTTTTTGAATCTATCAATCTGGCAGTCTCAGAGGCAGACCTTGCAATGAAAAATGGCAATGGCCGTATAGGAGAGCATACAGCCGACCTTGATGCTGCTTTAGCCACTTTGAGCGAGGTGTATAATATAAATCCAGCTGCAAGCTGGTAAGTTCTTTAAAGGGTGATGTAAATGGAGCAGGATCAAATGTTGATAAAAACCGCGTTGGAGGCGCTTCATAATGTTATGGACCCTGAAATAGATACCATTTCTATTGTTGATTTAGGAATGCTGGAGCATATTGAGGTGGAGGGCAATTCAGTAATGGTGAAACTCCTGCCTACTTTTATGGGATGCCCTGCACTGGATATCATTCGAAAAAACGTGGAAATCGAAATAGACAAGGCAGGGATATTTGAAAAAATAGAAGTCCGGTTTATCTATCATCCGCCCTGGACGTCTGACCGGGTAACAGAAACAGGAAGGTTAAAGCTAAAGGAATTCGGGATTGCGCCGCCTCCAAAATTAATAAGTGAAACAGGTGAATGGCATGTGGATTGCCCTTTTTGCGGATCCACATATACGACAATGGAAAACCTGTTTGGTCCTACAGCCTGCCGCAGTATTTTATACTGCAAATCCTGCAGGAACCCCTTTGAAGCTATGAAGCCTGTATCAACGATGATGTAGATAAGGACTTTCGAATCTGTTATAAAAACCGGTCAAATTGTGTCTAATGCTATTTTAAGATGCTGGATAAACTGTTAATTCTTTATTGATAAATTCCTGGAGATAACACAAATAACATATGAATCCGGCTCCAGGAATACTATTAAATGAATCAAATCCACTAAACCTGAAAGGAAGTTGACAAATGGTAAAATTAATCGCTCTTTATAAGCACCCTGAAAATAAGGAGGCATTTGATGACCATTATTTTAATACGCACGCGCCGCTTACAGCCAAAATTCCGGGTCTCCGCAAGATGGAGGTTACAAAAATTGTTGGCAGTCCTATGGGGGGCGAAGGGAAGTACTATTTGATGTGCGAAATGTACTATGACAGCCATGAAGCTTTACAGGAGGCTATGAGAACAGATGAAGGCAAGGCATCAGGAAAAGACGCCATGAAATTTGCAGGTGATATTATCACTCTTATGATTGGTGAGGAAGCAGATGAGTAAAAGCTATGAAGCTATAGAAGTTTCACAGCATGGAAAGCTTGGCTTAATTGCTTTAAACCGCCCAAAAGTCTTAAATGCAATCAACCGCTCAATGATTTCAGAGATTCTGGATGCGATGGAAGGGTTTGAGGCTGACAGCAACATTAAGGCTATCGTATTATGCGGCAATGGCAGAGCATTTGCTGCCGGAGCAGATATTGATGAGATGGCAAACGACCAGACAATAGATTTTGAGCTTCGCAATCAATTTAAAGATTGGGATCGCCTTGCCATGATCAAGAAACCGATTATAGGGGCGGTTCATGGTTTTGCCCTTGGCGGGGGCTTTGAGCTTGCTTTATGCTGTGATTTGCTTTTTGCCGCTGATAATGCGGAATTTGGCTTTCCTGAGGTAAACCTGGGAGTAATGCCTGGCGCAGGCGGCACACAGAGGCTTACTAAGCTTGTTGGGAAAACGAAAGCAATGGAATGGCTTTTTACCGGCAAAAGAATCACGGCCAAAGAAGCGCTTCAACATGGCATCGTCAACCAGCTTATATCAGAAGAGCTTCTTTTGGAAGAAACGATAAAAGCGGCTGAACAAATTTCCAATCAGGCGCCAATTGCGATACGCCTCATAAAGGAAGCAGTCCTTAAGGCAGTTGATACATCATTAAATGAGGGAATGGAATTCGAACGGAAGAATTTTTATTTATTATTCTCGACAGAAGATCAAAAAGAAGGAATGAATGCCTTTATTGAAAAACGCAAGCCGCAATTTAAAGGGAAGTAGAGGAGGTGTACATAGCAAATGTTTGAAACGGTGAAATATGAGGTCGCAAACGGTGTTGCTTGGATTTCATTAAACCGCCCGGATAAACTGAATGCATTCACAGAACAGCTTAATAAAGAGGTTCAGCAGTCCATAAAACAGGCAAGCCGGGATAAAGAAGTCAGATGTCTTGTTATCACAGGCGAAGGACGTGCATTTTGCTCTGGCCAGGACCTTCAGGGAGTAAATGAGGATATGGATCACGGCGAGGTACTCCGCCGATTCTATAATCCAATGGTATTGGAGCTTCATAAATGTAAGAAGCCGGTTATCGCAGCGGTCAATGGGGTGGCAGCAGGTGCAGGCATGAGTCTCGCATTAGCATGCGATTTCAGGCTTCTTTCTGATAAAGCCAGTTTTTTAGAAGCTTTTATCCATGTCGGGCTGGTGCCTGATGCCGGGAATCTCTACTTTCTTCCAAAGCTGATCGGTCATGCGAAAGCCATGGAGCTTGCAGTGCTCGGTGAAAAGGTTAATGCTCAGGAAGCCAAAGAGCTTGGCCTGGCTACTAAGGTAATTCCTATGGAGAGATGGCAGGATGAAATAACTGCTTTTGCAGAAAGGCTTGCCGGCATGCCGACAGCGGCGATTGCGATAATAAAGAAAAACCTGAAAGCGAGCTGGGAATCCACTTTAGAAGAATGTTTGGAGAGAGACGCACAGGGACAGAGGCTGGCTGGCCTTACTATTGACCATAAAGAGGGTGTTGCCGCATTTATGCAAAAGCGAAAGCCTGTGTTTCAAGGGAAATAGACTTTGCTGGATTAAAGGAATTAGAATCCTATTAAAGTATTTGCCCGTTTTATGTTCTTCTTGCGAGCATCTCTTCGGGTGCTCGCATTTTTATAAACTGAAAGGGGGATTACACCATGAAAAATATAGTCGTAATCGGTTCAGGCGTGATGGGGCGGGGGATTGCGTATGTCAGTGCAATCGGAGGATTTTACACCACTCTTGTAGATATCAGCCGGGAACAATTAACCCGTGCGGAAAGAGAGATTGATAGCATCTTTGAAAAAGGACTCGCCAGGAATAAAATAACAGCCGCTGATATGGAAGCAGGCAAAAATCGTCTTACCTATTCTGTAAGTCTTGCTCAGCATGTAAGTGCAGCTGATCTTGTTATTGAGGCAGTCCCTGAAGTGATGGATATTAAGAAAAATATTTTTGAGGTGATTGACCAGCACGCACCTGAGCACTGCTGTTTTGCAACAAACACCTCTACCATGAGTCCAACCGAGATTGGATCATTTACAAAACGTCCGGACAAAGTGATTGCCATGCATTTCTTTAATCCTGTCCAAAAAATGCCGCTTGTTGAAATTATTAAAGGGCTTGAAACCAGCGAAGAAACAGCACAGTCAATTAAACGTGCTGCTGAGCAAATGGGGAAAGAAACAGTAGTCATTAATGAGTTTCCAGGATTTGTAACAAGCAGAATCAGTGCGCTCGTTGGTAATGAGGCATTTTATATGCTGCAGGAAGGTCTCGGCTCACCTGAAGAAATTGATAAGGCAATTAAGCTTGGACTGAATTATCCAATGGGGCCATTCGAGCTTGGCGATCTTGTCGGCCTCGATACACGCCTGAATAATTTAAAATACCTTCACAGTAAGCTGGGAGAAAAATACCGGCCGGCACCGCTCCTTGAACAATATGTAAAAGCTGGAAGGCTTGGACGCAAGTCGGGCAGGGGTGTTTTTGATTACACTGCCAGAGAGGGAGTTAAGCAATGAGAAAAGCAGTAATTGTGGATGCTGTCAGGACTCCGATCGGAAGATATAAAGGCGGGTTAAAGGATATTCGTCCGGATGATTTGGGAGCTATCGTCATTAGGGCTCTGCTGGATAGAAATCCGATGGTGAATCCTGCAGAAATTGAAGAGGTCATACTGGGAAATGCCAATCAGGCAGGTGAAGATAATCGCAATGTAGCCAGGATGGCAGCTTTGCTTGCCGGTTTGCCTGTCGAAGTGGCTGCTTCAACTGTTAACCGGCTTTGCGGGTCTGGTTTAGATGCTGTTAATTATGCTGCACGGGCCATTTTAGCCGGAGAAGGAGATATTTTTATTGCAGGCGGTACGGAAAGCATGACACGTGCCCCATTTGTCATGGCAAAACCAAGCAGCGAGTTTCCAAGAGGGAATATGGAGATGTATGACACAACCATCGGGTGGCGATTTACAAATAGCAGGCTTGAGAAAATGTACGGTGCTGAAAGCATGCCCAAAACAGCAGAAAATGTGGCCGAAAAGTATGGCATATCGCGTGAAGAGCAGGATCTGTTTGCTTTTGAAAGCCAGAAGAGAGCAAAATCAGCTATTGAAAAAGGCAAATTCGACGATGAAATCATTCCTGTTACATACATGGATAAAAAAGGGGATGAAATAACGATTTCATGTGATGAGCATCCCCGTCCGGAAACTACTTTTGATAAGCTCTCAAGCTTAAAACCCATTTTTCAGGGGGGAACTGTAACAGCAGGTAATGCTTCAGGTGTTAACGACGGTGCATCTGTATTGCTGCTAATGTCAGAGGAAAAAGCGAGTGAACTTGGATTACAGCCCCTTGGAACTTATATTGTATCCGCAACAGCAGGGCTTGAGCCTTCGATTATGGGGGCAGGTCCTGTTTATTCCACTCAGAAAGCATTGAAGAGGGCTGGTCTTACGATGAATGATATAGACTTAACCGAATTAAATGAAGCTTTTGCTTCACAATCCCTTGCCTGCATTAAAGAACTTGGCGCCGATTCGGAGCGGGTAAATGTAAATGGCGGAGCGATTGCATTTGGCCATCCGCTTGGGGCGAGCGGTGCCCGTATTCTGACAACTTTATTGCATGAAATGAAGCGCAGGAATTCAAAATACGGCCTGGCAACGATGTGTGTGGGAGTTGGCCAGGGGATTTCTACAATCGTCGAGCGATGACCATAGAGACTTTTTACTCTATGGTTTTTAGGGTTTATAAAGACTTGGGCGGTATAGAATGAAGGCAGAGGCAGTCAAATTATTTAGTATGCCGAAAAAGTGTTGTTCAAAACTATCTAATTTTAGTACAATTGTATATAACGAATTTTTTCCGTTCAACCCACATGATGAAATGAGGATGAATGCAAGTTGAATACAAGGTCAATGATTTTCACACTTTATGGCGATTATATTTCACATTATGGAAGCAACATTTGGATTGGCAGCCTTATCAAGCTTTTAAGCGAATTTGGGCATAATGATCAGTCTGTCAGAGCTGCTATTTCAAGAATGAATAAGCAGGGATGGGTAAGTGCAGAAAAGATCGGCAATAAAAGCTATTATTCCTTAACGCCAAGAGGGCAGAAAAGGATTGAGGAAGCGGCTAAGCGTATCTTTAAATTAAAGCCTGAAGAGTGGGATGGCAAGTGGCGAATGCTTATGTATACCATCCCGGAAGAAATCCGCAATGTGCGTGATGAATTGCGGAAGGAACTAGTTTGGAGCGGTTTTGGCTCCATGTCCAGCAGCTGCTGGATCTCAGCTAATAATCTTGAGAAACAAGTATTTGATTTGATTGAGAAATATGAAATTGCCGACTATGTTGATTTCTTTATTGCCAGGTATGCAGGTCCGCATAAGAATATCGAAATTGTTGAAAAAAGCTGGAACCTGACAGAAATCAATGAAAGATACCAGGAGTTTATTTCGGAATACAGCCAGAAATATATCATTGATAAAAATAAAATCCAAAAGGGGAATATGACTGATGCAGAATGTTTTGTGGAAAGAACAAAGCTTGTGCATGAATACCGGAAATTCCTCTTTGTGGATCCGGGGCTTCCCGAAGAACTTCTTCCTGATAAATGGCTGGGCGGTCATGCTGCTGCTTTATTCAGTGAATATTATAAAGAACTGGCAGAACCGGCATCAAGGTTTTTTGAAAGTGTTTTTAAGGAAGGAAATGAACTTAAAAACAGGGATGCTGATTATGACGCATTAAATCATCCCTATATGGTTGAGTGAGAAAGAGCCATCTTGCAGGCAGGATGGCTCTTTCATTTATACAATCATAGGATTAATGAATAAATGCATCTTACCAAAACAATATTAAATGTATGATGGTATTTAAAAATAAGCCTCATAAGGTGATTTAATGATTCTGCCTGCAGCAATTGTAATTGCATTTTATACACTAAGTTTCTTTTTCTTTATAGAAAAAAGCTTTCCTTTTTGCAAAACTCTCTGGTTCTTATGCTAATTTCAATTGCAGCCCGAAATTACACAACCATACTTGCTCTTCAATTAAAGTGGATTCATATTACAGAAGATTCTATTTTATTTATTGTATTCTTGATTCATCGTGAAATTATTGGCCCCATTCTAGTTCTTATGTTTATAAATATTTATTGGAAAACTCCATCTGGTGTAAAAAGGATAACTGTCTTCGCCTTATTCTTAATCTGTCTTCTTGGTATGGATCTTTTCAGCAGCACTTCTGGAGTAATTACATATTTAAACTGGAATTTACTCAAAGCTGGCATAGGTAATACGGCTTTCTTGATTGCCGGCCTCGGATTATCCAAGGTGTTAATGTATCTAATGCAGGAGTCTACTAATTATGGTAAAGGTTTATGAAAGAGCTTTTGACGCAAATGAATGGTTTGTATTGGCCAATTTACTGGTATCGCTAATTCTTATATGGAAACTGCCTAAAAAATTTTCTGGCTTGGAAACGGCAGTACATATCACCATAGGCATATTTATCGGGATGTTCTTCGATCACACCATAAGTGTCGGGGCGTGGGATTATTATGATGTCAATGATACATCAAAATATCAATTCATTGATTTTTTAAGCTATATTATGTACGGGCCATACAGTTACTTTTTCATTTATTTATATGTGAAATTAAATCTAAAGGGATATATGAATATCCTGTATGTCACACTCTGGTCTATTTTGGCTGTAGTGATTGAATGGTTCTCTGTTAAGCTCGGCATATTTCATTATGAAAAGGGCTATCAGATGGCCTGGTCTTTCCCTATATATGCATTTGTTCAGACCCTGCAAATAATGTTTTATAAAATTTCGCTGAAAATGGAAAAGGGGAATGAATAGAGGCCTGTCTGCAAAACGGCGATGTGAATGAAAGGGTATTTTACCTGAGGCATTGACTGCATCCTTCATTGTTAAGTATATGTGCTCCTAATTGTCAAACTATTAAAATTAGTATAACATTATTTTAACGAAGGAGGAATTTAATTGAATATATTAACGGACATTTTAAATATTAAATATCCAATTATTCAGGGCGGCATGGGGAATATCAGCAATGCCATTTTAACAGCGGCAGTCTCGGAAGCTGGAGGGCTGGGCACCATCGGAGCAGGAACAATGCCTCCTGAGGATGTTGAGAAGATAATTGAGGAAACAAGAAGTTTAACAAATAAGCCATTTGCAGTTAATGTAGCATTAAGTGTCTCCCCTTATGTAAAGGAAATCCTTTCCCTTGTAATTAAACATAAGATTCCAGCCGTATCCCTTTCGGCGGGAAACCCGACTCCTTTTATCCCTAAGCTGCATGAAAAAGGTGTGAAAGTTATAACTGTAGCTGCTTCAGTAAGACAGGCGCTGAAAGCAGAGACAGCCGGTGCGGATATTATTGCTGCTGAAGGGTATGAGGCAGCAGGAATCAATAGTTCTCTTGAAACCACTACACTCGTATTAATCCCTCAGATTACAGGAGTGGTGTCAGTCCCTGTCGTGGCTGCCGGGGGTATCGGTGATGGCAAAGGGCTTGCTGCCATGCTTGCCCTGGGGGCAAGCGGTGTGCAAATGGGCACTAGATTCATAGCAACCAAGGAAGCACCATTCCACCCGCAATATAAACAGAAAATTATTGAAGCATCCGATCATGAAACCCTTATAGTGGGGCGTTCAGTTGGAAGAATAAGAAGAGTGCTTTCCACCGGGTATGCCAATAAATTGCTGGATTACGAAAAACAGGGCATCAGTCTTGATGAGTTTAATAAACTTACTTCAGAAGACTATCATAAAATTGGAGCAATAAATGGAAACGGTGATGAAGGGTTTATGAACAGCGGGCAGATAGCTGGCCTGATTGCTGATCTTCCAAGCGTAAAGGAGCTTTTGGATAATATGATAGAGGATGCTAAACTTCAGCTTCATAAGGCTAAAAAGCTATTAAACTAGCAAGCAGGCAGTTATATTCCTGCTTGTTTTTTTATGCCATCATAACTTATTAAATATATTAAATTTTTAGAATATTATTGACACTCAAATGCTTAGGGTGATAATATAACGTTGTATTTACGATATTGAAAGTAAATATCATATAAATGGTGAAAACCATTTTGCGTACTGTTTTCCACTTCGAGATGTAAGCGCATACATAGCAGGATTAAACTATCAGCAAGCTGATAGTTAATAAATTTGAATAGGGGGTCATATAATGAAAAAATCGTTAAAAGCTCTTTCCTTATTAATGGCTGCAGGAATGCTTGTTTTAAGCGGCTGCGGAGAGGAAAAATCCAGTGGTTCTTCTTCAGAAGGAGATGAGAAGAAGCAATACACAATTGGCATCACACAATTTGTTGAACATCCATCTTTAGATGCTGCGACAGAGGGATTTAAAAAAGCATTGGAAGATGAAGGGTTTAAAGAAGGCGATAATGTAAAATTCGATTTCCAAAATGCTCAGGCTGACATGAATAACACGCAGTCGATCGCTAATAATTTTGTCGGCGATAAAGTGGATATGATTTTTGCAAATGCTACTCCGAGTGCCGTGAGTGCTCTAAATGCGACGAAGGACATTCCGATCCTTTTCACATCTGTTACAGACCCTGTTGGAGCCGGCCTTGTTGAATCCTTTGATCAGCCTGGAGACAATATTACAGGTACTACAGATAACCACCCGGAAGGAACTTCAAAAACAATTGATTTTATGATTGATGAAGCGGGTGTTAAGAATATTGGCATCATTTACAATTCTGGAGAGCAAAATTCCGAGGTACAGGTTAAGCAGGTAAAAGAACTTGCAGAACCAAAAGGAGCAAAAATTGTTGAAGCATCTGTTTCAACCTCTGCTGAAGTTAAGCAGGCGGCCGACTCTCTTGTTGGAAGGGTAGATGCCATATATATCCCTACAGATAACACGGTTGTGTCTGCGCTTGAATCGGTTATTTCTGTCGCTGACAGCAAAAAGATCCCTTTATTTGTGGGTGAACTGGATTCCATGAAACGCGGGGCTATTGCAGCCAGCGGATTCAACTATTTCGATCTAGGTTATCAGACAGGCAAAATGGCCGCTGAGATCTTAAAAGGAAATAAAAAGCCATCTGAAATTCCGGTTGAGCTTCCTGGAAGCCTCAAACTGGTGATCAATAAAAAAGCAGCTGAAGCACAAGGACTGGAAGTAAAAGAAGAATGGGCTGATTTCGCTGAGTTCCATGAAGAGTAAATGTAAATCTGCCGGCTGACAATGCAATATCCGGCCGGCTGCTTTCTAAGCTATTAGCCAAGAAGAAAAGCGGAAGCGCCTTGCCGATCCTCAACACCTTGAGGGGGGCGGCGCTCCTACTAAAAGCTAACGTTTTTGTCGAGTGACGGCATGTTTTAATTTCTTATTCAATTTATAAAGGGTGTGATTCTTAGTGTTTACAGCCATATTCGGTGCGTTTGAGTCAGGTATTATTTACGCAATTATGGCACTTGGAGTTTATTTATCGTTCAGGGTCCTTGACTTTCCTGATTTAACAGTCGATGGAAGTTTTGTGACTGGAGCGGCGGTAGCCGCAACCATGATTGTCAGCGGTGCTAATCCTTTTTTGGCTACGATTACTGCCTTATTTGCAGGTTTTATTGCCGGCTGCCTTACTGGTATTATTCATACTTTCGGAAAAATCAATGCGCTTTTATCAGGAATCCTTATGATGATTGCTCTGTATTCAATAAACCTTCGTATCATGGGTAAATCAAATGTTCCGCTCTTGAACACAGAAACTGCTATTACACATGTCAGGGATTTTTGGGATAAAACAGGAATTGATTCTTTTTTCAACAGTCTATTGACCATGGCGGGACTTGGCGGCAGCCTCCCGAGAACATGGGGCATTATCATATTTATGTTAGTTGTAACATTGGCAATAAAATTTTTGACAGATCGGTTTCTTCAGACGGAGATTGGTTTAGCTTTAAGGGCTACAGGCGACAACAAGAGAATGATCCGCAGTCTTTCTGCCAACACCAACATGATGGTGATTTTGGGGCTCGGCCTTTCCAATGCAATGGTCGCTTTCTCCGGAGCATTGATTGCCCAGCAGGGAGGATTCGCCGATGTTGGTATGGGTATCGGAATGATTATCATTGGGCTTGCTTCAGTCATCATCGGTGAAGCGTTATTTGGCACAAAAACCATTGCCAGAACTACTCTAGCGGTTATTGGCGGAGCAATTATCTACCGCATTGTAGTGACCATGGCACTGAGGGTAGAGTTCCTGGAACCGGGTGATATGAAGCTGATTACAGCAACAATTGTAATCCTTGCTTTAATAATGCCGAAAATTATTGACCGCACTAAGGAGAAGAAACGGAAAGCCAAAAGACTGGCAGGAAGCATGAACATAAGTGAATTGCCATCAGGCGGAAAGGGTGAGACTGGTGCTGCAATTAAATCAGATTCATAAAGTCTTCAATGAAGGGACTCCAGATGAAAAGATTGCACTTGATACGATCAATCTCACATTAAATGAGGGGGACTTTGTCACCGTAATTGGAAGTAATGGCGCAGGGAAGTCCACTTTAATGAATATTATCTCCGGTGTCATGATTCCTGATGTCGGCTCCGTTTATATCGATGGCCAAAATGTCACGGGCATGTCTGAATATAATCGGGCAAAGCTCATAGGCCGGGTTTTTCAGGATCCGATGGCTGGTACCGCTCCGTCCATGACAATTGAAGAAAATCTTGCCATGGCATATTCAAGAAATAAAACAAGATCATTAAAAAAAGGAGTTACGAAAAAGCGCAAAGACTATTTTCGAGAAGTTCTGGAAACCCTCCATCTCGGCCTTGAAAACCGTCTAAATGCAAAGGTTGGTTTATTATCAGGAGGAGAGCGGCAGGCACTTTCATTACTAATGGCTACCTTCACAGAGCCATCCATTCTATTGCTCGATGAACATACCGCTGCTCTTGATCCGGCTCGTGCAGAGCTTATAACGAATCTGACAAAAGAAATTGTTAAAAAGTACAATTTAACCACTTTAATGGTCACTCATAATATGCAGCAGGCGCTGGATTTAGGTAATAGGCTGATTATGATGGATAAAGGCCAGATTATTCTTGAAGTAGATGATGAACAGAAACAGCATCTGACAATTGAACAGCTGCTAAACGAATTTCAGCGGATTCGCGGAACAAAAATGGCAAGTGATCGTGCTTTGCTTTCTTAGAAAAATAAAAAGGATTAGCCAATTTTGCTGGTTAATCCTTTTTGCATGGAAGGGAATCAAAAGAATTTTTAAAGTTTTTACAATTTATTGACTATTTATTTAACGTAATGGTATCATATCGTTAAATAAACGTCATACATATTTTATGTATTACAGGAGGGATGGTATGAAACCTGGGCTGCAAATTGGGAACCAGGCAGTTGTCCATGCAGTGGTTTCCCCTGAGATGTTCGCACAGTTTGAAGGGGAGGTCATTCATCCTGCCTATTCAACCGTAACGATGATCTATCACATGGAATGGGCATCACGCCTGCTGATCATCCCCTACTTGGATGAGGAAGAAGAAGGGATCGGGGGAGCTGTTTCTGCCAGGCATTTATCCCCTTCACCTGAAGGCTCATCCATTATCATAACGGCTACCGTATCCAAGCTGGATGGAAATTCAGTTTACTCAACTGTTACAGTCCATAATGGAAAAATACTGGCTGGCGAAGGTGAAGTCAAACAGGTAATTCTGAAGAAAAGCAGGATTGCAGAAATGTTAAAGAGAGATTAAAAGATTAGATGCAGCTGAGCCTAAACAAAAAAGGCATTTTTATTTAATTTTATTGTAAGCGCTATCATGAATAAAGGGGAGAATGAAATGACAGATATGTTTCAAAAAATTAAAGATCATGAACAAGTTGTTTTCTGCAACGATGAATCAACCGGTTTAAAGGCTATCATTGCAATCCACAGCACTAGATTGGGGCCGGCTTTGGGAGGATGCCGTATGTTTCCATACAACAGTGTGGATGAGGCCCTTGAAGATGTCCTCCGATTATCAAAAGGCATGACCTATAAATGTGCAGCTGCCGATTGTGACTTTGGAGGCGGGAAGGCTGTAATTATCGGGGATCCATTAAAAGATAAAACACCCGAACTATTCCGTGCTTTTGGCCAATTTGTAGAATCCTTGAACGGGCGCTTCTATACAGGAACAGACATGGGTACTTCTACAGAAGATTTTGTTCATGCCCTAAAGGAAACGAATTGCATTGTAGGTGTTGATGAGGTTTATGGAGGAAGCGGCGATTCTTCGGTCCCAACTGCGCATGGAGTTATTTATGGTCTGCAGGCAACCAATAAAGCACTGACTGGTACAGACGACCTTTCAGGCAAAAGTTATGCCATTCAGGGACTGGGGAAAGTTGGATATAAAGTGGCAGAAAGACTGCTGGAGGAAGGGGCAGATTTATTTGTGACAGATATCAGCCGGCAGGCAATCGACCAGCTTCTCAGTAAAGCGAAAGAAATTGGTGCCGGGGTGAAGGTACTTTCCGGCAATGAAATATATGAGGCCCAGGCAGACTTTTTTGTTCCATGTGCAATGGGCGGGATCATTAATGATGACACAATCGGTTTGCTTAAAGTAAAAGCAATCGTAGGCTCTGCCAATAACCAGCTTAAGGATATGCGCCATGGTCAAATCCTTAAAGATAAGAGCATATTATACGCACCCGATTATATTGTGAATGCAGGGGGATTAATCCAGGTCGCAGACGAATTATACACACCTAATAAAGAAAGGGTACTCCGCAAAACAAAAGCTATTTATAACTCTCTTCTGAACATCTACGAACATGCTGAAGCAAATGGTATAACAACCGTGGAAGCATCCAACCAATTCTGCGAGAGCCGTATTGAAGCGCGCACACGCAGAAATAGCTTTTTCTCCCATATGAAACGCCCGAAGTGGTCAGTAAGAACCTAATTTTTTTACTTGGATAACAATATATGTACCTTATAAAAGTGATAAAAATAATTAAATAGCCAAAGGGTGAGAAGATGGAAAATCACTTTCCGATCAGGCGGATAATGGACGAAAATGGAAACATCATCAATTCCGATTATGAAGAAAAAATAACTGAAAAACTTGTAAAAGAGTTTTATAGAAATATGGTAAGAATCCGTATTTTTGACCGCAAGGCTATTTCACTCCAGCGCCAAGGCAGGATAGGCACATATGCACCTTATGAAGGACAGGAGGCTTCCCAGGTCGGAACTGCTGCTGCCCTAAGGGAGAACGATTGGATGTTTCCTACCTATCGCGACCACGGAGCAGCTATGACCTTTGGCCACTCACTGCGAAATATCCTGTTGTTCTGGAACGGAAGAAATGAAGGGTGTGTTCCGCCTGACGGAAAGAAAATTTTTCCTCCGGCCATCCCGATTGCGACACAAATCCCTCATGCAGCAGGAGCTGCATTCGCAGAAAGGAAAAAAGGCACAGCAAATGCTGCTATTGCTTATTTTGGAGATGGTGCTACTTCCGAAGGGGATTTTCATGAGGGGTTGAATTTCGCCAGCGTTTTTAAAGCGCCGGTTGTCTTTTTTAATCAAAACAATCAATACGCCATCTCTGTTCCTTTTAACAAGCAAATGAATTCAAAAACAATCGCCCAAAAAGCCCTGGCATATGATATTCCGGGAGTCAGAATCGATGGCAATGATGTTTTCATGGTTTATTTTGAAACCTTAAATGCATTAGAAAGGGCCCGTAAAGGTGAAGGGCCGACACTAATCGAAGCAGTTACGTGGCGGTATGGGGCACACACCACTGCAGATGATCCATCTAAGTACCGTGATCAATCCGAAAGCAGCAATAGAAGACAGGAGACTGACCCCATTTTAAGACTAGAGCGCTGGATGAAGAATATGGGGAGATTTGATGAGAAATGGGTGCAGACCATTGAAAAGAAAGCAGCAGATGAAATAGATAAGGCTATTGCCGAAATGGAAGATTTCCCTCCTGCCGATCCAGCAGTTATCTTTGATCATGTCTTTGCAGAGCCGACATGGCAAATCAAGCAGCAGAAAGAAGAGTACCTGAAGCTGATAGGAGGTGGCCAATAATGAAAACGGCAGTTGAAGCAAAAACCATGACATTGGTTCAAGCCATTACCGATGCCCTGGATATTATGCTGAATGAAAAGGAAGAGGTTTTGCTGCTGGGCGAAGATATCGGAAAGAACGGTGGTGTTTTTCGTGCAACTGATGGTCTTCAGGCTAAGTATGGCGAAGGCCGTGTTATTGATACTCCTTTAAGTGAAGCGGGTTTTGTCGGAGCGGGGATTGGCATGGCTGTAAATGGGTTTTTACCTGTGATTGAAATTCAGTTTCTGGGCTTTATTTATCCTGCATATGAACAAATCATGACTCATGCTTCGAGGATCCGAATGAGGACGATGGGACATTTTACTGTTCCGATGGTTATAAGGGCTCCGTATGGTGCAGGTGTAAGGGCTCCTGAAATTCACTGTGATTCAACGGAAGCCATTTTTACACATATGCCTGGCATTAAGGTAGTCTGCCCATCCAGTCCTTATGATGCGAAAGGACTGCTGATTGCTGCCATTGAAGACCCGGATCCAGTTCTGTTTCTTGAGCCCATGCGCTGCTATCGTTCGGCCAAGGAGGAAGTTCCTGAAGGGAAGTATAGCATTGAAATTGGAAAAGGCAATAAGCTCATGGAGGGTGATGATGTGACGGTCATTACGTGGGGAGCCATGGTGCCTGAGGCTATGAAAGCGGCAGAGCTGATGAAAGAAAAGAACACTCATTGTGATGTGATTGATTTAAGGACCCTTTTCCCTCTGGATAAAGATATGATCGCAGAATCTGTCCAAAAGACAGGGAGAACAGTCATTGTCCATGAAGCTCATGCTACCGGTGGAGTAGGAAATGATGTGCTTGCCATCATTAATGATACATCGTTTTTATATCAGAAAGCACCGGTTGAAAGGGTTACTGGATTTGATGCACCAGTGCCATATTTCGGTTTTGAGGACCATTACCTGCCAACTCCGGCAAGGATCCAGCAAGCAATAGAAAAAGTTATGAAGTTTTAGGAGGAGAAGCCATGGAAGTGAAACTTCACGATATTGGAGAAGGCATGACAGAAGCAGAAATCAATTGCTTTTTAGTCAAACCAGGGGATGCAGTGAAAGCCGATGATCCGCTAGTTGAAGTACAGACTGATAAAATGACTGCTGAAATACCTGCTCCCAGAGCGGGAATTATTAAGGAATTTAAAGTGGAGCCCGGCGAGACGATTACAGTGGGGACGACCATTTTAATTTTAGAGGCGTCGGGACATGATGGCATGGAGAAAGTGAAGGTCACTTCTCATCCTGCAAACTCTCATAAGCTGAAGGAGCCATTGCAATCTTTTGCCTCATTCAAAGGAAAACGGGTGCTTGCATCTCCATTTACGAGAAAAATAGCACGGGAAAATTCGATAGACATTGAGAATATTACAGGGACAGGTCCTGCCGGACGTATTTTGGATGAAGACATCTATCAATACTTAGCATCCGGACAGAGTAAGCCTGACCCAGCTGAACAGGAGCCAGCGGTTTCGATGGATACAATATTAAGCCCTCCTGCTGAAAAAGGAATCATTCCGTTTAGGGGCAGAAGGAAACAGATTGCCAGAAAAATGGCACAATCCCTCTATACCATTCCACATTGCACCCATTTTGAAGAAATCGATGTAACCGAGCTGATCACTTTCAGAAAAGAACTAAAAAACCAAAACCAAAATATATCTGCAACAGCCTTTTTCCTGAAGGCATTGTCAATATGCCTGAAAGAATTTCCTGTGTTCAATGCAGTCCTGCATGAAGAAAAGGAAGAAATACATTTAGCAAGTGTACACCATATCGGTATTGCGGTTGATACGGATGAGGGGCTCATCGTTCCGGTCATTAAGCATGTTGAGAACAAAACAATCAGAGAAATTCATGCGGAAATGAAACAGCTCACAGAAAAGGCGGTGGAAAATAAGCTTTCTGTAAAAGAAATATCTGGCGGGACATTCACGATCAGCAATGTGGGACCCCTGGGCGGAAGCTTTGGAGCGACACCGATTATTCAGCATCCGCAAACCGCACTGGTATCATTTCATAAAACAAAAAAGTTGCCTGTTGTCACAGACGATGACCAGATTGTGATCCGGTCAATGATGAATATTTCTATGTCTTTTGATCATAGAGTTGCAGACGGGGCGACAGCTGTTCGCTTTACTAACCGGTTTGCTGAACTGATTAAAAATCCAAAAATGCTTGTTCTGGAGATGGTATAAATGGTAGTTGGAGAACTGGCACATGAGCGCGATGTCATCATTATCGGAGGCGGCCCCGGAGGGTATCATGCTGCGATCCGTGCCGCTCAGCTTGGACGCAGTGTTACCTTGGTTGAACAGGACCAGCTTGGCGGGATTTGTTTAAATAAAGGCTGCATACCTTCAAAGATCCTTACACAGTCTGCAGAAAAATTCACTTCATTTCTAGAGGGGAAAAATTGGGGGCTTGAAGGAGGAGATATATCGTTTAATTTCAATAAGCTTCAGCAATACAAACAGAAGAAAATTGAACAGCTCCGCACAGGAGTTGAAGCGCTCTGTAAAGCCAATAAAATTGAAATACTTATTGGGTCAGCTTTTTTTCTGTCTGAGGATAAGGTTGGCATCGAAAAAGGAGACAAATTTGATGTTTTCAGATTCAGGAATGCAATCATTGCGACCGGCGGAACACCAGAAAAACCACCTTGGACCAGAGAGTTAAGTGAACTGGTATTTGATCAGCATTCCATTTCGGATTTGAGTGAAATACCCGATAAACTATTAATCTATGGCAGTGACTATATTGCGCTTGAAATTGGTATGGCTTTTCAGGCCCTGGGATCCAAAGTAACTATGATCCTTGATGATGGGAAAGAGGATTTTGATTTCGATCAATCCATTTGCCGGGAACTGAAGAGGATTTTAAAAAAGAAAAAGATAGACGTTGTAAGAAATTCGGAAGTATTGGAATTACAGTTTAAGGAGGACATGTTTACAGTAACTTTTGAATTGAAGGGAAAAATAGAAACAATTTCAGGCACACATTTATTTGTTTCAACTACAATCAGACCAAACACCAATCAGCTGGGTCTTTCCCGAATAGGGGTTGAACAATGTGCAGCGGGGTTTATTAAGGTGGATGCTCAAAGCCGGACAACACAGAAACATATCTTTGCTGTCGGCGATGTTACAGAAGGCCCTGCACTTGCTGTTAAAGCAATTAAACAAGGAAAAACAGCTGCAGAAGCGATTGCAGGGATTCAATCTCAATCAGATTTCCATTTCATCCCGATAGTAGCTCATACACAGCCTGCTATTGCGAGTGCCGGGTTAACGGAAAAGGAAGCAATTAACTTGGGCAACGATATTGAAATTGGCCAATTTTCATTGTCTGCCAACGGATTCAGCACTTTGTCCGGAAAAAAAGAAGGATTTATAAAAGTGATCAGCTGCAAGGAAAAGCAAGTTCTTCTGGGAATCCACATGGTAGGCACCGGGGCAATAGAGCTAATTTCAGCCGGCATTACGGCATTGGAAATGGCTGCCAGGGATGAAGATCTAATTTTCCCGAACTATCCCCATCCCAGTGTAAATGAAGGCTTGCTTGAAGCTGTAGAAGCTTTAAGGAATCAGGCTATTCACATCCCGCCCAAAAGCATAAATGAGCAAAAATTAAAAGTGTAACTTACTTTAATGCAGAAGTGCATTATAGCTTTAACTTGAACTCTTGAGAACGTTTGCAGGTTTCATATATGATAAATTCAAAATATTACTAATATTTGAAATGGAGGCGTTAGTATGCAAGATGAAAAAATGTTAAGGGAGCAAAAGAAAGCCGATTTCTTTCCAGTGAAGGAGGTAGATTATTTAGAAATCTACTCTGGGAATGCGAAACAGTCCTGCCATTATTTCTGCACGGCTTTCGGCTTTAAGCCAGTTGCATATTCTGGTTTGGAAACAGGCAATAGGGAAACGGTGTCTTATGTTCTTCAGCAAAGAAAGATCCGCCTCGTTATAACCGGAACTTTAAATGACAGTTCCAGAGTATCGAATTTCATTAAAAAGCATGGGGATGGCGTAAAAGATATTGCTTTAGCAGTCGATGATGTTGAAACAGCCTACAATGCTGCAGTCGAAAGAGGCGCAATTGAAATACAGCCGCCTTTTGAGATAAAGGATGAGCATGGCACAGTAAAAAAAGCAGTTATTGGTACATATGGGGATACAATTCACACACTTGTCGAACGAAATGACTATAAAGGGGTATTTATGCCTGGCTTTGAGCCTTATCAAACTGAAGTTCCATTTGAAGATGCCGGTTTTATCGGAATCGACCATGTGGTTGGAAACGTAGAAAGAATGGAGGAATGGGTTAATTATTATGCAAATGTAATGGGCTTTAAGGAAATGAAACACTTTACAGATAAAGACATTACAACAGAATATTCCGCACTGATGTCCAAGGTTATGCATAATGGCGGCAGGATAAAGTTTCCGATTAATGAACCTGCAGAAGGGAAGCGCAAATCCCAGATTGAGGAATATCTGGAATACTACAACGGGCCTGGTGTGCAGCATCTGGCGATCCTGACAGAGGATATCGTCAGCACTGTCAGCATCCTTCGCAAGAATGGGGTGGAGTTTTTAAGTACACCTGATTCTTACTATGAAATGCTTTCTGAACGTGTAGGAAAGATTGATGAAGAGATTGATAAATTGAAAGAATTAAACATTCTCGTCGACCGTGACGACGAAGGGTATTTGCTTCAAATTTTCACTAAGCCAATTGTAGACCGTCCGACCCTATTCATTGAAGTCATTCAGCGTAAAGGTGCACGGGGATTTGGTGAAGGCAACTTTAAAGCACTCTTCGAATCAATTGAACGCGAGCAGGAAAGACGGGGAAACTTATAAATAGAAAAGAGGAATGCCCCGCCCCCTTCACCATGAGGGGGGTAGGCGCAGCAGTTAAACAGTAATGGAATTCCAAGATTATGTATTTTTTATTTTTGAGGGGGAGATACTTTCTCCCTTTTTTAATAATTAAGAAGGAGGCAACACAGATGGCCAGAATCCAGACAAAAAGCGCCGTGGAGAAGATTGTTTCTTATCCGCTTGGCAGCTCGCCGGAAGAGATCAAAGAAAAGTTCAATTTAATGGCTGTCCGGAAAATGTCTGATAATGAAAATGTGTATGGCTGTTCACCAGAAGTAAAGAACAGCATCAGCAAGGCGATGAATAGCCTTTATTTTTATCCGGACGGAACTGTTTCCCTGCTCAAGCGCAAACTGGCCGGATTCTACAATATAAATCAAGATAAATTTCTTGTAAGCAATGGATCAGAAGAAATCATCCGTTTATTGACTAGAGCATACATAAGCACTGGAGACGAGGCTATTATGGCACAGATGACCTTTCCTCGCTATGAAACAAACGTCCTGATTGAAGGAGGCAGTGCTATTACTGTCCCGCTGCAAAATGGCACACATAATCTAAATGCCATGTATGCACAGGTCAGCAAAAAAACAAAAATGATATTTATCTGCAATCCCAACAACCCTACAGGAACCATAGTCGGTAAAACAGAACTTCTGCAATTCATCGAAAAAGTTCCTTCGAATATCTTGATTATTCTAGATGAAGCTTACTATGAATATGTGCAATCTTCAGATTATCTTGACTCTATTTCACTTTTGGAAAAGAAGCCGAATTTAATCATTCTGAGGACTTTTTCCAAAATTTACGGTCTTGCCGGTCTCCGTGTCGGCTATGGAATCATGGATTTCGAGATAGTGAATGAGCTTCATAAGGTGAAAGATGTTTTTAATGTCAATCATCTAGCACAGGCAGCCGCTGCAGCGGCATTACATGACCAAGGCTTTATAAGGGAATGTGCTGAAAAAAATGCCAAAGAGATGAAATTTGTGAGTCAGAAGTTAAATGATTTACAGGTTCGCTTTTTTCCTTCCCAAACCAACTTTATTTATATTTTTAGTCAGTATCCAATAGCGGAGAACTTGATTGCCAATGGCTTAGTTGTCCGGCAAATGAAGCTTGAGGGATATCTTGATGCTTTTCGGATGACTTTAGGCACAAGGGAAGATAATGAAGCAGCCATGGATGTGATAAACAAACTTCTAAATGAAAAGGCGGTGTAAGGTGTATGGAATTAAATCCTGCCAGTCTGGAATGGAATGACGCTTATAAGCTGCTGGTTGGTTCTATCCTGCCGCGTCCCATTGCGTTTGTTACCACTATGGATGCGGATGGAAATGTAAATGCAGCTCCATTTAGCTTTTTTACTGCCATATGTGCAGATCCGATGCTGATTTGTTTTTCTCCGATGCGAAAAGGGACAGATGGCTCAAAGAAAGACACGCTTGCCAATATCGAAGAAACAAAGGAATTCGTTATTAACATAGTCAGTGAAGACTTTACCGAAAAGATGAATATTTGTGCAGCGGATTACCCGGCTGGTACAGACGAACTGGTCGCCGCTGGGCTCACTAAAGAAAAAAGTGCCGCTGTGAATCCTCCTCGTGTGAAAGAATCAAAAGTTCACTTGGAATGCAGTCTCCATCAGGTACTTCATTTTGGAGAACGACCTGGCTCAGGAAGCCTGGTGATTGGTAAAGTGGAGCATGTGCATGTTGCTGAAGAGCTATATGAAAATGGAAGGATTAATTCTGAGAAACTAAAGCCAGTTGGCCGAATGGCAGGACATATTTATACCAGGCCGATGACGGATGTATTTGAATTAATCCGAAAAACAGAGCCAAGGTGATGCTATGAAATTCATAACTTTTCAAAAATCAGATGGATCCATTAGAGCTGGCTGGCTGAAGAATAAGGAGTATGCCGTTGATATGCATGAAGCGACCAATGGTGTTCTTCCCAAAACCATGCTGGCATTCCTGGAGAACCATGAATTTTTTATGGAATACTTATCAACCAGCAAAAAACTGAAGGACACTGATAGAGGGGTATATTCTTTATCGGAAGTCACCTTAAAAGCACCACTTCCAAATCCAAAAAGCTTCCGGGATTTCTATGCTTTCGAGGAACATGTAAAAACGGCAAGAGCTAACCGCGGACTTGATATGATACCCGAATGGTATGACATACCAGTTTTTTATTTCTCAAATCATTTAAGCATCAAGGGGCCGAATGAAGAAATTTCACGCCCCAGTCAATGCAAATGGCTTGATTATGAGCTGGAAATTGCCTGTATCATTGGAAAAGAAGGAAGGGATATCAAAGCTTCTGAAGCGGATGATTATATTTTTGGTTATTGCATCTTGAATGATTGGAGCGCAAGAGACATTCAGCGCAAAGAAATGAAGGTAGGTCTTGGCCCTGCAAAAGGGAAGGATTTTGCCACTAGTACAGGGCCATATATCGTTACAAAAGATGAGCTGGAGCATTTCCGTGTTGAAAACGGCTATGATTTGCCGATGACAGCAAAAGTAAATGGAACTCTTCTCTCAGAGGGGAATATGCAGGATCTCTACTATTCTTTTTACGAAATGATTGAGCGGGCTTCTGACGGTGTAACCCTTTGCCCTGGTGAAATGATAGGCTCTGGGACTGTTGGCAGCGGCTGCATCCTTGAGCTTGGCACAGATGTGCACCGCTGGCTTGAACAAGGGGATGAAGTTGAGCTTGAGATTGGAAATCTGGGAGTCTTAAAAAATCGAATTGCAAACAAGTGAGGTGGAAAACATGTTTTATCGCCAAATGGGAAGAATCCCGCACAAACGGCATACGACTTTCAAAAAATCGGATGGAACCCTTTTCAGGGAACAGGTTATGGGGACAAAAGGTTTTTCCGGCACCCAATCCATTCTTTATCATCACTACATGCCGACAGAAGTAGCACGTACTGAGCTGATAGGAAAATATGTTCCCGAGTATGAGGAGCAGGAAAGCTTGAAGCACCGCCATTTGTTCACAGATCAAATCGAAAAGAAAGGAAATGCACTTTCAGCCCGGGAATATCTGCTTGGGAATGATGATCTTTTAATAGGCACTATAAATATTACAGAGCCGATGAAGAGCTTTTACCGGAATGGGGATGGCGATGAGATGCTTTACATTCACTATGGAACAGGAAAAATTGAGACTATGTTCGGAACCTTAACCTATCGTCCAGGGGACTATGTCATAATTCCGATAGGCACTATTTACAGGGTGATTCCGGACCATGAGCAATTGACAAAAGTACTCCTGGTGGAGTCCTTCAGCCAAATTACAACACCAAGAAGATATCGAAATGAATATGGGCAGCTGCTCGAACATAGTCCTTTCTGTGAAAGAGATATTCGGGGACCAGAGACCTTGGAAACATATGATCAAAAAGGGGAACATGAAGTCATTACGAAAACAAGGGGATATTTGCATTCTCATATCCTGAATCATCATCCGCTTGATGTGGAAGGCTGGGACGGCTATCTCTATCCGTGGGTATTTAATATTGAAGACTTTGAACCGATTACTGGGAGGGTCCATCAGCCCCCGCCAGTTCATCAGACATTTGAAGGACATAATTTTGTTGTATGTTCTTTTGTTCCCAGATTATATGACTACCATCCAGAGGCCATCCCTGCCCCTTACTATCACAGCAATGTCAATAGTGATGAACTGCTTTATTATGTGGAAGGCAACTTTATGAGCAGAAAGGGTATCAGGGAAGGCTCCATCACTCTTCATCCGAGCGGGATTCCTCATGGCCCTCATCCCGGGAAGACTGAAGCAAGCATTGGCAAAAAGGAAACTCTTGAGCTTGCTGTTATGATTGATACATTCAGGCCATTAAAATTGGTGAAAAAAGCTAAGTTAATAGAAGATGAAAAGTACATGTATACATGGATTGAATAGAAAAAAGCACTTTCCCTTTTTCCGTAGGGAGAGTGCTTTTTTCTACTTTTCATTCTGCCAAATGATGGCGATTGTACCTTCGCCTGCATGGGCAGCAATGGTTGAGCTTATTTCACCAATGATAATATCGAGGCGGGGAAAGTGTGATTTGATTTCCTCTGCCAGTTCCTCCGCTTTGCCCCGCACATTCCCATGCATGATTTGAACCTGAGGAATGGTGTGGCTTTCGTAAGCATCCCCGAGCAATTCTATCATTCTTTTAATTGCTTTTTTATCCGAACGGACTTTATCAAACAATTCAAACGCACCGTCCCGGTTAATGCGGATTATTGGCTTTATTTTTAATATGCTTCCCAGCAGATATTGTGTTCCTGACATTCTGCCGCCTTTATAAAATTGCTCAAGGCTGCCAAGCAAGATATAATTCTCAGATTTGTCTGCCTCACTTTGAAGGATTTCAGCAATCTTATGTACTGGCATTTCATTTTCAGCAAGCTTTAATCCTTTGTAGATTAAAGACGTAATAGCATAAGACATGCATTTTGAATCAACTGCCGAAACAGGGAACCCTGCCAGCTCAGATCCGGCCAGGCAGCTGTTCATCGTACCGCTTAATTTGCTGGAAACATGTACAGCGACCGCAGCATCATATTCAATCTTCAATGTTTCAAATAGTTCAGCAAATCTCCCGGCAGAAGGCTGTGAAGTTTTAGGAACTTCTTTTTCAGTCCGGATCCGGCTGTACAGCTGATCTGTGTTTAAATCAATACCATCTTCAAATGACTCCTCACCGAATGTTATTAATAGAGGCACAATATAAACATCAGGGTGTTCGAGCAGATCCTCAGAAATATAAGCAGTGCTGTCTGTTATCCAGGCAATCTTCTTTTTTGTCATGGATGTTATAAGTCCTTTGCCAATTATTTTTCACCAAAATCAACCGCTTCCATTATTGAAAACTTCCCTTATTATACACGAAGAAATCATTGCCTGTATTGCTTTTGAGTGGTCCATATATAGGAAATGGCCAGAGTATCTTAATAGAATGTTTATTTGTAGCACTTGAAGGTAAATACGAATTTTTTGTGAACAATGTTTGAACCTGATAAAATGGCGACCTGAAATGAAAAAATCCCCTGCGCCGCAGGGGATTGTGATTATGTCTACTTTATTGACCTAATACCATTTAAACTTGTTTATTGAAATTAAAAAACTTTCGTAGTCCAATCCTCACAATTCCAAATATCGGTCGCAATTTCACGATAGAAATCAGGTTCGTGGGATACCATCAAGATACTTCCGCGATATGCCTTTAAAGCTCGCTTTAACTCTTCTTTTGCTTCCACATCCAAGTGGTTGGTAGGTTCGTCTAGAATTAATAAATTCGTTTCTGTGTTTAAAATTTTACACAATCGAACTTTGGCTTTTTCGCCGCCAGAAAGGACTTCGATTTTACTTTCAATATGTTTCGTGGTTAATCCGCATTTTGCAAGAGCAGCACGAACTTCAGCCTGATTCATACTAGGGAACTCGCTCCAAATCTCTTCAATACAAGTGTTGTAGTTGGCCTGCTTAACTTCCTGCTCGAAGTAACCGATGTATTGATACTCACCGCGTTCCACTTTACCCGAAATGGGACTAATCAATCCAAGAATACTTTTTAAAAGAGTAGACTTACCAATACCGTTAGCTCCCACGAATGCAATTTTTTGTCCGCGTTCCATTTTTAAATTCAGAGGGCGTGAAAGTGGTTCATTGTAACCAATAACAAGATCTTCAGTCGTGAAAATCCAGCGACTAGCTGCACGAGCTTCTTTGAAAATAAACTCTGGTTTCGGCTTCTCTCTCCCCAATTCAATAATTTCCATTTTGTCGAGCTTCTTTTGACGAGACATCGCCATATTACGAGTCGCAACACTTGCCTTGTTGCGAGCAACAAAATCCTTTAAATCAGCAATTTCTTGTTGTTGACGCTTGTATGCAGCCTCTAGCTGCTGCTTTTTCATTTCATATACTTTTAAGAAGTTATCATAGTCACCAACATAGCGATTCAACTCTTGGTTTTCCATGTGATAGATCAAGTTAACAACATTGTTCAAGAATGGAATATCATGTGAAATCAAGATAAATGCATTCTCATATTCCTGTAAATAGCGCTTCAACCATTCGATATGCTGTTCATCCAAATAGTTTGTAGGCTCGTCTAGTAATAGGATTTCAGGTTTTTCCAGCAAAAGCTTAGCTAGCAAAACTTTCGTACGCTGCCCACCGCTGAGATCATCTATATCACGATCAAGTCCAACATCGTCTAATCCTAGGCCACGAGCAACTTCCTCAACTTTTGAGTTAATTTGATAGAAATCATTACTATCTAAAGTTTCTTGCAGCTCGCCAACTTCTGCAAGTAATGCATCGATATCAGCACCTTCATCACCCATTTTTGCATAAAGTTCATTGATCTCTGATTCAGCATCAAAAAGATATTGAAAAGCAGTACTCAAAGCGTCACGCATCGTAGTGCCTTTTTTAAGTACAGCATGCTGATCTAAGTAACCAACACGAACTTTTCGTGACCACTCAACTTTCCCCTCGTCGGGTTGTAACTTCCCGGTAACAATATTCATGAAAGTAGACTTACCCTCACCATTTGCCCCAACTAGTCCAACGTGTTCACCTTTTAAAAGTCGAAAAGACACATCATTGAAAATCGCACGATCACCGAAACCGTGACTTAAATTTTGTACATTTAATACGCTCATTTTTTTACCCCTTCTCTAATATTCCATGTGGATATCTTACTAGATTTATACTGTTTTTTCTATCTAAAGTTATTTCTTGTGAAACATGTAATTCGATTATTGGGATAAGTTGGAGTCTGCCCTTTCTTAATTAAAGGCTCTATTATAGCTGGATGTTGATTTTAAGGCATTGAAATATAGGTGGAAAGAATCTGCTAAATCACGGAATCCATATAATTCCCTGATTTAGCTATTATTTCTATTTCCCAAGATAACCTTGAAGGACCATTTCCAAAGGGAGACCACCCGCGCTGCTTTCTCAATTTTAATATCCAGAGAATAAAAAGCCGCCATCATTAAGATGGTCCTGGACTTCGCCCATTTTTTCAAGATGCTCCTCATGCTCTTAAGGGGTGGCATCTGCCATTTTGGCTGTTCCTTCATTTAGTTCCTCCTCTTGCTTGTAATGGGCAGGGGGGACAGGAAGCTTCTTTAGATGGACATGAAGCCAATCTTACACAAGGAAGACAAAGGATAACCAGGAAGGAAGTTATGTTGGGGATCAGCAAATAGGGGGGGCACACTAACACTTCACCCGGAAAAAAGGTGCCAATTAGGTTATTGGCACCTTTCGCTAATTTTAATGGTTCACTTAACTCCCTGCGGAACTGCCAGGCCAAGACCTTTAGCAATACGTGTACCATAATCAGGATCCGCTTTAAAGAAATGCTGTATCTGGCGATGCTTAATTTCTTCTTTTTCTACAGGCTTCATGGCAGCAACAATGTTTGCCACAAGACGGGAGCGTTCCTCTTCACTCATTAAGCGGTATAGATCACCGGCTTGTGTGTAGTGATCGTTATGATCATATGCAACACTTTCGGCTAAACCGGAAACAGGGTATGCAGCCTGCTTGTGCTCCGGTGACTCAGTAGGTCCTCCAAAGCTGTTCGGCTCGTAATAAACAGAGCCTCCGCCATTGTTGTCAAAGCGCATCTGACCGTCACGCTGATAGTTTTGCACTTCGTTCTTAGGTCGGTTGATTGGCAGCATCTGATGGTTCGCACCTACGCGGTAGCGGTGTGCATCATGGTAGGCGAACAGACGGCCCTGGAGCATCTTGTCAGGTGAAACATCAATCCCCGGCACGAGCGTTCCAGGAGAGAAAGTAGCCTGCTCAACTTCAGCAAAGTAGTTTTCAGGGTTTTTATTCAGTACCATGCGTCCTACTTCGATTAATGGATAGTCTTTCTGTGACCATACCTTTGTTACATCGAATGGATCGAACCGGTAAGTATTCGCATCTTCAAGCGGCATGATTTGCACGCATAGCTTCCATGATGGGAAATCGCCATTCTCAATTGCATTAAATAAATCCTCTGTATGGTAATCAGGGTTTTCTCCAGCCATTTTCGCTGCAGCGTCCACGCTAAGGTTTTTAACGCCCTGTTCCGTTTTAAAATGATACTTTACCCAGACACCTTCACCTTGTTCATTTACCCATTTAAATGTATGGCTGCCGAATCCGTGCATATGTCTAAGGGTTGCAGGTATGCCGCGGTCTGACATTAAGATGGTTACCTGGTGCAGCGATTCAGGTGATAAGGACCAGAAGTCCCAAACGGCTGTCGGATTTTTTAAATGTGTCTTAGGATCACGCTTTTGTGTATGAATGAAGTCAGGGAATTTAATTGCATCCCGAATAAAGAATACAGGCGTATTGTTCCCTACAAGGTCGTAGTTGCCTTCTTCTGTATAAAACTTAACCGCAAAACCGCGTGGGTCGCGTACAGTATCAGCTGAGCCCAATTCACCCGCAACAGTTGAGAAACGGACGAATAAAGGAGTTTTTTTGCCTACTTCTGATAGGAATGCGGCTTTTGTATATTTAGTGAGGTCATTAGTAACTTCAAAATAGCCATGTGCGCCAGCACCTTTGGCGTGAACTACCCGCTCAGGTACGCGTTCCCTGTTGAAATGGGCCAGTTTTTCCAGCAAGTGTACATCCTGAATTAAAGTAGGCCCTCTAGAGCCAGCTGTCATTGAATTTTGGTTGTCGCCAACAGGGGCGCCCCAGCTTGTAGTTAGATTATTCTTATTTGCCATTCTATAATCACCTCATAAAAGTTTAATAGCTTGCTACATTCATAATGATAACATTTCTCAATGTAAAATCAATACTTTTTTATAATTATTATAAATAAAGATAAGTTCTTAAGAAGAAGCTCTTATAAAAAGAGGAGGAGAATGCTTGTTTTTAACGGCATTAGTATATTTATATTTGCGTTTTTTCTTAAAAGAACTGGTTTTTTCGGAAGGATGGGAGCAGAAGGGGGATGTTCATGTGAATTTAGAGGATCCATATGAAAAAATCGGGCGGTATAAGGAACCGCCCGATTTACTAGCTAATATTTTCTCTTATTATCGGCATGCTCATGCATCTTGGGCCACCCCGTCCTCTTGAGAGTTCTGAGCTGAGAATTTCAATGACCTCAACCCCATTTTGACGGAGGATGTCGTTTGAGACATAATTCCGGTCATAAGTTACAACTACACCGGGAGCGATGGCGAGTGTATTGGATCCATCATTCCATTGTTCGCGTGCCGATGCAATCGGGCAGCCTCCTCCACAAGGGATTAACACTATTTCATCAAGATTAAGAACTTCTTTTAATGTTATCTTCAAAGAGTTTTTCTCTGTAATTTTAAGAAGATCTGAATTCTCCTCCTGTTCCAGTATGTAAATCTTCATACTGCCATCTCTATCTTCAATAGCAGGATGGTAGGTGAATTTATCGTGGTCAATCATTGTAAATACAGTATCCAGGTGCATGAATGCACGGATTTTGGGGATTTCAACTGCCACAACTTTTTTAATGGATTTCTGGCGGGTGAATAGTTCCCTTGCAAGTTTTTCTATCCCTTGTGCAGAAGTTCTTGCGCTGACGCCAATGGCGACTACTTCATCGCTCAATATCAGTTCATCTCCACCTTCTAGTGAGTAAAGATCATCACGATTAAAGTAAGCAGGAATTTCATGTTTATTAAAACGGGGATGATGATTCATGATGTAGTCCATAAAAATGGACTCCCGTCTCCTTGCGGGTTCATGCATTCGATTAATGGTAATGCCTTCACCTATTACCGCTGCAGGATCCCGGGTAAAATAAAGGTTGGGCATTGGGTCCAGATAAAAAGGATAATGATCAGGCATCAGTTCATGAAGATGAATTTTCTTATCCTGATCAATATCCGATTTTACGACACCTGACATCACTTTCTTTACCAGCTCATCAGGCGGAAGAGATAAGAGATAATCTTTTACAGTTTCGTAGGAACCATTTATATTCGATTGACTTTCCCATAAGACCTTTTCAATAAAAGACATTCTTGTCTCGTCCAGCTGTATGGCTTCTGTCATCAATTTATCGAGATATAAGACCTCAATTCCCCGATTGCTTAGTATATTGGCGAAATAATCATGTTCTTTTTGAATGGCAGGCAAAAAGGGGATGTCATCGAATAAAAGTCTTTTCAAATATTGAGGTGTGAGATTTTCAATTTCCTTACCCGGCCTATGCAGAAGGACCGTCTTTAATTCTCCAATTTCCGAAGTTACATTTAACGGATGTTTCATTATTAATACCTCCAAAGGCTAAATGCCTGACCTATTGTTCTATGTTTGATTGGTTCCCTGTGTATTCATAGAGTAAACAGATCAATTTTGCGCATATTTATTCAATACAGCAAAAATGTGCCGGGTAAATTTTTTCAAATTAAAAGGGCAAACTACATATCAGGCATTCTTAATGAAACTCAAAGAAAATCTGTCCTTCATAAGTGTACAAATTGAAAAAATGTGTTAAAGTATAAATTGAAAAACCTTTACATAGCTTTATTTGCTTAACGAAATAATGTCCGTGCTGAAAATACAGTTGTGTATGAGTTGGCGACATTCAATAAAAATGAACTGGGGGATACTGAGATGACCAGCAAAATTTTAGATTCTTTTTTACAGGAAAACCTGGAGGATTTAAAGGATAGAGGACTTTACAACGTAATCGACCCTCTTGAAAGCCCAAATGGCCCTATAATCAAAATCAATGGAAGAGAACTAATCAATCTTTCATCCAATAACTATTTAGGTTTGGCAACTGATGAAAGACTTAAAAAATCTGCCATCGAAGCAATTGAGAAATATGGGGTTGGAGCAGGTGCTGTCCGTACTATAAATGGAACGCTTGAACTTCACACAAAACTTGAAGAAAAGCTTGCTGAGTTCAAACAAACAGAAGCAGCCATCGCATACCAATCTGGTTTTAATTGTAACATGGCGGCTATTTCAGCTGTTATGGATAAAAATGATGCTATTCTGTCTGATGAATTAAACCATGCGTCCATTATTGATGGATGCCGTCTATCGAAAGCTAAGATTATTCGAGTAAATCATTCTGATATGGAAGATTTACGGGCAAAAGCGAAGGAAGCAAAAGAATCTGGACAGTACAACAAAATCATGATCATTACTGACGGCGTTTTCTCAATGGATGGGGACATCGCAAAGCTTCCTGAGATCGTGGAGATCGCCGAAGAATTTGATCTGATCACTTATGTGGATGATGCGCACGGTTCAGGAGTACTTGGAAAAGGAGCAGGGACTGTAAAGCACTTCGGCCTTTCCGATAAAATCGATTTCCAGATCGGAACACTTTCTAAGGCAATAGGTGTTGTTGGTGGATATGTGGCCGGCAAAAAGGATTTGATTGATTGGCTGAAAGTCCGCAGCAGACCATTCCTATTCTCAACATCTTTAACACCTGCTGATGTAGCAGCAAGCACGAAAGCCATTGAGCTGCTGATGGAAAGCACAGAGCTGAATGAAAAGTTATGGGAAAATGCCAATTACCTTAAGGATGGTCTGGAAAAATTAGGATTTAATATTGGCGACAGTGAAACACCAATCACTCCTTGTATTGTTGGAGATGAAGTAAAAACACAGGAATTCAGCAAAAAACTCAATGAAGAAGGCGTTTATGCGAAATCAATCGTCTTCCCGACTGTCCCAAGGGGAACGGGACGTGTCAGAAATATGCCTTCTGCAGCACATACGAAAGAAATGCTGGATCAGGCTATTGCAATTTATGAAAAAGTCGGCAAAGAAATGGGAATTATTTAAGTTTGACTATAAAGCAAAATCTATAAGGCAAAGAGGAAATGTTGGAGGAATAAAATGAAACGAATTATGATTACTGGAGCTTTAGGTCAGATTGGCTCTGAACTAACCTTGAAATTAAGAGAAATCTATGGAACAGACAATGTTATTGCAACAGACATCAGAAAAAATGAGTCTGAAGCTGCCCAATCAGGACCGTTTGAAATGGTTGATGTTACTGATGCAAAATCAATGCTGGATACGGCTAAAAAATATAATGTGGATACAGTTATCCATATGGCAGCCCTGTTATCAGCAACAGCTGAAGCCAACCCAGTATTTGCATGGAATTTAAATATGGGGGGGCTTATGAATGCACTTGAAACGGCTAGAGAGTGCAGCGCACAATTCTTTACGCCGAGCTCCATTGGCGCATTTGGTCCTTCTACGCCAAAAGACAACACACCGCAGGATACTATTCACCGCCCAACTACTATGTATGGCGTGAACAAGGTTGCGGGCGAATTACTGTCTGATTACTACTATTACAAGTTTGGTGTTGATACTAGAGGCCTGCGATTCCCTGGTTTAATCTCTTATGTTACTCCTCCAGGGGGCGGAACGACTGATTACGCTGTTGAGATCTACTATGAAGCGATTAAAAATGGCCGCTATACTTCTTATATCGACCAGGGCACATATATGGATATGATGTATATGCCGGATGCATTAAATGCTATCGTTGATTTAATGGAAGCCGATGCAGATAAACTCAGTCACCGCAACTCCTTCAATGTAACTGCAATGAGTTTTGAACCTGAACAGATTGCTGCAGAGATCAGAAAGCATATTCCTGGGTTTGAAATTTCCTATGAAGTTGATCCTGTGCGCCAGGCGATTGCCGACAGCTGGCCAAATTCGATTGATGCAAGTGCAGCAAAAGAAGAGTGGGGATTTAAAGCAGACTTCGATTTAGCCAAGATGACTGCTGATATGCTTGATAAACTAAGAACAAAATTATGATAAAGCAAAAGGGACGCCGTATGGCTGTCCCTTTTATAGTTTTATATTGAATTGCTTGCGGAGGAATTCCCTTTTTTCCTCCTCGGTTATTTCATATTTTTCTTTTGTGCCCGCTTCAGACTTAGTGACAGTCAATCCTGAGAGTGTAACACGGCCATTCTTTGTCGCAATAGTGGCCAGGTCGCCATGTGTAAAATGGGATTCAGGAGAAGTCTGATTGAAAAAACATGCATCATGAAAGTCATTCAGCTGCCTTGGCTTATCAGAAAAACGGTAAAGAATTCTCCATTTACCATCCTCAAGTCTTTGAAGATCATAAATTCCTTCACCGGACTCTCTTATCCGGTAAGTTCCGCTTACATCTGTTTTTTCCTCACCCGTTAAAGGTAAAGGCTGCCTGACGGAATCACCAAATCCTACGTCCACCAAATAAGGAATTTGGTTTAATAAAACCAGTATGGCTGCATGGGAATCTTCTCTGACCCATCCATCCGGCTTTTTGACGGTGCAGGAAATCAAGTGGGATTGAAATCCCAGTTCTGACAGCAGATGTTGAAATAGACCGTTTAATTCATAACAAAAGCCTCCCCGGCTTCTTTCAAGAATTTTTTCAAAAAACGCATCTGTGTCAAGCATAATAGGAATTTTTCTTGTTACATCCAAGTTTTCAAAAGGAATTTTGTGCATATGGCTGCTCTGAAGTTCTTTCAGATATTCAAGATCAAGATTACGTTCAGCCGATACTGCAATGCGTTTTAAGTATTTCTCTGCATCCATAAGATCACTCCATAAATTTTTTCTTTTTTAGCGATTAAGAAGGAAAAACAAATCAATTTGCAGTAATGAAATAGTTATACTAAAATGTCATTATATTTACATTTTAGCAAATTACACACGGGGGTTTAAATATGGCATATGAAGTAACTGTTGAATTTTGCATGATGTGAAACTACGCACCAAAAGCCGCGAGTTTCGCGGAAGAACTTTTTACACATTTTCGCTCTGATATTTCAAAAATGGAACTGGTTCCAAGTAAAGGCGGAGCTTTTGAAGTGACAGTAAATGGAGAAAAGCTTTATTCTAAGCTCGATACTGGCATTTTTCCTAAAACCAAAGAAATTATTGATAAGATGCAGGGATAACCTGCCAAACCTTCTCCCCAGGGAGGAGGTTTTTTACTGATCCATAACATTTTATCGCAGTCTAACGGGCAGTAAGACTCCCACTTCAAGACTCAGAGGAATCAATGGAGAATAAGTGGGGGTCAAACTGCCCGTAAAGGCCCGATTGGTTCAACTAACAATCAGTGGGGGATAAAACCCCACTGATTGAAGTTTCACTATATGTAAACAAAGGGCAGAAAGGCTACCTCTATCTCAGTTTTCAATTGATGCTGATATCTCTATCGCATCCTGGCCCAGCTTCCTTTTTATTTATAAAAATCTCTAATATCTCATTGGAAAAATTTGCACTTACCCTGTTTTTAATAACTGAAAAAGGCAGCTTAACTTTCCGCATACATGGCTGGCCGCAGCGAATCGGGTCAGTTTCATCTATTTTAACCGCTTTAATGATCACCGTGTTTTCCTTTAAGGAAACGGTTACATCTTTTGAAACGCATCCTGTTAAGAGCGCCTCAACAATAATTTCCGCTTCCGTATCATATAAGTCGATGCGAAAAGTAATTTGATCCAAATACGATGACAGCGGGTCCAGATAATAATCCTCCATCCATTTTTCCAATTCATCCAAATTAAACGGATGGAAATCTTCCTTTTTGTTCAATTTCAAAACCCCCTTGTTTCAATCTATAGTATTCATTTCATGCAAAATAGTGAAAAATGATATAATAATCAGGCAAGTGCTGGAGGGATCTTAATGAAAAGTACAGTCAGAAATATTTTACCGGTTCATGAACTGCAAAAAGACCGGCGTTTTACCCATTTAATGAAACAGTATGGACTTGACTTTATACATACAACAAATATTTTAAAAGAGGTAATTTCTGAAATCAGGAATAACATTCTTGACGGGAATTGGACGGGCGAGGAGCCTGGTACGGAAAAATTTACGGAAGATATATTTAAAAAAGCAGAAGAGGTAATCAATGTTCGGTATGGATACACTCTTAAAAGGGTTATCAATGCCACTGGCACTATTCTTCACACTAATCTTGGCCGAGCGCGTTTAAGCAAATCAGCAGCTGAACATATGCTTGAAATTGCCATGAACTATTCCAATTTGGAATATAACCTGGGCGAAGGAGCCCGGGGATCCAGGCATAGTCACCTGGAAAGCCTGGTCAAAGAGCTGACAGGAGCAGAAGCAGCGATGGCAGTTAACAATAATGCTGCTGCCGTTTATATCATCCTAAAAGCTCTTGCAGAAGAAAAAGAAGTAATAGTTTCCCGCGGTCAGCTTGTTGAAATCGGAGGCTCCTTCAGGGTATCAAGCATAATGGAAGAGAGCGGTGCAAAGCTTGTTGAAGTGGGAACAACGAATAAAACCCACTTAGAAGATTATAAACAAGTGATCAATGAAGATACAGCCATGATTATGAAGGTACATACGAGCAATTTTAAAATAATAGGTTTTACCAAAGAAGTTGGAACTGACGAACTAGCCCAGCTATCTAAAGAAAAAAATATCATATTCTATGAAGATTTGGGCAGCGGTGCACTATTTGATTTTAAAAGCAAAGGAATCGGTAATGAGCCAACCGTAAGTGATGTGATAAAAATGGGGGCAGATATCGTTTCTTTTAGCGGGGACAAGCTTTTAGGCGGCCCGCAGGCAGGCATTATTGCCGGGAGAAAGGACTTAATCGAAAAACTGAAGAAACACCAGCTTGCCCGGGTACTTCGAGTTGATAAAATGACAATTGCAGCGCTCGAAGGCACGCTTATTGATTACTTAAAAGGGGAAGAGGGGCTGAAAAATATTCCGGTAGTCCATGATGTAATGACGACAAGTGAGGAACTCGAAACGAGAACTGCACAATTTCTTCACAGATTACAAGCAGCTGCGAAGGATTATGAATGCTCTATGAGAAAAAGCACAGGGCAAGTTGGGGGAGGAACAATGCCTGATGTTGAACTGCCTTCCTGGGTTGCCGTTTTAAAGCACTGGCGTTACTCACCGGAACATATTGGCCGACAGTTAAGAATTAATTGTACTCCTTCCATAATAGTGAGGATACATAAAGAAGAAGTACTGATTGACCTGCGGGCAGTAACTGTAAATGAAGAGGACATCATTATAAAAGCATTAACTGCTATTTAATTCTTGCAGCTGCCTGATTTTAAGGCAGCTGCTTTTTGATTAAACTTTACATATCATGGTGGGAATTATGTTTTTGTCTGGTATGGTTCCGGTTTTTCACTTTTTTTGAGCCGCTTAAAGGTTCAGGCTGTCCATCGTTATTATGCCCTTTGGGTGCATTTTTTCGCATGTCTTTGCCGTTGTTTTTATTCATTTTTTGATGCCCTCCTCATAATATAGGATGCTGACTTCCGCTCCAGGCAGCGTCCATACTGTGCTGCCGTCTTAAGGCTCTGGGTAACCAAGATAGAAGGTGAAACTCATCTTCCTCTCATGTGTTAGTGTGGCTCTTTTCCATGGAAAATTGCCTTGCAAATTGTGGCTGAAATTCAAGATTTCCACCTGAGTGATTTGGCGGAATATTTTATGGTTCTATTGCGCAATTTAATGGTACAAATTTTATTAGGAGTGAAAAAGCATGCCATATCATAAAGATAAACAGCAGGCATTTCAGGCAGCGCAGCAGGGAATGGAAGATGCACAGGAGCTTTATGCTGAAATTGTAAAAGATTCTGCCAGTTACGGCCATCAGCTTAAACATCTTAAGCAGGAGGTAAATGAAGCGTACGCTCAAATTGAAAATGCACTTGAGGTTGCATCCGATCATCAGCGGGCACAATTGGAGAGATTCCAGCAGGACTTGCGATCCATGGTTGATGATGTGAACCAATACTAGAATGTTATGAATTGAAGGGAATAAAATTTTTTCCTAAAAACCCGGCTGCGACCAGCCGGGTAATTTAATTTAATATCAGATACAACATTTTGGTCTCGCAAAGAGCCTGCCTTCTCGAGGTGTCCTGAGTTGGGCAAGGCGTTTCCGCTTTCCTTATTTACTGATTCTTCTTCCTCTTTTTATTATTTTGCTTTTGCGCTTCTGTTAGGGGTTCATTGGCAAATTCCTCATTGTATCCGGTGCCCATGCCCTGCCCTTTTGCATCATTCATACCCTCTATAATATGATTAGCCTTTCTTTTAGCCATAGCGAATCACCTCCGTATTATTATTTTTCCGTGAATGATGTCAATTTATGTTGATTTTTAGACAAGAGATTTCTCTTTTTCGTTTTATCAGTATAATAACCAAGCTAGAACGGGTTTTATCCTCTAATTGAAAAACGCTATCAATTAGGGCGTTTAAAAGGCTAATTGTAGTAAATAAGAATTTGTGATAAGAAAAACTTATCAAAAACAATAACTTTCTTGTTATTTACTTATATAACAGGTTGTATTAATATAGGAATTGTGAGAAAAGTAAGGATGGATGAAAATTCAAACTTTTCGACAATTACCTAACACTTGGTATATGATGTTTATTGAAAGAGGGGGTAATACATTTGGCAAAGAATGATGTGTTCAATTCCCGCAAATCCTTTGATCTGGACGGGAAGCGCTATCATTACTATCATTTAGGCGCTCTGGAAGAAGCTGGAGTAGGTAATGTTTCCAAATTGCCTTATTCTATTAAGGTATTATTGGAATCAGTACTTCGTCAATATGACGGCCGTGTAATTACAAAAGAGCATGTTGAAAACCTTGCAAAATGGGGAACTTCTGAAGTAAAAGAAGTAGATGTTCCTTTCAAACCATCACGTGTAATTCTGCAGGACTTCACTGGAGTTCCGGCAGTAGTTGACCTGGCTTCATTGCGTAAGGCAATGGCTGACATGGGTGGGGACCCTGACAAAATCAATCCTGAGAAGCCGGTTGATCTAGTTATCGACCACTCTGTACAGGTAGATAAGTATGGTACACCTGATTCTCTTGAAGCCAACATGGAGCTTGAATTCGAGCGCAATGCTGAGCGCTACCAGTTCTTAAGCTGGGCACAAAAGGCATTTGACAACTATCGTGCAGTTCCGCCTGCAACAGGTATTGTTCACCAGGTAAACCTTGAGTTCCTTGCGAATGTTGTTCATGCTCTTGAAACAACGGAAGGTGATTTTGAAACTTTCCCTGACACTCTTGTAGGTACTGACTCCCATACAACCATGATCAACGGTATCGGCGTTCTTGGATGGGGTGTAGGAGGTATTGAAGCTGAAGCAGGTATGCTGGGACAGCCTTCATATTTCCCTGTTCCTGAAGTTGTAGGGGTTAAGCTTACTGGCGAGCTTCCTAACGGAACAACTGCTACTGACCTTGCATTAAAGGTAACCCAGGTACTGCGCAGCCAGGGAGTGGTTGGCAAGTTTGTAGAATTCTTCGGTCCTGGTGTTACACAGCTTCCATTGGCTGACCGTGCTACAATTGCTAACATGGCACCAGAATACGGAGCTACTTGCGGATTCTTCCCTGTTGATGCGGAAGCTCTGGATTACATGCGCCTGACTGGACGTCCAGAAGAGCAAATCAAAATTGTGGAAAAATACTGCAAAGAAAATGGAATGTTCTTTGATCCAGCTCTAGAGCCAGTATATACGAATGTAGTTGAAATCAATCTTGCCGAAATCGAAGCGAACCTTTCAGGTCCTAAGCGTCCACAGGACTTAATTCCGCTTTCAGCTATGAAAAAGGAATTCAATGACGCTATCACAGCTCCTCAAGGCAACCAGGGATTCGGTTTGGATAAGAAAGAAATCGACAAAGAAATCACTGTTGAGTTTGCAAATGGCGATTCAACCAAGATGAAAACGGGTGCTGTTGCCATTGCGGCAATCACTAGCTGTACAAATACTTCAAACCCTTATGTTTTAGTTGGTGCAGGTTTAGTGGCGAAAAAGGCAGTTGAACTTGGAATGGAAGTTCCTAAGTTCGTAAAAACTTCCTTGGCTCCTGGATCTAAGGTTGTTACTGGATACCTGCGTGATTCAGGACTTCTTCCATACATGGAACAGCTTGGATTCAACCTTGTAGGGTATGGCTGTACAACATGTATCGGTAACTCAGGCCCATTAAGAGAAGAAATCGAAAAGGCTGTAGCTGAAAGCGATCTTCTTGTAACATCTGTTCTTTCCGGTAACCGTAACTTTGAAGGGCGTATCCATCCGCTTGTAAAAGCTAACTACCTGGCTTCTCCGCCATTAGTAGTCGCTTATGCACTAGCTGGAACAGTCGATATCGATCTTCAAAACGAGCCAATCGGAAAAGACAAGAATGGCAACGATGTCTTCTTTAACGACATTTGGCCATCTACTGCTGAAGTTAATGAAGTGGTTAAACAGACTGTTACACCTGAATTGTTCCGTAAAGAATATGCGCATGTATTTGATGACAATGCCCGCTGGAACCAAATCCAGACAAGCAATGAGCCGTTATATTCATTTGATGATAATTCAACATATATCCAGAATCCTCCGTTCTTTGAAGGCTTAACTCCTAATGCTGATGAAGTTAAACCTTTATCAGGATTGCGTGTTGTCGGCAAGTTCGGTGATTCTGTCACAACTGACCATATTTCTCCGGCAGGTGCGATCGGCAAGGATACACCAGCAGGAAAATACCTTCGCGAGAACGGTGTTGAACCACGCGACTTTAACTCTTATGGATCCCGCCGCGGTAACCATGAAGTTATGATGCGCGGTACATTTGCAAACATCCGTATCCGCAACCAGATCGCACCAGGTACAGAAGGCGGCTTCACAACATACTGGCCAACTGGCGAAGTAACTTCCATCTATGATGCTTGCATGAAATACAAGGAAGATGGAACTGGCTTAGTAGTTCTTGCCGGCAAAGACTATGGAATGGGATCTTCCCGTGACTGGGCTGCAAAAGGTACGAACTTGCTTGGAATTAAAACAGTTATTGCTGAAAGCTATGAGCGTATCCACCGCTCCAACCTTGTTCTAATGGGTGTTCTGCCGCTTCAGTTCAAGGCAGGCGAAAGTGCAGAAACTCTTGGCTTGTCAGGTAAAGAAACGATCGATGTTCAAATCGACGAAAATGTTAGACCGCGTGACTTTGTTAAGGTTACAGCTACAGATGAAAACGGCAATCAGACTACTTTTGAAGCTCTTGTTCGTTTCGACTCTGAAGTTGAAATTGATTACTACCGCCACGGCGGAATCCTGCAAATGGTTCTTCGTGATAAATTGGCAAATTAATTTAAAAAACCGCTATGTGCTCGTTCACATAGCGGTTTTTTATTTACAAAATATACGGGCTTAGGTATCTTAAATGTATATTAACTTTGGGGGGTTGACATTGGATGCTTTTTTGATTGGACCTTTAATAGTAAAGTATGAATGGGTTTTAGTCCTGCTATCAGGTATCGTTGCTTATTTTACTATTGCAAATGTATTAAGAGACCAAAAGGAATATAAAAAAATCTTTCTGAATGTCATGCTCAATTCAATGCTCTTTGGCTTTTTCACTTATAAGTTTAGTTCAATTCTCTTTCAAACCGAAAATATTCTAAGCAGCCCTATAGGGATTTTATATTTCTCAGGTGGAAGGAAAGGAGCCATTTTAGGGACTTTATTGGCACTTATCTATATAGTAATGGAAATTAAGAAATACAAATATCCGCTCAAAAAATGGATGTATGGAATTGTTTACGGATCTGTCACATTTATGCTGTCTTATTGGCTGTTCAGAACCTTATTAATTTTGCTTTTCTAGGTTAAAATACAATCAAGGAAGCAAAAAGGTTTTAATAGCCGGGAGGGAAAACAGCATGTTCAAAAAATTATTTGCAGCAGCTGTGTTATTAATAATTACTACTGCAATATTTGTAGTGCAGGCAGTTGAAAAAGATGAAGTCGAGAGTCATCCCGTTAATCAGACTGGTTTAGGAATTGGCTTGAAAGCCCCAGATTTTGAATTGAAAAACCTTCAGGGGGAAACAGTAAAGCTCTCAGATTATAAAGGAAAGAAAGTTATGCTTAACTTTTGGGCAACATGGTGTCCTCCATGTAAAGCTGAAATGCCTGACATCCAAAAATTCTATACTCAAAAGGGAAATCAAGTTGCTATCTTAGCAGTGAACATTGATCCACAATCTGATGTTGCCGGTTTTGCGGAAGAAATGCACGTGAATTTTCCCATACTGCTTGATGTAGATGAAAAAGTATCTAATGCCTATCAGATAATGACGATTCCTACCACTTTTTTTATTGATGAAGAAGGAATTATCCGGAATAAATACTTAAGTGCAATGTCCCTGGAGATTATGAATCAGTATATAGATGAAATGTAAAAACATCTGCAAAGAGCAGATGTTTTTTATGTATAGGTTTACACCGCTATAAAAAAGGAAATGAAATTAGAAGAGTGATTTTTATGAATATTTTACCAATAAAAGCGAACCTTATGTACTTTTTTCACGTATTGTGGATATATGCGGATTAAATTTTCGAAAAGTTGTAATAATTTAAAGAGTTTCTGGAGATAATGACTGTTACAATGGTATTAAAGGAAGGTGAAAGATTTATGAGAAAGCCTAGAAAACGCTCCTTTGCTGAATTAGTTTCAGAAAATAAACGCCAGCTTCTTAAAGACCAAGATGCAATGGAAAAAATCGAAGAACGCCTCGAGCTTAAACGTCTTAATAAGGCCGAATAGAATTACTTGCCATTCATGAAACTCTCTGCATTTGACCATACTTAAAATGAGGAGGGATATCAATGAGTAATCAAAAAAGACACCCTAATCATTTTGCTCCGAACCATATTGGTACACAATCACGCGGATTTGGCGGCAACAAAGGCAAAAAAATGCAGGACAAATCCGGACAGCATGCACAAGTAATTCAAACTAAAGGCGAATAATTGTAATTAACCTGCCGTTTCATTTTCGGCAGGTTTTTTGTTTCAAAATTCAGGCATACCACAGGCAAGCTGCCCACACATTACCGCCAATATTTTTCTTGTTCTTTCACAAACTAATTTTGTACCATCACCTAATAAAGGGAGGAACAAACCATGGCACATAACAGACCAAATCCAGATGACCGCAGCGATAACGTTGAAAAGCTTCAATCCATGATCGTTCATACTATCGAGAATATGGACGAAGCTGAAGAAGCAATGAAGTATGCAAATGCAGAAGATCTTGCAAGGATTGAAGCAAAAAATGAACGCCGCAGGGAAAGCCTTGCTTCATTCCGTTCAGAAATAAAGGACGAATATCAGGCACAGCAGAACGGCAATAACGTTGAACAATAATTATTAGCATCCTATAAAGACCTGATCCAGTGTGATTAGGTCTTTTTCTGCTGGAAGGTCATGATAAGAAGCTCATCCTTATAGATAATTACAGAAATATGGTAAGATAAGTTGTGGAAACTAAGAAGAAGAAGTGATAATCGATGACACAGCAGAAAAGACAGGCAAAACCGGCAGAGGGTCAGGCATATCATTGGAAAAATGAGCTTGATCAATACGGATACATACAAAATGAAGCAGAATTGCTTAATGTTATTAAAAACATCAATGAAAAGGCAGATCCCGGACTGCTTTCGGAATTACTGACCATTGCCGCTATTTCACGGTTAAGCAGGTATACAGATGATACTCTTGCCAGTGCATGGCTGCAAAAAGCTGTTGAACTGGACAATGGCAATAGTATGGCGGCTGCCCAATTGGGAAAATCGGAATGGAAAAATAAAAGCAATCTTCTTGAAACCCTGACTTTCCCGCCGATTCGGGAGACCGATAACAGGGCAGCAAAAAAGAAGACAGCTGAGCAATTTATAGAAATTTGCAGAAGCTTTATCAACAAATCAGATGATGAGTTAGAAGATCTGCAGAAAAAGCAGCATGCCTATGAGGATGTGGAATACCGGAAGCTGACTGAAATACTTGAAAAAGCTATTGAAGAAACAGCTTTTCTTTTAAAAGCATCTGAAGAATATGAGCAATCTATATCCGGTGTTTTTCATACTTCAACCTACTACACCGATATGAAAAAGCACTTGAATGCCATTAACAGACTTAAAGGTGAATGGAAAGAGATATTTGATGCGGAGGAAGAAGAATCTGATTTATCAAAAGATCCCTTGGATGAACTTAATGAAATGGTTGGCCTGCACTCGGTCAAAAGCAGAGTTCATGACTTTTACCGTTTTTTAAAATATCAAAACGAACGTAAGTCACTTGGTTTTCAAACGAAAGATGAACTTAGCCTCAATATGATACTAACTGGCAATCCAGGTACAGGCAAAACAACTATTGCCCGGCTTTTAGCAAAGATTTATCATAGCCTGGGTGTATTGCCGCGGGAAGAAGTGATTGAAGCAGATCGGTCACAGCTGGTTGGCGGATTTGTCGGGCAAACAGAGGAAAATGTCAGGGCGGCAGTTGAAAAGGCAATCGGTGGGGTGCTGTTCATTGATGAGGCGTACAGCTTAAAGCGTGAGGGACAGACAGGCAGCGATTATGGACAAACAGCCATTGATACTCTTGTATCGCTGATGACCGGGACTGAATATGGGGGGAAGTTTGCGGTTATCATGGCCGGTTATCCAGAAGAGATGAGACAATTTCTGGACAGCAATCCTGGCCTTCGGAGCCGTTTTCCAGAGTCAAATTTTATTGCACTGCCTGATTATTCTAATGTGGAGCTTCTCCAGATTGCTGAAAAGCTGTCTGCGGATAATGATTATGTCCTTACGGAAGGAGCAAAGCAGGAACTGGGCAAACGAATTGAAAAAGAGCGGGTTGATGATACGTTCGGAAATGCCAGGACCGTCAGAAACATTGTTCTTGATGCCATTTTTAGAAAAGGCTCCCAAGCTAAAATGAACGAAAACATCATGTCATATACACTCCTGGAAAAAGAAGATTTTGAAAGTGAAGAAGAAGAAAAGGTAATGAATCCTCAAGAGCAGCTTGCCCAGTTAATCGGACTTGAAACAGTCAAAACAGAAGTTCAAAACTTAGTGTCATTTGTTAAGATGCAGCAGCTGCGCCGTGAAAGAGGGCTACCTGTAGTCCCTATCCAGCTGCATTCAGTATTTACCGGTAATCCGGGGACAGGGAAAACGACTGTAGCCAAGATTTATGCAGAATTGCTGGAGGAATGCGGATTTCTTAAACGAGGACATTTGATGGTTGCGAGCCGTGCGGATTTTGTAGCTGGCTATGTAGGCCAAACCGCCATCAAAACAAAGAAAAAGATAAGAGAGGCATTAGGTGGCGTCCTATTCATCGATGAGGCCTATTCACTTCTTTCCCAGACATCAGGAGATTTCGGAAAAGAAGTCATCGATACATTAGTGGATGAAATGACAAAACATAACGAAAATCTTGTCGTTGTTTTAGCAGGCTATCCAAATGAAATGGAGAAGCTATTGTCAAGCAATCCCGGGTTAAAGTCCCGATTTAAAAAGTTCTTTCATTTTAAGGATTATTCAACGGCAGAGCTCTTGGAAATAATCATTTCGTATGCTGGACAATATGAATATACGCCTACGGAAGAAGCGAGGGACTACCTTAACCGCACTTTATCAAAGATCGAAATAAATGGGAACGGACGTTTTGCCGCCAACCTTGCGGATGAGGCGATTCAGGCACAGGCAATGAGAATTGTATCAGCAATTGATGAGGATATTGAGCAGGTTAGCATTTTGGAAAAAGAAGATTTCGAAATCGCTTTAAATAAGATAAGCAAAGGGGAATAGGTATGCTCATTTCAACAAAAGAAATAGAAGTAAGGTATGCAGAAACAGATCAAATGGGAGTCGTGTATCACGCCAATTATCTGGTTTGGATGGAGCTTGGCCGGACACAGATCATAAAAGACCTTGGATTCAGTTATGCTGAAATGGAGAAGGATGGCATCATTTCGCCTGTTCTGGATATCCTGGCTTCCTACAAGAAACCATTGCGCTACGGTCAAACCGCGACGATAAAAACGTGGATTGAAGAGTATGACGGGTTCCGCGTCAGCTATGGATATGAAATATACAATGATGAAGGAGACCTTGCAGTAACAGGCTTGTCCAAGCATGTTTGCGTCAAAAAGGATAATTTCCGGCCGATATCAATTAAAAAGAAATATCCTGATTGGCATGAAGCATATGAAGAAGCTAAAAAGCAGCCTGAGAGTGCTGTCAAATAATTTTGCCTGCTGCTTAAAGGATGGAGAAAATATATGGCATTCGGTCTTCGCAGAAAAGATCTTCAGGAATGGAAGATGAAAATTGATCGTGGAGAAATTGCTTTTTTAACCCATTATTGGATAGATGATCGTTTCCCAGGCTGTAAAACGGTCACAAAGGTCGGATGTTCGGATCTGAAGAAATTGATAGAATGGGGAGAAACACATGGCCTAAAGCCTGAGTGGATTGATTATCGGAATGATAGGTACTCGCACTATGATTTGATTGGTGCCAGGCAGAAAGAAATCCTTGAAAAGGAAAAGCTTTGGGAGCAGCTGGAAAGGCTGAAATGAAAAAAGAAGCAGGCCGGATCTGCTTCTTTTACCCATTGTTATATTTGAATTCAGGTTCCTGTGCTTTCTCATTAAATGTCACCAATAAATCATGATTATCAAAGTACCATAAGTCCTTTTCTTCAATAAAATAAGTAATTCCGTTTTTTTCAGTCTGGACTCCTGCGTTATGTGGGTGTTCATTAGAGACTCCTAATGAAAATCCCTGCTGGACAGTACTGCACCCGCCATATCTTGCAAAAAAGCGGACGAAGTCACCCTTATTCAAGAGCATTTCCTCCTGATACCATTGGGCAGCCTGATCTTCAATATGTATGTTCATTTGAAATTCCTCCTCCTGGGTGATAGTCATATTATAGGCTAGTTTTTCTTTATGCGCGAATATAATGTTTTCATAAAATGAATTGATGGGGTGATTAGATGAATTCATTTCGTTTTTTTAATATCTTAGGTGCCGCTCTGTTTACAGGCATAGCCCTCCAGGTGTTCATTCAAACGGATGGTACTAAAAAATTAACTGAATCAGGGATTTTTTTAACTGTATCAGCTCTATTGTATTTTGCCCTTACATTTATCTTTCATAAAAGCAAAAATCTTTTCGTCCCCCTGATGGCAGTTTTGGGTCTGCTTTCTGTTGGCATGGTTTTTCTTCAGGAGCTGGTATTTGGAGGAGGACATTAATAATTTGGCAAAGTAGGATGTGTATCCAGCTATGCTTATTAAGCTACTTTAATCCTATACATAAAAAGGACTTGCTGCTGTCAGAAGTCCTGCTTTTAACCTGGAAAAGGGATGAATCCGCTTAGAATCATAAATACATTCATGGCAATATGCCATATGACAGCCGGAAAAATGCTTCGGGATTTTACTGTAATGGCGGCATAAAAAACTCCGCCAAAAGCAAACAGCAGACATGAGATAAAAGAGTAGCCTAGCATTATATGGGAAAAACCGAACGCCAGCCCAGAAAAAAGGACAGCTGTCTTTTCTCCTGAAAGCTCCGACATTCTGGATAAGATGATTCCTCTCCATAAGAGCTCTTCCATCATTCCATTAATGATGGAGAAACCAATCAGGAAAATGATAAAGTCCCTGGTTAAGGAGTTTTCAGCTAAAAAAATTGAATACGCAAATGAAGCAAAATTAATCATGATAGCAACCACAAGAAAATGTTTTATTTTTAATGAATGGAAGCCGCTCCATATGAATGGAAAAAATATTTGGGAATTCCAATCCGGCTTCCGCCAAAAAGGAATGGCAGTTTTGTTAAATTTTTTTGAGATATAAACAAGAAGAAGGATAGGGATCAACAGTAGAATCCGATTGAAAATCATTAAAATGGAGTGTTGAAAAGACAGTGCATCTAGCATTTTATCGCCGTAAAGAAACAGTAGACTGCCTGTTAAATACCCTGCAATGATCCAGGGAAAAACACGTTCCTGCTCTGAAGTGAATAGTAAAAAAATGATAAGCCCAAAACAAAGTATGAAAGCGAAAGCAAAAAGTTTGTATTGAAAAAGCAATATTGCAGCTGTGAATATACATAATTGCAAATAAGGAAAAGACTTATTAACATAAGCGGTTTTCATGATCAGACCTCCTTTGCCTACAAAATATTTTACCATTTTTTACACAAAAAAAGCGCCAAAAAGCGCTTTATTGAACATGATCGAGCATATGTGCCATAATTTCGCTGTATTTCGACTCTGCATTGGGAAGGCCATAGCCGCCAGCATCCTTCAATGGTACTACCCGATATTTTGGCTGTTTATTACTTACGTATGTCGGGATGAACGCCGGATTGGAAAGTTCAATATCGACCCCGTTTTGATCAATATATTTCGTAATCTCCACAGTTGCAATACCGCCTATGTCCTTGTAATCATTAATCTGGCCGGATAAAAAATTGCCTAGAGAGTATACAACAAGAGATTTCCGTCCGTCTTTCCTGTCAATCCATTCCATTGGCTGCAGTACATGTGGATGGTGTCCGAAAATAATATCCACACCATCATTTGCGAGGACCTCTGCCAGTTCCTTTTGTTCCTCTGTGGGCTGAAGCTGGTATTCATTTCCCCAATGCATACTCATAACAACTACGTCAGCTTCATCTTTTGCCCGGTTAATTTCCTCTTTCATTGCTGTTCTATCAATGAGGTTAACGAGATAATCTTTTCCTGCCGGAACGGGAATTCCGTTTGTACCATATGTGTAAGAAAGATAAGCAACTTTAATTCCGTTTTTGTTTATTACCTTCAAGGTTTGCTGTTCGCTGGGTGTTCTGTTTGTTCCCACATGCGGCAATCCTATCTGATCCAAATAATCCAGGGATGTTTTCAATCCTTTTTCTCCCTTATCGAGTGAATGGTTATTGGCAGTTGAAACTATGTCAACACCAGCCTCAATGAGGGCGTCTCCCACTTCCTGAGGGCTGTTGAACATGGGGTAACTGGAAATTCCTATTTCCGGACCTCCCAAAATAGTTTCTTGATTGGCAAGCAGGATGTCGGGCGTTTTTAATAGCGTTTTTGCATGTTCAAACATTGGTTTGAAATCATAGCCTGTTTTTGTTTGTGCAACATTATATACCCTGTCATGAATAAGGATGTCGCCAATTGCTCCCAATGTCGCCTTCTCTATAAGCATTTTATTAACCGCGGTGGTTTCTCTGTTTTCCATATGCAATTGAGCAGGTTTTGCTTCAGCTGCCTCCGCTTTATTCTCTGTGTGCAATTGATAGATGAATAAAGCCGAACAAATAATTAACATTGTACAGATGACTGTGGATAGTAAGAAGGCATTACTGAATTTCATAAAAATTATCCCCTTAATATAGAGTATAAAGATATATTAATAGTCTAATTTTAATATGAATTTTTTCAATTTTCATCATTTTTCTGCTATTTTTTTATTTTAAATGTCATAATCTGATTTCCATTGATAACTGTTTACAAAATAATAATTAATAACTTCAGTTGATAATCATCGGAAATTCAATTTCAAAGACAGTGCCCTGTGACATTTTCGAATGGACATTTATCTTGCCATCATGCTCTTCAATTATTTTTTGGCATATGGATAGACCGATGCCGGTTCCTTTTTCTTTTGTTGTATAGAATGGGACGAACAATTTGCTTATTGTTTTTTCTGACATTCCCAATCCATTATCTTGGATGGTGATGGATACTTTTTGGTTAAGGGCTTTTGCTTTAAGATCTATTTTTCCTTCTGGAGCAGGAATGCTTTCACATGCTTCCATTGCATTTCTAATAATATTGATGAGGACCTGCTTTATCTGCTTCACATCACCATAGAAAATGGGATTATTAGGGCAAAGGCATACAGAAAGGTTAATATTTCTAATATGCGCCTCGCTTTCGAAGAATATTTTCATTTCCTTAACTAATCTGTTGACTTCTATTTCCGTTCTTTTGTTTTGAGGAGGTTTTGATGCATTTAAGAATTCATATATTATATCATTTGCCCGATTAATTTCTTCAATTGCAATCTCAGCGTACTGTTCTTTTCCGATTTCTAATAAATAAGGCTTCAAAAGCTGTAAAAATCCTTTTACAGTTGTTAGCGGATTCCGGATCTCATGTGCAATCCCCGCTAACTGTCCAGCATCAGCTGAATAGTCAGATATCAAAACAGTTTCTTTATTCTCTTTCACTGCTTTATTTAAGTGTTTCTTTTTTTCTCTTAATTGGTAATTAACGCGGTGCAGCCTTTTTTGCATGTGCTCCGCCATCTTTCTTAATTCCTCATCTTCTGAAGAGAGGGGAAAACAAAAAAGATGATAGTGCGCAGCATCACTTTTTTCTAGATGAATTCTATATGGAAGAATGCTATTACCTATTTTAAGTTTAAAAATGCCAGATTCATTTTTCTTTAATAGATTGTTGAATCTGCTAATATCTTCTGTTGCCAATAATTCAGTAAACACTCCTTCAGCACTTATTAATGATGAAGTGAGTATTCTTAGGTTATGATCAATGAAAAAGTATGGGAAGGAAACATTTTCCAGCAGACCTTGAGTTTTATCCATTTATTTCTTCATCCTAACTTTAACGTTTTTGGCTGAAATTTTAGCCTAAACTAATGTATGGCGAAAGATATCAATTTATGTTTCTTTATGTATAAAAATTGTTATATAGGCTTTATAGTATTATGTTTCTAGGCCTATGTAATCAGTATAATATTCCTTTAACACTTTATTCAAATAAACTAGACTGAAATATCAGAAAATAATTTAAGAATTAGAAAATTAGACAAAAAAATACAGCAGATCTAGTCTGCTGCATTGCAGGCTGGCTGGTTTTCAGCCAAGCCATTTTATTTTGGGCTCGGTTTTGTCCCTGATTCGTTTAATATTTTCCCTATGTCTGTAAATAACAAAGATGCCAAGTATAGATACTACTATAATTAGTGGAATGTCCCATATAATTAGTGCGTAAATGATGGATGCCAGTGCTGCCAGAATAGAGGACAAGGACACGTACTTGGTTATGTAAAGGCTTAGAAAGAAAACACCCAATATGATAAGAAACATTAAGGGAACATAGGCTAACAGCACTCCCCCCGATGTAGCGACTGCTTTACCACCGCGAAAGCCGGCAAACAGCGGATACATGTGCCCAATAACTGCAAAAACTCCTGCAGCAAGATGATGCATGTCCGATCCAAAGAAAAAGGGCAGGGATGCAGCAAGGGTGCCTTTTAAGATATCAGCTATGGTCACAATCATGCCGGCCTTAACACCAAGGGTCCGGAAAGTATTAGTTCCGCCTAAATTTCCGCTGCCATGCTCACGGATATCCACTCCATAAAAAAGTTTTCCTACTATTAAACCAGAAGGAATGGAGCCCAGTAAGTAAGCTAAAATAATGATAATTCCATAAATCATAAAAACTCTCCTTCATACTTTCTATGTTAGTATATTGTACCATGTGAGCAAACCTGCATACCATGTGCAAATAAAAAGTTGTCCAATTTATTTCAGGGAGGTTTTTCAAACTCTCTGGCTTGTGTTTGACATGATTAACAGCGGGTATTAGTAGACTGTCACAGCAATCAAATCCATATAAAGGAGAGATTCAAGCATGGAACAGAATATGAATAACGTAAATGGACAAGCAGGCAATGTAGAGGAAAAACTCAGTAATATGGGAAGCGAAAAGAAAGATGAAATTCTATCAAGCTTTGACGGTTTTAAAGAATATTTAAGCGGAAAGGTCTCCCTGGGCCAGAAAATGGGCATGGATGAGGAACAGCTCGCGAACACAGCTCAAAAGGTAGGCGATTATCTGGCTTCCAAAGAAGATCCAAGAAACAGGGAAGAAAAGCTTCTGCAGGAATTGTGGAAGGTAGGAACTGAAGAAGAAAAGCATAAACTATCTCATATGCTTGTAAAGCTTGTAGGTTAAAATATATATCTTTAAAGGCGAAGGCGCAGGCCTTCGTCTTTTATATTGAGTGAAGGCGTATAGATGAGTTTACAATAGTCAAAAATGGTCTATATATAGTTATCGCAGTCTAGCGGGTAGGGGGAGTCCTGGTGAAAAAGGTTCTGGGAAAGTTAAATAGAAAAACGGTATGGATACCCATTTTGAGCCTTGTGCTGGTATTGGCAGCAACTATTATCTATCAGTCCAATAAACCATTGCCAAAAGGCCTTTCTTTCGAAGGCGAAGTTTACACTGTAGAAGATATTAAGTTTTTATACGATTTGAATTTTGAAAAAGGTAACGGCAGAAGAGAAAGCGATCATCAGATCTTTAAGCGGATATTAGAAGCCATTGGTGAGGCGGAGGATTTTATCGTGATGGATATGTTTTTATTCAATGGTTTTACTGATGGGGATAAAGATTATCCGGATATTAGCGGTAAAATAACTGATAAGCTCATCGAACAAAAACAGAGCCACCCCAATATGGATATTACAGTGATCACAGATCGGATTAACAGCACATATGGATCACATGATGTACCCGAATTCAAGAAGCTGAAGGAGAATGGAATAAATGTAGTTTATACTTCATTAGTCCCTTTGAGAGATTCTAATCCAATTTATTCGGCATTTTGGCGTGTATTTATACAGTGGTTTGGACAGGGAGGCAATGGCTGGCTTCCCAATCCGCTCGCAGAAAATGCTCCTGAAGTGACATTTCGGTCATATCTCGATCTCATGAATATTAAAGCAAATCACCGGAAGGTTTTTGTAACGGAGAAAACAGGGATTGTAACATCCGGAAATCCCCACAATGCCAGTGGGTATCATTCTAATATCGCGTTTGAAGTAAAAGGGCCAATCCTGGCTGATCTCGTTAAAACCGAGCAGGCGGTGGTCGATTATTCAGCATCAGGCAAACTGACAGATTTTAAGCCTGAAGACAGCAAAAAAACTGGGACTGTAAAGGCCCAGGTGCTGACTGAAGGGAAAATCTATAAACACATTATTAAAGAAATCAATAAATCCGGCAAAGGTGAAACCATCTGGCTCGGCATGTTCTATCTTGCTGACCGGAAAGTGGTTGATTCTCTAAAAAAGGCAGCTGATCGGGGAGTGAAAGTAAAAATGATCCTGGATCCAAATCAGAATGCTTTCGGCTCTGAGAAAATTGGGCTTCCGAATATACCTGTCGCTGCTGAATTAGACAAATTAGGCCACGAAAACATAAAAATCAGATGGTACAATACGGGATTTGAGCAATACCATTCGAAAATCATGTATGTAACCGGCAAAGAAAATAGTATGATCATTGCTGGCTCAGCCAATTTTACAAAGAGAAATCTGGATGATTTAAACCTGGAGACAAATTTAAAAATCAGCGCTCCTGACCAATCCCAGGTTATGAAGGATGTCGACAGCTACTTTAATAAGCTTTGGAATAATAACGGTGCAATTTATACGAAAAACTATCCTTCCAATGAAAAAATGCCTTTGGTAAAATATATTACTTACAGATTGCAGAATCTTACTCACTTTACAACATATTGATAAAAACCTGAAACCTTTCCTGTTTTCATTCCGTTAATATAGGAGGGGTGGAAATAAGTTGTAGGTATTCTAAATTTTCTTCCCATTTTCTGTTTATTTCGATACGATGGAATTAAGGGAGGAAAAGGAATGTATAAAATTGAAACAAGTCCACAAAAGCCTGCCGTTAAAAAACTTATCTTTGCGGGGCTTTTGTTTGCTTTTACACTGATAATTTCAAGCATTTTCATGATTTTATATCCTTTTGCTTCAAAGGAAAAGGTGTCTTACTTTAAAGGAGAACATCCGATATTGTTTATGGGCAAACAGGCGGGCAATGCTTATATAGAAGGTGAATCGATCTACCTGCCATTAACGTTTTTGCAGGAATTTGTCGATGAAGGCATTATTCTTGATGAACACTCACAATCCATCATTATCGCCACAAAAAATAAAGTAGTGCAGATGCCATTGGAATCTTTGAGCTATTATGTGAATGATAAGCCTATGAAACTGGATTTTACAGCTGCTAAACAGATAGGAAAAGACAGATATTTGGCTATCGAGCCGCTTTTGGCTTTCTATCCTATTACTTATTCAATTCTCTCTGATACAGGTGCAATATGGGTTCACAAAGATGGAGAGTCAATGGTTTCCGGCAAGGTGAAGGAAAAAGATATTCATGAAGAATTGCTTCGGCTGAGGACGAAAGACAGTCTGGAATCTCCGTACACGGCTTCAGTATCTCCAAATGAAGAAGTTTTAGTAGAACAAGAAAAAGGAGACTACTATTTTATTAGAAAAGAAGACGGTACAGCTGGTTATTTGAAGAAACAATACATAAAAAAGGGTGAGAACAAACAGATTGCTATTTCCCTTGAAGAATCTGCGTATACAGTGCCGGAACTGGAAGGTCCTATACAGCTGACCTGGGAAGCGGTATATACAAAGAACCCTAATACTTCAAAAATACCGAAGATGCCGGGTATTAATGTCATTTCTCCAACATGGTTTGAGCTTGCGGACGGAAAAGGTTCCATCAAAAACCTGGGATCGAAAGAATATTCAATGTGGGCAAGAAAACAGGGATACCAAATATGGGGCTTGTTTTCAAATGCATTTGACCCTGATTTAACACATGAAGCATTTGGTTCTTTTGAATCAAGGAAGAATATGATTCGGCAGCTTATGCATTTCAGTCAAATGTATGAATTAAATGGGGTGAATCTGGACATTGAAAATGTTAATCCGGAGGATGGGCCATTAATAACACAGTTTGTGAGGGAAGCCACTCCGTACTTTCATGAAGCAGGTTTAGTTGTGTCTATGGATATTACATTCATTTCATCGAGCGGTAATTGGTCGGCTTTTTATGAAAGGGATAAACTTGCCGGGATAGCAGATTATTTGGTTGTCATGGCTTATGATGAACATTGGGGAAGCTCGCAGGTTGCAGGAAGCGTAGCGAGCCTGCCGTGGGTTGAAGAAAACCTGAAACATCTGCTGGAGATTGTTCCTAATGAAAAATTAATATTGGGAGTGCCTTTATATACAAGACTGTGGGAACAAAAATCAAACGGGGATGTTTCTTCTAAAGCACTTTCTATGAGCAAAGTAAAAGAGTGGCTCAGTCAGAATAACGTTACTCCAGTATATGATCCGGAAAGCGGGCAAAATTATGCGGAGCATTTCTCAGAAAAAGATAAAATCACATATAAAGTGTGGCTTGAAGATGAACTATCATTAACCAAACGGACTGAATTGGCAAAGAAATATAATTTGGCCGGTGTGGCAAGCTGGAGCAGGTACTTTGCAGATGAAACAGCTTGGGCAGCATTAACATTAGATAATAAGGAAGTCACTAAGAAATGAAATAAGGCTGGAGAAAACTCCGGCCTTATTTTAAAAGATAAGAATGTATAAATTCTGAAGTTAGATAATTGACTAGCTCCATGCGCCAGCGGGTCTCGGGTCTAAGCGTGTCTAGTTTCGACTCCTAGGGACTCGAGGTCATAAGCCGTTCCCTTCCAGAAGGAAAAACCGCCTTATGCTTGTCGTCCCTGGACAGTCGCCTCAACATTTCTATCAATCCGTCCAAATAGTTTAAGTGCAGCCATTTAGCCGGCTCGTCTTATGCTTGAGGCCCGCAGGACAAGGAAGGCTTCGTCAGCGTAATCTTCGCACGACCAAAAGCGGCAGCTTTTGGGAGGATGCGGGTCATGCAGACGCTGCCACAGGACAAGGAAAGCTACGGCAGCGATACATCGCACGACCGAAAGCGGTAGCTTTTGGGAGGACGTAGCGCTTTAAGTCTGGGTTCCTTTATAGGCGGGCAGCTTCCGCTTTTCTATGATTCTGCATTAATGTGGCTAAAGGAGCTGACGGAAAATAATCCTCTATCAGTTAACTTGAGCTCAGGTATTACTGGAAGCGCTAAAAATGAAAGCGTCAAAAACGGGTTGAATTCCATACTGCATCCGACTGTTCTAAGTGCATGATTCAACTCAGACAAACGTCCGTAAATAAATGAAGAATCCCGATCACTCATGAGCCCGGCAATAGGCAGGGGGAGTTCCGCAAGGATCTTTCCATCCTGGACAACAGCCAGGCCGCCTTTCATTGCTGCCGTATGCTTAATTGCCGCCAGTAAATCTTCATCAGAGGTGCCTGCTGCCACAATATTATGGGAATCGTGGGCAACCGTTGAGGCAATCCCTCCTCTTGTAATCCCCAGCCCCTTAATTATGCCAAGCCCGATGCTTCCAGTGAGGTGATGCCGCTCCACCACAGCCAATTTTAAATAATCTTTATCAGAATTAGGCTGGAAATAGCCATTAAGTGAATCGGCCTTTTCCACCAGGTGCCTGGTCACAATGCTGTTTGGTATAATGCCAATAATATTGGCATTCCCAGTTCCCATTCTTATGCTTAAATCCTCACCGTTTAGGCTGCCGATTTTGACACTGTCCCAAATGGCGGTTACAGGTTCGAGGCTCTCAGGAACTGGATCCTTAATGACCCCGTTTTCTGCAGCAAGTATTCCGCTTTTCATTACTTTCTCAACCTTTACATTCCTAAGATCACTAAGAAATATCAGGTCGGCTTCATAACCGGGAGCAATAGCCCCTTTATTTTTCAGGCCGAAGCATTCTGCTGCATTCAGCGTAGCGATTTGAACGGCAAGAATAGGATCCATCCCTTCCTTAATGGCCATTCTGACATTATGGTCAATGCTGCCTTCATTGATCAGGTCATCCAGATGCTTGTCATCCGTTACGAATAAACAGCGCCGTGCATTATGTTCGCTGACAGATTTGAGAAGTGCTAATAAGTCTCTGGCCGCCGATCCTTCCCTCAGCATAACATACATCCCTTTGCGCATTCGGTCCAGTGCTTCTTCAGGGTTTATGCATTCATGGTCCGTCCTAATCCCGGCGGCCATGTATATATTAATTTCATCTGCATTAAGTCCTGCTGCATGCCCATCGATACATTTTCCTTTGCTATGAGCGTCTTCCAGTTTTTTTAGCATTTCTGCATCATTGTTCATAACAGCAGGGTAATCCATTACTTCACCAAGACCGAGCACTCTCGGGTGACCGTAATATTTTTCAAGATCCTTGTAACTGAGAGAAGCGCCGGCATTTTCAAATGGAGTTGCAGGCACACAGGATGGAAGCATAAAAAATACATCAAGCGGGATCTCTTCTGAAGATTCCAGCATGAAATCAATGCCTATTGTTCCGCTGACATTGGCTATTTCGTGAGGGTCTGCAATGACAGTCGTTACTCCGTGCGGGAGAACAACATTGCTGAATTCAGCAGGGGTAACCATCGCTGACTCAATATGGACATGCCCATCAATGAACCCGGGGGCTATATAGCTGCCCCCAGCATCAATGATTTCCTTCCCTTCATAGCTTCCTAAGCCAGCTACGATTCCATCGGCAATGGCTATGTCTTCCTCAATGATTTCGCGTGTAAATACATTTATTACCTTCCCGTTTTTAATAACCAGATCGGCAGGAGTCCTTTTGGCTGCCACGTCTATTCTTTTTCGTAAATTTTCAATGGTTAGCTTCATGTAAACTCCTCGCTTTTTTTGAAAATGACAAACATCTTTTTAATGTCCGCCCATAATGAAATTAATGATAAAGGCTGTACTGACAAAATACATGATCCAGTGAATTTGATGATGCTTGCCTGTAAGAAGCTTAAGCAGTGTGTAAGAGATAAAGCCGAATGCCAGCCCCTGGGCGATACTGAAAGTTAAAGGCATAAGAACGATTGTTAAAAAAACAGGTATGACATCAGAGAAGTCATCGAAGCTTATATGTTTTATTTCACTGAGCATTAAGGCACCAACGAGGATGAGGATAGGTGCTGTTGCTACAGATGGTATGAAATAAATGAGCGGAGCAAAAATGAGCGACAAAAAAAATAAAACAGCTACAGTTAAAGCAGTTAAGCCAGTGCGTCCGCCTTCCGAGATCCCGGTTGCGTTTTCCACATATGCGTTTAAGGCAGTGCTTCCAAAGGCTGCACTTGCCATCGTGCCAACTGCATCTGCCTGAAGTGCACGATCCAGATTTTCAATTTTTCCATTTTCATCAGTGAGGCCAGCTTTTCTTGATAATCCGATGAGGGTAGCTAAATTGTCAAATAATTCTACAATAGTAAAGGAGAAAATGACTGAGATGATGCCATATTTTACTGCTCCCATAATATCCATAGCTAAAAACGTGTCAGACATGCTTGGAAGACTGAGGGATACGATATCACTTACGGCCTTTGGATAGGCAATAAAGCCAACAATCATGGCCAGCGCACTTGTACCCAATATGCTAATCAGCAGCGCGCCTTTTACTTTTTTCGCCATGAGGAGGGCGGCAATAATTAATCCAAAAAGGGCAAGAAGCGGGCCTTGGCTTGTTATGCTTCCTAAGCCGACAAATGTAGATTCATTTGCGACCACAAGTTCTGCATTTTTTAAGCCAATAAAAGCAATGAATAATCCAATCCCAACACCTATAGCTGACTTTAAAACATCCGGGACACCATCTACGATCTTTTGGCGGACTCCTGTAACTGTTAAAATTAAAAACACAATTCCCGATATAAATACAGCTCCAAGGGCTGTTTGCCAGGAAAGTCCCTGACCAAGGACTACTGTATAAGCAAAAAAAGCATTCAGCCCCATGCCAGGGGCAACCGCAACAGGGAAATTTGCCCACAGTGCCATTAGAAGAGTACAGAAGACACTTGCGTATATGGTTGCAGCCAGTGCGGCTTCTTTTGGTATTCCTGCGTCCGCTAAGATAATCGGGTTGACAAAGATAATATAACTCATTGTCATAAACGAAGTAACGCCCGCAAGAAGTTCTGTCTTTACATTGGTATTTCGTGCGGATAGCTTAAAGAGCCGTTCTAAGAGGTTCGCACCAGAGGCAGGCGGGAGGCCTGACCCAAGATCCTTTTCGATTATCGACATGAAAAGTCACTCCTTCTTCATGGTAAATGTCCATTCTGCCATACAAACTGACTTGACCATGGAATAGGCGGGAGTTATACATTATTTTGGTTAAATTGGTTCAATAAAGACATCCATAATTCCGCCGCAGATTCCTCCATCTTCAAAAAATAGCCCTTTCGTTAAATCAACGCGCTGTTGACTTGGAGTATTCGATTGGATGACTTCGAAGGCCTTCTCAATCACTTCTGCTTCACCGCAGCCCCCGCCAATTGTACCTTCAATTCTTCCGCAGGGAAACACAATCATTCGGCTTCCAGTTTTTCTCGGAGTGGACCCTTTGGTGCGAATAATTGTGGCGAGCGCTGCTTTCTCACCTCCTTTCCTGACTTCGATGGCTCGCTTTATGAGCTGCATTTGGTCCATTTGCCGGCCCCCTCATGGAAACCCATCTTCGCATACTTTTTAATCTGTGTACTTAAAGAATTTCCAGATTTTTGATTTTTTACTTTCAGAATTTCTGCCATAATACTGACTGCTATCTCTGCAGGTGTTTCTGCTCCGATATCTAGTCCTACAGGGGTGTATAAATTGTCAAAGCTTTCATCCGGAAAATCCTGCTGAAGTTCTTTAAAAACACCTGAAATGCGCCTTCTGCTGCCAATCATGCCTATATATCCTGCCTGACTGTTTCTTTTTAAAAGTTCATTCAAACTGAGCACGTCATATTTATGTCCCCTGGTAAGAAGGAGAATATAGGTTTTTTCCGAAATATCCACATCCCTGAAATAACGCAGATAGGATTGGCAAACCACTTCATTGGCAAATGGAAAGCGTTCCCTGTTTGCGAACTCTTCCCGATCGTCTATTACTGTGACGAAAAATCCCAGCATACGCCCCATTTCTGCCACGGGTTCACACACATGGCCCGCCCCGGCGACTATCAAATGGAGCGGAGCAGGGAAGTATTCTGCAAAACATTCAATTATGCTGTCCTTCCACACAAATTTCACTGCGCCGGACCGCTTTTTGGCGACAAGTCTACTGCATTGTGCTATTAATAGATCCTTCACATCCTGCGGCAGCAGTGAGTTTTCAGTACAGAGGCCTCCATCTGGCCATAATAACGCTTTGGCTCCGAGGATTTTGTTATCAGGATAGTCTGTAATGGTAAGGAGATATGTGTCTTTTCGGTTATTGATGGACTCTTCTAATTTGGCAAATAAATTGCGGCTCATCAATTGCATCACCTTGCAGATTGGACTTTTTGTTTTTTTAGGTCTTTCAATGCATTAAAAACTCTTTCAGGAGTAGCAGGCAGTTGAAAGATTCTAGCTCCTGTTGCATCATATATGGCCGACATGATAGCAGCGATAATCGGAATCATCACTACTTCACCAATTCCTTTTGCCCCAAAAGGCCCTGATTGTTCGGGCTCTTCAACAGGGAAGGTCTCAATTAAAGGCGTCTCGCGAATAGTGGGGATGATATAATCAGTGAAATTCCGTGTCTTATGATAACCATTCTCTATCAGCACATCCTCAAAAAGGGTATAGCCGATTCCCATTACTGCTCCGCCTTCAGCCTGGCCCTCTAACCCCTGCGGATTAATGACTTTTCCTGCATCAGGGATGGAAACAACCCGCAAAACATCCGTTTCACCAGTTAAAGTATCTACTTCAACCATCACGACATGGGTTAAATATCCGTATAAATGATGGGGGGCGCCGCCTGAGCCTTTGATTTCTTCCTTTTCTTTTGGAAGGTAGAAGTGTCCTTCTACTCTGGCAGACTGATGTTGATCATAAAGGTGCTTATATATAGACTTATAGGGTATGATTTGTCCATCGGCTGAAATATGGTTTGGTCTTAAGTCAATTCTTGATGCTTGTAAATTCAGCATTTCAGCAGCTGTTTGGATAAGAAGCTCAGTCATCTTGGGTGCTGCTGCCGCAACAGCTCTTCCGCCGGTGTAGGTGGAGCGGGAGGCAGTTACAGTACCGCCATCAAGTGTCTTCTGTGTATCTCCTTGAACGACCATAATATTGCTGATATCACAGTTCAGCATCTCAGCCGCTATCTGGGCGTACACAGTGCTATTGCCTCCGCCGATTTCCTCGCATCCGACACCTACAAGAAATTTACCGTCTGACTGAAGTTCGATAGAGGCGGCTCCATAATCAGGCAGGCCAATACCCATTCCAATGCCATGAAAGGAAGTTGCGAGGGACACCCCCCGTTTTTTCCATGGCTCACTCACTTCGGATTTATATTTTTCACGGTTCTTCCACAGATCGCAATTTTCTGCGGTTTCAAGTGTTTTATAGGTGCCCACACTGGATTTGACAATGTGGCCGACACTTGAAACTTCGCCCTGATGATAGACATTTTTTTTGCGAAGTTCAATTGGATTCATTCCCAGTTTTTCTGCAATCATATCCATATGGGTTTCAATTCCCATACATACCTGGTTGACGCCAAAGCCTCTGAAGGCACCGGCAATGCCATTATTGGTATAAACACAGAAGCCTTCGAGATCCACATTTGGAATTTTATAAGGGCCGCAAGAATGCTCGATTGCCAGAGCGATGACTGCCCCACCCAGGGAAGCATAGGCCCCGGTATCTCCTATGGCAGTTACCTGGTTAGCGATCAATGTGCCGTCTTTTTTGGCAGCTGTTTTCATTTTGACTTTAAATGGATGCCTTTTTATGCCGGCAATGACAGACTCTTCACGGCTTAAATGAATTTTTACCGGCCGCCCGTTTGTATGCATGGCAAGGAGAGCCAGATAAATTTGAACCGTAATCTCATCCTTCCCGCCGAATGCTCCTCCAATAGGACTTGAAATGACTCTGATTCTTTCAGGGTTATAAGCCAGGGACCTTGCAATCTGCATTCGATCACGGTACGCGTATTGGCCAGGGCAGCGAATCGTGAGGAATCCTTCTTCATCCATAACTCCCCAGCCGCCTTCTGTTTCAATAAATGCATGCATTTGGCGGGGGGAGTAGAAGGTATTCTCAACAATGATGTCAGCTTCTTCGAAGGCTTCCTCAATGTTTCCGTTTTTTATTTTCACATGGCTGTGCAAATTGCCATCAGGATGAAGCTTTGGAGCAGAATCGGTTAAGGCATATTCAGCATCAGCAACAACTTCCAAAGGCTCATAATCCACTTTGATTAACGTCAGTGCCTGTTCGGCGATTTCCAGAGTTTCTGCTGCAGCCAGTGCTACAGCATCCCCTGTGCACCGTACGACATCTGAGCACAGAACAGGCTGATCGGGAACAACAATCCCAAATCCATTAAAGCCGGGAATATCTTTATGGGTAAGTACACAAATAACACCTGGGAGGTTTTTAGCTGCTTCAGTGTCAATGGATTTTATTTTGGCATGCGGATATTCAGACCGCAGGACTTTGCCCCAAACCATATTGTCAAATTGGTAATCGGTCATATATTTTAATTCTCCTGTTACTTTTTCCGGGCCATCAATTCTTTGGACTCTTTTTCCAACCCATTTGGTGTTCATTGGTTTTCCCACCTCCTGATTAGACGATATAACCCTCTTTCCAGTAAAGCGCTTGCCATATCTCTTCTATATGTAGCAGTTGCTCTTCCATCTGAAATGGGCATGACCTCTTTCCAGGCAATTTTGGCGATATTCTGGATTAATTCCTCGTTAAGCTGCCCCAGGGTAAGCATTGATTCACACTTACGTGCACGGATAATAGTCGGCGCCACAGAACCGAAGGCAATTTTTCCTTCCGTGCAATTGCGGTCATTGTCCATTGTGAGTAAAATGGCTACATTCACAATTGAAATGGATTGTGCTTTTCGGGGGCCGAGCTTTTGGAAAATGCCTATACCATTTGGTTTTTGCGGCTTTATTAGGATATTTGTAATCATTTCATTTTCTTTTAAAACTGTCCTGCCGGGACCAGTGATAAACTCTTCGATTGGAATGGTCCGTTTATTCGTCAGCGAGGTGAGTTCGAGCATGGCACCAAGAACATACAAAGCCGGAAGGGTATCGCCTGCAGGGGAAGCAGTAGCAATATTTCCCCCGATTGTTCCCATATTCTGCATTTGGGTGGCTCCGACTTCACGGGCTGCTTCCACGAGAACATCTGCTTTTCTCTGCAGAAGCGGTGATTGAATCATATCGGTATGTGTGGTCAAGGGGCCAATATGGATAAAATCTTCACTTTCTTTGATATAGCGCAGCTCTTTTAAGTTTTTAATATTTATCCATGTATCAGGCCGCCATTTGCCTTCCTTCATCCGGACTGCTGCATCTGTCCCGCCGGCTATCAATCTATGTTTCCTGTCTTCCTTTGATAGCTGGGTCAGACATTCGGATAGTGAGGAAGGGGTAATCATATCAATTTCTGAAACGAGCATTGACTTACCTCCCAGGTCATTTTTTTAGGGCATTTATATAATCTGCCTCTTTATTCAGGTTGAGATGAATCTCATCATTTTCAACGGGCACCTCAAGAAGAGCTTTTTCATGCTTTTGAATTACAAATCTCAGGCCCATTCTTTCTTCCTTGATAGATAAAAGATCGCTTCTCAATTGGGCGGAAAAGAGGATAGGGTGACCTCTTTTGCCTTGATGGCTGGGAACTGCAATCAGGCCGCCGCTTTTTGCAAGAGATTCTGCAAGCCTGTTAACGGTGAAAGACTGAAGCGGCTGGTCAACAGATGTAATAAGAATCGTTTCTGCTGACTTGACTGCGGTTTTAACTCCGGAAATGATTGATGAGCATTTTCCTTCATGGAATTGTTCATTCATTATGATTTTGATAGGGTATTTCTTTGCGATAGGAATAAATTCTTCGGCTTTGTAACCCAAAACGACAACAATGTCAGAAAACACGGATTCCTTGAGGTTTTGCAGCTGATGCTCGAATAATGTCGTTCCTTGCCACGGCAGCAGTCCTTTTAAAGTGCCCATTCTACTGGATCGGCCTGCAGCAAGAACAATAGCTGTATGTGTCATGGACTATTTGGCTGCTTCCGGTTCGGATATTTTTTTTGAAGCAGCTGTCTGCACTGCCTTAATAATTTTTGTATAGCCTGTACAGCGGCATAGATTGCCGCCTAATGCTGTTTTAATTTCCTCTGCAGATGGGATCGTGTCAACTTTATCTAAAAATGCTTTAGCTGATACGATGATACCCGGAGTACAGTAACCGCACTGTGTTGCCCCTTCAGCAATAAATGATTCCTGAATTACATCGAGATTTGGTGATAGGCCGACTCCTTCACAAGTTGTGATCACCTGGTTTTCCGCCTGGCCAGCGAGGACTAGACAGGAGCATACAACCTCTTTATTGATTAGTACAGAGCATGATCCGCATTCTCCCTTGCCGCAGCATTCCTTGCTGGCAGTCAATCCTAAATCTTCCCTTAAGACATCCAGGAGTGTTTTAGCAGGCGGGCAAACGACCGTACGTTCCTTTCCATTAACAATAAAATTAATACTTTTCAAATCTTCGCCTCCTCATAGAACTTTGAAACTTAAAAATGACAATGAGAAATTGTGTGAGTATTAAGGGATAATAGTCTGGCGAGCAAGCAGAGGTATTTAAATTATGATATTATGCATATTCTACTAAATAGACTAATAAGCACAAAAAAATTCCTGCACAAAAGGTTCCTGGCTGCTGTCCACAGGAAAATGCCTTTCGTAGATAGGAATTCCGGTTCCCAGTAGAAACCCTCAAGCCGATTATTGAGGTTATACGAAAAATTCTATTTGATTTTTCAGTGTGCTGGAGGGAGGTATTATCAAGACAATTATAGAAATAGAGGGGGAGTTGATTTGTAGTGTAATAGTTAAGCTAATATTTTGTCAAGTAAGAATTTTCTGATAAATGGTATTGACTTATAAAACTGCCTTGTTTAATATAGTGAATAACAGGAGGACTACATGACTGTAATAACCTCAAAATTCCATCAATCATTAAAAAAAGATCTCGCTTTTCTTTATAATCGTGTCAATCAGGAGATCTACGGTACAGGCGTAAAGAAACAGCGTCTTGAAACTTTTGATGATAGAGTCATCATATTTGCTCAGCATAAGCGTGTACAGGCACTGCATATGCTAAGCCAGAATTTTCATCACCTGACCATATCGGTTGATTCAGCATTAATTGTTGAATTTAAATCGCTTTTAAAGGGTCTGATTGAAAATTCTCTCCATTTGAAAGTCAAAACGATTTTAAAAGATTACGATCCTGATACCGAAGAAGCATGCACAGTTATTTATTTTGAAGAATAGCAGTTTTACAATATGTTTGGGGAAGCTGTGCATGCCGCAGTTTTTCTTAAACCTGAATATCGGAGCGGTTCCTTTGCCTTTTGTTTAACGGAAGCTGAATGAAACCGCAGTAATAGAGCATCTATGTGTACTTTGATGTTATCTATTGCTGCGGTTTTTTTTATACTCATTTTTCTTTTGGGAGGTGATGCCTGTTTTTATCCGCTGGAGTCAGGCTGAGGCATAACAAAGAATTAAACCTGGAGGGGAAGTCTTTGGAAAAGCTAAATCCTTGGAAAGTAGGGACTTTGGGATTTCAGCATGTGCTGGCCATGTATGCAGGTGCTGTTATTGTTCCACTGATTGTTGGACCGGCAATAGGGCTCACGGCCCAGCAGCTTGCTTACTTAATTTCAATTGATTTATTTACTTGCGGGATTGCTACATTGCTTCAAGTAATAGGGGGGAGGCATTTTGGCATAAGGCTGCCGGTGATTCTTGGATGTACTTTTACAGCAGTCGGACCCATGATTGCCATCGGGAATTTGCAGGGCATTACAGCCATCTACGGGGCCATTATTGCTTCGGGAATCATCGTAATGATCTTATCTCAATTTATGAGTAAAATAATGAGATTTTTCCCGCCGGTCGTAACCGGTTCAGTGGTAGCTATTATCGGGGTTTCCTTGATCCCTGTTGCAATGAATAATGCTGCAGGAGGACTTGGTTCCCCAGAATATGGGAGTGCCCAGAATTTATTCCTGGCTGCATTTACACTCGTTCTCATTATTTTAATGAACAGGTTCTTTAAAGGCTATATGAGAGCTATATCTGTGCTGCTTTCATTGGTGGCCGGAACGATCACTGCTTATTTTATGGGGCTCGTCAGCTTTGCCGAAGTCAGCCAGGCTTCCTGGTTTCATGTCGTTCAGCCATTTTATTTCGGATTCCCGACATTCAATGCCTCGGCCATACTTACAATGACTTTAGTAGCTATTGTGAGCATGATTGAATCTACTGGGGTATTTCTGGCCCTCGGAGATGTCTGCGAGAGAAAGCTGGACTCCAAAGACATAAAAAAAGGGCTGCGTGCAGAGGGGCTGGCTGTGGTAATAGGAGGAATCTTTAATGCATTTCCTTATACGTCCTTTTCACAGAATGTGGGACTTGTAGCGCTAACTAAAGTAAAAACGAGAAATGTAGTTATCGCAGCTGGCGTTATATTAATGATTTTGGGGCTTTTGCCTAAAGTGGCAGCTCTGACCACGATTATCCCTATGGCTGTTCTTGGCGGAGCAATGATTCCAATGTTTGGAATGGTTATCTCATCCGGAATCAGAATGCTTTCTGTTGTTGATTTCAGCAAAAATGAAAACTTGCTTATCGTTGCCTGTTCCATAGGAATCGGACTTGGTTCGGCAGTTGTCCCGCAAATTTTTGAAAGTCTTCCAACAAGCGCACGCTTGCTGGTTGAAAATGGGATCGTGCTGGGAAGCATCACAGCAATTTTATTAAATTTGGTATTTAATTATAAAGATTTAAATATAAGTGAAAGTGAAAGAATCGAACAGCTGAAAGGAGATCATTCAGCTGAAGCGATTTAAATGCAATTGCTGAAACCATCTGCCTCTTTATCGGGAGGCAGAAATCCAAATAATAGATAGGAGCAGGAGAAATGGATTTAATTTTGAAAAATGCAAGCATTCCTCAGGGAGATCGTCAGGTTTTAACAAATATTCTAGTAAACGAGGGAAAGATTGTTGGCTACACTAATGACATTTCTTTTCTAAATGCAGCCAGGGTAATTGATATTAAAGGAAAATTAGTCGTTCCAGGCTGTATTGATCCGCATACTCATTTTATGGATCCAGGCTTCACTCATAGAGAAACCTTTGCTACTGGCAGCCGTTCTGCAGCAGCCGGAGGCTTAACAACCATTATAGATATGCCTTGCTGCAGCAAGCCATCCGTTCGTGATGGGGAGAGTTTCAATAAAAAAATCGGACCAATCAGGGATCAGGCCTATATTGATTACTGTTTCTGGGGAGGCATGACTGGAGAAGATGCACGTGAAGGCTGGATTGATAATATTTATCCGCAGATTGACCAGGGAGTTGTTGCCTTTAAAGTTTACATGACTCCTTCTGTACCTACCTTCCCTAAAGTATCGGACGCAGAGATGCTGGAAATATTCAGTAACGTTGCAAAAACCGGACTCCCAATTGGTGTTCATGCTGAAAACTATGATATCTGCACATTCTATTCCAAAAAACTTGAAAAAGAAGGTCGCCTTGACGGACCAGCATGGGCGGAAGCGCGTTCAAGCCTCGCTGAGAAGGTGGCCATTGAATTGATTCTCAGCTTTGCAGAAGCTACAGACGCACGTGTACATGTGGTACATATGAGCACAAAAGAAGGCGTCGAGCTGGTAAAAGCAGCCAAGAAGCGTGGTGTTAAGGTTACAGCAGAAACCTGTCCTCACTATCTTGTACTTAATGCAAAGGACTCCATGTCAGAGCGCGGTTCCTATGCAAAGATTGCTCCTCCTTTACGAGGAAAAGAGGATAACGAATCTCACTGGCAGGCTCTGGCTGACGGAACCATCGATTTTGTCGGTACAGATCATGCTCCATATGAAATTGCCACAGAAAAGGATTATCCTGGGGCAACGATCTGGAACACTTTCCCTGGCATACCCGGGGTAGAAACGATGGTGCCGATCCTTGTCAGTGAAGGTTTAAATAAAGGCCGTTTATCTCTATCAAGATTTGTCGAGGTAACGAGCCGCAATGCCGCCATTCACTATGGCATTTACCCTAAAAAGGGATCAATGGAAATTGGCAGTGATGCTGATTTCACTGTTATTGATCTTGAGAAAGAATATGTAATAGACGAGCAAAAAACAGAATCAATGGCTAAATATAACCCTCTGCATGGCATGAAGCTTAAAGGAAAGCCAGTCCAAACGATCATTCGCGGAAACGTGATTTTCGATGAAGATAAAGGCATCGTAGGAGAAGCGGGCTATGGTGAGTATGTTCCGCGCCAAAGCATTCAGAGGCTTGAGAGAACATTCAAGTATGAAAAATACGAAGCGGTAAAAGCAAAAACAAAAGACCCAGTAGCACAGCAATAAATAGTTAATAGAGGGAGGCTGACCGGATTGGAACTTAGGGGAAAAAAGCACTGTGTGGTCATTATTGATATGTTAAACGACTTTATCGGCGAAAAAGCAGCATTAAGGTGTGAAAATGGCGAAAAAATAGTTCCCAAAATTCAAGAGCTTATTCAATTCGCTCATGAGCACAATATCCAGGTTGTGCATGTTCAGGAAGCACACAGAAAAAATGACCGGGATTTTCGCGTGAGGCCTGTCCATGCAGTTAAGGGAACCTGGGGTTCGGAATTCATTCCAGAGCTTCAGCCTGATGAGAGCAAAGGGGATTATGTGGTCCAAAAGAGGCGGCATAGTGCGTTTAGCTACACCGATTTTGATCTCTTCTTGAGAGAAGAAGAAATTGATACCGTTGTGCTGACTGGAGTCTGGACCAATGTATGTGTTCGCAGTACTGCTTCTGATGCTTTGTATCACGGCTACAATGTCATTTGCATTTCAGATGCTACCGCTTCTCAGGATGAAGATATGCATGTATCAGGTTTAAGAGACATTGATATCTTCGGAGATATATTATCAACAGAAAATTACAAAATGCTTGCTAAAAAGAAATTCTCCCAAGACGAATCTGTTGTCTAACTCCTCGCTGGGGACTAGGAAAAAGCGGATTTTAGTGGGCATTACCGGAGCAAGCGGATCATTGTATGCTTATACATTGATCCGCGCTCTTCATCAATTAGAGATCGAAACGCATTTAATTGCTACGGAGATGGGAGAAAAAGTAATGCAATTTGAATGCGGGGTCAAGATGGACGAGCTGAAGGAGTATGCCACTATCCACAGCAACCAAAATCTTTTCGCTGCGGTTGCCAGCGGATCCTTTAAGACAGACGGAATGGTTATCGTGCCATGTTCGATGAATACATTGGGAGCTATTGCGAATGGGGTCGGTGATACGCTACTAAGCAGGGCTGCCAGTGTTGTCTTGAAGGAGAATCGAAAGTTCATTATTGTTCCTCGGGAAGCACCTTTTAATTTGATTCATTTGCGCAATATGACTCTTCTTGCTGAGAGTGGAGCATGTATAATGCCTGCATCACCAGGCTTCTATCATAAGCCGACGGAAATATGGGAGCTGGCGAACTTTATGGTGGCAAGGATCTTGGACATGCTGGATATTGACCATGAGCTGCTGGAGAGATGGGGGGAAAAGGCATGAACCCTGTAACAATGAGGGCATTGCTGGATAGATGGGAAAGCATGGGACTTCTTCATCGGGTGAAAAAAGAAGTGGATCCGATGCACGAGCTGGGGGCAGTGATTAATGCCAAAAAAGGAAAAGAGCCTTTTTTATTTGAAAAAATTAAAGGCTATCAATCTTCCATGGCGGCCGGTTTGGGAGGTGACAGAGAGCTGATGGCTGACAGCATGGGAATCCAGTCTGCCGAACTTATTCCTAAAATCATCGACTCAATTGTTAACCCTATTCCAACCACGTTAAGGCAAACTGGCCCTGTTCAGGAGAATCTGGTGAGCGGGGAATTCGATCTTGCAGACTTGTTTCCTATCCCAACCTATCACGCGGAAGACTCAGGTGCCTATTATGTTTCAGGAATATTGGTGGTTAAAGATTTATCGGGGAGAAAAAGGTATACCTCCATTCGCAGAATGCAATATCTTGGCGGGAATCGAACGAATATTCTCATAACCTCTCCAGAGCTGATGGAGCAATATGTCCATTATGAAAGCATTGGCGAACCGATGGAAGTGGCTGTTATGTTTGGAGTGGTTCCAGCAGTTGTATTAAGTTCTCAGATTAGTACACATTTGTATCATACCGACAAATTGGATGTTGCCGGTGCACTGCTCGGCCAATCCCTTGATGTTGTTCAATGCAAAACGGTCGATCTGGAAGTATTGGCTGAGGCGGAAATCGTTTTGGAAGGCAGAATGCTGCCATATGAAAGAGAACTGGAAGGACCGTTTGGCGAACTGGCAGGTTATTATGGCACCAGAACGCCTCAGCCGGTTGTAGAGTTTTCAGCCGTTACTTATCGTGATAATGCTATCTCACAGACTATTTTTCCATCAAGCTATGAAGAAAGGCTGCCGATGGCGCTTGTAAGGGAAGCTACGCTTTTAAGCACCGTCCGGCAAGTGGTTCCAAATATAAAAGCTGTACATATCCCGATGGGCGGGGTGGCTCGCTATCATGCAGTCATTCAAATTGAGAAGAAGCATGATGGTGACGGCAAGCAGGCAGCACTTGCAGCTTTTGCAAGCGATAAGGATTTAAAGCATGTGGTTGTCGTGAATGATGATGTCGATATTTTTGATTCAGATGATGTTGAATGGGCCATTGCGACAAGAGTCCAGGCTGGTGATGACATATTTATCGTTCAGGGTGCAAAGGGATCGCCGCTCGAGTCTTCCCATCATCTAAAAGGAGTCAGTGATAAGATGGGCATCGACGCAACCTATCCTCTTGGAAAAGAAGAGTTATTTAAAAGGACTTCAATCCCCATTGAAGTGAATCTCGAAGACTATCTTTAAGCTTCTGCAGTAGAGGAGGTCAAAAATGAAGGCAATAGGCTTGATTGAAACTAGGGGGTTGACAGCGGCTATTGAAGCGCTGGACTCAATGGCAAAAGCGGCAAATGTCAGTTTAGTTGATTTAAAGAGAGTCGGATCCGGCCTTGTCACCGTCATTATTGAGGGCGATGTCGCAGCAGTGTCTGCAGCTGTTGAGGTTGGGAAGACTGCACACACCATGACAGGAGGAGAACTGGTTTCGGCTAATGTTATTCCCCGCCCTCATTCAGAACTTCGCAAAATTCTTTAAAGGAGGTGCATAATGTGTGTCTGACTTTATTAAAAGTGTTGTAGAAGAAGTGATGAAGCCTTACGGCAAGTCAAAAGTAAATCCTATTAATGGGGTTTCCAACCAGTCCCCCCCAAGCAGGCAGCAGGGAACGAAGAAGAATATACCGGGCATTACCCGGCCAAATTACCAGAAGGAAAAAATGAATAAAAGAATATCAGTTCATCATTCAGTACCGGTCAAGACTGCAGAGCCACATCAAAACCTTAAAAGGCAACCAGTTTCTCATTCTGCACCCAAGTCTTCAGCTAAGGAAAAAATTGCACAGCTTCAAACCCTATCCCTGGTACAGGGGAAACATCCGGTTTCTTCCAATGCTGGCTTTGCTGATATAAAACCTGACCGTAATGCAAGAGAAAGCCAGCTTATCGGACAAACGCCGGAGGGTGTAAAAGTCTGGCTGTTCTCAGAGCTTCATCCAGCTCTTGAAAGCTCTTTTCAGCGGGAATTAAAAACAGCCTCAATCGGTGTAGTCATTTCAGAAAAATGCACGCCAGGGCAGTTATTTATGCTGAATGACCTTTTAAGAGAGTTTCCTTCTTTAAGATATTGCCTGACATGGGACAAAAACAGCGGGAAATCTTTTTCGCTGGAGCTATATGAAGAGAATCATGGGATACTATTAAACGCCTTAAAGAGCTTCTTTAAAAAACTTTCCCAAAAATCCTTTAAAACTACTCAAATCTATAGAGAAAAATCCCCCAGTCCATGGCTTACTAAACAATTGGGGCTGAACTCTTCAATCGGCGGTGTGGCTGTCATTGAAGGGATCGACTATTATTCGGGTATTTTGATCCTTGACCGTTACATGAAAAAAAGCACTTCTGAACATTTCAATTTTTTAATAGAGAAGAAATACTTGCTGCTTCATGGACACTATGATGATGTTTCACGCATCTCTGATCAGCTTCATAAGGAATTCGACAGAATTAATTAGTTGTAAGCCAGCATCTCTGTCACAGATCAGAAACTATTCATCCCGGAAGCATCTTATAGGCATGGAGAGATGATTTGTCTATTTCATAGGAGGGGGATTTACCAGTTGCAAGCATTGGGACTGATTGAAACCGTTGGTTATTCAACAGCAGTTTCTGCAGCAGATGCAGCCGTAAAAGCAGCAGATGTAGAAATTGTAGGAATTGAAAAAGTAATAGGAGTGGAGAGCTATCTGGGGGTTACAATCCATTTTAACGGGGATGTAGCGGCAGTGAAGTCTGCTGTCGATGCTGGTGTTAGTGCTGCAGAAAGAATTGGAAAAGTAATTTCTGCTCATGTCATCCCGCGTGCCCACAGTGAAGTAGCAGGGAAGCTGCTTCCGAATTTTAAGCTGGAAGATATGCATCCTGGAAATGATGCTCAAGGGGGTAACAGACTAGAGGTTAACCCGAATAGAAAAAAGCAAGCAAAAGAGAGCAGCAACTTTAATGTTAACGATACAGACAAATCATCAGGTTAATAAATTTAAGGAGGAAACACACAATGGGTGAAGCATTGGGATTAATCGAGACAAAAGGTCTTGTAGGCGCAGTAGAGGCAGCGGATGCAATGGTTAAAGCAGCTAATGTGGAGATCTGCGGATATGAAAAAGTGGGATTTGGTCTTGTAACGGTTATGGTCAGAGGAGATGTTGGAGCAGTTAAAGCAGCCACCGATGCAGGTGCGGAAGCGGCCAGCAGAGTTGGAGAACTCATTTCGGTACATGTCATCCCAAGGCCGCACAGCGAAGTTGAAAGAGCTCTTTTATCAAAAAATATCGGTGAATAAGCATGAGCAGCAAAAAGCAGAGTGTTATGGCAAAAAACACTCTGCAGGAGCTTTACCTGCGAAATGACAGCTGCAGAGACAGAAAACCTCACATCCTGGCTCTATTAACCTCTCATATGATAGGGATGGAACCAGGATTTTCTTACTTGAAAAAGTTAACAAAGAAAGATATTACACTCAGAATGGCTGCTGAGGAGGAAATGCTAAAACAATTTCCGCTTCAGGAGTTAGTTAATCTGACTGGAAATGACGATTGGATCTCTCCGACAGCGTTTCATGCCCAGCCAATTGATCAATTCGATGAGATCTTTTTGCCTATTCTATCCTTTTCTTTAATAACAGACATACTGTCCCTTAACGAAAAGAGACCAATTGTGCAGATCATCCTAAAGGGCTTATTGAAGGGAAAACGGATCACGGCTTTAAAGGCTGGAGGTGATCCCTTCAGCCAATATTGGAAACTGAAAGGAATGGATAAAGGCCCCGACATGTTAAAAAGGAAGCTCAATGAGCAGATGACAGAACTGAAGATGCTTGGAATCAGATTAATAGATTTCCATCAACAAGCAGAATTTGATGTTCAGCATGTGAAGAAAACGGTTATTACCGATGAATCAGTCCGGTTTGCCCGCTTTAGTAAGCTTGATCAAATAGCTGTTCCAAAAGGGGCTATCATTACCCCCCTTGCAAGAGATACAGCAAAGGAACTGAAGATCGAAATCATTCTACATTAAGGAGAAGGTCTTTATGCAAATGGGAATAGTGGTTGGTCGTGTAACTGCCACAAGAAAAGATGATAATCTTGTGGGCACAAAATTATTAATTACCCAGCCTGTAGGATTGGACGGCACGCTGTTACCGAACCCCATTATAACCGTTGATACTGTTGGTGCCGGAATAGGAGAGAAGGTCATATATGTGACTGGAAGCATGGCATCAAGAGCCGTCCAAAATAAAGATGCTCCTATAGATGCGGCCATTATCGGAATTATTGACAGTGTAGAAGGGGAGACAGGGGGTTAATAAATGGATGCAATAGACATAAAAAAGGCAGTGCAATACCGCAAGCTTATTGACGTGCTGCTTGATTCCAGCCAGTTTGCTGATGTAGTCCTGAAAGGAGGATACTTCATCAATGTCATCACCCGGGAGATCTATGAAGCAGACGTTGCGATGAAAGGTGAATATATTTTAATGGCGGGAGATGCAAAAGACTTAATCGGGCCAAAAACGAAAGTGGAAAACATTCAGGGGAAATTCGTATGTCCCGGGTTTATTGATTCTCATATGCATTTTGAAAGTGCAATGCTGACTTGCACGGAATTCTCCAAGCTTTCCATTCCGACTGGGACCACCACGCTGATTGGAGATCCGCATGAAATTGGAAATGTCCTGGGGGTTCACGGGATGCAGGCGATGATTGAAGAAGCAAAGACACTTCCAAACCGGATCCTTTTCACGGTTCCCTGCGCGGTGCCTGATGCTCCCGGACTTGAAACCTCCGGTTTTGATGTGACTTCCAAGGATATGAAAGAGCTATTGGCTGACCCAAATGTACAGGGAATTGGAGAGATACAGAGCTTCAGCAATATCAGGCCGGTATATGAGCATGCCCCGGAATTAATAGACGACCTTGTTGCCGCAGTTTCGTATGCAAACAGCATAGGAAAAACGGTTGAAGGGAATGCACCAGGATTGTTTGGCAAAGAGCTTGCCGCTCATATTATCAGTGGCGGGAACCATGTGTCCTGCCATGAGACTACGACAAAAGAAGAAACTGTCGAAAAGCTGCGCAATGGTGTAAGTGTGTTCATGCGTGAAGGCTCTTCCCAAAGAAATATGGCAGACTGTATCCGTGCCATAACAGAGGATGGGCTCGATTCCCGCCGTGCAATCCTTGTATCAGACGATATGGTGCCTGCTGATCTGTTAAATTACGGACATATGAATGATATTGTCCGCAGAACTATTGCTGTAGGCATTGATCCTGTGGAGGCCATCCAAATGGCGACCATAAATCCGGCTTCCCATTTTGGCTTTAAAGATGTTGGGGTAATTGCACCAGGCAAACGGGCAGACGTTGTCGTGATCAGCGACCTGAACAATATGACCGTTGACCAGGTATATCTTGCAGGAAAAAAAGCAGCTGAAAAAGGCGAATTAACCATAGATATTGCTCCTTACATATATCCGGAAAGTGTGAAAAAGTCAGTGAGGAGAAAACCTGTAACACTCAAGGAGCTGGCTATTGAGGCTTCAGGCAGCCGAGCAAAAGTAAGGGCAATTGAAGCTATACCTTTTCAGAACTTAACTGGCGGAAGCGAGTTCACTCTGAATGTCAAAGACGGCATTGTGCTGCCTTGCCTAAAGCAGGATGTGCTGCCGCTTCTGGTTGTAGAACGCCACGGCAGAACAGGAAAAATCGGTAAGACTTTCCTGCATGGCTTCGATTTGAAAAGCGGTGCCATTGCAGAAAGCGTCGCCCATGATACACACAATATCATCGTAACAGGGACAAACTACGAAGATATGGTAACTGCGGTGAACCGTGTAATTGCAATGGATGGCGGAATAGCGATGATAAAGGATAGCAAAGTAGTCGGTGACCTGCCATTGAGGATTGGCGGTTTAATGACAGACGAATTAACTGGAAAAGAAATGAGTGAAAAGGTAGACGAATTGTCGCAGCTTGCAAAAGATGTTCTTGGCTGTGGCATGGAGGTTCCGTTTATGCATTTATCATTCTGGTCACTGGTAACAAGCCCTAAGTGGAAAATTACAGATATGGGACTGATCGATGTAGATAAATTTGAGGTCATTCCGACCATTATTAATTGAACTTAAAAGCGGCGTTCTCTGCCGCTTTTCATATAGTAAAAAAATTAGCAGGCAAGGAGGAATAGCATGGGAGTTAAATTAGTCGATTTAACGCAGGAAATTTATCAGGGAATGCCTGTTTTTCCCCTTCATCAAAAAACAATGATCTTCCCAAATATCTCTCACGAAGAAAGTGAAAAGCAAGTGGGATTTATGTTTGCAACCAATAATCTATTAATCAATGAACATGGCCCTACCCATAGCGATGCAACCTATGAATATGATCCAAACGGCAAATACATCGATGAAATGCCGCTTGAATATTTTTACGGGCCCGCAGTTTGCCTGGATGTGTCCCACATCCAGCCTGATCGATATATTACAGACCGTAATCTCGAGGCGGCATTGCGGAAATCACAGCAATTTATTGAAAAAGGAGATATCGTTCTCCTCTATACCGGCCACTATAATCGCTCTTATGGTACAGACAAATGGCTCACAACCTACACGGGCCTGAATTATCAAGCAGCCAAATGGCTGGCTGAAAAAGGTGCGGTCAATATAGGCATCGATGCCCCGGCCATTGACCATCCGGATGATCCGAAGTATTCCGGGCACCTCATTTGCCGGGAATATGGGATAACCAATACGGAAAATCTCTGTAATCTCGATCAGATTGCAGGAATGCGATTTCTATATTTCGGACTGCCGCTCAGGATTCGAAAAGGAACGGGATCTCCAGTTCGTGCTGTTGCCGTTTTCATTGAATAACAACAAAGGTTGGTGATCAAATGAAAGAGGTTTTTAACAGGGGGAAGATCAGAGACGAAATGATTATCCCCCCTTATGAAGGAAGAAGCGCCCTGATTCACAAAGGAGAAGAGCTCATTATTATTGATATGGAAGGAAAACAAGTGGGGGATTTTGTCTGTTTTAACTATAAAGATCCTGAGGAACATGTTTCACCTGTTCATATGCGTGCCTCATTAAGCAGCATTCGGCTTAAAACGGGAGATTGGCTTTACAGCAACCGCCGCCGCCCGCTGATGCAGCTAGTGGAAGACACTGTTGGAAAACATGATTTCTTCTTTCCTGCTTGTGATTATTACCGCTATAAAGTTGATTTTGGCAAAGAGGATCACCCAAATTGCCATGATAATATTGCGGCTGCTTTGAAAAAGTATGATATTCACCCCCCTGTCATTCCGGATCCCATCAATATATTTATGAATAATGTCCTTGATGATGCTGGTGATTATGTCATTACCGAGCCTCTTTCCAAGCCTGGTGATTACATAAGGCTGAAAGCATTGTGCGATGTTGTCATTGCCTGTACAACCTGTTCCCAGGACATGGCACCGGTTAATGGGTTTAAAGTGACCCCTATTAAAATGCAAATAGTGGAGGCGGATTAATGAATGACATTCAGTTTCTTCAGCAGCTGCTTCAAATCGACAGCTCTAATCCGCCAGGAAACGAACATTTAGTGACTGAAGCTTTTATTAACAGATGCAAACAAAATGGTCTGCCGTTTAAAGTGACAATACTTGATGAGACTCGAAGCAATTTTGAAGTTACGCTTCCGGGAAAAAGCGGTAAACAGCTAGTCTTATGCGGCCATATGGATACCGTTTCTCCTGGAACGGGAGAATGGATTTACTCTCCATTTTCAGGTGAAATCGCAGATGGACGCATATATGGCAGAGGAGCATCTGATATGAAAAGCGGTCTTGCAGCGATGTTCCTGGCATTGGAAGAGCTGTATCTCACGAGTACTGTACCCCCTGCTGGCGTTACTTTTTTGGCAACAGCCGGGGAGGAAGTCGACAGCTGCGGGGCAAGGGCTTTTATAAAGGAGAATGACTGCAGAAAAATCGATGCACTAATCATTGCCGAACCGACAAATGAAAAAATTGTGATTGGCCATAAGGGAGCTCTTTGGCTTGAAATAACAGCATATGGAAAAACCTCTCACGGTTCGATGCCCGAACAGGGAATAAATGCAGTAGATCACATGCTTAAAATAGTCCGGCTATTGGATGAAATGAAAATTGAATGGATGACAGATAGGAAGCCACTCGGACAAAGCAGCCTGGCTGTTACCATGATTGAAGGCGGAGTGCAGACCAATGTCATTCCAGATAAATGCAGCATCAGAGCAGATATAAGAACCGTCCCTCCTCAATCCCATTCCAGTTTTATAAACATGCTTAAATCCAAACTTGATCTGCTGATGGATCAGGAAGAGATTTATAAATACAGTGTTGAAACCATCCTGGACCGTCCATCTATTTTAACAGATCCTGCTGAGGACATTATTCAAATAGCGCAAATGATTAAGGGCGAATCGCCAGCAAACCATTACGGGGTGTCCTACTATACAGATGGTGCCGTTCTTAATCCAAGGAGTGAAATTCCTACCTTGATTTACGGCCCAGGAGACGAAAAGCTTGCCCATCAGCCAAATGAGTGCGTGAGTCTGGCGGCTTATCAGCGCTCCATTCAATTTTACAAGCAGCTTATCATGACTTATGGAAAACTGGAGCCCGGAGAAGCAAGTCCTGTACAAGGGGGAGGAAGAAGTTGAGCAGTATACTGATAAAAAATGCTGAAATCATCACGATGAACGCAGCTGAAGAAATCGTTTTCGGCGACCTTTATATTGTGGATGACCGCATCGTGGAAATTGGCCAGAGTTTAACACATAAAGCTGATAAAGTAATGGATGCTTCAGGAAAAACAATCATACCGGGATTTATCCAGACACATATACATCTATGCCAGACATTATTCCGAGGACAGGCTGATGATCTTGAACTGCTTGATTGGCTGAAACAGAAAATCTGGCCGCTGGAGGCTTCGCATGATGAAGAATCCATCTATTATTCTGCCATGCTGGGGATTGGTGAATTGCTTCAAAGCGGAACAACAACTGTGGTGGACATGGAAACGGTCAATCATACCGAATATGCATTTCAGGCCATTGCCGAGAGCGGCATACGGGCACTTGCCGGAAAGGTCATGATGGATAAGGGGGATGAAGTTCCAGTTCCGTTAAGGGAAAACACCTTAAAGTCCATCCAGCAAAGCGCAGATCTGCTTGAGAAATGGCATAACAGCGATAATGGACGAATACAATATGCCTTCTGTCCCCGTTTTGTAGTTTCCTGCACAGAGGAATTGCTGAAAAGTGTCAGGGATCTTTCTGCACAGTACAATGTAAGAGTCCATACGCACGCATCAGAAAATGCCAATGAAATTCTGCTTGTTGAAAGAGAATTAGGCATGCGGAATGTAGTTTACTTGGACAGCATTGGGCTTGCCAATGAAAGGCTGATTCTTGCGCATTGTGTTTGGCTAGATGAAGAAGAAAGAAGGATCATCAAAGAGCGTGGTGTAAAGGTCAGCCATTGTCCAGGATCCAATTTAAAGCTGGCATCAGGTGTAGCAGAAATTCCTTCTTTATTGGATCAGCAGGCTTTTGTCAGCCTGGGTGCTGATGGTGCTCCCTGCAATAACAATCTGGATATGTTCAATGAAATGAGATTGGCTGCAATCATTCAGAAGCCTGTACATGGACCAACAGCAATGAATGCCAGAACAGTCTTCAGAATGGCTACGATCGGCGGAGCTAAAGCAGTTGGAATGGAAAAGGAAATCGGAAGCCTTGAGCCCGGAAAGAAAGCAGACCTTGCTATTCTTAATCTGAATGATTTTCATGTGTATCCGTCATTTGATATCGACACCATCTCGAGGATTGTCTATTCAGCCACTCGAGCAGATGTAGAAACAACCATTGTAAACGGGAAAATCGTCATGGAAAATAGGAAGCTAAAAACGGTTGATAAAGAAATGGTGTTAAGAGAAGCGAACATCAGCATAAAGAGGCTGCTTAAAAGATTAGAGACAGCCGTTTATTAATCTTCTAATTCGGCTGAAAGCAAATCAGCCGTTTTTTTATGGTAAAATATAGTAAAGAGGAGTGATGATGTGAAAGCCGGCATTTTGGATCATGCAAATCTGGTGCAGGCATCCGAGTTTATTGCGGGAATGAACTCTCTGCGCCAGTGTCATATAGGGTATTTGGGGACCAGCCAAAACGATATTCTTCATAGTCTGGAAGAAATGAATAGTGATGCCGAATCAGCTGCATTTATTGTCTGGAAGGATGGCGCAATTGCAGGCTTTCTGGGAGTAGATGCTGATCTTAATAAAGGGACAGCAGAATTATGGGGTCCTTTTGTTCAGGAATTTGAATTTATGAGACTTTTATGGGAAAAAGCACTTCATTATTTTGAAGGAAACCTGCATTCTTACTTTCTGTTTGCGGATACAGCCAACCATACTGCTGCCGAATTTGCTTTAAGTAACGGATTCAAGCCGCAATCTGCTCAGACATACATGGAACTGAAAGGAAATCCCAGTAATGAATTAAGAGATATCAGTTTATTGCCGCCTCACTGCCATAGCGAGTTTATCCATTTGTATGATACATTGTTTCCCCATACATATTATTCAGGAAAAGAGATTATCGGAAGATTGAATGACGAACACAAAGTTTATACATCTGTTGATGCGGATGGATTAAATGGCTATTTATATGCAGAATACAATCGTGATGAAAAAGAAGGAAGCATTGAATTAATTGGTGTGAAATTCTGTAAACGCAAGAAGGGCATTGGACGAAAATTGCTTGATATGGCGGTTCATGACCTTTTTGTGAATGCTGGAGCCGCAAGCATTAAGCTTTGTGTGGAAACAACCAACCAGAAAGCCCTGTCTCTTTATAAAAAAGCAGGATTTAAAGTTGAAAGGTCATTGAGTTTTTATAAGCTGTATATTTGGGAATAAGAGCAATAAGTTAGTGCGCTTTTAAGATTTTAGGTAAAATATAATTAACCAGAAAAATTGGAGGGAACAAAATGGCTATTGAAAATCCAAGCAGGGACCAAATCGGTGTGCTATTAAAAAAGGCAAAGCGGATTGCTGTTGTGGGGTTAAGCGGAAATCCTGAACGCACATCCTATATGGTGTCAGAGGCGATGCAAAAAGCCGGCTATGAAATTATCCCGGTTAATCCGGCTGTTGAAGAGGTACTTGGTGTAAAGGCTGTAGCAAGTCTTAAAGAGATCGAGGGGCATGTAGATATCGTCAATGTATTCAGGCGTTCAGAGTTTCTTCCGGAAATTGCTCGGGAGTTTGCCGAAATAGATGCTGATATCTTCTGGGCTCAGCTTGGAGTGGCAAATCAGGAAGCATATGATTTTTTAAAAGAAAAAGGCTGCACTGTCATCATGGACCGCTGCATTAAAGTTGAACACGCACTAACGAAGTAAACTCAGCATGAGGTCTGCTTAAGATCTCATGTTTTTTATTTTTTATAGAATCCCTGTAAATAAAGGGTTTGTGTAACGGAAATAATCAGGATAAATCTTTTAAATCCCAAGATCTTATTTGCCAAAACCAAATAAATAGATAAAATAAAGCATAGACCATCCTAAATTATATGGTAAAATATGAATACAGAACATCTGTTCTAGCCTTGGGATATCAAAGGAAATGGACTTAAAAGCCGAATTCTCATACGGGTGTTCTTAGTGCCGAGATTTTGACGGCATGTGTTTTTGCAGGAAATGAAAGGGGTATGTTCGTGGCAAGAAATCAGGAAGCTTTTGACTACAATGATGATGCCATACAGGTACTCGAAGGGCTTGAAGCTGTTAGAAAACGCCCTGGGATGTACATTGGAAGTACGGATGCAAGGGGTTTGCACCATCTTGTATATGAGATTGTCGATAACGCTGTCGATGAAGCGCTGGCAGGTTACGGGGATCATATCATTGTCAAAATACATAAAGATAATTCAATTAGTGTTCAAGATAAAGGACGCGGTATGCCTACAGGTATGCACAGAATGGGCAAGCCGACTCCAGAAGTCATATTAACTGTCCTTCATGCAGGGGGAAAGTTTGGCCAGGGAGGCTATAAGACAAGCGGCGGACTGCATGGTGTTGGTGCATCCGTAGTCAACGCCCTCTCAGAGTGGCTTGTTGTTAAAATTAAACGTGATGGCTTTGTGTATGAACAGCGTTTCGAGCTGGGCGGAAAGCCGGTTACAACGCTCGAAAAAGTGGGCAAGACAAATCAATCAGGAACTACCATCCACTTTAAGCCAGATCCGTCGATTTTTTCGACTATCACGTATAATTACGAAACACTCTGCGAGCGGCTTCGTGAGTCTGCATTCCTTCTAAAAGGAATGAAAATAGAAATCATAGATGAACGTAATGACTTTCATGACGTTTTTCACTATGAAAATGGCATAGAAGCATTTGTTGAATATTTAAATGAAGAAAAGGATATTCTTCACCCTGTAGTAAGCTTTGAAGGCGAGAGCAATGGAATTGAAGTGGATTTTGCTTTTCAATTCAATGATGGATATTCGGAAAATGTCCTTTCGTTTGTTAACAACGTCCGCACAAAAGACGGCGGTACGCATGAGGCTGGGTCCAAAACAGCGATGACAAGGGCTTTTAATGAATATGCCCGCAAAGTGAATTTTCTGAAGGAGAAAGATAAAAACCTGGATGGAGCGGATCTGCGGGAAGGATTCACGGCTATCGTCTCTGTTCGTGTTCCGGAGGAGCTTTTGCAGTTTGAGGGCCAGACGAAAGGCAAACTGGGGACCAGTGAAGCACGGTCTGCTGTTGATTCAGTTGTTTCCGAGCATTTGTCTTATTTCCTTGAAGAAAACCCTGAGACAAGCTCTCTATTAATTAAAAAAGCGATAAAAGCTTTCCAGGCGAGAGAAGCAGCCCGCAAAGCACGTGAGGAAGCAAGAAGCGGGAAGAAGCGGAAAAAATCTGAAGCCATGCTTTCAGGAAAACTTACACCAGCACAGTCGCGCAACCCGCAAAGAAACGAATTGTACCTGGTTGAGGGCGATTCTGCCGGGGGATCTGCTAAACAGGGCAGGGACAGGCGCTTCCAGGCTGTGCTCCCGCTTAGAGGTAAAGTAATCAACACGGAAAAAGCAAAGCTCCAGGATATCTTTAAAAATGAAGAAATCAATACCATTATCCATGCAGTGGGAGCGGGCGTTGGCGCAGATTTTAATCTGGAAGATGTCAACTATGATAAAGTAATCATCATGACAGATGCCGATACCGATGGAGCACATATCCAGGTGCTTTTGCTCACTTTCTTTTACAGGTATATGAAACCGCTGCTTGAAGCGGGCAAGGTATTCATTGCGCTGCCTCCTTTATACAAAGTCAGCAAAGGTTCAGGCAAAAAAGAAGTGATTGAGTATGCATGGAGTGATGATGATCTTCAGGATACCATTAAAAAAGTGGGTAAGGGATATATGCTTCAGCGCTATAAAGGGCTTGGCGAAATGAACGCCGATCAGCTATGGGAGACGACTATGGATCCAGAGTCGCGCACACTGATCCGCGTTAAGATTGATGATGCAGCAAGAGCTGAACGCCGTGTGACCACATTGATGGGTGATAAGGTTGAACCGCGCCGCAAATGGATCGAGTCCAATGTGGCATTCGGCCTTGAAGAAGATGGAAGCATACTTGAAAATGAGAATATTTCAGTGCTAGAGGAGGAGGGTGATGAATCATGAGTTCTGCTGAAAAATTCCGGGACCTTCCTCTTGAAGATGTATTAGGCGACCGCTTTGGGCGTTATAGTAAATATATTATTCAGGATCGTGCCCTTCCCGATGCTCGTGATGGATTAAAGCCTGTTCAAAGACGGATCCTTTATGCCATGCATGTAGAAGGCAATACACACGAAAAGGGCTTTAGAAAGTCTGCTAAAACAGTCGGAAATGTAATCGGCAATTATCATCCGCATGGCGATACTTCTGTATATGACGCCATGGTGCGGATGAGCCAGGATTGGAAGGTTCGAAACCTTCTTGTTGAAATGCACGGCAATAACGGGAGCATCGATGGAGATCCTCCGGCAGCCATGCGTTATACAGAGGCTCGATTATCGGCCCTTTCTTCCGAATTGCTGAGAGATATTGAGAAAAGAACCGTTGAATTTATCCCGAACTTTGATGATACTTCCAGTGAGCCAACCGTTTTGCCCGCTGTCTATCCGAATTTGCTAGTCAATGGCTCAACAGGTATTTCTGCTGGATATGCAACGGATATTCCGCCTCATCATTTAAATGAGATTATTGATGGGGTTATTTTACGGATGGATAAGCCGGATTGTTCTATCGATGATCTGATGGAGCATATTAAAGGACCTGATTTCCCTACTGGAGGCATCATCCAGGGAGTCGATGGAATTAAAAAAGCTTATGAAACAGGAAGAGGAAAAATTATTGTCCGCGGAAAGGCCGAATTCGAAGATTTGCGCGGAGGCAAAAAGCAAATTGTCATAACTGAAATTCCTTATGAAGTGAATAAAGCCAATCTGGTAAAGAAGATTGATGAATTCCGACTGGACCGGAAAGTCGAAGGCATCGCCGAAGTCCGTGATGAAACGGATCGGACAGGCCTTCGGATTGTGATTGAGTTAAAAAAGGATGCAGATCCTGAAGGCGTCCTTCATTATCTGTACAAAAACAGTGATTTGCAGATCCCTTATAACTTCAATATGGTTGCTATCCACAATCGTCACCCGAAATTAATGGGTTTAAGAGAGCTTCTGGATGCCTATATCGGCCATCGTAAAGAAGTTGTTACACGCAGATCTCAGTTTGAGCTGCAAAAGGCTGAGGCGCGTCAGCATATCGTTGAAGGCCTGATGAAGGCTCTTTCCATCCTGGATGAAGTGATTACGACAATCCGGGCATCTAAAGATAAGCGGGATGCAAAAGATAATCTGATTGCAAAGTTTGAGTTCACTGAACCTCAGGCTGAAGCAATTGTTTCCCTCCAGCTTTATCGCTTAACCAACACAGACATTACTGCCTTAAGAGCAGAAGCTGAGGAGCTTGCTAAGCTAATCGGCGAACTGAAATCCATTTTGGAAAGTGAGAAGAAGCTATTCTCTGTTATAAAAAAAGAGCTAAGAGATGTCAAAAAGCGTTTTGCCGATGAACGCCGTACGAGAATTGAAGCGGAGATCGAAGAAATCAAGATCAATCTTGAAGTTCTGGTAGCCAGTGAAGATGTGATTGTAACGGTAACAAAGGAAGGCTATGTCAAGCGCACAAGCCAGAGGTCGTTTGCCGCCTCAAACGGACAGGATTTTGGCATGAAGGATTCAGACAGGCTGATTGCAAAGCTTGATATGAATACGACCGATGTTCTCCTTGTGTTTACGAATAAAGGAAACTATTTATACTGTCCAGTACATCAGCTGCCGGATATCCGCTGGAAGGACCTTGGACAGCATATTGCCAATATCATACCGATCGACCGGAATGAATCGATTGTCCGGGCTATTCCAGTTAAAGATTTTGAAACGGAAGAATACCTGCTCTTTATGACGAAAAATGGAATGGTAAAGAAAACCGAGCTAAAAGCTTATAAAGCTCAAAGATATTCCAAGCCGCTTGTGGCAGTTAATGTAAAAGGCACTGATGAAGTTCTTGACGTTTATTTAACAGATGGCACGAAGGAAATATTCCTTGCCACTCACCAGGGATTCGGCCTCTGGTTCCATGAAGAGGAAGTAAGTATCGTTGGTGCCCGGGCAGCAGGCGTTAAAGGCATTAACCTTAAAGACGGCGATTTTGTCGCAGGTGCTCAGCTAATTGAGGATCAGAAAGAGCAGTCTGTCGTGATTGTTACACAGCGAGGATCTATAAAAAAAATGAAGATGAGCGAATTTGAACGGACTTCCCGTGCCAAGCGCGGTGTAGTGATGCTTCGTGAATTGAAATCTAACCCTCACCGTATTGTTGGGTGTGTGATTGTCAGAAGCAAAGATGAAATATACATTGAAACGGAAAAAGGCCATATTGAAGCAGTTATTGCTTCATCCATCCGCTTTAATGACAGATATTCCAATGGATCGTTCATCATTGACGAATCCGAAAGCGGTAAAGCAAAATGCATCTGGAAGGCTGAAGTCAAGGAAGTAGATGACAGCCACGTGACTGAATAAGATTAAAAAACCCCTGTTAATGCAGGGGTTTTTTGTCTGCTTATAATTATGTTAAAGGGATAGTAGTTCGTGCTCTTTAATGGCTCCCGATTATTTAGAGGGACTGAATCCGATAGATTCTTGTAAATTAATAATTCAGAAAAAATATTATTCCTTAGAAAGTTAAAGTGTATAAAAAATTTATTCAAACTCAAATGAAAACGATTAAAAATATTTAACTTAATTGGCAAAATCGATTATTTTTCGCTTAATATCAAGGTTTTTAATGTATTTTATCGAAATGGAATGAATATTCGACTTGTCTATTAAAAATTCTTTTGATAGATTATAAGGAGTGTGTTGTTTTTGTGAAATAACAAAAGAATTGATTAGGGGGAATAGTATGGGCTTTTTGGAATCAATCGTAGGCTTTCTGAATGATCTATTATGGACTTACATTTTGATTGCCGCATTAATCATTTTAGGTTTATATTTCAGCTTCAAAAGCCGGTTTGTCCAATTAAGATATTTAGGTGAAATGTTCAGAATATTGGGCGATAAAGCGATGGTATCTGCAGAAGGCAAGAGAGGGATATCATCATTTCAGGCTTTTACTATTAGTGCAGCATCCCGTGTAGGTACTGGTAACATAGCAGGTGTAGCAACTGCCATAGCGGCAGGCGGACCTGGTGCAGTTTTCTGGATGTGGCTCATTGCACTCATTGGCGGGGCTTCCAGCTTCATTGAAAGTACTCTGGCTCAGATTTATAAAGTGAAAGATAAGGATGGTTTCCGCGGAGGCCCGGCCTACTATATGGAAAAAGGGCTAAATAAACGCTGGATGGGAATAATTTTTGCAATCATTATTACATTCTGTTTTGGGTTGGTTTTTAACTCTGTTCAATCAAACACCATCTCATTAGCCTTTAGTGAAGCATTTGGTGCCAGCCGTCTATCTATTGGACTTGTACTGGCGGCATTAACAGCGATCATCATTTTCGGCGGTGTTAAACGAATTGCATATGTATCTCAAGTCGTTGTGCCGATTATGGCGGTTATATACTTGGCGGTTGCCATTGTAATTGTCATTATGAACATTACAGAAATCCCTAATCTGATTGGCAGCATAATTAAAGGAGCTTTCGGGCTCGATCAGGCTGCTGGCGGAGCAATGGGTGCCGCAGTGATGATGGGGATTAAGAGGGGTCTCTTTTCAAACGAAGCAGGAATGGGAAGCGTGCCAAATGCGGCTGCTACAGCTTCAGTATCCCATCCTGTAAAACAAGGATTGATTCAAACCCTTGGGGTATTTGTAGATACGATATTAATCTGTTCTGCTACAGCCTTTATTATTCTGCTATCAGGTGAATATGCTAATTCTGACCTTACAGGCATTGAATTGACACAGGCAGCCCTTAGCACACATGTTGGATCATGGGCACCAATATTTATAGCTGTTGCTATTTTCTTATTTGCGTTCACATCTGTAATCGGAAATTATTATTATGGTGAAACGAATATTGAATTTATTAAAGAAAGTAGCTCTGCGTTATTTATTTATCGCATTGCCGTACTGGGAATGGTTATTTTCGGATCTGTAGTAGATTTAGCAATTGTTTGGAGCCTTGCAGATTTATTCATGGGTATAATGGCCATCATTAACTTTATTGCAATTGTATTGCTCGCTAAAATTGCCTTTGCAGCCCTGAAGGACTATAAGGCACAGAGAAAAGAAGGAAAAGATCCTGTGTTCTATGCTGACTCTATTCCGGGTCTAAAAGGGATTGAATCATGGGAAACCAAGGAAAATGCATTAAAGAAGAAGGCAGCTAAATAATTTATTTCTGCAAAACCTCTTATCCTTAGGATAGGAGGTTTTTTGTGGTTTTACATGTTATTTCCATAAATGGGCAAGATAATAAAAAATTAGGGAGGATTAGTAAATGAAAAAAGAATTGCTTTTTGCGTTTGCGGCTTTCTTTTTTATGTCTCTATCCGCCATAACAGGTGTATATGCTGGTGAGGAAGAACAAAGAGCTGTAACGGTGTCAAAAGATAAAGTGGATGTAACAGGTGATAATAAGGCGGATACCGTCTATATTAAGGGTGTTTATTATGAGGAAGGCGCGTCCTTTTTAAAGGAAATATCACTCGAAATAAAGGCTTCAGACGGTAAAATATATAAAGCAGAGCTTGCAGGAGGCTATGAACCTCAAATACAGTTTGAGGATTTAAATCATGATTCCATTAAAGATATGTTTATAAGTATTCCAACAGGGGGAAGCGGCGGTCTGTCGAATTTTTATTTATATACGTTAAAGGACTTCATGTTAACAGAACTGGCAGTTCCAGACCCTTTAGTGATCAATAGCCAATTCGAAAATGGCTACAAAGCCAATATTAGCATTCAAGAAACCAAACAATCATATACGTTTGATTTAAGGGACCGGAGCGAGGAATATGAACGGCTTGGTCTGTATTTAAACGGAAAACTAAGTGAACCCACTGAACTAATGGTAAATCCTTATAGCACGCTGAAGATCATCCCTGTTGAAGGACAAAACGGATTATTGGGAGTTCAGAGAATTAGCGGTGCTTATAATGCAGATACAATCGCATTTGTAGAATCTTTCTGGCTGTATGAAGAAGGGAAATGGATGTTAAAAGACACCAAAGTGATGAAAATGAATTCCCGCAAGCGTTAACGATATGGGCATTTGTCACGTTTCTTTCAGCACCCCATATACTGGGCATATGGAAATTTGTATATGGGGGCGCTTATTATGAGTAATTTTAATCCATCTAAGCTGTCGGTTAAATATTTGCCTCCTGCGACGGAATTCAGGCCCGTAGACAGCAGGAAATATACACTTACACACTCAGATGCAACAGGAGAATTATTTTTGGCGATAGGTGAATGCTATGATTTTAATGCAGTCAATCGTAAGTTCCGCGATGAAGCATTTGCTGAATGGATTCCCCAAATGGGGCAGTATGTTCTGAGCGGAAGGGTGTATATCAGCGGCGGAGAATTCGATCAGCAATACGCAAAAATAAGGTTTCTTATCTTCCAAAAAGAATTGGATCTGGCGCTGACAGCGATGGTTTATGGAGATAGATGCTTTTTTACCAATTATCCCTGGCTGCTTGATTCGCCAATCTTTATATATTTTGAATCCGTTTACCCGGAGTTCAGCAAGCTGCTTTATTACGGAACTCCCAGAAAATATTTAAGTGCTGCATTGCAGCCAGTATGAAAAAAATGCGCGTGATGGAACGTGTGTTCCGTTTTGTGAAAAATGGCTCTAAACGCAGCAACAAATGTAAAAGAAGCTGTATTTTATCATAAAAGCAAAGGAGCGATTAGAATGAAGAAAGAACAGGAGAAAACATTTGGATTGAGTTATGAATCGGATGGAGAGATGGGGGAAAAAAACAAAAGCAATATTAAGGATAATAAAGAACAAGATGATATGTTTTTTAATATTACACAGGATAGTGAATAAATTAAATGGATTTAGACATATGGTTGTGTATAAAAATGTTATGTAAACTAGATGAAAAAAGTATCAGTTAAGAGGGATCATTGAATATCTGTGAAATATCGTTTTTTAAGAATTGATTGAACAAATATTTATCCATAGCTTCAGCAAGAAAAACATGAATTAGTTCTTTAAAAATAAATTTGAAAATGATTCAATTCAATTTTCGCAGATTAAACCATTTAAGTAATATTTGACTGAAAATTTTCATGTTGTCTCACTATCTTAAGTATACTTCGATAATGAGACAACAATTTCATTTCAACCCACTACTTCCTATAATATATATTATGTAAACTAGAAAAAATTTATTGTCCCACATAAATCTCTCTTAATAATCTTTATTGGGCATTACTCTCCTCCATGCTGACAATATATTCTTGTATCAATCCCAATGTTTTAACCCTTCGATAATGATGGATTTCAAAAAGAATACATTAATTACAAAAAAATAAGCATACTGATAGTAAAGTTTCTGTTGGTATTATAACCAAAAATTTGTGTTTTTGTTTTGATCTAATAATGGGAATGAAATATGGTTGGATGCTGGTTAGATGATTAATATACCTTGACGCCCTCTCCTCTTTTATTTCCTTTTTGTCTCATTATTATTTCTTTGAATAGCAATTGAGAATCAAATGCTCCCGCCTCAATTTATTTATTGCATAAAGTTAATATAGACTATATTTCAAAGCGCAGGTGAAAATTGTTGATTCGTTTGCTTCCTTGTATAATAGCTATTTCTATTCTCCTATTCGGCTGCGCCAGCAGTGGTCAAAATTCAAATGAACAGGATAAGAAAGCAGCTGCTATTCAAACAGAAAGTCAGTCTTCACCTAAAGTTATACTTCTTGTTATCGATTCGTTGATGGATGAGCCTTTAAAAAAAGCAATACAAGAGAAAAAAGTTCCTGCTCTGGCCTTCTTTTTAAAACACGGACAATATAGTAAAAATGTAGTAAGTTCCTATCCAACCATGTCGGTTACAATCGACAGTTCTTTAATAACTGGTGCTTACCCGGATGAAACTAAGATTCCTGGACTCGTTTGGTTTAATAATGATAAGAAGCAAATCATCACTTATGGAAATGGGCTTTTTGAAATAATGAAAATTGGGGTTTCCCAATTTGCTGAAAGTATCATACATCAATATAATAATGTTGACCTCAGTCCAAATGTAAGCACCATCCATGAGGATCTGGACAGAATTAAAAAGGAATCAGCATCCATTAACGCATTTATTTATCGGGGAAATTATCATCATACCCTTAAAGTACCCAAGTTGATAACAAAAGTGAGTAATTTACCTGGGGAATACGAAACTGCTGGGCCGAAAATGCTGTCTTTAGGTACATTTATTCAACAGGACAAAAAGAATAATCACATTGTGAATCGTTTAGGACTTAATGATGCCTTCGCGGTTCAAGAATTAAAATACCTTTTGGAAAAAAATATTATCCCTGAATTTACAATCCTGTATATTTCAGGAAATGACTTTACTGTACATAGGAAAGGGCCAAAAACAATAAAAGGAATTGAAAAACTTGATAAGTATCTTCAGGAGGTCTTGAATAGTTTTCCGAAATGGGAGGATGCCCTTAAAAATTATAATTGGGTTATTGTTGGAGACAGTAAACAATCACCTGTCATTGAATCGAAAAAAGAAGCTTTAATCGATTTAAAAGAAATCCTTTCTGAATATAGGATTTTAAAGCTCGGCAAGCCTGCTGGAAAAGAAGATGAAATTGTCATTACAGCAAATGAACGAATGGCTTATGTCTATGAAATTAATGGAAGTATTTCAGTAAAAAACATTGCCGAAAGGTTAAAAAAAGATCAGAGGATTGCCTGGATTGCATGGAAGGAAAAAGAATTAATACATGTGATATCTGGGGATCATGAGGGTTCCTTCGATTTTAATTCAGGTGGAACCTATCGTGATGTTTATAATCAAGCATGGTCTATAAAAGGAAATACCTCCATTCTCGATTTAACCTTAAAGAACAAGAATATTCATTATGGGGATTATCCTGATGGATTAGCAAGGCTATATGGAGCTATGTATTCTCAGGAAGGTGAATTTCTTGTCGTTGACGCAAAACCCGGGTATGAATTCATTGGTGAAAGTTCACCTGAACATTCCGGTGGCGGTGCCCATGGCTCCATGCATAAAGATGATTCACTAATCCCCATCATTGTTACAGGAACCAATAAAAGTATCGAGCACCTGCGGATTGTAGATTTGAAACAATGGATTATGGATTTTTGGAATTGAAAAAACATAAACCTGCTCTCAGCAAATACCTGAGCGAAGGTTTATGTTTAGTTTAAATCACCAGTTATTTTGAATCAGTTCAGTATGCTAAATTTAAAATGATTCATTAACCTCCCAGGATTCCACCAGTTTATATGCTGTTTGCGGATTATAGCCTTTTCCCAGCAAGTACGCAATGGCTGCAACCTCAGTCATTGCATGGGAAACTGAAGTGAATTTTGCTTCTGTTAAGCCATAATTCACAAATGGCTTTACCATCATTAAGGTTTCGTTTTTTATATCTCTGTATGGAATATAGTAACCATAATTCATATAGTGCATTTTTACAGCTGCCTCCCCCATTTTTTACCTTGATGTTATTTTATGTTGGATTCTTCAGAAATGATTTTTGTCCAGGTGAATACATTTCTTTTCAAAAATATAAGCATACTGAAATTAAGGCAGCCGCGAATGATTAGGGATATAGGCAAGGAGCAATTTTATGCGCAGATGGTGGATTGGATTAGCATATGTCATTTTATTGATCGTTGGAATGACCAATAAAGATTACTTATTAGAATGGCTGCGAACAAGTGATCCATCTTGGCTTCCTGCAATGTTTTTACTTTCTGTACTGATTGCGTCTATTCCTTTCTTGCCATTTACTCTTTTTGCAGGAATAATGGGAGTCAAATTTGGTGCGATGGTTGGTCTGCTGATCAATTGGTTTGGCATTCTTTTGACTTCGTTAATTTACTTTTTTTTATCAAGATACTATTTCAGGAATTATTTCACCGCCTACTTGGGAAAGTATAAAGCCATTAATAAATTTCAGTACCTGTTCGAAAATAATGCATTTATGGCAATTTTGTTTGGCCGAATGATTGTTATCATCCCTCCTCAGGTGTTTAATATCTATTGTGGAATAGCAGATATTCCATTTAGGCATTTTTTTATAGCTACTGCAATTGGAATGCTGCCTCCTATGTTTATGCTTGCATATAGCGGCGAGCAATTGTTTTTATCACTTCATAATTTTTTGCTGGGAGTAATTTGGTACCTTCTATTTCTCCTCTGCTTGTTCCTTTGTTATAAATTATGGTTCCATAACAAGCTGGATCAATCAAAAAGATGATCTGATCGAATGCTGAAATAAAAATTATGAAAATAAAAAAAAGCCCACAAAATACGTGGGCTGCTATGCGTTATTTGTTGTTTATCGGGTTCTTATTCGATGTTAATTTCTCCGCAAACTCAGTTACCCCCGCCATATTTGGCTTCTGGAAGTTTTTCGTTTGGGCTGTATTATTGAATTTGTTGTTTATCGGGTTCTTATTTGATGTTAATTCCTCTGCAAACTCAGTTAACCCCGCCATATTTGGCTTCTGGAAATTTGTCATTTGGGCTGTATTATTCATTAAATTTTGAAACGGGCGAGCCATATTTCTGCCGCGATTTCTAGTAAAGCCATATGCAGCTGCACTTAAACCCAGGCTAATTAAAGATCCCCACAGCATTCCTCTGTTTCTTCTTCTCTTTTTGCCAAACATATTTAAAAACGGCTGCATTTTGCCCGTATTAAAAATCGCATTTATCCAGTTATTCAAGTTTAAGCACTCCCCTTTAAGTAATAAGAAGGAATCATATGTCTCCTCCCTTATATAATTTTTACTTTTAGGGATTCGAATATGCTGGCAAAAATTTTATTGGGTTTGTAAATAATATTTGTGTATACCTATATAGTACTGATTGTACATGGTTATTATACGCCTAAAACCCTTGCCTATTGCAATGGCAAGGGTTTTAGAATGTATTATGATATTTCATGATAAGTGATTTCAGGTCGGCTGCCGATACGGATATTGACCCCTGTCTGGCCTAGTCCCTCACTTATATAAAAAGGTTTTCCGCTATGATAATGAAGGCCTTTCACCATTTTCATCCGGACAAGCCTGCCCATTTTTATCAAATGATATGGCTTTGGCCAATGAATCTGTCCGCCGTGAAAATGCCCTGATAATAAATAATCAAAAGGAACATTTTCCATCTCTAATACAACATTGGGATCATGGGTCAAAACTAGATTACAGCCTTCAATTACTCCTTCATAGGCCTTTTTTACATCACTGTGTCTGGTGCTGTAATTATCAATTCCAATGATGTTTAATTTTTCCCCATTAACCTGTATCGACACATGCTCATTTTGAAGTGTTTTACAGCCATTTTCTTCTAGAGTGTTTTTCAATGTTTCAAAGTTATGACCTTTTAAGACATAATCATGATTGCCAAAGACTGCATAGATGCCATGCTTTGGATTTGTCTTGTTCAGTGCATGGAGATAGCCCGCAAGCTTAGGAATACTTCGTTTGCGGTCAAGAAAATCGCCTGTAAGGGCAATTAGGTCCACTGGTTGCTTTGAGATCATCTCAAATAATTCATCCGGACTGACAGAAATATTTTCGAGGTGCATATCAGATATATGAAGAATTTTTATGTTATCTCCCGAAACTGAGATATTAGGACGGGAAACAGAAATTGAATTTATAGTTACATTCTTAGTGTTTTTATTGGCTTTGTAAATAAGATAACAGAAAACGGTGAACAAGATTAAGGTGAAAAATAATGCCATATTCATATCCCCTCCCTCCTTCAAAGTATAAGGGGATTGAGGGGACAGTCCTAGTGGGAGTTAGAGGAAACAGTCTGCATCATTTATTTATATTTATTAATCAGGTTTTCTTTAGACATCAATAAGTAAACAGTGCGATGCTTTTTTAAATTTGCAGCAGAAATTTTTGAACACGATAAAAAATATATAGGCAATTGAAATGTTTTTTTAAACCAGCAGTATAATTTATTTTTTGGAGATATACATTCAAATCCAAGCGTGCTGAATCCCTTGTTTATAAGGGTGATGCCAATAACCCCTTTTATTTTCGTTTCTTCCGGATGGCTGAGGATAAATGCAGTCAAAAGCGGCATAGATTCCTTAACACGTTTATAGATGGCTCTCCCTTTTAATAACTCATTTTTCATATAGTTAAAATCTTTTAACAGCCTGACATTATGCAGATGGATTTTAAGTAAAAGATCATTTTTTCTTATGATAACTCCGTCAGATAATTGAATGTCATTTCCTTTATATTTTGTCAGCCTTACACGAAAAACTCCTCCCTTTTCCGGATCTGCTGTAAGATGCTGTAGCCGGGTAAAAGGATAATAAAGAGGATCCAGGAATACCCATATTGATAATAAAATATTGCGGAACATGTTTTTTAGGTCTCCTCCTTCCTGCGCTATAGTAAATAGGATGTTAATCTAATGGAAATTTTAATTATGGAAATGAACGGATATAGTGCCTTTTTAAATATGGCAGCTCGCAGCCGGGTCATACAAAGCGAGATCCAGATCACCTTATATGATAAGTTACTGAATTTGGTATGAAGTTTATTACATAAGCATTCAATAAAAAGTAATAATACATTGTGTAGTTTATTTTTCATTTGAAAGAAGGAATTAAATATGACAGTTGGAACTCAAGTAAAGCAAGCAATTGTTGGCTTGAAGAGCGCTCAGGCCAGCTTTGAAACGTTTGCACTTGCTACGGAAAACCAAAATGCTAAACAGCTGTACCAGAATGCCGCACAGCAAACACAATCGATCATTGACAGCCTTGAACCAAGGCTTCAAGAGATTCAGCAAGAGGAACCTCAATATAATCAATAGACATTCAGGCTGGCATATGCCAGCCCTATTACAATTATAAATTTAAATCTTGAAATGGTGTGATCTCAATGACAATTGCTTCGAATGTAAATCAATGTCTTGCAGCAATTCGTTCTATAGAAGCACAGTTATCAAACCTGGCTTTAACCTCAATGGATGAAGAAGCAAAGCGCCTATTCCATGAATCAATGCTGGAAATTAGCGAGATAAAAACTGATCTTGAACACCGAAAAAAGGTTATAGAGTTTGAGGAACCCCAATATAAACCAAATTAACTGAACATGGAGATGAAAATATGCCTGAATGGCTTCTTATTGGTGCACGTTCTATTTTATTCGCAGGTGTTTTATTCGCTATAACCAAACTGATAGGAAAAAAACAAATATCAGAGCTTTCATTTTTTGAATATGTATCAGGAATTACAATCGGAAGTATAGCCGGTGAAATAATTATGGGGCTTGATAACCACTGGGCCAGCGGAATCCTTTCTATTTTGATTTTTGGTCTTGTTACATTATTTGCTGATATTCTTTCGCTTAAGAGTAAAAGCTTCCGTGATTTCTTTGAAGGAAAAGGAACAATCTTTATTAAAGATGGGAAAATATTAGAAGATAATTTAAAAAAAGAAAGATACTCGATTGATGATTTATCCTCCCTGCTTCGCCAAAAAAATGTCTTTAAAACAGCAGATGTGGAGTTTGCTGTTTTAGAGCCGCGCGGAGATCTAAGCATCATGCTGAAGAAAGAAAACCAGCCGCTTACCCCAAAGGATCTTCAATTGAATTTACCTCAGGAAAAAGAGCCGCAAACGGTTATTATGGATGGGAAAATTCTAAACGATCCCCTTGCTGAGTCAGGGAAATCGAGAAAATGGCTTGACATGGAGATAGAAAAACTGGGTTTGACCATTGATAACATTTTTTTGGGTCAAATTGATTCTTATGGAGAACTGACTGTAGATATATTTGATGATTCACTTAAGGTTCCTGCACCACAGCAGCGTCCTCTGCTTATGGCAATGATAAAAAAGTGTGCTGCTGACCTTGAAGTGTTTTCCCTGCAGACTGATTCCAAAAAGGCACAGGAAATGTATGAAAAAAATACTCAAAAGCTGAATCAAATCATACAGAAATTATCCCCATATTTAAAGTAAGCTTGTCCATCAGCAGGACTTCAAAAACATAGTCCGCACTCTCCCTATATTAGAATTCTGCAGTGAATTCCTTTAATCACCCTTTTGGTCCTTGCTGATTTTAAATAAACCGACCGCCTATTTATAGGGCTACTTAAAAAGGAATAAGAAAAAACTTAATTACAGCGTCTAAAAACTGAACAAACACCAGAATGAAGACTGGTGTTTGTTTTTTATTGTTAACAGCTGCTCCCGCCTTCTTTTTTCCATACTTTTTTTTGCATGATTAAGGCTACAATCGCTATTAATGCCACAAATATTAAACTGACAAAAAATCCAAACCTTATGGACTTTTCAATTAATGTGCCGCTTACCGCAGCCAGGATCAGAAGCAATCCCACCGCAGCCATTATCTTTCCGAACACTTTATTTTCCAAAATCCGAAGAGCTGAAATGATGATGAATGACCAATTGAATAAAATTAATATACCAGCAGCAGTAGTGATATACTCATATATTTTGCCAGGCAGCAATAAGGCGGTTACGATGGATGCAATTAAACCCGCTGTAGCCAGTCCCAGCGAAGGTAAAGGAAGGTCCTTCCACCTCTTTATCTTTTTTGAAAATACCGCTGGAGCATCGCCGTCATCAGCCAACGTAACCAGTAATGCAGTTACTCCAAACAGTGAAGCTGTCATCGTAGAGAAGCCGGCAATAATGATTGCTGCATTAAAAACGTGCGGGAAGAAGGCCAGATTATACTTATCCATTGCAGTTACAAATGGGCTCTCTTTTTCATTAAAAGCACCATGTGAAGCCATATAAACGGCTAAGCCAAGGGAAATGACATAGATGATGACAAGGACGATAAGCATGATGATGCCCGCCTTAGGTGCATCCTCCTTCTTTTTTAATCTTGTTGCCATTAGCCCAATCACTTCAATTCCTCCGTATGCATAGAAAGCATAAATCAACGATGACCAAAAGCCCCTAAAGGCTTCAGGAAACCATTCCCCAGAAGAACCGGGGAATCCGGGATGCCTGGCATCTCCATTAATCACTCCGGACAAAGCAGCTGCTGCGAGGATGATAAACATAATAATGGCTGCTGTTTTAATAACTGCAAACAGGTTTTCCACCTTATCAAAGCCTTTGTTTCCTGTTAATACCACTATAATGGAGAGTATGGCATAACCCGCTGCAAAAACCCAAAGGGGCACATGAGGAAACCAAAATCTTGTCAAAATGGAGAGCGCGGTTAATTGGCTTCCCATGATAAGTATATTTGAGCACCAGTAATTCCAGCCGCAGCTAAAACCTGCCCACTTTCCATAGGCTTTATTGGCGTAATAGCAAAAAGATCCTTCCTGAGGGTCTTCAGCTGTCATTTTAGCCAAAAGGTTATAGACGATATAGGTTCCAAGTGCCGCTAACATAAATGAAAAAACGATGGAAGGTCCGGTGATCTTAATGCCAATGGCTGAACCGAGAAAGAAACCGGTCCCAATGGTACAGCCAACACCAATTAATGATAATTGCCACCATTTTAGGTCACCGGATTCACTTTTTTTTGAGGAATTTCCGCTGGGAAGAAAAAAGTCCATGGTGTACCTCCTGTTTATCTCCTATAGCTGTTAAACGTGCTATTGCTTTCATTCAAATAAATAAGCCGATTCCTTTTGGTGATCGGCTTCCGTTCAAATCTGCAAAGGATGGTGCCAAAGCATTTATTTCTTTTGTTCTGAACTGTCGCTTTTTAATCCTGTAACAGATCTGAATAGCTGTGTGTTCATGCTGCCCTGGACAATATCCTCAAGGAAGAATTGTTCGATTAGCTTTTTATATTCTTCATCTTCAAACATCTTCCTGTTTTGAAGCTCCATTTCAGCAAGACCTTCATATTTGGAAAGAAAAGCATAGGTATGGTCTTGTCCTGAAATGGGCGATAATAGCTCAACCTCATGCTGATAATTCTCGTTTCGGTAGCTTTGGATCATTCTCACGTTTTTTAACGCTTCAACAAAATTGTCCTGCTTCACTTCAAATGTCTGGTAAACGAAAACTGACATAATAATCCCCTTCCCAAGAGTTTTCAGAATGTGTTATTTATCCTCTTCGCTTCTTACATCCGGTCTTACAGGTGTTAAATCCTCGGAAACTTCAGTATTATAGCGAAGGTTTCCTTGGTTAATAGTGCCTTTTTCATTACTTGCTTCTGTCATATTTCTAAGCAAATATAAGTGGAATAGATATTCAAATAATGCGACTCCAAGAGCTGCGGCTATTGACATTGCAATAAGATTATCACCATTGGTTAGAATTGAACTCAAAAACCAAATGAGCAAAAAAGCCAATCCAAAGTCGGCTGCCGTTGCGATCATATTGCTGCTCCTTGGGAGTATCACCATATCACCAAGGATATAAGCTGTAATGCCCAGAATGGCTGTTATAATAAATACATTTACAAAGCTCATTCCAAAGAATAATCCGAGAATGATATATAAGAGAACAAGACTTGCGAGAAATTTTAGAGCCAATGCCTTGAAATGCTGCATAATCTCCCTCCTTTAATTGTTAGTTTGTTTATAAGCACAAAAATTATTCCCATATATAGCTGTACATCAATTTAAGAAAAAGATTCCTTTTATTGATTTAATTTTCTAGTGTGAAGGTGATGGGCAAAGTGAAATAGATCAAAGGGGCAAATGTCCCTGAATAATTATTAGGAGGCTGTTAATATGCATACAACTCAACATGGAGTACAGCAGGCAAATCAAGCCAGGCAGCTAGCTCAGCAGCTGATTCAGCAGACACAGCAAGGAAGCCAGCAATATCGTATGATGCTGTAGCAGGAACAGCAGAACATTCAGATGCTTGAGCAGATTCTTCAGCGTGAAAAGCAGGCTGCCCAATTAATTGAACAAAGCCTGCAAAGCCATGACTTAGCCATTCAGCGATGCCAGGAAGTCGTACACATTTGCAATCAAATGCAGGGACAGCTTACTGGGCAAGAAATGGCTGGAGGAAGTCTTTCAGCAATGCAGCAGCCTTTTAATAGCCAGAGCCAATTTCAGACTGGTTCTCAATTCAACTATGCAGGAACTTTCCGCCAGCAATAGTTGAGTACAAAAAAACAGCCCGATTGATTCGGGCTGTTAAAACGGTATGTTAAACCATTACTTTGCAAATATCATTCGTAAACTCAACAGGATCACTGATCGGAAGGCCTTCTATCAGCAAAGCCTGGTTATATAGGAGGTTTGTATACAGATTTAATTTGTCTTTATCGTTTTCTAAAGCATTTTTTAAGGCTTGGAAGACTTCATGGTTTGAATTGATTTCCAAAACCTTATTTGCTTTTACGTCTTGATTATCCGGCATGCTGCTAAGGACTTTTTCCATTTCAATGGTAACTTCTCCATCAGCTGTCAGGCAAACCGGGTGGCTTTTAAGCCTTTTGGAAATTCGTACATCCGTCACTTTTCCTGACAAAATTTCTTTCATGCTGCTGAACAATTCCTTATGTTCTTTTTCTTCTGATTCGGATACCTTTTCATCCTCATTCTCTATGCCGAGATCGCCGCTTGATACAGACTTGAATTCCTTGTCTTTATAGGTCATAAGCATCTTAATGGCAAACTCGTCAATATCTTCTGTAAAATATAGTATTTCATAACCCTTGTCAGCCAAAAGTTCAGTTTGTGGTAGTTTTTCTATTCTTTCATGTGACTCTCCTGCTGCGTAATAAATATATTTCTGGTCATCCTTCATCCTTGATATATATTCATCAAGTGATGCCAGTTTCTTTTCTTTTGAAGAATAGAACATCAATAAATCCTGGAGCATTTCTTTATGGGTTCCGAAATCGCTGTATACACCATATTTTAATTGTCTTCCAAACGACTTATAAAATTTTTCATATTTTTCCCGCTCATTCTTCATCAGGCTTTGAAGTTCGTTTCTTATCTTTTTGCTGATGTTTTTAGCAATGAGCTTCAGCTGCCGATCATGCTGGAGCATTTCTCTTGAAATGTTAAGTGATAAATCTTCAGAGTCCACCATCCCCTTTACAAAACTGAAATAATCTGGAAGAAGGTCTCCGCACTTATTCATAATTAATACGCCATTTGAATAAAGCTCCAGGCCTTTTTCATATTCCTTTGAATAATAATCAAATGGAATATTCTCAGGAATATATAAAATTGCATTATAGCGGATTGTGCCATCCACATGAATATGGATATGCTTTACCGGCTTGTCAAAGCCATAATGCTTCTCCTGATAAAATTTTTCATAATCTTCGTCTGTCAGTTCACTTTTATTTTTCCGCCAAATCGGAACCATGCTATTGATGGTCTGCTCTTCGGTGCTTTCTTTATATTCATTCTCAGCACCTTCTATTGGTTCTTTGATTGCTGCATCCATCTTAATTGGATAGCGGATGAAGTCTGAGTATTTCTTTATGATCGATTTTAAGCGGTACTCTTCGAGGTATTCATCAAAGCTTTCATCTTCCGTATTTTCTTTTATTTTAAGGATAATATCAGTACCGACTGCCTCTTTTTCACATGGCGTAATCGTATATCCTTCCGCCCCATGTGATTCCCATTTGTACGCCTGCTCACTGCCAAGGGCTTTGCTGATCACAGTTACAACGTCAGCGACCATGAATGCCGCATAAAATCCTACTCCGAATTGGCCAATAATATCATGGCCATCTTTAATCTCCTGTTCTTTCTTAAAAGCGAGAGAACCGCTTTTAGCAATGATGCCAAGGTTATTTTCCAGCTCTTCCTTTGTCATTCCAATGCCAGTATCTTTGATTGTTAATGTTCTGTTTCCCTTATCAGGAACGACCTTTATGTAGTAACTCTCTTTGTCAAACGTTAAGGAATCGTCTGTAAGTGCTTTATAGTAGATCTTATCGATCGCATCGCTGCTGTTGGAAATAAGCTCCCTCAGGAACACCTCTCTTTGAGAGTAAATGGAGTTGATCATCATTTCCAATAATCTCTTGGATTCTGCCTTAAACTGTCTCGTTTCCATGTTAGTCTCTCCCCTTTCAAATTTTCATTACATTAGCACTTAAACCTTAAGAGTGCTAAACAATATTTAAATATCATATTAGTCAATTTGTGTCAATCAGCATGAACTGACTTTCGTTCTAAATGATTTCTTCTGCACATTCAACAAGATTGTGTATTGTCTCTTTTAATTGCCTCGACAGCTGTTCTGGAGTCCATTTCGCTCTCTGATTGTCCAGATCTGATTGTATTAGCATCATCATCCAAACCGAAAAAACAGCTGAAAACACATAATATTCCTGTTTGAACTTCTCCCTGTCTGGAGCAGAAATTTGAATTTCTTTACAATAACAGTCCAGAATCATATTTCGCATAGTATGGTTATTAGGCTTAGGGAAATCCGGATGTGAAATATCGATTAAATGAAACAAATCCCAAAAAGGTGTGTTCATGTGGCAATGTTCCCAGTCCAGAACCACCGTCTTATCGCCCGCATACCCATAATTCCCCTGGTGCAAATCCCCATGGCAAAGAACTTTCACAGTGGAAAAGGGTTTACTGGTAAATGCGCTGAAAATTTTATTGCCTAAACGATCTGAAATATTATGTAACTTGAAAATAGAAAACACTTTCTCTTTGTTCTGCAGGATTTGGTCTGCCATCTCCTCAATAGGCGGTTTAGGACCTTTCAGCTGTGCATGGGAAAACCGCTCAGCGGGCAGAGAGTGCCATTTGGCCATTAATGCAGTTAGTTCCAGTGCAATATTTGAATCAAATGTATGTGTAATGGTGCCAAGGTCTTCTAAAATAATCCAATTATCGCTTAGTTTGTTTTGGACGGAGTACGACAGGATTTTTGGAAACTTTAGCGGGAGTTCTGACAGTACATTTTCAAAAATCCACACTTCTTTTCCCAGCTGAGTATTGTTTGTCAGAGGTTTGAAAATAAAGCTTTTTGACGCATCAATAAAAAAACGCTCGACAAACCGGCCGTTCGCTCCCTGATATAAGTTCTCTCTTCTTAAAATGTAACGGTCATTTAGAGTCCCGTTTTCAGTCACAATATTAGTAAACAAGCTGGAGCTCCCCCTTAATAGGCATCCTATCTCCACAATATATATCAATCTGCTTTAAAAAAATACTGCTTTTTTCACTGCACAAAAAAAGTATCCTGCGCAAGGATACTTTTTAGAGCAAACTGAATTCATAGCCTTTATTTCGGATCTCAGCAATTAAAGCAGGGAGAGCTTCAACAGTCTGGGTTAATTCATGCAAAAGAATGATCGCTCCCTCTTCCAGGTTCTCTATGACGTTTGCGATAATTTGTTCAGGCTGTTCTTTTAGCTCCCAGTCCATTGCCGAGATTCTCCACATGATGGTTGATAGCCCAAGCTGTTTGGCTGCGGCTATAGTGTGTTCATTGTACTGCCCAAATGGGGGCCGAAATAGCTTCACTTCCTGGCCGATGATCGACTCAATCTTAGTTTTGCTGCTGCTGAGATCCTGGACTTGTTCATGTGGACTCAAATTAACATAATTGGAATGCTTTGAAGAGTGGGTACCTATCTGATGACCTTCTTCTATGACTCTTTTCCACGGACGCTGAGGGTATAAAAGCCTGGATTGCCAGAAGAATACAGCTGGAATATTCTCTTTCTTCAAGATATCCAATATTTCCGGAAGAACTCTACCGGGTCCATCATCAAAGGTCAACACCACTGTTTTCTTCGATGCATGGCCCTCATTAAATAGTTTGATATCAGGGTCATTCGAAACGTACACGACGTTCGAGCTATCCACAACTCATGGACAATTGGCCATTTCCTCTGCCTCCTTTTTTAAGTAGAACGGATATATGATTTCTCGCCATAACTTTCTGCATCATATGTAAATACATACATATCGTCTGTAAACTGCTCTGGTTTATCATCAAAAACGACTTCCCCATCTTTTAAAGCGATAATGCGGGTTGCATATCGTTTAGCTAACTGAACATCATGGACATTAATAATGGTTTGAAGCTTATGCCGCTCATGCATCTCCTGAAGCAAGCTGAATATCCGGTCTGAAGTTCCAGGATCCAGGCTTGCAACAGGCTCGTCGCCTAGAAGGAAACTTGGATTTTGAAGGAGAGCCCTTGCAATGCCAACTCTCTGTTTTTGCCCTCCGCTAAGATGCTCGACCCTGCGATCGGCAAAATCGGCTAAGCCCACCTCTGCAATGACTTGTTTAGCCTGTGCCTTTTCTTCATCTGTGAACCATCCAATAAGATTCTTGAAGCTGCTCCTGAAGCCGAACATGCCTGTCAGAACATTTTGCAGTACAGTCAATCGGGGAATTAGATTAAAATGCTGAAAGATCATTCCCATCTCCCTGCGGATTTTTCGAAGCTGTTCATCACTCAGTGCAGAAAAGGATTGGCCATCCCAGATGATTTCCCCGGATGATGGTGTCTGCAAGCCGTTTAAACAGCGGATCAAAGTGGATTTTCCAGCACCGCTTTTACCTAACACACAAACAAAATCACCAGGATGAATGGTCAGGTTTATAGAATTCAGGGCATTATGCTTCATGCCGGGATAACGGACTGTTATATTTCGAATCTCAAGCATTTCAGGCCTCCTTTATATCACTCGGTTCCTAACATAGCTTCCGAAAAGATCCACAAGAACAACGATGATCATTATAACCAGTACATCGAGCGAAACTGAACTGTACTGGAATGTTTTAAAATCATTAAAAAGTCTCTGGCCAATACCTCCACCGCCAATAAACCCCAATATAAGAGAAGTTCGAATGGCAACCTCAAACCGGTAGAAGTAATTCGACAATACATTTGGCCATATTTGAGGCAGGATGCTGAACAGGGAAGCAAACCAGCTTTTAGCACCAACTGCTTTCATGGCCTCCTGCGGGCCGGGATCGGATGCTTCAATGAGTTCTGAGATCAGTTTTCCCAGAACCCCAATATTATGAAACATAATGGCCAGGACAGCAGGAAAAGGACCAAGTCCAAGAGCCGTAAGAAGAATCAGACCGAAAACAATTTCAGGGATGGAACGGACAAAGCTGAGGCTGACTCTGGTTAAATGGTAAATAAGTTTAGAGCCGGACGTGTTTTTGGCTGCCATAAAGCTTAAGGGGAGTCCGATGATAAGCCCGAAAAAGCTTCCCAAAAAAGCCATGGCCAATGTTTCCAGACTGTCTTCAAGTATCTTTGGAAGAAGAGAAAAATCCATCGGGAACCAATGGGACAGAAAGTCAATCATATTGCGGAAGTCTTTGAATTTCGATAAATCGAATTCCGTTAGCCTCATGCTAAGATAAACGAATAAAGCCAACACGAAATATGTTAATATGCTGCGTTTTTTAAACCACAATCTTATCAGCCCTATTCTTTAATAAGTCCCTCTTTTAGGGCAGCCTGGCGGATGCTTTCATAATCTTCATTGCTTGCCTCTGTAAATCCGCTTGCCCCGAAAGCATCCAGAATTTCCGGGTCTTCAATCGCCAGAAATGCTTCTTTTAATGCTTTAATCGTTTCTTCATCGGTGTTCTCATGTACAGCCCATGGGTACTGAAAAAGCTTTTCTGATTTCCAGATCGTTTTAATCTGATCTCCATCTACTTTTCCTGAATCCACTAATTGATTGTAAATGGCGCTGTCGATCGCACCTGCATCAACCTGCTTATTTTGAACTGCCAATGCAGTAGCATCATGCGAGCCTGTAAATCTGACGGACTTAAAGCTGTGGTCGTCCTCTGATTTGTAAACTTCGCGGTCCTTCAATTCAATGGATGGGATTAGAGATCCTGAAGTTGAATTGATATCACCGAAAGCAAAGTCAGATTCACTGCTGTTTTTCAGTAAATCTTCAAGTGAATTCCATGGATTGTCTTTATGTGTGATGATATATGAATAATAGAATGGCTCTCCATCAATCAGCTGTGTAATGATGGCTTTTGCGCCGCTCTTCTCATGTGCAACAACATATGTTAACGGGCCGAAATAAGCCATATCAATTTTATCGTAGTTCATGGCTTCCACTACCCCGTTATAATCCGGATATACTTCGACAGCTACATCCCTATCGAGTTTTTCAGATAAAGTGGACTGAAGTTTCTCCATGGCAGCTTCCATGGATCCCTCTGTTTGAACTGGAATGACCCCAATGGTGAACGTTTCTTTCGATTGTTCTTTTCCGTTTCCGTCTGTGTTATCTGTTTCATTTCCGCCGCATGCTGACAAAAGCATCAGTGAAAAGATAGTTATGAGCATTAAGAATTTTTTCATGTTTGCACTTCCTTGTTTTTGATTTTGGCTCTATTGCTACAAAATGTCGGTTAGCTTGTGAATATTGTTCGTTGATCTTTGGCTGCATGCACGCAGCGAACCCGCGGGGAGAGATGAGATCCTCTTCGGCTACGCCTGCGCCTCTCACTTCCCTGGCTTCCCGCAGGACATTGAATAAACTTCCCTGAATCAACACCGCACGAAGAAATGCGGATGCATTTTCGAGGATCAAATGCCCTCCGCTACAATCAACTCTATTGTTAGATTTAGTTGCAAGTAAAAACTCTAACGAAAACAGCCTTAATTTTGTAAAGGTAAAAAAGGACTCTTTTCGAGTCCTTTTTTCAGATAACAGTAATCTTTCCAGGATTCTGATCTGTGACAGTCCCAATGATGGAAGCCCATTCTACTCCTTTTACCTTAAGATCTTTAAGGAGCAATTCAGCTTCTGTTTCAGGAACGGTTATTAAAAGTCCCCCTGAAGTGATGGCATCACAAAGGATCACCTGGTCCACATCATCAATATTTTCATATTGAATTCGGCCGGACAGCCATTTATGATTCTTTTTGGAGCCTCCAGGAATAATATTCTGTTCAGCAAGCTCTCTTGTTTTTGGAAGGATTGGAACGGCTTTGCTTTCAATGGTAATGCCTGTGCCGCTTCCTTCCGCAATCTCCATTGCGTGGCCTAGAAGGCCAAAACCGGTAATGTCTGTACAGGCATTGACCTGGTAGTTATCCATAGCTTCAGCTGCGTCTTTATTTAAGGCAGCCATGACTTCCATTACACGGTCAATTCCTTCCTGATCCAGCATATCCCTTTTAATCGCTTGAGTAAGAATGCCCACGCCAATCGGCTTGGTTAAAATCAGTTTGTCACCAGGTTTGGCTCCTGCATTTGTTCTAACTCGTTCAGGATGTACTGTTCCAGTCACAGATAAACCGAATTTTGGCTCCTGGTCATCAATGGAGTGCCCTCCAACTAAAACAGCACCGGATTCTCTAACTTTATCTGATGCGCCAGCCAGAATGTCTGCAAGGATGTTTTTATCCAATTTGCTGATTGGAAAACCTACAATATTCATAACGGTTATCGGCTTTCCGCCCATAGCGTAAATATCGCTAAGTGAATTGGCTGCGGCAATCTGCCCGAACATATACGGGTCATCCACGATAGGAGTAAAGAAATCAAGTGTCTGCACCAGGGCAGTTTCATCATTTATTTTATATACACCTGCATCATCAGAAGTATCCAGTCCTACTAAAAGGTTGGGGTCAGGTACAGACTTTGGCAAATGACGCAGAACCTGCGCCAGGTCTTCAGGACCAATTTTGCATCCTCAGCCGCCTTTTGTAGATAAAGAAGTTAGTTTTATGATTTCTTCTCTCGACATATTTCTCTCTCCTTGCCTATGATTATTTACTTGGGACTTTTCTAAAATGGTTTTGTACATTTTTTGAAGTGTTTTAGCTTCATATTCTGAAGAATGGCTGCATTCAACATAGAATTTGGCAGCACGCCCCAATTTTATCCTCAACTCGTAATTATTCACTAGTTTGTCTGCATAATCAAGAAATTCGACCGGATTTGTATAGATTAAACCGGTTTCCTGATGGTCAATGATATTTCGATTTCCCAGGTTATTGGCTGCAAGTACTGGAAGGCAATATCCCATTGCTTCTAAAATAGCAGCAGGCTGGCCTTCAGAATGGGATGTATTCAATACGGCATCAGCTTGCCTGTATAGTTCCCCCATATGATGATGGGGGATTTGACCAAGATATTGAATCCACTCTTTATTCTCTTCTGCAAGGGACTTTACAATATACCCCTCTTCTTCTTCAATAATAGGGCCCGCCAGCCAAAGTCGTATCTCAGGATTTTTTTCGTAAATGATTTTAAGCTTTTCTATGGCAAAAGGAATATTTTTCACCTTGCGGATCCCTGCCGGCAGCAAAAATAAAAAAGTGCCAGGTTCTTTCTTATAATCACCTCCAGGTTCAGGAAATATTACAGTGCCCTGATGGATAACGCTGATTTTATCTCTTGCTTCGGGAAGTTCTTTTGAGAGTACCAGCTTGGCTTCATCATCAAATACGTGTATAGCTTCGGCATGGAGGATGGTTTCCGAAACAACGGCTTTTTTTTCCGGATCATAAAGATCGATATTTAAGTCCGTCCCTGTCATGGTTACGACATATCTTTCAGGCCTTTTAGCAAGCCTTTTAATAAATTGGCCAAACCTGTAAGCGTTAAAGCCATGCACAATATCAGCTTTTGGCAGGTAGGTGAATTCGTAATCGTTTGTGATATTAATGATTTTAGTCTCGATGCCAAGCTTATTAAGTCCATCAGAAATACGCTGAACGGTAACCGTATTTCCTCTTGCCTGGTGAAAATTTGGGCTTGCCAGTATTACTTTCATCCTTTCATCCTTCACAATTATATTTGCACTATCTTCGTTTTAATTAAAGTTTGCATCAATTATTGCAGGAATATTTCATCCTGTCCATTAATTGTATTTCAGCTAGCTGTTCTTTTAATTATGACAGTAAAAAAGCCTGTTTCTAAGGCAAGAAACAGGCCGGATTCTTCTATTGGTTTCCGAATTCTTCTACAAGTTCTCTGAATTTCCGAAGTGAGTTTTCAATTGGATATGGGGAAGTCAGATCCACTCCGGTTTTCTTTAACAGCTCAAGCGGATAATCGGAACTTCCGCTTTTTAAGAACTCAAGATAGCTTTGCAGCGTTTCTTTGTCCCCTTCAAGAATTTTCGCTGCCAAATGAATGGCAGACGCAAATCCGGTAGCGTACTTATAAACATAAAATGGACGGTAAAAATGAGGGATCCTAGCCCAGCCGAATTTTACCTCTTCATCAAAGACTATTTCATCCCCATTATATTCGCGGAATAAGCGTTCATAGATTCCGCTGAAAACTTCAGCGTTAAGCGGTTCTCCCTTTTCAGCTAATTCGTGCGTTTTTATCTCAAATTCAGCAAACATGACTTGAGTGAAGAAGGTTCCTTTAAACTGATCAATAAAATGATTAAGGAGATGCCTGCGGACTTGTTTATCCTTTTCCCTGTTCAGCAAATAATTAATCAGCAGCACTTCGTTTACTGTTGAAGCCACTTCCGCTACAAAGATGCTATATCGGGCGGTAATCTGCGGCTGGTGCTGAGAGCTCAGCTTACTGTGGACACCATGTCCGCATTCATGTGCAAGTGTGAAAAGGCTGTCCAGATCATCCCGGTGATTCAGGAGGATATAGGGATGAACGCCGTAGATGCCCAGGTTATACGCCCCTGACCGCTTCCCTGGAGTTTCCCGCACATCAATATAGCGCCCTGACTTAAACTCCTTGAGAATATTAATATAATCCTCTCCAAGAGGCTCCAATGCTTTACACATCGTTTCATAAGCTTCTTCATATGATATATCAGGTTTTACACCCTCTGCTAATGGAACACTCAAATCATATTGCCTCAGCTCGTCAAGGCCTAACTGTTTCTTGCGGATCCTGGTATACTGATGCATTGCCCCGATATTTTTTTTAGTGGTCTCAATAAGATTTACATATACTTCCTTGGGCACCTTATCTCCAAATAATCCTTTTTCAAGGGCTGAAGGATAATTCCGGATTTTGGCCATGCTCACATTGTTTTTTATCGCAGCAGAAAGGGTGGAAGCAATGGAATTCTTTAGCTGCACATAAGGCTGGTAATAGGCCCTATACGCTTCTTTTCTCTTTTCCCGGTCTTCCTCTTCCATAATTTTTGCATACATGCCGCGTGTCAGTTCAACCTTTTCGCCATCGTCTTTTGTTACATCGCCAAACTTTATATCAGCATTATTCATCATTCCAAATGTATGACTTGGAACCGAAAGTGCTTCGCCAAGGCGGGACAGAATTTCTTCCTGGTCCTTATTAAGGACATGAGGCTTATAGCGGAAAGATTCGAGCAGATCTTCCTCAAAGTATTTCAAGCCCTTTTCCTCAGCAATATAGCTTTTTAGGGTTTCTTCATCCAGACTTAAAAGAAAAGGCATAAAAAAAGAAGTGGAAGAACTGATTTTAACGCCTAATTGCTTTGCCCTGTCCACAAAAGCCTGTGAATCAGACACCCGTGTGTCTTCATCTGTTTTTAGCATCGCATATGCATATAGCTTATTAAATATGTAAGAAAGTTTTTCTTTTTGCTCAAGATATTGATACAGGGAATAACCATCTTGAATCTGCCCATCAAAGGTCTTCAGCTTATCAGCTAATTGTTCAATCCTCTGGTAATCTTCCTCCCATTTTTCCAAACTGGAATAAATGTCTTCCAGATTCCATTTTTCATTTAGCGGAACATCATTTCTGTTTTTGTATGTCTTCATCTTATAGCCTCCTTTACAGCAAAACTGTCATTCATTTATTAACTATATTCAAAAGTTATCGGAAAAACCCTTCCTCATTTTTGATTTTATCATGAACGGCCATTAAAATAATCTTGAAAGGATGTGGACGGATTGGCAATAACTCTGCCTCATATTGAAGACTCAAACAATACGGTATATTTTCCTCCAGTGGGGAAATTTGAAACGTTTCAGGATGATGCTCATTATGAAGAGAAAGTCAGGGAATGGGGCTTATCAACTACAAGGGAAGTTAAGAAGGAATTCTGGTATAAAGAAAAATCACAGCAGCGGCTTGTAACTGTGAAAGGTTATCAGGCATACGGTGAGTCTGATGATTATTATACAATCATAATCGAATTTCAGGACGGAAATCTGAGCTGCATACACCCGGCTTATCTTAAAGAGATGCAGTCGCCAAGCTTTGGAAAAGCATTGACTGCTGGTTTCTCTGCTCCTTCTGAAAAGGAAGCACCTAAAAAAGACAGTGAGAAGTCTGAAGACGTTACTAAGAATCCGTCTGAAAACAGCAATAAGACAAAGCCTTCAGCAAAAAAAGCCAAGAAGGAAAAACAGCCTGCATTGGAACTGCCAGCAGAAAAGGCCCACTTTACTGCTAAAGTAAAACAATTTGCCTTGAGCTGGAACCATTTCAATGAAGAAAATGATGAAGTCATCGTCTTAGAAGATGTTGTCATTGAAGAGAATGAACCGATTGAAGTGGGACTTGGCTGGTGCTCCCACTCAAAAACGCTGAAGAAATTCGAACTTAAGCCAGGGGAAAGCCTTGAATTTGATGGGAAAATTGTTAAAAAGAAACTGCCTAAAGGGAAAGACTGTGACGAGGAATTCATTGTAGAAGAAGCAGTGACATATAAGATTAATAATCCTTCAAAAATCAAAAAAAGCTAAGAGTGGACGCTCTTAGCTTTCAGTTTGTAGACAAATAGAGTTCGGAATAGTCTCATTCCGAACTCTTTTTTTGATTTTTTGTAGGACTTCAAGTAATTACAGAGAATTGCAGACCTCTCCGAGGTTATCATTTAGGCCATTTCTGGACCTTGCCAAGTCCAGTTGGCCATTTTCTTCAAATTCATGGCAGCGAAAGTAAGCATCGCCTGCATCGACA